>NZ_JCALDM010000030.1:0-19179 GCF_059812845.1 Mycobacterium sp. NGS34
ATAGGTATGGCGAAGTCCGTGCACCAAGGCGCCGGGTACGGGGCGCGCGTCCGGCCCTGCGCGTTTGAACGCGCGCTTAATACGTGACTGTAGAGTGCCACGCGTCATCCGTTCACCGTCCCGACCGATGAATAGCGGGGCGGAATGTGGCCAGCCCGACAATGGCGCACCCTTCGGCGACGATGTGCGCTTCTTGCCCTGAGGAAACCGTCCGGCACGACTAGCCATATACGTACCGATCACCTCCAGCAGGGCTGATTCGATGGGGACGTTGCGTTCCTTGCCGCCTTTGCCTTTCACATTGATCACCGCGGAGCCATCGTCGAGCGTCCGTATGTCACCGACGTCGACCAGGCGGAGTTCTTCGGCCCGCAGTCCCGCGAGGAGTGCAGTGAGAATGACTGCGAGATCCCTTTCTTTCCAATCTGTTCGGCGAGCATCGGACTCCTGGGTGACAGCAGAGAGCAATGCTTCCACAGCGGTTCGGGGGAGCGCCTTCGGCAGCGGCTTCTTCAACTTGGGTCGTCCGACGAGCTGCATGGGGTTGGCCGTCAACAATTCGTTCGTATAGAGGAAGGTGCACAATACATTCCACGTGGACCAGCAGCGTCGGATGGATGCCGCCTCGTGGTCGGCTGCAAAAGCCGCGAACGCTGTACGCATCGAATCGCGAGTTATGTCAGCTGGACTGAGGCGGGCTGGCTCACCGCCGGTAAGCAGATTGGCAATGGCGACGAAGTCGCGGCGATAGGCCTTCATCGTGTGCGCCGAGGGCTTACTTGCCTGCCGGTGATCCAAGAACTGCTGGAACCACTCGGGGATCTCATCGACGGCCGGCGCGACGGCAGCAGCTTCAACAACGCCTTCGGTGACGGAGTAGCCGGGATCGGTCGCGTGCGGCACACGGTCAGCCTCGCAGATAAAAGATGGATAATCACCGTTATGCACGAAATGCCCGGAAATCGTTGTTGCGGCTGACATTTGGCGTGGGGGCGACACGCATCCCATTCGTCACGGTGACGTAATGACGTGAACCGTGAGCGCGAATTTCAGCGTTCCGTTCTCACTGAACCTGGGGCAAGATTCTCATCGAATCTGGGGCACGCGTGCTTGCGGAGTCGGTGGGGCAACGCGACATCCCGAGCCACTCAATCCTCTCGGTACCTCAGCTGGGCCAGGGCGCTCTAATCGGCGGTCCCAGATGGCACCACCCATTGGCACGGCTGGCCGGTCACTGCGGAAATCAGGTCGAAGTCGGAGTCGTAGTGCAAGACGGTCAGTCCGTGTTCTTCGCCGGCGGCGGCGATCAGTAGGTCAGGGATCTTGCGGCCCCGCTGGCTTCGCTCAGCGAGGAGCCGTTGCACCTGAAGTGCGCGACGATGATGCGATTCGGTCGATTCGACCGGCTCGAATGCGTCCAATGCCGCTATAAGGCGGTCCCACTCGGCCGCATTCCTCGCCGAATAGCCGACCTCGAGATCGGTGATACGGGCCCGCGCGACCTCGCCCGAAGCCGCGAGCGGTTCCACCGCTTGCCGCACACTGGGCTGGCCGAGTCGTTTGATCACACTGGTGTCGATGAGAAACGTCAGCGCCATGCCTCAGCGCGATCTTCGGACGGTGCGGCGGCCAATGCGTCCAGCGCGGCGGACACATGCTGTGGTCGGTGCGACGTCGCCCGGCGCAGAGCCGCGTTTACCGTCTCTTTGATCGTAGAAGTTCCCAGTTCCGCGCGAGCCATCTCCAATGCCTGCTCGTCAATGTCGATCAGATGCTTTCCCACAAGCCCAGTATATACACGAAGCATCGCGGTATATATTCACTCGGGTACGGCCTGGCCGGCGGTCACCGAAGCCCACACGCCGACGAACACCACATAGTCGCCAGCGGAGCCGCGACTCCATAGGACGGCGAGACTGTCGACGGATGGGGACCGCACGGGCACCTTCCACATTCTCTTGCCGTTCGACCCGGTAATTTCTTCCCGCCTGGCCTGCGCGCTGTCCGGGTGCTGGTCGATCAGTTCGAGCACATCGCAGATACCGTCCCAAGTCTGGTCGTCGGCAGATTGCTCCAGCGCGTCGAGCTGCGCGGCGGCCTCAGGTGCGTACTCGATGGGCACGGCTACCGGCGCCGCGTATAGGTGCGTTTCACGGCGGTGGCCGGGTCGTCGAGGAAGTCCTCGATGCGCGTGCGGTCGGCAGTCGGGAGCGCGAGGTAGCTCGCCTGTGCCGCCGACATGACTACGGCCGGTTCCAGCACCAGCACGCCGTCGGGTTCTTCGCGTAGCAAGTACGTCGAGTCCGGGTGACCCACCAGGGTGACGCGGCTGCGGCTGTCGGTGCGGATCATCTCACTCATATCACCACACTACCCTTTGCGGGTTGAACCCCCAAAGGGTAGTGCATCATTCTCAGTCTGCGGTCCTCGGCCCAGGGTTAGGATGCCGACCTAAGGCACTGGCGTAATATGCGAAAGCATGTTCGAACGCTGGGTATCGGACCCGGCCTACCCAACCCTCTTTCGCACCAACCGCCCGGTCGCGGTCTACGCCGCCGAGGCCCTGCCCAGCACCGAGCACGTCCGCGCCGACGAACTGCCGCTCTGGGTGAGATCTTTCGGCCTGCGCGTCGAAGCCCACATGCTCGCGCGCCAGATCGCGTGGATCCGGCGGTGCGATGGCGGCTGGCTGGCCGCGGTCCTCATGCCGGCCGCCAGCAGTAACGGAAAGTCGCGCCTGACAGTCCCGCTCTTGCTTGACCCGCGGCTGATCACGACCGACCTCTCCACCGTCGAACCGTACGAGGAGACCGAGCCAGATAACCGCGAATTGGATTGAGAGCGAACCGATCACGACACCCGCGCCGTTCACCCCTAGAGAAACCGGCGGCGCGGCGGTCGTCAGTCAGAAGCCTCGTGGCCGGCGCCAAGTATGCCTTGGGTTAGCGCTGAGGGAGTTGTGCGAAGGGCGCTCGCTATCCGCGCCAGGGTGCCGACCGTAACGTTTTTGCGACCGTTCTCGAGCTGGTTGACGTAGGTCCGGTGAGTACCGCTGAGCTCGCCCAGGTCGCTCTGCGACAGACCCAGCTTCTCGCGACGGGCCTTGATCCGCATGCCGAGCCGAACCTGAATGGTCTCGTCATCAATCTGCGTTGTCTCGACCATCTCCGCCGCCCCATTCCGTTGTTGCACATAGTCTACGCGCCGGCTCCCGCGCCCGGGGGTTTTAGAACAGGGCGTCGGCGGTGGCTTCTTGCCACCACTGCTCGAAGCCACCGCGCTGCTTGGGCTGCGCTCCCGCTGGCGCGGCCACGAAGACGTGATCGATCCCGTCGCGGCCGCGTTCCCGCAAGACGTGGCGCACGATGCCGTCCTGCCCGCGCACCGGCCGACCGGGCTGTGAGGCCAATTGATCGGCCATCGCCGCCCGACTGCCAGTTGCGACAACGCGCAGTGATCGAGCGACGATGCCCCGCTTGCCGTCCTTGCCCGGGCGAGCCACCCGGCGCACTTCGTAGATCGACCAGGCGCGGTTGTGCAGCTCTGCCTCGAAGAGGTCGCTGACTTCTGACAGGCCGGCCTCGATCACCAGGTCGGCCACACTGCTGCCCTCGATTAACGTCTGTGACGGGTTGATGCTGCGGGCGACATGCTCAAGGAACATCGCGTCGGCGCCGAGTTGCGGCTCTTGACGGTAGCGCTCGATCACCTGGGCCCGGCCCGCGGCTGTACTCATCGCGAACGGGCAAAAGCCGCAGCAACTTTTCGGCACGGTTTCACCAAGAACCTCTAGCAGGTAGCGATGGCAATCCGATCTGGTCCAGCCCCAATCCTGGAGCGGATACCAGCCACTGCGCAATTCGGTGTCGTGTAAGCGGTCCTTGGCAGCGCGGGAGGCTTCATTGGCTTCGAACCCGACGGCATGGCGATACGGGCGGCCCTGGGTGATGCGCGCAATGACGGGATCGAGGGCATCCCCCTTGGAATGGACACTGCAAATCCTCGAGCCGCCGCGCTGTGGAATCGTCGCCGCCGACAGCATTTCATCGCCAAGGGTGTACTCGCCGCCGGCGTACAGCTGCTGCGGGCTGCTCGAGTCATCGAGGATCACGATGCCGTCCCCTGCCCGGCTCGTCCTGCGCTGCGAGCGGGCCGTCTGGATGTAACGGATTGCGTGCTGGCGCAATCGGGGTAAGACAAGCCGATTCATCGCATCGACCGTCGCCGCGCTCTCGTGCCCTGTCATGGCCGTGACGAGCACCAGGTCCCCAAGAGCGAAATCGCGCGAGGCCGCATCGGTGAGCCAACGGATCAGCAGCGAGGTGCTGTCCAGTCCCAGGCCGAACGACAACACCACTGACGGCACGGGCGCATGAGTGTCCAGACCCGATAGTCGCTCGTGACTGTACTGCGTTGCTGCGGTGTGCATTTCGGTTACTCAGCCCTCCGATTGGTGTTGCCTATAGTCTACCTTGTATGTAGACTATAGGCAACATCCACAGATCGAGTCACGCACGAAGGGGTTAGACCCATGATCTACGTTGCCCGCGAAATTACCGAGGTGCGCCACTCAGCTTTTACACGCGACGAAGCCTTGGACTTGCTGTCGCACACCAAAACCGGCATCGACCCCGCGATCCGCGACGAGTACGCCGCACTCGATGACCACGATCTGGCTCAGGCGTTCGGCCACGAGGTCGGCAACGCCGGTGTCATTACCGAGGCGGCGGTAGCCCGGGAGTCCTCCGACGTTCGCTCAGTAACCGAATCCGCAGCCTGGCGCTAAACGGGCTGTCGCGGCCGAAGCTCCGTTGCGCCACCCATTTTCACATTCAGCCATAACCACGAGGAAGGGATACGTACATGGAGATCACCCACGACGAGGACGCAATGGTGGTCACGATTCCCGGCGGCGGCCACGTGTTGGTCAGCGCCTACGTGTCAGACGTCGACGGTGTCCCGGTCCTCCAGGTTGACACCAACCCAGGATCGGGTCGTCTGCGACTCAATCTCAACGACAGCACGCTATGGGACGGCGACCCCGACACCGATGGCCCTGTCGATGCCTGACCTCACGACCGATCAGCGTTGGCTGCTGTACTTCATGGGCGGCTGGCCAATTCGTGACTGCCTTATCGGACCCGCCGGAACCGATCACCTGATGCAGTCAATGTCCGGAGCGTGCGGGCACACCCACCCCGACGGCGGCCCGGCATGGATGACCGGGTGGAACACCCGCCACGGCAAGATCACCTCGCCCGGGCACGGCGAGGCCCACGTCGTGATCTCCAAGGCGCAGATCAACGCCTATGCCCGCAGCTTGCCCGCTGACATCCGCGCCGAACTCATCGCCCTCAGAGACATAGACCAGGCCGAGAACGCACGCGCATACGACTGGTGCCACTGCCCCTGGTCCACCACCGCCCCGAACCCGCACAGCGGTCCGTGCACCCGCTACCACCCCACCGTCGACGAAGCCGACGCACACCGCGCCGGCGCGCGCCGTATCGCCCACCAGCTTGACGACGTCCTGCGCCGCGCCCTGCGCATCGGCGAGCCCACTGCCGTGCAGCTCGAACTCTTCGCGCCCGGCTGAGCACGGGCCCTCCGCAGCCAACGAAACCGCCTACCAGATCAGGAGTTAGCTATGACATCGACCTACGTGGCCACCGTCTCACCGTTCGGCGCGGCCGCACCCGGTGACGGCGCGGCACTGGCCCGCGTTCGCTACGTCAACGACCACGCAACCTACGTCGCGGTCACTGACGTCAGCCACGAGGCCCTACCCGAGGTCACCGGATATCCCATCGAATTTTGGCTGACCATCGACCAGCTGGCGCGCCAGGCCCTTCATTACCTCGCCGAGCTGGTGGCCACCGGGAAGCTTGCCCGTGTCAGCACCTTCCAAGAATTGCCGCCGACCGTGGCCGGCCGGATACATGACTCGTTGGGCCTGGCCCGCCTGGGACCCGTCGAGCAGGTCTATGTCCAGCTCCGGGTCACCGACCTCTTACGGTTCGGCTGCCCGCCTGCCCCCAACTGTCCACCAGCTTCCCGGTAGCCCAATACGGTGCCCCGCAACGGAATCGGGTCTGCTCGCATCGCCTGACCGACGGCGAAATACGCTCGCCCAAAAATGTCGGAAATGTAGACTACAGTCTACTTCAGGGTGTAGACTATAAGTAACACCATGGGGATGGTTCGAAGTACGGAAAAAGGGGTTACCGCAATGCATTCCACGTCCAGCGCCACAGCCGAGCACCGACCCGCAACACGGCAACGCAGGTTCGCTCACGACGACCTGATCGCCGTCGATTTGTTCAGCGGTTTCGGCGGCCTCACCCAAGGCATCGAACGCGCCGGGTTCACCACGATCATGGCCGCCAACCACAACCGCTACAAGATCGAAGTTCACGAGGCCAACCACCCTGATGCCGAACACTGGATCGCCGACCTGGTCGACCCCGAATCGGCGGATTACCACTCCGCGCGCGACCTGCCTGCCGCAGACCTGCTAGCCGCCGGAATTTCCTGCGTCAACCACTCGCAAGCCAACACCAAGAAGGCCTACGAGCAGGGTCTATCGCTATTCGACCTCGACGACCCCGACTTCGAGGCCAGCGTCACCCGATCCGAACGCGACCGCGCCACCGCCAACTGCGTCCTGCACTACGCCGCCCAACACCACCCCCGAGTCATCCTCATCGAATGCACCACCGAACTGACCTCCTGGGGACCAGCCATACCCGGCAAGCGCAAGGTCGGCGATGGCTCCACCTACCGGTGGTGGCTCAAGCAATTCGACAACCTCGGCTACAAACACCGCGTCCTCTACCTCAACTCCATGTTCTTCGGAGTACCTCAAAGCCGCGACCGGCTGTATATCGCCTTTTGGGACCGCCGGATCCCCACCCCTGATCTCGACCACCGCCCGGCTACGTGGTGCGCGCGCTGCGACCAGGTCGTCGCCGCGGTATGGACGTGGCGCACCGGGGTACCTCCCACCGGTTCGGTGCGCTACGGCAAGCAGTACGACTACCGCTGCCCATCCTGCCGAGGCGTCGTCGTCCCTCGCATGACGCCGTCGCTGGCGGCCATGGACCTCACCAACCTGGGCACGCGCATCGGTGACCGCGCCAAGCCGCTGGCCCCGGCAACCATGGCCCGCGCCGAGCGGTGCCGCCAACGCTTCGCCGACTTCCCCGCTATCTTGATGCCCGCCAAGGCCGTCCACGGCAGCGAGCGTCACCCGTGGCAGCCGATGGCCACCCAGACCAGCCAGCAAGAAACCGCGATCTTGTCGACGGGCGCCCTGATCGCGGCCGCCGGCAATACCTACGAGCGGCCCGGATCAACCTGCCGCAGCCGCGACCTGAGCCAACCGCTGTGGGCGCAAACCGCCACCAACACCACCGGCCTGATCGCCCCGCCAGTCGCCATCACCGGACAGACCCTGGCCGCGCACCGACACAACGGCGACGGCAAGCACATCAGCCTTCCGATGGACACCGTCACCAGCACCCACGAAAAGGCCCTGCTGTTGGCCGTCACCAACTACCAAGGCGGCCCGCGCGGCAGCGACGAACCGCTACCCACCCAGGGCGGCTCCGAGACGCTCGGAATCGTGTCCAGCGGGGTTGTCCCCTTCCGCCGCAACACCGTTCCCACCAACCACGCCGAGGCGATGCCCACCGTCACCTCCGACCAGATCCCCGGACTGCTCACCGCCGCAGGCGTGATCAAAAACAACGGCTCGATCGACGAAGCCCAATACCGCGCACACCCGGCCAGCGATCCCCTCGGCACCGTCGTCGGCTCGGCCATCACCCAAGGTGTGCTGTTTTCGGGCTGGTACAAGCAGAACGGCAGCCAAGGCGTCGAGACCGCACCACATCCAATGACCGACCCCCTGGGCACGCTGACCTCCCGCGACACCACAGCCATCCTCAGCGCCCACTGGCAGGCCATGCTCGCCGACCTGCAACTCGAGGACTGCTACTTCCGCATGATGGCCGCCCACGAAATCGGCCGCGGCTGCGGCTTCGACGTCGACTTCGTCGACCACAAAGGCACTTTCACCGTATGGGGAAGCGCCCGCAACCAAACCGACGGATTCGGCAACGCGGTCTCCCCCGCAGTCGGTGAATGGATCGGCGCGCGGCTTCGGGCCGCACTGCACGGTCAGGCCGCCGCCTGAAGTCAGCTCCCCCGGGAGTGGGGGTGACCCAGCCTCCCCCACCCGGGCGCAGCACCACCACCTCGGCGCCGACGCCACCCACACCGTCCACGTCGGCCTCGATCACAACTAGACGGAGGCTCCCAATGGTCAACACGTTCTACCTGGGCTCGCACCAACCGCACTGGCTCGCCACAGCGGGCGTGCCCCTGTTCATCTCCCACCGCCGCCTGGCCGGCCGCAAGTCCCTCCCCCGCGCGGCCGCCGAATGGGCGCTGGACTCCGGCGCGTTCTCCGAGCTGTCGCTCTACGGCCAGTGGCGCACCACCGTCCGCCAGTACCACCGCGCGGTCCGTCGATACGACGACGAAATCGGCAAGCTCTCTTGGGCTGCACCGCTTGATCTCATGTGCGAGCCGGACATGCTCGCCAAGACCGGCCTGACCGTGCGCGAACACCAACGCCGCATCGTCGACAACTTCGTCGAACTCCAGGAACTCTGGGACGGCAAACCCTACGACAACCCCTACATGCCCGTTATTCAAGGATGGTTGCCAGACGATTACCTCCGCTGTCTCGATGTGTACGAATCACGCGGTGTTAACTTAACTCAATATCCCGTCGTCGGAGTAGGCTCCGTATGCCGCAGACAGGCCAGCCATCAAATCGACGCAGTGATTTCTACAATCTTGCGTCGCGACCCGGAGATGCCGCTCCACGCGTTCGGAGTAAAAGCAGGCGGACTGAAGATCTACGGTCGCAAAATACTGACGTGCGACAGCCTTGCGTGGTCATACCAGGCGCGACGCGAACCGCCGCTGACCGGACACACCCATAGTTCCTGCGCGAACTGCCTGGACTACGCCCTGGCCTGGCGTAGCCGGGTTCTTGCAGTACGGCCCAGCCAACAGCTCGCCCTATTCGACAACCTGTCATAGCGCCTGGCCTTCACATTATCGCTGCAGCTGCCATTACCGCCTTTTCCGAAATAGCATGGAAAAGGAGAAAGGCCCATCCGTCAATGCCAATTCAGCGGTTACGAGGCGGTCGACAATTGCAACAGAACCAATATTAACGACTTGCCTAAAAAGAGTCTAAGAATATTCCATTAAATGCTGCATGGCCTGCATAAATGGGCTATATTAGAGGCATCAAATAGATTTGCTGATGCCTAATTCGGAGGACATTATGAGCGGCACCGTCACCGTCTACACCAAGCCCGCTTGCGTGCAGTGCAACGCCACGTACAAGGCGCTGGACAAGCAGGGCATCGCCTACGAGAAGGTCGACATCACCGTGGACTCCGAGGCGCGTGACTACGTGATCGCCCTCGGCTACCTGCAGGCCCCCGTGGTGGTGGCCGGTGACGACCACTGGTCGGGCTTTCGCCCCGACCGCATCAAAGGCCTGATCAACCGGGCGGTAATCACGCCAGATGCAACCGCGGTAGCGGTGTCGGCATGAGCGCAGACAGCGCCTCTCAGATCGACGAGCTGGCCATCACCCAGGTCGCCGTCGATGGCATGCGGATGCACCTGCGCGGCCGCGACCGCGACGAAGCGATCCGCCGCATGCATGGCCGCATCGACGTCGACATCATCGCCTGGCGGCTCTACACCACCACCCGAACGGTGCAACGAGTCATGGCCCGAACCCGCCAACCGGCAACCAACTACCAGCCCCAGCCCCTCGAAATTGCGGCCTGAAAGCCGGCCTGAGCGAGCCCGAAAGGACTTCCCGCAATGTGCTACTCGGCCACCATTACCGACCCCCACGAACCTGACGCGATGCCGATGTGGGAATCGTTCGATCACACCGAATTCGCCGACGCGCTGCAGGCCGCCCAGGCATACATTCACGCAACCCAGCCCGCAGACCGCGTCGTCGAGGAAGCACCGGGCGTCTACGGAATCTGGACCAGCCCGCCGACCTCGACGCGACTTGCCACCCTGGTCATCGACCCGCCCACCACCGGGCCGACCCGCCGGTGAACATGATGACCACCCTGCCCCTGGACTTCAACTGCGCCGCCGAACTGCGCCCCGCAGATCCCGACGCCAGCGCCCACGCGACGGTCAGCGACGGCCCCACACCCCAGCTCGCCGCCTACGACATCCTGCTGGTCAACATCAGCGCCGGCAAGGACTCTCAAGCCAGCCTCGACGTCGTCGTCGCCCAGGCCCGGGCCGCCGCGGTGCTCGATCGGGTCGTAACCGTCCACGCCGACCTCGGCGACGCCGAATGGGACGGCGTGCCCGACCTTGCCGCTGAGCATGCCGCCCACTACGGTCTGCGATTCGAACTGACCAGCCGCACCGCCGACGACGGCCACACCGAAACAATCCTTGAGCGCGTCGCCGCGCGCGGAATGTGGCCCGACGCGGCCCGCCGGTGGTGCACCAGCGACCACAAACGCGGACCCATTCGCACCGTCATGACCAAGCTCGTGGCCGAGCTGCGCGACAGCGGCCGGGTCAGCGGCCGGCCCGTGCGAGTACTCAACATCATGGGCCTGCGGGCCGAAGAGAGCCGGGCGCGTGCACGACGAGTTGCCTACGCGCACAACCCGTCAGCATCCAACGGGCGCCGCCACGTTGACGACTGGTATCCCATTCACCAGTTCACCGTTACCGACGTGTGGGATCGCATCGCCATAGCCGGCACCCGCCCCCACCCCGCATACGCCGCCGGCATGAGCCGGCTCTCGTGCCGATTCTGCGTCCTGGCCTCCCGTGCCGACCTCGTGTGCTCGGCACGTCTCAACCCAAAGCTGGCCGACCAGTACGCCGCTGTCGAGGCAGCAACCGGTCACAGGTTTCGCGCCGACCTGTCCATGGCCGACATCATCGCCGAGGCCCGCGGCGCCCAGCAGCCCCAGCTGTCCCTGCTCGAGCTAGCCGACATCGCCTGACCTCACGCACGGAAGGAAACATGCCATGCACACCTTGACCATCGCCCCGACCAGGACCCTGCCCGTGCTCGTCACCGACCACCCCGATCGGGCGACGGCCCGGGCCGCGCTCGCCGTCTATGTGACCGCCACCGATACCGACCTGCAACTCAACCAGATCACCGCCGCCCACGAGAGTTACGACCTGGTCAGCCTTGCCCATCACGGTGTCACCGCCACAGCCACCATCGAACCGTCGCCGCGGGCGGCACTGTGATGTGCCCAGCCGCGCTGATCCCGTTCCGTGTCGATGCCGCCGCGTTCGACGACTGGATCAGCCTGCGCGCCGATACGCTCGAACATGACATTCCCGCACCCGGGCGCGTCGCGCGGCCTGCCGCAGCCCTCGGCGAGCTCGTCGAGGAAGCCGCCGCCCTGGGTCCGATCGTGGGCGATCAGCGGCTTGAGCTCCAGGTGATCGCCGCCGACGATGACCCCGGCCCAGGCTATGTGCTCATCGTGCGCCCGCGTGGCCACCCTGACCTTCCCGGCCTGACCGCCGGATGGATCGACCTGACCTACCCAGAGCTGGCCGACGACCCGCGAGCAGCCGCCTGGACCTACCTCACCACGCTGTGTGAACAAGCCAACGCGTTACTCCACGACCCGCGAAAGGTG
This sequence comes from Mycobacterium sp. NGS34, assembly GCF_059812845.1. Lineage (NCBI taxonomy): Bacteria > Bacillati > Actinomycetota > Actinomycetes > Mycobacteriales > Mycobacteriaceae > Mycobacterium > Mycobacterium sp. NGS34. The sequence continues at coordinate 11,745 of NZ_JCALDM010000030.1, forward strand.
CTGCCATGACTTTCAACCGGCCCTACACATTCGAGCTCGCCCGGCAGTTGCTTACCGCGCGATCACTCGGAGACGCCACCGCCGGCCACTACGCCAACGCTGAGTCCAACGGCGTTGACCGCGCCCAGCTCGATCGGGCGGTCGCGACGCTGCAGCGCATCGACCCGGCCGACTACGACACCTGGATTCGGCGCGAGTACATCGTCGATGGGTGGTTACACGGGTACCTTGAGCTGTCCGCCAATCCCGACGACCCTACCCTTACAGCGTGGGTGCTCGGCCAGCGTGCCGCCGCCCACTACGACGCTCTCGGCTAGCAGCCACCGATCAGTCGCCGGCATCTCCGTGTCCGCGACGCCGCCAGGCGCCCTGTGCAGCAGCCGCTTTCATCGCCACCCACACCTCGGTGACGGACATTCGCGTCGAGCCGCTTGCTGTTGGGCGCGCCCAATCCTGACTTACGGCCGTCGCCCAACCTCGTCCGCGGCCAGCGCTATTGGGCGACCACGGCCCCTTCGGGCGCGATGCTGTCACCGACGTCGGATGGCACGCGGTTGGGCAACGGAACGACCTGAGCCGCCGGACGTTCCGGCTCCCCCGCCGCGTCAGCATTGTCCTCGGCAGAGGATTTCATCAACTCGCGTAACCGACTCACACTAAGACCCGTCAGTGCACTGATACTGGCCATCGTCTCACCACGTAACCGCATGGCGTGCAACGCCTTCCCGGCGGCGCGACGGTGCGCCTGGCGCTTCCCTGCGGCTTCCGCCTTCAGCTTCTCGATGCGGCCGGCCAACCATTCGTCGACCGCTTCGACCTCTGCCAGGCGCACGGTGAACTCGGTGAGATCACTCAGATTGGCGCGCTCGCGCGCTTCACGCGCCGCCGCCGCCTCCTGCTGTGCCTCCAACAGCCGCTTACGCGCCAGCTTGCGGCTCGTCGTCTTCTCCATGCCGACCATCGTAAGGCCACGCCCTGACGCTTCTCCGAAATCTCGTCGGCCGCACATCACCCGCGCACCGCCGCGGCCCGGCTGCCGCCTGCATCACCTTGTCGTCCAACCCATTTCACCCGTGTTTGCTGATGCCCCTTTTCCTGTCATTCTCCTGCTCACTTCTCCCCCTCGTCTCTCGTGTCCCTCTCAGCTCCGTTTCCTCACCCCACCACCCCTGTTGACCTGCACCCCCTGTTTCGACCCCCCTCACGCACCACACACCTCTTGCACTTAGGTCACGAAACGGTAACGGCGGTTTCGCGGTAGCCCGAAACGAGATTCGCCGAACGTGTAAGGACACCCCCTTACCGTAAACCCGTGGCGCGATCATGATGGGCATTCACAAGCTCACCGCGGGTGACGGGTACCTCTACCTCATCCGCCAAACCGCCGCGCACGACGCCACCGAACGCGGCCGGAAATCGTTGAGCGACTACTACTCCGACAAAGGCGAATCACCAGGGCGGTGGGTCGGACGCGGGCTGCCCGGTTTGGCCGATCCGCCGGCACGAACCTGGGCCACCGCTGTCGAAGACCAGATGTGGCGCATCGAGCCCGGATCGACCGTCACCGAAGACCAAATGAAGGCCCTCTTCGGACTCGGACTACACCCCAACGCCGGCGCCATCGCCGAGCACCTCATCAAGACGATGGGGGCTCCCAAGGCCGCCGCGAAAGAGGCTGTGAGCCTGGGCCGCCCGTTCGTCATCAACGACGCATCCACCGAACTACAGCGCCGCCTGGCCGTCGCCTACCGCGATCACAACCTGTCCAACAGCCTCGCGTGGAACGCCCCAATCGAAGAAACCCTGCGCGCGCAGATGCGGACCGCGATCGCCCGTGACCTGTTCGCCGAAACCTACGAGCGCCCGCCACTGGATGACCGAGAATTGACCGGGTTCATCGCCACCCAGTCGCGTGATCAGACCACGTCGACTGCCGGATACGACTTCACGTTCAGCCCGGTGAAAAGCTTCTCCGTGTTATGGGCGCTTGCTCCCCGAGACCAGGCGAAAACCCTTGAAGACATTCACGATCAGGCCGTCGCCGACACGCTGGAGTACATCGAAAACAACATGGCGTTCACCCGCATGGGCGCCCAAGGAGTAGCCCAACTCGACGTCGAAGGCGTCATCGCCACCGCGTTTACCCACCGCGACAGCCGCGCCGGGGACCCTGACCTTCACACCCACCTCGCGGTGTCCAACAAGGTCCGTGCCCGCGGGCACGACGGCATTTACCGCTGGCTAGCCCTCGATGGACGTCCCTTGTTCAAGGGCACCGTGTCGGCCTCAGAGTTCTACAACTCGCGCATCGAAGCGTTGTCGATCGAGCGCGTCGGACTCCACTTGGCCGAACAGCCCGCCACGGAACGCGGCAAGCGCCCAGTCCGCGAAATCGTCGGTGTCCCGGCCGAATTGAACGAGGCATTCTCCTCGCGGCGGTTGATGATCAAAGCCCGCTACACCGAACTGGCCAAGGCATTTCAGGCCGACCACGGCCGCGAACCCACAACCGTGGAAGCCATCGCGCTGCATCAACGCGCCACCCTAGATACCCGCACGGCCAAGCACGAACCACGCTCACAAGCCGAGCAACGCCAGCAGTGGCGCAGCCAAGCCATCGAGATCCTCGGTAGCCCACAAGCCCTGTCGGACATGCTCGCCGGGGTTCGGATGCCGCGGCGCCGCGACGTCGCTGAGATCACCGACGACTGGATCGCCGAGCAAGCCGCGGTCGTCATCGAGACCGTCTCCGAATCACGGTCGAGCTGGCAGAAAAACCACGTCTACGCCGAAGCGCTGCGGGCCGTGCGCGCTGCTGGGTGGGCCGGTGATCATGCGTTGGTCGAGGCGGTCACCGTCGCCGCCCTAGCCGAGCCGAACAGTGTTGCCCACGCCCGGATCACCGACGCCGACCTCGACGAACCGAACGTGCTGCGCCGCCGCGACGGCGCCAGCGTCTACACCACGCATGGCACCGCCTTGTTCACCAGTCAAACGATTTTGTCGGCGGAAAAGCGTGTCCTGGCCGCCGCCGGGCGCACCGATGGCCGGCGCGTAAGCGCCGACCTGGTCGAGATGGCGCTGCTGGCCGAAAAAGCCGAACGCGGACGCACGTTGAACGCCGGCCAAGAAACCATGGTCCGCGAAATTGCGACCTCGGGGGCGCGGGTACAGCTGGTGTTGGCCCCGGCCGGCACAGGCAAAACCACGGCGATGTCGGTGCTTTCGCGGGCGTGGGAAGAATCCGGGGGCACCGTGCTCGGGCTGTCCCCCAGCGCCAACGCCGCCCAGGTGCTGCGCAACGACATCAACACCCCAACCGACACCATCGACAAATTCCTTTGGTTGCTACACCGCCCCGACGCCACCGACGATCCGGCCCGCAAATGGTTCGACGCGATCGACGAGAACACCCTGATCATCGTCGATGAAGCCGGCAAAGCCGGAACCCTGCAGCTCGATGAAGTCATCACCACCGCCGAGGCGCGCGGAGCACGCGTCGTGCCGGTCGGCGATGACAAACAGCTCGCCTCCATCTCAGCCGGCGGCATCCTGCGCGACATCGAGCGCACCTACGGCGCCCTGAATCTGACCGAGGTCGTGCGTTTCAAGTCCCGCGCTGAAGCCCAAGCCGGTTTAGCGTTGCGCGACGGCGACCCATCCGGGCTGGCGTTCTACGCCGACGCCGGGCGCATCCACGTCGGCTCCGGGGACACCATCCTCGACCAAGCCTACGAACGCTGGGCCGCCGACACCGCCGCCGGCCATGACTCCACGATGCTGGCACCGACGAACCTCATCGTCGCTAGCCTCAACGAACGCGCCCGCTTGGACCGGCTCGAAGCATTAGCCGCTGACCCCGCCAACGCCGCGCGCAGCGCCACGCAGCTACGCGAAACCACCCTTGCCGACGGCTTGCAGGCATCCGCGGGTGACATCGTCGCCAGCCGCAAAAACAACCGCAGGCTGCGCCTGGGCCGTGGCGGCGACTACGTTCGCAACGGGCAGCGCTGGCGCATCGACGCGGTCAAACCCAATGGGGCGCTGGCTGTCTCGCGGCTTGACACCGGCCAGAAAGTCACCCTGCCCGCCTGGTATGTCAACGCCTACACCACGTTGGGATACGCCTCCACCATCGACGCCGCACAAGGCATGACCATCGGGTCACGCACCCGCACCGGCACCTGCTATGTCATCGGCGCCGACAGCCTGACCCGCCAACAGCTCTACGTCGCCATGAGCCGCGCCACCGACGAAACCCACATCTTTGTGGAGACCGCCGAAACCGATGCCCACAACATCCTGACACCCAAAGCCACCCACCCCAACACCGCGATCGACGTCCTAGAGCGTGTGCTGGCCCGCGACGGCGCGCAAGTGTCGGCCACCACCGAAGCCGCGACCGCCGCTGACCCGTTCACCCGCCTTGGCAAGGCTGCCGCCATGTACACCCACTCGGTCGGCGCATTGGCCGAAAACACCCTCGGCCCCGACAAAATGGCCGCCATCGACGCCGCCGCCGACCAGGTCTACACCGGCCTGACCCGCATGCCCGCCTGGCCCACCCTGCGCATGCACCTGGCCACAATCGCTGTGTGCGGCGATGACCCCATCGTGCGCCTACAGGCCGCGGTCGCCAGCCGCGAACTCGACACCGCCCACGACCCGGCCGCCGTCTTAGACTGGCGCCTCGATAGCAGCGGCGCCCACTCGGCCGGTAGCGGCCCGCTGCGCTGGCTCCCCGACCTACCCACCGGCTTGCTCAACGACCCCGACCAGGCGGCATACCTGCACGCCCGACACAACCTAGTCACCGAGCTCGCCGCCTCGATCCGTGAGACCGCCACCGACTGGGACGCCACCACCGCTCCCGCCTGGGCACGGCCACTACTGTCCGCAAACCCCAAACTGCGCGCAGAAATCGCGGTATTCCGCGCCGCCCACGACGTTGACGACGCCGACACCCGACTCACCGGCCCCGACCAATACGCTGTGCGAGACCGCCGCATCCAAACCGTGCTGCTCGACGCCGTCACCGCCGCCATCGGCCGCACCACACCGCTCACCGCGCAATTCGACACCCTCGTCGACGCTATCGACCCGCGCGTGCGCCGCGACCCCTACTGGCCGCAGCTCGCCGCCCACCTGGCCAATGTCGCCCGCACCGATATCGACCTCACCCAACTGCTCAACGACGCCGCCGACGACGGCCCGCTGCCCGACCAAATGCCAGGCGCCGCCCTGTGGTGGCGTCTCGCCGGCCGTCTCCAGCCCGCGGTCCTGGAAGCCAACACCCCCCACCTGCGGCCTGCGTGGCTGTCCGACCTGGCCACCGTGTTTGGCACCGCGATGGCCGAAACCATCACCGCTGACCCCGCCTTTGGGCGCCTGGTCGCCGCGATCGACAACGCCGACCCCACCCGCTGGACCCCCCTGGACCTGCTGCACGTCGCCTACGACCACCTCCGCGACGTCGACCACGACAACCCCGTCCCGATCCAACCCCACGAATACGCCCAACTGCTCACCTACTCGATCGACCTGTTCACCGGTGAACACCCCTACGACCACATCGACATCCCCATCCCTGACGAAGCACCGTTAAGCGCCGAAGAACACGAAGAACTCGCCCACCTCGACCCCCAGCAAGCTCCGCTCGAAAATGATGCACGCCCACGCACCATCTCCAACGATGCGCTGCTGGAAAAACTCGGCCTCGGTTACGGCGGCAACCTCATCACCCCCGACCTCGACGACGAACTACCGCCCGACCCACTCGACCACGCCACCTACATCGACGATGCCGACGATCTGGCGTTCGAAGACATGCTCACCGTGCGCCCCCTGGCCCGACCCGTCGCCGACGTGGTCGCCGACGTAACCGCCCTGCGCGGCCAATACCACGCCGCCCGCCGCGCCCTGCAACGCCAACAGACACTCGTCATCGCCGGCCAAGGCCCTGCCATGCGCGCCGCCGACGCCTCGCTTCTCGAGCTGCGCGCCCGCGCTGACCGCGACCGCCCCTACATGCTGGCCGTCCAAGACGTCATGGCCCGCTGGGCAGACGCCGAGCAGCACTACGACGCCGCCGACGCCTACCTACAACACGAACGCGACCGCTTGGCCCAGCTACGCGCTGATCCCGCCGCCGACGACCTCGACATCGACTTCGCCCGCGCCGCCGTCAAATTCGCCCTCACGCAACTGCCCAGGCGCACTCCGGCCGAACAATTCCACGCCGAGCTCACCGAAGCCATGCGCCTCCGCGCCGAGGCGGCCGGCGGCGCCGAGCACATCGTCACCGCAGAAGACGTCGAGGCGGCCCGCCTACGCGCCGAGGACGCAGACCTGGCCGCGCTCAAAGCCGCCCGCGCCGAGTGCGCCCGGCTCGCCGCTGCACTCGACCAGGCCGAAACAGCCACCGCCAAAGCGTTCGCACAAGCCGAAACCCGCAACGCCGAACACATCCACCAACAACTCGACGCGCTGCGCACCGAAATCGACATGCTCACAGCCAGCGGCGACTACCGCATCGAACGCGGATTCCGCATCCCTGCCGAGGCCGCCGCCACCCTGTCAGACCACACCGCCCACAGACTTGACGCGGTCGCCCGCAGCGGCTTCACCGTAACCGCTGTGCACGCCGCCGGCGACGAAGCACTCGACGCCCTGCACGTCCTGCACACTGCCGCCCGCATCGCCGACCGCCGCATCCTGTGGTGCAGCCCCGACCCCGAGCGCGCCGCCCGCATCACCGGCCCCGACCTCGCCGACACCGTCCCCAGCATCGACACGCTGCACCGCCGCATCGCCACCCAGGCCGACGAACTCGACAACCAAACCACCATCGTGATCGACCGCGCCAGCCACGCCGAACCCGAAGTCCTCGCCGATCTCGCCGAACACGCCGCCGACAGCGGCGCCCGGCTCATCCTCGTCGACGGCGACGACCACGGATGGCCACCAGCACCCTCAGCGCCCATGCTCAAACTGCTTCACCACGACCTGCCCTGGTCGCTAACCCTGACAACCGATTCGGCGACCCCAGCACGCCGCGCCGCCCAGCCCGATCGAGACGCCGTACTTGATCAAGCCGAACGCTGCGACCCCGCCCTACGAGACACCGACATCATCGACGCCCTCCAACGACGCCGCCAACTACGCCAACAACACACCAGCGCACACCGCGTACACACCCAAATCTGGGACCGCATCACCGACACCGGACAAGACCGCCACAGTACCGGCCACGAACTCTAAAGCAGCGAATGTTCGAGGCTCGATGCATCCGTCAATCCGTCAACTGGTCACCTTTGTGTGAATATCCAGTTGTCGATCATGTGCTGGCCGTTGGCGGCGACGTCGTGGCTCCATTGCACCCCGTTCCACCAACGATGGGTAAATCTGCCTGCAGGGTCGGCGTACCAGCCCTGCG
>NZ_JCALDM010000031.1:0-17529 GCF_059812845.1 Mycobacterium sp. NGS34
AAGGCCTTCCCAGCCTCGCCATCGCCGGTCGCAAGGAGCAAGACGTCCTCGGGGAAACCGACGTGCTGTGCACCGCGGATTACGTACTCCACGGCCAGGGGCGCGTACTCGCTGGGCTTGATCACCACGGTGTTGCCGGCCATCAGGGCTGGTAGTGCGTCACCGATGCTGAGCGTCAACGGATAATTCCACGGGGCTATGACGCCCACGACACCTACCGGCCGGTGCCGCACCACGATTTTCTTACCGAGTACGAAAGGGGAATGGGTCCAGGGCATTTCGTCGGCGAGGTATTTTTCAGCCCGCTTGGCCCAGAACCCCATCGAATCGGCGAGATAGAACAGTTCGGCCAGCAGGGCGTCTTCTCGTGTCTTTCCGTTCTCGGCAACCACAATGTCGACGATCGCCTCGCGCTCAGCGACAAACCACTCCTGTAACGCCCGCACGTGCTTCGCCCGTTGTGCGAATCCGAGCGCTTCCCACGCGGGTTGGGCCGCCCGCGCCCGCTCGGTCAGCGCCGCGACCTGGCTTGGTCTCATGTTCTCAATCGCACCGATGACCTCCCCAGTTGCGGGGTTATCAACGTCTATGCGGTGCCCGTATGAGGAGGTGCTGCGGGTTGTCCTGCTCATCATCACCGCGGAGCCATTTCCGTCACGGTTTCCCTGCGCGTGCGGGTTCTCGATGGGAGCTTTTCGTGCACGTCGTCGGCGTCAGGCACACGAAACTCGTAGTCATCGAAAGAAAATGTGCGCGAAGCGTGCCATGCCTCCCGCGCGGACGTGGGGCGCAGGTACGTCGTATCGCCATGCTGATCGTAGTAATAGCTGTTGGCGCTAGTGCACTCGCCGAGCGTCCATACCGAGTGGGACATGCGGTCCAATGCATACGCCGTCCATCGGTCGGCAGCCTCTTCGCGCACCTCGACGACCGTCGCGCCGCGACGACGCGCCTCGGAAATAACCCGTGTGATGTGGTTCGAGGCGGTCTCCACCAGATCGTGCCACGTGCCGCCTACCCAACCGTACGGGCCAAAAATGATGAAGTGGTTAGGAAGCCCGGGCATCGACACGCTCTCATAGGAGCGCGCGTGGTTCTCGGTGTAGAAGGTCGCCAGATCGAACCCGTCGCGTCCACGGACTGGTGTGCGTCGGTAATTCTCGGGGTCGGTAGCGGTTCTGAAGCCGGTGGCCAGAACGAGAACATCGATATCGCGTTCGGCGCCCGAGGCCGTCTGGATGCCGCGCGCAGTGACCCGCTTAATGGGGTCGGTGATCAGTTCGACGTTGGGCCGATTAAAAGTTCGTAGATAGCTGTTCGAGGTCGCTGGCCGCTTACAGCCGAAATCGTAGTCCGGGGTCAGCAGCTGGCGCGTGTGCGGATCGCGCACCTGCAGGCGGTACCAGACGTCGCGGAGCAGGCCAGTAGCGGATCGATTTACCAACTTGAGACGATCATGGTTCAACGCGAGACCAATCAGGAATATCTCCATCGCGCGAGCTGCCCCGTCTCGTACTCGCCGCTGTACAGGCGGGGCCGCGCCGAAGAGCCAGGACACCACGGTCGGTGTGACCAGATCGGGCTTGGGCGCCACCCAGATCGGTGTTCGTTGGTAGACGTCCAGGTGGGCCACCACGGGGGCGATCTCCGGGATGATCTGCACGGCGCTAGCACCGGTGCCGATGATCGCGACACGCTTGCCCGCCAATTCGACGTCGTGATCCCAGGACGTTGAATGCACCGTCGTACCGCCAAAGTCCTTGATTCCCTCAATGGCCGGCGGTTTAGGTTCGACAAACGGTCCGATCGCGCTGACGACATATCGGGCGGTGCGTTGCCGGCCGGCGACGGTCAACCGCCACAGATGGTGGTCCTCATCCCACTCCCTCGCTGTGACTTCGCTGTTCAGCTGAACCAACGGACGGATGTCATAGCGATCAGCGCAATGATCCACATAGGACTTCACCTCCGCGCCTTTGGCGAAAACGCGTGACCAGTCCGGCTTCAACTCGAACGAGAACTGGTAGCCCTGCGCGGGGACGTCGACCCCGACACCCGGGTAGGTGTTGTCACGCCACGTCCCGCCGATGTCGTCGGCCCGCTCGAAAATCACCACATCGTCAATGCCCGCACGCCGCAGCGCAATAGCGGCTCCGATGCCGCTTATCCCGGCGCCGATGATCACGACCTCATGTTCGGGCTTCTCACGTTGAGTGTGTGCCTTTGCTGCCATCACGCGTCCGCTCCATCCCAATGCATCGGTTGCATGGACCGACCCTAGAACGAAATCCGCCCCATGTCGAGACGGATCGACAAAATCGTCTCGTTGACACACACGGTGGGCTTCTCTAGGTTGTAGACGTGCAACTTCCCGCCCCCCTGCCTCGAGTGTCCGCGTCATGACGCTCATGCCACTGGTGAACTTTGCGGCGCGGGCGGCCGTCGGCGCGGTACGATTCGCGCGAAATCGCCTGTCTAGCAATGTTCCACAGCCGCATGATTCGACGCTGCTGCCAGGTCAGGCAACTATCGTCGACGCCGACGGCGACCGGGTAGGCATTTACCGGGACTCAGCGGGTGAGCTGCGGGCAGTTCGTGCCCGGTGCACGCATCGGGACTGGGAGCTCGAGTTCAACGCAGGATCCCGAACATGGAACTGCCCGCTGCATGGGGCGCGGTTCGCGATCGACGGCACGGTGATCCGCGGCCCGGCCACTACTGCACTGGAAGCTGTTTGTCTTCCCCGGGAGATCCGCTCGGGAGGTCCTCCGGCGACACACCAAACGAGGGTCGACACTCAATAGTGTTCGAGCAGTCGGTCCAGTACAGCGCACCGCCCACCGATCGCGCGGATTTGCACCGCGCACGCAACGGCGCGCCGGTTCGCTAGGCCCAGGCCGTTCAGCGAATTCGACTGTACTGCCATCGGATTCGCGTTTGCGCCAGAGGCAAGCCGTTCTTGCCCCCCGGCGAGCATCTCATCTGTCCACAACAAGCAGGAGAGCATATGCACACTCGACCCTTCAGCCGCCCGGACCGCAGGACCGACTTCGCCGACGCCGTCGTCACCGGCGCCGGCTCGGGTATTGGCCGTGCGTTCGCGTTGGAACTCGCCCGCCGGGGTGGCCGAGTGGTATGCGCCGATATCGACGCACATGGCGCGAACGCAACAGTCGAGGAGATCACCCAGTTTGGTGGAAAGGCCCTCGCTGCACAGTGCGATGTCACCAACGTTGAGCAGGTCGTGGACCTCGCCGACGCCGCTGAAGAATGGTTCGGTAGTCCGACAAGCCTTGTCGTCAACAACGCCGGCATCGGCACCGGCGGCGACGTGATTGGCCAAACTCCATTGGCCGACTGGCATCGCACCCTTGAGGTCAACCTGTGGGGTGTCATCCACGGCTGCCACGTGTTCGTGCCGCGGTTGCGCGCTGCGGGTCGAGGCGGGGTCATCAACGTCGCGTCGGCCGCCAGCTTCGCCGCAGCCCCGCGTATGGGCGCCTATAGCGCCAGTAAGGCAGGGGTTCTCGCGCTTTCTGAAACCTTGTCGGCGGAACTGAGCGGAACGGGGATCACCGTCACCGCACTGTGCCCGACACTGGTCAAGACCAAGATCGTGGACAACGACGCCATCTCACACTCCGCCGCCGACCTCGCAACAACACTCATGAGATGGATCGGGACCCCGCCGCACGCCATCGCACGCACGACGCTTCACGCCCACGATCGTGGCCAGCTCTACGTTCTGCCGCAGCTGGACGCAAAGATCGCCTGGGCGATCAAGCGGGCCACTCCACGAACGTATACGCGCGCACTTGGGTTGATCGAGCGATTCATCCGCTAACATCGTCAGCGCTCTTAACCCTGCCAACGCTCAGCAGCCGATAGTAGACGGACCGTGTCAGGCGTATACGCAGGCCACTCCAGCCCCTTCGCCCTGCCCTCATGAGACGCACCCCAATATGCGCAATTGTGGCCGCGGACTGGGCGCATCGACACTCGTTATCTCGGAGCAAGACCGTCCCGCGTGGCAGATATGCCGGCCAGGCTCGCCGCCCCAAGACGATGTTGGCAGCGCGTAAAACCGCTGCGATGCCACGGCTGTTGCGCTACGGCTCGCCGATCTCGACGCGGCGGCCAAAGGGGACGCGGTGCCCGCCGCCGAACTTCCGGCACGATGTGACTTTCGGCCGACTCGTATCGATCGCGCCAGTTTTGCTGCAAAGTACGCGTTGTACGTGGGTGATGTGCGGCCAGGGGCATATCGCTGTGACCAGCTCTCCATTGTCGGTGCCGTTGGCGGTACAGCGACTACATCGAATCGTGGACGGTACCCGTCGCTAGCGGCACAAGATATCGCTGCGCGAATGCCGCGACTTTGACGTCATCATAAAACGGGATCAAGCCGTCGGGTATCAACAGTTGGGTCATCGCCAACCGAATCATGATTTCGGCCGCGACCGCCGGCTCACTCCCATGGGCCAGACCATGGCGGGGCAGTGACTCCAAGTATCCTGCGACGAACGTGCGCGCGGCCGCCAGCGCCGTTCCGCCACTTTTCGCCGCGTACCCATAGAGCTCTTCGGGCTCGGTCGTGAGCAATCGGTTTAACAGCGGGTTTGTTCGGAGCTCGCGTGCGCTTGCCACCGTGAGCTGAACGATGGCATCGGCGGCATTGTCGGTGTTGGCGAGATTAGATGCCACTCGCGCCAGTACCGCGATCAGCTCACGTCCCGCGACGGCCTCGACGAGACTGTCCCGGCCAGGGAATCGTCGGTAGACGGTGGCCCGCCCCATCCCGGCGCGACGCGCGATGTCACTGACGCTGCTGCGCCGGATGCCGACCATCTCGAATTCCTGTTGCGCGGCAGCAAGAATGCGGGCCGTCACCTCTTCGGAATTGTCGGCGGCCGATTTCCCCCTAGGCAGGGTGGTCTTGTCCCCGCCGGACACTGCGCCCACCGCCTGACCCACCTTGTCCTCGACACCCCGAAGGCTCGCGTGCTTGCCGCGCGCCGACACTGACAGTTCAGCGCATGCCATAGATTACTGCACCGACAATCGGCGCACCGGTAGGCGGCCGACGACCGTGCACAGTTCCCGATATCGCGTTATGCACCGTCAAACCGTTGCCTCAAATGACAGTCCGCAGTCGTTGAGCCGGACCGTCGCCCGCCGCCGGCCTGTCGTAATTTCCGGTACGAGCAGCTTCACGGGCCCGGCTCACCAGTTTGCGCACCGGAGCGCTCACGGCCATCGGAATGATGTCCTGAACGACGGGCGTTGCGGACAGCGCCGAGAACAGAGGGCGATGAGTAACTTTGACCGCCGCCTTCATCAGCTCTGGATAGGGCTCCTTACCGTAGAGCCGCATGAGGTAGTCGGGGGCCAAAGCGACACCGGTGGACAAGGCTGCCCGCACCGGCAGCGCCAACAACGCCTGCTTCAGTCCGGCCCTGGGCCGCGGGAAGAAGGTGTCACTGACGAACAGAGCTGACTCGGTGAGAGCGAGATTGGCACGTTCGGCCGCCAGATACGTGTCGACCTCAGCTTGACTCTTCGGCATCAACTCGTCCGGAATGCGATTGAGTCTGCCGACAATCGTACTTTCCTCACGCCAGTAACGATTTCGTTCTTCAAGGGTTAGTTTCCTCGGCCCGTACGCGTCATACGCGTCGAGCGCCCCCTGTCCGTACGGAATCAGCAACCACAGCAAATTGCGCGGTTCCGACGCGCAGTGTTCACGATCGCCCGTCGGGCCCCAGGTGCCAACGACGTGATCGTGCATCGCGTTGACCACATCCGCGGCGTGTTGGGCGGTCGCCCGGTCACCGAAGTAGATCGCAAACATGTACTCGGTGGTCAGGACAATGCGCTTCCACGGATCGGTGGCACCCGTGGAATTCGAGACGCCAATGTTCGCGAGCCAAGGATTGAGGAAGAAGTACGCGCCCGTGGCCACAACGCCGGGAAAGATCGTCGGGCCGCTGATGCGCCAGGAGATCGAGTCCGGGCCGAAGAAACCTGCGTCCTCGCACCGGAACGGTTCTTTGATCATTGCCATGACCCAACATTGGCGCATGCCCGACCGAAAGTCAATGAGACGAATTAATCGCATCGTCTCGGCGATGACTAGCCGCTGGAGCGCCTTTCAACTACTTTCGCCGTCGACCTTGCAGAACAGAGCCACCCCAGCCCGACGTGCACAACAGAGACGAATAGATGCATTCGTGTCTCATTGACATCGAGGGTGGTGTGTGCCACATTTACCGAAGCGCCGGGCCCTGGCAAACACCGGTGAGGACGCGTCTTCGGGACGCACGATGACGGAGGAACCCGCGGCGCGGCCCAGGTCGCCGTCGCCCCCGCTCAGCGTCGACTCAGATGCAGCACAAATAGGAACCCAGACTCATGGGACGGGAGTATCGAATGGTCGAGATACACACGACGGGCGTCATCGAGCGATCCGCAGCAGACGTGTTCGCCTACGTGGCCGACTACCGGCGCATGAACGAATGGGTGTTCGGCATCACCAGCGTACGACCCGTTGGCGATGCCGATTACGGCCCGGGAGCGGTATTCGAAGGCGGCGTCGACCTGGGACCGAAGACGCTCAGTTCGACCGCAGAAATCCAAGGATGGCAACAAGACCACCTGATTGCTCTGCGGTCCTTGGCTGGCTTCGATTTCACAGCGACTCTGCGCCTTCAACCCGAAGCTCACGATCGAACCGTCCTGGATTTCGAGTTGAGCTACGGAAACTCCGGCGGCGTTGCAGCGCGGGCATTCAGCAAAACCATCGAACCGCTCCTGGCCCTCGCGGCACGACTCACCACAGACAAACTGTGCGAGACATGCACCAGAGCAACACAACCACCTCTCCAATGCCGCCCCACAGCAAGTACGACCGAAACGCGGCCGGCCGACGCGACGCGGGGGCCTGGATCGGAGACGAGCAACTGATGGATGGGCTATTTATGCGGTCCAACAGCTTTCACCAATCACGAGGGGCCGCCGACGTGACTCTCGGTGAACCCCACCAGCCTGCACTCGCGCGGGAGATCTGTTGACAGCCAATCACGCACGATCGCGACCGCCCGAAACCCGTTCGGCTGTAAGGGAAATTGGGGATTGGGGCCGCCGGTACATGCGGTCTCATCCGCTGCAGTCGCTGCACACGGTCGGCGGCCAAGTGGTGCTAGGCGTCCGTACCGTCCAGTACTTCGCCGTCGAGATCGTCACCCGGCGATTCATCGTGGGAGAATTCATCAAGCAGGCAGCGTTCATGGCTGGGACCGCCTTTACCCCAACACTTTTAATGACCATTCCCATTGGTGTCACGCTATCCATTCAGTTCAGCCTGCTTGCCGGCCAGATCGGGGCGACCTCGCTGTCTGGAGCAGCGACCGGGCTCGCGGTGATCCGTCAGGGCGCTCCACTCGTGGCCGCGATCCTGCTCGCAGCAGCGGTCGGCTCCGCCGTCAGCGCGGACCTCGGCTCCCGCACGATGCGCGAAGAGATCGAAGCCATGGAGGTCATGGGCGTATCCGTGATCCGCCGCCTCGTCGTCCCCCGCTTCGCCGCCGTCATCGTCGTCGGCGTTGCGTTGACCGGCCTAACCTGTTTCGTCGGGTTCATCGCGGGCTACCTGTTCAACGTTTACTTGCAGAACGGAACGCCCGGATCATTCGTCACAACCTTCGCCTCTTTCGCCACCGTCGGCGATCTGACACTGGCACTGGTCAAGGCGGTCGTCTTCGCCGCGATTGTCGCAATTGTTAGCTGCCACAAAGGATTAGACACCCATGGTGGTCCAGCTGGTGTCGCGAACTCGGTAAACGCGGCCGTCGTCGAATCAACCCTGCTGCTCATGCTCGTCAACGTTGCCATCACCCAGCTGTACGTCCTGATCTTCCCGAGAGTGACCCTGTAGCCGTGGCAGTCGTCACCCATCGTCCCCCAGGCGTACGCCTCGCGCTGGATACAACTGTCGCCGCCAGCCGAGCAGTGGCCAAAACCGGTCACATGATGTATCTGTTCGGCCGAATCCTGACGTCGATTCCCATTACGCTGCGCCACTATCCGCGCGAATTTCTGCGCATCCTGTCAGATATCGCCTGGGGTAACGGCTCGATCGTAGTGGGAGGCGGCACCGTCGGTGTCGCGCTGGTTTTGGGCTTTACCGCCGGGGCAATGATCGGCGTCGAAGGCTATAACGCCTTGAACCTTCTGGGTCTCGGTCCCGCCACAGGCCTCTTATCGTCTTTCGGCTCCACGCGCGAATTTGCGCCGGTCATGATAGGCCTCGCATTCATTACCCAAGCCGGCTGCCGATTCACCGCACAATTGGGCGCGATGCGCATCGCAGAAGAGATCGACGCCATGGAAGCGATGGCGATCCGGCCGATCCCCTATCTGGTTACCACACGTGTCGTGGCATCAGTGGTCGCCGCCATTCCTCTCTTTCTGGTCTGTCTAGGCGTCGCATTCCTGTCGTGCCAGCTGGTGGTCAGCATTTCCTCGGGCCAGTCCTTCGGTACCTACCTGCACTATTTTTCCTTGTTCATCAGTGGCCGAGATGTCATGTACGCCACCGTCAAAGCTGTCATCTTCGTCTTCGTCTCGTCGACCATCCAATGCTATTACGGATACTTCGCTTCCGGCGGTCCTGAAGGCGTCGGGATAGCCGCCGGCAGGGCGATGCGCGCGAGTATCACGGCGACCATCATCTTGAACATGCTGCTGACCATGGCATTGTGGGGAGTCGACACCGGCGCAAGGTTCGGTGGATAGCGTTGCCGAACTCATTCGACTACGAGGCCGGCAGTCCATCGAATCGCCGGCTTTTCGCGTTGGGCGTGTGCTTCTTGGTGCTCGCGGCCTCGTGCGTCACACTGATGATCGCGAAATCCAAAGGCACACTTGACCAGATCGTCAAAGTCAACGCCGAGTTGCTCAACGTCGGTGACGGTCTGCCAGCCAAATCTGACGTCAAGTTCCGCGGCGTCCTCGTAGGGTCGGTGGCTGACGTCGAACCGGCACGTGCCGGACAACTCAACATCGTCCATATCGATCTCAAACCGGAATACGTCAGCGGCATCCCGGACACCGTGACCGCGCGGGTTGTGCCCTCCAACGTTTTCGCCGTCTCATCGATACAGCTGGTCGACAACGGAAAGGGCGCTACACCATTGCGCGCCAACACAATCATCCGCGAAGACCAAAGCCTGCCGACCGTCCTGTTCCAGTCGACACTCAGCAAATTCCGTGAGGTCTTCACGGCCATCGGCCGCGAACCCAACGCTGACCGCATCGGCGTACTGGCCGCCGTAGGCGAGGCCACGCAGGGAAGGGGAGAAAAACTCCGTGACGCAGGACACGACCTCAATGAGATTGTCTCCCAACTGAACACCGTTGTGGCCGGAGACACCGGGCCATCCACGATTGCTGCACTCACCGACGCCGCTGACAAACTGCGCTCGGTCTCGCCTGAGCTTTTCGACGCCCTCGGCAGCGCAGTCAAACCGATGCAGACCGTCGCCGCGAAACGCTCGGCATTGAGCGATTTCTTGTCCGCCGGACTGGGCACCGTCGGAAAACTCGGCGACGCTTTCGACCACCAGACCGACAGGCTACTCAACATCACCATCCAGCTCACACCGGTGATAGGCGTGCTCGCCGATAACGGCGGCCAGTTCCATGGAATCTCCACTCGACTGCAACGGCTCAGCAATCAGTTCTATGACGAAGCGTGGAATCCCGAGACAAAACTGGTCACCATCAAAGCCGCCGTGTCCTTTACCCCGAGCCGGACATATGTACGCGCCGACTGCCCCCGCTACGGCGACCTGGCCGGCCCAAGCTGCCAGACGGCCCCAGAAATTCCCGTGGCGCCCTCGTTGATGCCAGCGCTGGGGTCGATGGGCTTCCCGCCCCCACCGGGTGTCTCCGAGAACCGGCCCAATCTCGCACCACCTCGCAACTCCGTGGTGGCCCCTGATCCCGCCCGAAGCCCACCACTGCCAACGGATACCGCCCCGGCACCGTCAACTGATCGGATGCCTGCACTGCCCGCCGAGGCGCCGCCGCCACAAGCCGGTCAGCCACCCAGTGAGTATCCACAGTCGGCGACCATCGGCGGCAACGTGGGACCGGTGGGCAGTGCACAGGAACGAGACCAACTGAGCCGGATCGTAGGCGGCCACGCCACGGCGGCGACGCAGCTGCTGCTCGGACCCGTTGCGCGCGGATCGACGGTCCACATCACGCCAGATACAGGGAGTGACCAATGAGTTACCGCAAGCCACTCATCGGCCTGACCCTCTTCCTGGTCCTGGCCATCGTCGCGACATGGTTGGTGTTCGTGACGCTGCGCCGCGATATCGCCGGCCCAACGAATACGTATTCGGCGCTGTTCACCGATGTTTCGGGGCTGCATCCTGGCGACGACGTTCGCGTTGCCGGGGTTCGCGTCGGCCGTGTGGACAGCGTCGACCTACAGGGCACCCTAGCCAAGGTCACCTTCCGGGTGCAGCAGACCCAGACCCTCTATCACAACACGGTCGCCTCGGTGACTTACCAAAACATCATCGGGCAGCGATATCTGGGGCTGGCCGAAGGGACAGCGGGCGAACCGACCGTGCTCAACAACCGCGGTCAAATACCCGTCGAACACACCGTGCCGTCATTTGACATCGCGTACCTCCTCAACGGATTTGAGCCGCTGTTCACGCTCCTGGACCCGCAACAAGTGGACAACCTGACCGAAGGCGTCGTCCAGGCTCTTCAAGGGAATTCGGGTTCGGTCCTAGCACTGATCACCCAAACCTCGGCGTTGGCACAATCGCTCGCCGGACCCGATCAAGTCCTGGGCGACGTGATCACCGCCTTCAACGCCGTGATGACCAATCTAGCGGCGCAGAACGCGAACCTACAGCGCGTCATCAGGCAAACCCGAGACGTGATGGTCACCCTCGGGAACCGACGGGAGAAATTGGTGGAGTCCGCCGGTTCCATCGCCGCCGCGGTGACACGACTCTCCGCGATCACCAACAACGTCAACCCCGACCTGCAACAACTCATCCATCGCGAGCCGGGATTCACCTCCTACATCACCGGGGACGGACGAGACCGCTTCGCCTATTTGGGGGCCAACCTGCCCTACATACTCAAAGGCGCCGCTCGAATCAGCCAAGAAGGAGCACACGCAAACATCTACTTCTGCGATGTGAACGTCACCATCTTCGCGTTCCTGGGCCGCCTGGTCCCCGGCATTGTCCGTCTGGCCTCACCAGGCAACGTCGTCCAACACTCTCCGATTTGCAGGTAGCACAATGTTCAGTCGCATTCGACGCCCCATCGAGGGCTACAACAAGATTTGGCTCGGGACGATCACGCTGGGCGTTGTCGCGATAATCGTCGCGACCAGCGTACTGATCGGCCATCTATCGCTCGGCCAGACACGGTATCGCGCCGAATTCGCCCAAGCCGCCCAGATTCGGCCAGGCGATCAAGTCACCGTCGCGGGCATTCAAGTTGGCACAGTCAAGGGACTCACACTCGCCGACGACCACGTGACGGTCGCATTCAATGTTCGCAACAACGTCCACCTAGGTAGCGGCACCCGTGCCGCGATCAAACTCACCACCATCCTCGGAAGCCGGTACATCGAATTGTCGCCGACAGAATCAGGCGACCTCGACCACCGAACCATCGGCTTGGCAAACACTTCTGTCCCCTACGACCTCCAAAAGACACTTGCCGACGCGACAACAACCTTCGAACAAGTCGATGCCGACCGCATTGCCGAATCGATGACCACGTTGTCCCAGAGCCTCAACGGGGTCCCCGACGCCCTCCCGCACGCGCTGGACAACCTACAGTCGCTATCCACGGTCATCTCCGGCCGGCGCGATCAAATCGGCTCCCTGCTGACCAGCGCTGACAGCGTCACCTCGATGATCCGCGATCAGAGAGCCAACCTCGGCTCCCTGGTCATCCAAGGCCGGAACCTGCTGGGCGACATCGTCTCCCGACGAGCCAAACTCGAGCAACTGTTCGCCAGCGCCACCGCGCTGGTCAACACCCTCAAATCAATACTCAACGACCAACCCGGCATCAACCAAATGCTGGCATCGATACGCGACTTCAGCCATATGATCGCCGAACACGACGCGCTCCTGCGAAACACATTGCAGGCCATGCCGATAGCCGTCCGCAACGTCGCCAACATCCTCGGCAGTGGAAATTCAGGCGACGCCGCGCTCCCCGCAGGCCTGTTCGTCGACTCCTGGATGTGCGCGCTCAGCGGCCGAGCCAAGCAGTTCAACCTGACCCAGTACTTCAAGGACTGTCAACCGACCCCGGACCCATTCCCCGGCTGGCCCCAACCAGATCCAGCCAGGGCCAACCCGGAAGGACCCGGACGATGAACCGCACGCTGGTCCGAGCAGCACTGCTCGCCCTGATCGTCGCCGCGATCGCCGTCGCCGTTGTCGCGCTGATTCCCCGTGCCAACGACAAATCACTCACGGTAACAGCCCAATTCGAGGACAGTGTCGGGCTCTACGTGGGAAATACAGTCTCCGTGCTGGGAATGCCGGTTGGCACAGTCACCAGCATCACGCCTAAAGACAGCTACGTCGACGTCGCCCTCGCGATAGACGAAGGAATCGATATTCCCTCCGATGTTCACGCGGTGACCGTATCGGCATCAATCCTGACCGATCGCCACATCGAGCTCACGCCCCCCTACCGCAACGGACCGAAGCTCAAGAGCGGCGACACCCTGAGCCTGCCCCGCACACGCACGCCAGTCGAGTTCGACCGCACGTTGGCCATGGTCGATAAGCTCTCGCACGCGATGAAGGGCGACGGCCATGGCCAGGGGCCGCTCGCGGACCTGATCGGAATCAGCTCCCAGGTCACTTCAGGCAACGGGTCCCACATCAAATCAGCCCTAGACCAACTGTCCCAGGCGCTGCGCCTGAGCGCCGACAACGGATCCCAGAGCAAAAAAGACATTCAGGCGATCGCGAACAACCTCGCAGAGCTGACCCAAGCCGCCGCAGGAAACGACGCCACCATCCGCGAATTCGGTTCCAACATAAGGCAACTCAGCGATATCCTGGCCGACGAAAACCTCGGCTCGGGCACTACCGGCGCCAAGATCAATCAGATACTGGAGCAAGCAGCCTCCCTGCTGGAGAACAACCGCGCCGCGTTGAAGGGCACTGTTGCCGATGCCCGCACCATCACCACCGCGCTCGTCGACTACCGGCGAGAATTGGCCGAATTCTTCGACGTAGCGCCGCTGGCAATCGACAACCTATACAACGCTATCGACGCCAACGCCGGCAGCTTTCGCGTGCACGGTTTGATCGATAAGACCCTCGCCGATGGTCAGATGGCAAAAGAGATGTGCAACCTCATCGGAGACAAGCAGTTGGGTTGCGCAACAGGCACCATTCAAGACTTCGGACCGGACTTCGGCCTGACCGGCATGCTCGAACTCATGGCGGGCGTGCGCCGATGACGCACCGTCGCGACGAAACCCGACGTCGATCTGTCGGCGTCCTAGCCGTCGGGCTGACCACCGCCCTCACCGGATGCGCATCCGGACTCGAGAGTGTGCCGCTACCGGCGCCCGGCGGCATCACCGACAGCTATTCACTGACCGCCGTATTCTCCAACGCACTCAATCTGCCAGCGAAAGCCAAAGTCAAACTGAACGGCGCAGACATCGGCGAGGTCGAATCGATCAATGCGCGCAACTTCACCGCCTACGTATCCATGCGAATCAAATCAGATGTTCAGCTGAGCGCCGACACCACCGCTGAACTTCGTTCAGCGACCCCCCTGGGCGACGTCTTTGTCGCGATGCGCCCAGACACCAACCACACAGCTGGCGCCCCACTGCTGCGCAACGGCGACACCATCGGGCTCAAATCCACCGCCGCCAGCGCCACCGTCGAAGAAGTGCTCAGCTCCGCGGCAATGATCGTCAACGGCGGGCCCATCCGCCACCTCACATCCATCCTCAACGGCGCAGGCTCAGCAATGGGCGGGCGCGGCACGAAAGTCGCCGAGCTGCTCCAGCAGTCCGATACGTTGATCTCTCGGCTCAACGCCCGATCCGAACAAATCAGAACAGCTCTGCAAGCCACATCCCAGCTCGCCACCACGCTGACCGACCGACAACACACCCTCAACGACGCCATCGCCGCCGCCGCACCAGCGACCGCCGTGATCGCCGACAACACCGCCCAGCTTGCCGACCTCGTAGACGGCCTCGCGCGGATCACCACCCAACTCTCGCGATTCCCATCCCTGCAGGGAACCGACACCCGCAGCTTGATCGCCGACCTCAACCATCTCTCAGCCGCCTTCAACGATGTCAGCACCGACCCCAACGTCTCACTGACCGCATTGAACCGGCTCCTGCCCATCGTCATGAAAATCTCGAACTCGACCTCGATGCACGGCGCCGGAGAAGCGGTAAAGCTCGCCCTCGGCTCCCTGCCCGACAAGAACTATCCCGGCGATCCGGGATTCCACGGACCCGACGGGACCGACTGGCATGCCATGATCGGCAGCCTTCGATATGAGTGGAACCTACTGTTAGGCAAAGCCTTCGGTCCACAAAGGGACAGCACTCCCGGAGAGCATCCATGATGGCAGCGCCAAGTCCGGTCGAATGGTCGGCCCGACTGATCGTTGACACTGTGCGCGCGGTGGCGCGCCACCGTATCGTCGTGTCGTGCGTCAGCCTGGCGCTGACATTGATTGTCGCACTTGGCTACATCCTGCTGGGCGGGTTGCATATCAACCCGGCGCGCTCCACGATCGCCATTCGAGTGCTCCTGCCCGAATCGGGCGGCCTGCTACCCAACCAAGATGTCACGCTACGCGGTACACCGATCGGTCGCGTCGCGTCCGTCACGTTCACCGACAAGGGTGTCGTCGCCGTGGCCTCCATCGACAGCGCGATACGAGTTCCCCGGAATAGCCTGGCACGCGTCTCGGCGCTGTCTCCCGCCGGCGAGCAATATCTCGATTTTCGCCCCGTGGACGGGCAAGGACCAGCCCTCACCAATGGCAGCACGGTTGCTGAAAGCCGCACCAGCATTCCCGTGTCCTTGGCGCGACTCCTGGGTGACTCCGACGGCGCGCTCGCCCAGATCGACCCCAAGAAGCTCGCCGCCATCACCGATGAACTTCGGGTCGGCCGCCAAGGGCCTCAGAAGTTGGCCACGCTGCTCGACGGTGGGTCGTTCCTCATCTCGACGCTGGATTCGGTACTTCCACAAACCGTCAGCGTGCTGAACAACAGCCGAATCACCTTGACCACGCTCGCTGACGTCAGCCCGGGCCTGCGCCACACTGCCGGCAACTTGCGGCAAGTCCTCGGCGGCGTGAATGCCATGGACGGCGGATTCCGGACCCTCCTCGATCGCGGACGCGCACCCATGACTGGCTTGGACAAGCTTATCGACGACAACTCCGACACCATGGTCCAACTGCTCGGCAATCTGACCACCATCGCACAGTTGTCCTACGTGCGAGTACCTGCCCTCAAAGCACTGTTCCCCACCACACGGGGATCAGTCATCGACTCACTGGGAACTGTTATCCGCGACGGAGGCGTATGGGCAATCGTCGACGCATACCCGCGCTACAGCTGCGACTACAAGCTTCCGCGGCGGCCAGCGTCACTGCCCGATTTCCCTGAGCCCTACCGCTACACGTACTGCACGAACCCTGACCCAGCCGTTCTGGTTCGTGGCGCCCGCAACGCGCCGCGTCCCCCCGGCGACGACACCGCGGACCCACCGCCCGGCTACGACCCATTGGCTCAAACCGACCCCACCCCAATCGGGCCCCATTCAATACCCGCACCGTTCGGCGGCCCGGCGCTGCCATCGACACCACCAAACTAGGAGCCTCACATGGAGATCAAACTGTTTGAAAAAGCGAATGGCATCGACGTCTTCGACAAGCTCGAACAGCAAGACAGCCACCCTGCTACCGCGACTGCAGACGCCGAGCCGGACACTTCCGAACCTGATCCGTCCGTGCCGACCGATCTCGACCCCGACAACGACAACGACAACGACAACGACAACGACAACGACAACGACAACGACAACGACGATATTGATGACGACGATGCCGATAAGGTCTCGGCACCCACGCCTCGTCGCCGACTGCTGCGTCGTGTGATCATCGTGGTTGCCGGTGTCACATTCGTGGCAGCGCTGGGGTTTTCGGGTTTTGTCGGCTGGCAGCTCAAACAACAGGACGACACCGCCGCCGCCGGCCGCGCAGCCCTGGCGGTCGCGCAAACCTACGCCGTCGCCCTGACCAGCGTTGATAACCGGAACATCGATCAGAACTTTGCCCAAGTGCTCAACGGGGCGACAGGTGAATTCAAAGACATGTACAGCCAGTCGGCCAGTCAGCTCAGACAAGTGTTGATCGACAACAAAGCAGTGAGCAAAGGCACCGTTGTCGACGCTTCCATCAAGTCTGCCAGCAAGACCGAGGTGGTAGTCCTGCTGTTCATCGACCAGTCAATCAGCAACATCGTCAATCCTCAGCCTCGAATCGACCGCAGCAGAGTGCGAATGACAATGAAACTGGTCGACAACCATTGGCTAGCAAGCAAAATCGACATCATCTAGCGCAATGCTTGCGACCATTCCATCGCGAGGTCTGAATCGGACCCGCATCTACCAATCGGACAATGCGATGAGTACGCGGACACTCGAAAGACTCGCGCTAGCCATCGCGAGTGCGGCAACCGTCCTATTAGCGGCCGCGAACCCCGCTTGGGCCAGCCCGAACCCCGACGACAACCCTTACACAGTCGTCCCCAACAACATTGCCGGCAGAAGCTGGAATGGACTGGGAGACTGGGAAGTTCGCTATCAACGCGTCGAAGGGGGCGACCCAGATGTGATCGCTGCCATCAACGATGGCATCGATGCGGCGGCAAGTGAGCACGAGAAATCGATCGAATGGCGACCGAGCACCACGCACCACTGGACATTCACCGCAACGGGCACGCTGTACATCCGCCCAAACACAGTATCTGAGCTATTTACCGGCGAATACAACACGGACCTACCAAACATGCCCTTCCACACCATCTCTAGCCGGGTGTATGACAGTCGAAACGGAACACCCATCACCTGGGATAACCTCTTCCAAGACAAGGGCGTCGGCCTGACTAGGCTGTCCGAACAGACGGCAGCCATTCTGCCGACGGCCTATCCGCCGCCCCAGCCAGACGCTTGGAAATCAGCCAGCGGCATGGCACCCGTCGCTGACAACTTCAAATACTGGATTCCAACCGACGCCGGTATTGAACTACATTTCCCCGACTACCAGTTCGGACGGGGATTGAAGGTCATTACCGTGCCGTGGGCCCGGGTGCACGACCTGATCGCGCCGCAGTTCTTCGCGATCGTCGCTTAGCGCGCAGTATCTAGCCTCAGGCGCTGCTCACAGCGACACGCCAAGGGGTAG
>NZ_JCALDM010000032.1:0-16682 GCF_059812845.1 Mycobacterium sp. NGS34
AAACCTGACCTGGCATATGGCATTTCACTTCCTTTGATGGCTAGACCGCAGGCGGCCAACGCGTTGATCCGGTGGGGCGCAATGGATCTAGTGCTGTAGTCAACGGTAGAAGTGCGGCGCGTGCCGGCCAACAGCCGTCGCCCCTTTAACGCTGGCCACCTGGCCTATCAATGTACCCACCCGGTCAGCACCGCGCATCATCAGCGGGATTCGGTTCAGCTCGAAGGGGTAGGGGTTTGCATCAGCGCTGTGGCCGTGGCCGCCGCTCAGCATGAACATCATCATCACCGGGCAGGCGAGCACGACCAGACCCAGAAGAACCAGAAGAACCGCCGAGGCCGGGGGACCAAGAGCCAGTACGGTCACGCCACCGGCGATCAATGCCGCCGTACACCACATCATGTGCTGGCGTTTCATCGGAGAATCCCTGGCTCAAAGTTCGATATGGCCTGTGATCGTCAACATCTCGTCGAAGGCAGAGCCATTGATTCAATGGGCTGAGATGCGTTGCGAAATAACCCTCGCCAGGGTTGCGGACATAGCAGCGCCACTTAACAACACCTCGATTCCGGTCGCTAACGCAACCATGATTGCATCACTAGGCAGCGCGACCTTGGTCCTGGCTTGGGATGGAATCGAACTCTCCATTCATTAGTTGCGTCGACGGTGCAGCCGCCATCATCGCTGCAACATACTGTCCGGGGTAGGGATCTTCGGCCCCTATGACGAGGTAAAACTGGCCCGGAATGGCGGTACGATCGACGAGGCGACCGTGACAATTGCCCGCTATCTGGCGGTCCGGAGGAACCAGGGTCATCGCCTGAACGTGACCAATGTCCCGACTTGGCACGACTTCGGTCCCTGTTGCATGGCTTTGGGTACATGATCCGATACCCGCATGGTTCCTCAATGCTTGCGTCGGTATGCCCGGTGCAGAACCGGTAGGCGGAACCGCGCGCGTCAAAGTCGCCAGTGATGCGTAGCCATGCGCTAGCTTCACCGTTCGGTCGGCGTCCCGGGCGGGTAAGGCTTGGGTCGTCGCGCACAGGACGTGCTACATGGATGGTGGGGGGCATCTTCTTCGGTGTGTTGACCGTTCTCGGGGGTTTCGGATTTCTGCCACACGCCGATGGCGAGCCGGCCGCTCGATTCAGCCCCGAAGAGCAACGAATAGTTAGCGTATTGCCGATTGGGTTCGCGGCAAACTCGTGCAGAACAGCCGGCACCCCGCCAGCTGAATCGGTAGCCAGCCTTGACTGCCTCAACGGCTCGACGCAAGGGCGATTCTCGCTCTTCGTCGGACCAGACTCGATGAATCGCGCGTTCCAGCACGACCTGACCAAATATGGGTCCGGCCACCCGCCGCCACCATGTCCAGGCCTGGACGATTCACCGGCCAATTGGCACTACGCCGTGACGCCTGACCAGACCGCCGGGCAGATCGTCTGCGGCATCTTTGAAGGCACGCCCGCCATCGAATGGACCCGCAATCGACAACTGCTGTTACTCGACGTCCACAGCGGTGCAGATGTGAACAGCCTATTTCAATGGTGGGGCAGATTCGGCAATGCGACTCCGGTGCCTTTCACGCGGTGAGGCACGCTCATGGTAGCAATCGGACTAACCGCGTCGAGTTGTGCCTCCGCAACGAACTGGCTGCCACGTTGACCCACCAGCCGAGCTGACTTTAGCGGCCTGTACCGCGAACGAGCGCCTTCGTGCATACCCGAGCGTGCGAAGAGTGTGCGTGCAAACCACCATCGAAAGATATGCGCAACGGCCAGTTTCAGGGTTTCAATGGCTATCTCTCCGGAGCGTGAGCCCTCAATGCCAAACGGGTTGGAGCCGATCGGAGGGCTCATGGGCCCCGACATTGCAGTCCAGCCGAATTCGTCGACCGCTGCGCTCATCACCGACCAGCGGTCTGGGCCCTTTTCGTAAGCAACGACTGAGGCCCCGTAGGCCTGCATCAGAATCTTCATCTCCGCGTTCGCCGAGCCCGGTCAAAAACCCTTCCCACGCATCACCGGACTCCGACGATGCCGCCTCAAGCCCGACGAACACCGGTTTGCCGTCGGTGTCGATACCCCACGCGGCCAGCACCGGCTCGGCTGATGCGTTCGCGTGATATTTGAAATGCGACCCGTCCAGGAACAGGAAATCCAGCTCGACGTTGTCGAGGCGGCGTGCGCTCCATTGCTCGAACTGGGTCTTGACGTCCTCACATATCCGCGACACCGTCGACTTCGACACCGCGGCGGCCTCGCCGAGCGCCTCGACCAAGGTGGCCTCCACGTCGCGCACCGACAGGCCGCGCACGAACCCGGCGATCACCAGCGACTCCAACGCGTTGGTCTTGGTCACTCCCTTGCCGAACAGCTGGGAGGCGAACCGCTCAGTGGTGCCGCGCATCTTCGGCCCGCGCCAGCGTCTCCGGTCCCGCGGTGGTCTTCACCGTGGTCGGGCAGTATCCGTTGCGCATCCCGGCACGGGCGTCCTCACAGCTCGCGGCCCACTCTAGCTGTCCCGGCCCAGGAACGCGGCCACCTCGGCCTCGATCGCGGTCTGCAGCAGCAACCGGGCACCGAGCCGGGCCACGTCCTCGATCGCGCCCGACAGGTCCTCCCCGCCGGCGAACACACCATCAGTTTCTGCCTGCAACCGCTGCACAGGCGATACCCTCTTCGACACGGACGTAGGCTCCTTCCATCAGACTTGCCGGTCTTCGAGGGAACCTACGTCCGGATTCATTTACACCGCGGCAAGGACACGACCGTAACCACCGGTGTCGCGGTCAAGTCCCTGGGAGTGGTGTAACGGCTGATCCTTCAATTTGGTGGGGTTAGAAGGGTTGGTTGGGGTCACCTCCTGTCGTGGGTTGCCATCCGCTGTCGGGGTCGCAGAAGTCCTCGGGCCAGGGCGCGGGGACGCCGTGCTCGTCGTGCCAGCCGGTGTGACCGGTGGCGGCGAGCTGGCCGAGGTAGGTTTGGCGGCTCAGCCCGGGGCCGAATCCGCCCTGGGTGTCTGGGTTTGTCACGCTGCGGGCTCCAGTTCGGGCAGGCCGTTGGTGGACGATGTGGTGGGTGCGGGTTCGGTGGTTCCCACCGCAGCGGCGCGGGCCAGGACGTCTAGTCCCAGGTAGCGGCGGCCTTCAGCCCATTCGTCGTGCTGTTCGGCCAGGACAGCTCCAACGAGGCGGATGACGGCGTCTCGGCCGGGGAAGATGCCGACAACGTCTGTGCGCCTGCGGATTTCGCGGTTGAGGCGTTCGTTTAACCGGCCCTCGCGGTTACGTCAACTTCGTGGCTCTGGGGTGGGTCGAGCGGTCGAGGCGGTGGAGATGGTCGGTGAGGGCATGGGCGACGCGGTCATGACGGGCTGCTTCGTCGGCCCAGCCGCGGTTCTCTGCGTCGAGTTTGAGTGCTTGGACGTCGGTGAGTTGGTTGGTGAGGGCACCGCGGAATTCAGGTGCGGTGATGTAGTTGTCGCAGGTTTCGCAGATGTTGGCATACGGGCAGGCGCCGGCGGCAGGGTGGCGGGCGCAGTAGCCATGCCCGACGCGGGTTTTCAGCATCTCACTGTGTAGCCAGCTGACCTTGTCAGGCAGGATAGGTCGACCGACCGGGGTGAGAGTGAACTGGCGACGCATCTTGCCCATGGCATCGTCGTAGGCGGCGCGCAGGGTTGGCGAGGCAAGGGTGGCGTAGCGGATCGTCATCTGCGGTGTGACATGTCCGAGCAGCGCCATCAAAGCCTGCATACTCATCCCCGCGTTGGCGAGTTCGGTGGCCCAGGTATGACGCAGCTGATGAGGCGTGACGACGAGGATGCCGCCATCGGGTCCGCGCAGCCCAGCGGATTGGGCCGCGGCTAGCAGCTCGTTGCGCAGCCGT
The DNA here is from genome assembly GCF_059812845.1 of Mycobacterium sp. NGS34. Classification (NCBI taxonomy): domain Bacteria; kingdom Bacillati; phylum Actinomycetota; class Actinomycetes; order Mycobacteriales; family Mycobacteriaceae; genus Mycobacterium; species Mycobacterium sp. NGS34. The sequence continues at coordinate 3,894 of NZ_JCALDM010000032.1, forward strand.
GCGTAGCCCAGGCGGCGGCCATGGTGGGTGAACAGGAAATCGGTGAGCACGCCGGTGCGTGGATGGGTCAGTGGCCGGTGCACGCCACGGTGTGCGACCCACTCGTCGAGCGCAGCGGTAGTGGCCGCCGATAGCGGCACCATGCGTTCGGTGGCCAGCTTGCCTAGCGGCACCTTTAGCCAGGTGCCAGCCGCCCCGTAGTCGATGATGCTGCCCAATTCCAGGTCGAGCAGCTCACCCACCCGCAGTCCCGCGCCGCGCAGCACGGTCAACCCGATACGGGCGAACGAATCTTTCAGACACCCAACAGCATTCATCACTGCCGTATCGATGTCAGGGGCCAGCGCCCGCGGCAGCGGCTGGTCAAGCTTAGGCACGTCGGCGGCGAAGACCAGCCGCCGTGGCGGCGCTTGTTCCCAGCCCCAGGCGGTGATGTCATCGAGCAGGCTGCGCAGGCTAAGCACCGCCGACTGGGCGACCGCAGCCGAGACGGTGCGCCCGGCGCCGGCGGCCGCGCGTTGTCCACGCCAGCCGCGGGTGCGATTCCAGGCCAGGTAGCCCTCGATGCAGGCGCGGTCGAGTTCGCGCAGGCTGGTCAGCTGCGGGTGGTGGGCGCTGAGGTATTCGACAAACGGCAGCAGGTCATTGATCAGCGATTCCACCGATTTGGGCCGCAACACCGCGGCTCGGACCCGGATATAGCGCAGCAGGGTGTCGCGGATCGGGGCGGCCATCGCCACGTCGGTGAATCGTTGTTCGAGGCTGCGTGCCCACGGTCGTCGTCGCGGAGCGGCGTCGAGGACCCGGACCTCGTAGAGCAGCTGGCGCAAGCTGGCCAACCGCGCCCGGTAGGCGCGCCGCGAGGACCGCGGGATGGAACTCGCCGACAACGCACTGTCGAATTCATCGATCGCCTGCTCGGTGAGGTCAGCGACCAGCCCACCATGGCAGGCCAGCAGCACTGCCAAGCACTCGCTGAGCACAGTTTCGATCCAAGAACTGCTCCAGCCCAACCGATTTCCCGCTTCACGCATCGCGGAAAATCCGGCTGGATCACGGGCCTCCACGGCGACACCAAGCCCGGTCAGCTGCCTAATGGCGGCCAGCTCGACATCCAGCCGCATCCGGCCAGCACCGATCGCATAGCACAGCAGCGGCCACGCCCGACTCGAGCGAAGCTCGCCGGCCCGCTCAACAGCGGGCAGCGCCATCCACGCCGCCAGATCCGGGTGACGAGCGTGAAATTGCCGTGCGATGCGGATCCGGTCCCGGACCGCCCGACCGCTCAGGCCCAAGCCAGCGACGTAGTCGAGGTAGTCACTCACCACGGTGCCGACACCAACGGAGTCCTCGACCGTAACGGCGGTCATCGCGCTGCCCCGGCCAACGTGGCGCGGGCGGCACCGTATTCGGCGGCGAGCTGCTCCAATGACAGGTGAACGTAGCGGGCCGTGGTCTCCGGTGAGGTGTGTCCCATCAACGCCCGTAATGCAAGCAGATCCATTCCCGCGGAAGCTAATTCGGTGCCGTAGGTGTGGCGCAGCCGATGTGGGCGCACCCGGATTGAACCGGAAAGCTCACGGTGGCGGCGAAACAGGCTGCGCAGCCCAGCCTCGCTGATCCGCGCCCCAGTTGTCGGGCCGCGCAACACCACGAAGCACTGCGGCGTCGCCAGCCCGGGCGGGCGCTCCAACCGTAGAAAGGCGGCAAGCTCGGTGAAAAAAGCCGCATCCACCGGAACGTGGCGTTCCTTGCCGCCTTTACCGACCACCCGCAACCGTCGCCGACCCATGTCCACATCGGCCAACAGCAGCCCGCGCACCTCCGCCGACCGTAGTCCGCCCAGCAGCATCGCCAACACCATCGCCCGATCCCGATGAGTACCCAACGAGGCAATGAATGAGTCGATATCGTTGGCCGACAACGATTCTGGTAGCAGCATTGGCTGTCGCACCAACCGGCCCCCAGCGCGGGCCCGCCCGGGACCCAGATGACCCAGCAGCCCGCGTTGCGCGCGACGCAGCCCCACACCGCGCCGCGGCGAGGGCACCGGGTTGTCACCACGCCGCCCCGTCATCACCAAGTACTCAAACAAAGCCCGAACCGCCGCTACCCGACGGTTCACCGTCGACGCCGCCGCCGAACGCGTCCGGTCCGCACTCCCGCGACCGCCTAAGCGACGCACGCCCTGCCAATCGATCCAGTCAAACACCAGCGGCGAATCAACAGCTGCCAGCGTGGCATCGCGCTCGGCAAGAAACCGCGCCAGGTTCACCACATCAAATGCATAGGCACGCACCGTGGCCGGGCTGAACCCCCGCCCGCTCAGGTGAGCCAGGAACGCATTCGCAGGATCAACCCCGTCCCAGTCACCATCGATCCGATACCCGCCATCGCCCTCGCTGACCCGCACCGCCATCGCCGTCTCCCGCCCTTCCCAGTCAGGGGCCTGTTCTGAGCAGCATCCACCCGACCGAGGGAATCGGTCCGGATCTCACGCCGCTACCCGGCTCGTGTCCGCTGAGAGCCGGTTAACGGATATGGGATTATTCGACCAGATTTGGCGCCACAAGTTCCTTGGGGAACGCGGTGAAGGCCAGTATCTCAGCGCGGGCACCATCGAGGTGTTCGGCTACCGCGGGCAGCTTGTCGGCCAACGCGTCGACGACACGGTCGAACTGGGCGCCCACCGCTTGGGCATCGGGCTGGTCATAGACCGAGTGCAGCAGCGCTTTGACCCATCCCCAGGAGCTTTTCGGGGTCACATCCATCAAGTTGGCGGCGTAGTGGGTGCGGCAGCGTTGCCAGGCCGCGCCAGGCAGGTTCGCCGCGACCGCCTCGACCAGGCCCCGGTGGGCATCGGAGGTGACCAGCCTTACCCCGTGCAGGCCGCGGGCGACCAGATCGGCGAAGAAGGTGTTCCACACCGGGCCGGTCTCAGTGGTGGCCACGGTGACACCGAGCACCTCCCGGTGCCCGTCGGCGTTGACGCCGGTGGCCACCAGCACCACGGCGTTGACCACCCGCCCGTCTTCGCGGACTTTCATCGTCAACGCATCGGCCGCGACAAAGGTGAACGCTCCCGCCTCCCCAAGAGGGCGGGTGCGAAACGCCTTGACCTGCTCATCGAGGTCTGCGGCCATCCGCGAGACCTGCGAGCGGCTCAAACTGGTGACCCCCAACGTGGCCACCAGTTTGTCCATCCGCCGCGTGGAGACCCCGAGCAGATAGCAGGTCGCCACCACCGAAATCAGTGCCGCCTCAGCGCGTTTGCGGCGCTCCAGCAGCCATTCGGGGAAGTAGGAGCCTTGGCGTAGCTTGGGGATCGCGACATCGATCGTGCCGACACGGGTGTCCAGGTCACGGTGGCGGTAGCCGTTACGCGAGTTCGTCCGATCCGGGCTGGGCCGGCCGTACTCGGCGCCGCATACCGCATCAGCATCAGCCGACAGCAATGCGTTGAGCACCGTGCCCAACAGGGAGCGCATCAGATCCGGCGACGCGTCGGACAGAGCCTGCTCCAACAACGCAGCAGGGTTCACAATATGAGGAGCGGTCATCGTGTGGTTCCTCTCGAGAGTGCTTTGGAAGGTTCACTCGAAGGATCACGCGTGTCGACGCTCACGTAATTCCCGCGGGCTGCGCTCAGGTTATTCCGCAGGTGGTGGGTCCTGGATGATGTTCTACCCGATGGCCTCCTTTCGGGGTTGATCTTTGGTGCCGGGGCGTTTGGTGGGTCGGTAGCTGGGTCCGTTCATGAACACCTGATGGCTGGTGTTGATGAGCCTGTCCAGCAGCGACTCGGCGACCACGGCGTTGGGAAATAGCGGATACCAGTCGATCGGAGATCGGTTGGAGGTCAGGATCATTGACCCGCCGGCGGTGCTGCGTTCGGAGATCAGCTCATAGAGGTCGTCGGCCTGGGTGGCGGTGAGTTCACGCATCCCGAAGTCGTCGAGAATGAGTACGGCGGGGCGGACGAATTCGTGTAGCCGTTTGTCCCAGGTGCGGTCGGCGTGTCCGCCGGCCAGGGTGGCCAGCAGGCGGCTGGTTTTGGTGAAGCGGACTTCTGCGCCCTGGCGAATCGCCAGATGGCCCAGGGCTTGTGCCACGTGGGTCTTGCCCACACCGACCGGGCCGCTGAGGATCACCGACTCGCCGATGGCCAGCCAGCGCAGCGCGGCGAGGTCGCGGATCTGGGCGGCGGGCAGTTTCGGGCTGGCGGCAAAGTTGAACTCTTCCAAGGTGAGTTGCTGTTCGAACTGGGCGCGGCGGATCCGCCGTGCTACCGCTTGAGATTCGCGCCGGGCGATCTCGTCGTGGCAGAGGACCTGCAGGAATTCGATATGCCCGAGGTCACCGGCGCGGGCCTGGGCCAGCCGCGATTCCAACGTCTGCAGCATCCCGGAGAGCTTAAGCGTGCGCAGCGCTTGTTCAAGGGCGACGTCGACGATCATGCCGAGACCCCATCGTCGTGCTCGTCATCCCCATCGTCATGGTGATCGGTGTTCGTGGTGGCAGGGTCCGCTACGGCTGGGTGGTTCGGGTTGGGCAGGGCCACCACGTTGCCGAACAGCCGCGAAGGACCGTGCAGGAACGCCGCGGCACCGCCGTCACCGCTGCATGGTGGCGGTGGATCTGCTTCTAGGCCGGCGGCCAGGATGCCCTTGATGGTGCGATACGAGGGGTCACCGACACGGATTGCTTTGGCGCAGGCCAATTCCAGCCGGTCCGCGCCGTGGCGATCGGCGCACCCGAGCACGCCTTGGGCGGCGCGCAGCCGAAACAGTGCGTTCTCGGCCAGCAGCTCGGCGATCACGGCCACGGTGGACGGCCCGATTTCAGCGGCGCGGTTGCGACACCAGGTCGGTCCGCGCATGGCAAACGCGATCCGCTCGGGCGGGTAGTGGGCCATGTCGGTTTGCTTGCCGAACGGTTTGCGCACGTGGGTGGCGATCAGCTCGCCGTTGTCGAAGATCTGCACCATGTCGGGTGTGGACCGCGCATTGACCTTGCGCCCGATATGCCGCCACGGCACCGAATACAGTGTTCGGCCGACCTTGACGTGGATATCTTGGCCTACCGTGCCCATCGTCCAGTCGGCGAGCACGAAGGCCTTGTGCGGCAATGGCTTTAACGCTTCTGCCTCGAGGGCCTCGAACGCCGACATCGGGGAGGCGCCACCGAGCGGCCGACACGAGCGGCGTCCGGCCACATCGCGACACCAGCTGATCGCGGCCTGCTGCATCTGCTCCAGCGAGCTCCATTCGCGGCCGCGCCAAAATGAGTCGCGCACATAGGGCATCGGCCGCTCCACCCGAGGCTTGTCCTTGGGCTTGCCGGCCCGCGCCGGGTCCACCAAAGCCCCATAATGGTGGGCTAATTCGGCGTAGGACCGGTTGATTTTGGGGTCATACAAATCCGGGCGCGCCACCCCGGTGCGCAGGTTATCGGGCACCAGTCGGGCCGGCACACCCCCGAAGAACGCGAACGCGGCCACGTGGCACTCGGTCCAGGCACGCTGATCCATGCTCAGCACCGGGCGCACGAACATCAGCCGCGAGACGGCCAGCACCATCACGAACGCCCAGATCCGGCGGCGCCGCCCACCGATCGGGTCCACCCACGATCCCAGATAGCCGTAATCGATTTGGGCTTCCTCACCCGGCGGCGGATCATCACGTAGCACCGTTACCCGCTCGCGCTGGTTCTCTTCGGGCAGGTTGGCATCCACATAGCGCTTCAGCGAGGACACCGAGGCGGTCAGCCCGTGCTCGTCACGAAGCCGCTGCCAGATCGTCTGCTTGGTCACCCCCGCCAGCAGCATCGCCTTGATGAAATCGCGGTGCTGCTCGATCTCCGGCCACGTGATCTGACGCAGCCTGGTATCGGCCAGCTGCGGGAACCACTCCCGCACCAACTCGGCCCACTCGTCCGGCGACCGTGGCGGACCGCCCGGCTCCAGCCCGGCAGCAATCGCGGGGTCCAGATACTTCTTCACCGTCTTGCGATCCAGCCCCAAGCTCGAAGCGATCTGGCTTTGCGAACGGCCCGCATGCCAGTGGATCAAAATCTCGGTCACATCGACCACGTCGAACGTTCTCCTCGCCAATTCCGGCTCCCATCAGCTCATCTGCTGGGAGCAGCCTTTGCCTTGCGAGGACCACACCAGCGGCGACACGCTCGCCTTCCCGGTGGGGAATTACGTGAACGCGGCCCTGGGGAATTACGTGAACGAAAACCTAGTCAACCTGGGGAATTACTTGAACGCCGACACGCGGTGACCGCGCTCTCGTCCCTAACGACACACCAGGAAACGATCACGCGATCGGCGTTACACCACTATCAGGGACGCAACTGGTGTCGCACCTTCTCCGAGGCTGATCGGGACGGTGTCGGGCGTCAACGGCAGCAACTCTCGAAAGCCGAAGATGCCCGGTTCGGACGACTTCCATGGCAACGGGCCCGGTGTCAGCGTGTAGGCAGGAGCGAGGTTGACGCCCACGCCGGAGTGGGCACATTAGCGACATCCGAAAGGTGCCTCGGGTTCTTGTGCTCGCAGGCCGCACCGGGGGCATTGGAGGACTCCCAGATACCGCGCAATCAGGGGAGATCGAGGGCCGTCTTGATCCATGGTGAACAACCTTTACCCATTGGCGGTCACTTCCGGCACCTCGCCCCGGCGTGGCGCCGGCAAAGCGGGCAGCGCCGCTGGACGCGGCACGGGAGTGTGACCACCTCACTAGCCTGCTGGCGTTGGCGGGGTGGTCGTCGGCGGCTGACGACGCTCGGAAGATCAGGGACCTGCTGTTGGGTGACTCTGGTGCTGTCGGCGACGCGCAGTTGCTGCTCGAAAAATTGCTGCGCAAGCTGCGCCGGTCATGGTTGCCGCGGTGGTCACTGCGGGACCTGGCGCAGATCAGTGTCGCCGACGCAGAGCGCTGTCGGCTGCCGGCGGCACTCGACGGCGATACCTATGATCGGCTGCTGGCGCGGGCCGCGAATACGCTGGCTTGCTTGTCGTTGTCGCCCAGGGTATTTCGCGCCGACCCATCGAACGTCATCGGTGCGTTGTCAGAGTTGGTGCGGGGGCTGGATGTAGCCACCGCCAGGCTGGTGGTCGCGAGCTTGGCTGTCGATGTCGCCCCGATGGGTCGGGTCAGCCATGTCTGACGCCGCAACGGTGGTCTCGTGACGCAAGTCGGTGACCAGCATTCCGCACGACTCTACCGCCCGCGGGTGCCGCGGCCCTGTCGGCGGATCTTTTTCCGTAGACCTCGGTACTACCACGAGACGAACGCCATGATCTGAACGACTTTGGGCAAGCACCGCGACGCTCGTTCAGCGTGGCCCCCCGGTTGCTTGACCGTGAAAATCCCAGTCTGGGAGAGCTGGTTCGCCGAGCGGCTGCGCACCAACGGCATCGATGTGCGGTGCGGTCGGCAAGCGATCAGCGTCCGTACCGATGGGGCCGACACTGTTGCGGAAACTTGACGACGACGTTCATGCTGTGATGCGACGCCGGCGGGGATCGGATGAAGGGATACGACGAAGAACGTGAGCGGTCGACACGGCCGCACCGGCGCCGGGCCTTAGCTGCGCATGAACCCGATCGCGGTGTAATCCAGGTCCGCGAGACCGGTCGCGCCGAAATTGGCCAGTGTGCTGCGCACCGCGACGACGCCCTCGGATTGGGTCAGCGGCAGGCTGAATCCCTCGGCCCAGATGAGCTTGTCGAGGTTGTTGGCCAAGGCCCGCGCCTTGCCGGGATCGAGTTCTTCGAGCGTCCGCTCGATCGCCGCGTCGATCTGCGGGCTGCCGATCTTGCCGAAGTTGCTTTCCCCATCGGACTTGTAGATCTGGGTCAGCGACGACAGTGGGAATGAGTCACCGACCCAGCCGAACTCGGCGATATCGAAAGCCCCGACGTTGACGTAGTTGGTGAAAAAGTCGCTGCCTCCAATGGCTACCAGTTCAACTTTGACGCCGATCTCAGCGAGACTGTGCTGCGCGATATGAGCGAAGTGCAGTGTGCTCTGCGCGTCGAAAAACACATCGCGGAGCACCAACTGGCGACCATTCTTCTCCCGGAAGGCGCCGCTGAGTTTCCAGCCCAGCCCATCGAGCTCTCGTCGCGCCTCGGCCGGGTCATAGGCGACGACGCCGCTATTGTCCTGATAGCCCTTCTGCCCGGCTACATAGACGTGGTTGTTCAGCGGCACCGGGTTGTTCACCAGCCCGTGCTCGATCACCCGGGCGATGGTCAGCCGGTCGATGCCCTTGGCAACGGCGCGGCGCAGCGCCTTGTCTTCCAGGATCGACCCGGGCGTGCCGTTGAACGTCAAGTGATACCAGCTCGGGCCAGGCGCGCGCCGGATCGAGATACCCGTTGTCCGCCGTGCGATGGTCAGCTCGTCCAGCGAGCCGACGATGGTGGCGTCGATGGCGTTGTCCTGCAACGCCGGTAGCCGCGCGGCGTCATCGAGCACCAGATAGGTGATGCTGTTCAGGCGTGGCCGCTGTCCCCACCATTTCGGGTTGCGGGTCAACACAATTCGCTGCGCGGTCCGGTCCAGTGACGACACGACGAACGGACCGGCCGACGGGCCGGGTCCTTCGAGCTGGCCCTTGTTGAATACCTCGGGCGTGGCGGTCATGCTGGCCGGCAGCAGCATGCCGTTGCCGGCGAACATGCCGCGCCACTCGGCGTAGGGCTTGGCGAACGTCACGATGGCCTGCCGGTCGTCCACGCCACGGGTCACCGACGCGACACGGTCGGCGCCATTGGGTCCGGCGACCGCGAAAGTCTTGTCAGCGCCGCTGAGGGCGCGGATCTGGCTGGCGATATCGCGCCACGTGATCGGTGTGCCGTCCGACCACAGCGCCTGCGGGTTGATGGTGTAGGTGACGACCTGCGGGGTAGTGCTGGTGAGTTCGACGCTGCTGAAGTAGTCGGGGTCAACGGTCGTCGAGCCATCCGACCCGATAACGAACGCATGCGGCATGGTGGCCTTGAGCACGGCGGCGGTGTCGGCGTCGCTGCCATCGATGTTCAATAGGTTGAAATTGGACGGGAACGCTGCGAGCCCCAGCCGCAGGTCCCCGCCGTCTTGCAGCGTCGCGGGATCCTGCGGGTTGATATCACGGGTGGTGCTGACCTCAGCGTTGCCGCCGGACGGCACTAAGGGGGTATTCGCCGAGCACCCCGCCAAAACCATTGCGGCGGTGAGCATCGCCATCGCGGCTCGGTCGCCGCGACGCCGGGCCAACTGGATCATGAGAGTTCCGTGCGTCACGGCGCTATCCGAAGGCCCGTGACGGTGCGAGCCGAGATCGCCCGACTCCCCAAGCAAGTGGGCAACACATCCAGCACGGCTCGCATCGTCGCCGTCTCCACAAGCCGGATTCCGTCACGGTGCTGCCGCCAATTGCGGCCGCGTGTCGTCGTGTCGCGGATCGCAGACAACCTCCTCAAAACTGTCACCCCTGCTCGACGATAACCGCCAAATATCGAGGCCACGAGGTCGCCGAGTTGCTTGATCCCTCGATGGCCAGGCGAACAAGACAAAGATGACGGCCTGAACCGGCTTTCGAGATCACGCAACAGAATGCCGGATCCCAGACTGATAGGGACGTTGAGCGTGGCCGGGCTGCCTGCGAACCGCGCCCGCACCGTCACCGGCCGTCCCAATGCGCGTCCATCCGTCCCGACGATGCTGCCTGGTTGGTTCGGAGGGCGCCATCTTCTAGACCAGCGACGATATCGTAAGCTTTCGTGGCCGACCTCGCCCGCACGGCCGGGTGCTCAGCCTGTGCGGCAGTGATCTCCATCCATTCCAGCTACGGCTTGACCGTCTGCATCATCGACGAGGTCGAAAGTCCCTGCCACGAATCGTTAGCCAAGCCCACGATCACCGACCTGAGCGACGCTGCCGCTGAATACAGGCCATCGACGAGCCCATCCCAGGCAGCGGCGACGGCCGATATCGGCCCCGGACCGGGGCCCGAACACATCCGGTCGAGTTGATCTTCGGCGCTATCGCCCCGAAATCCACTCCTGTGACCTCTGATTGCCTGAGCGGGCCGGCTGGGCGTGAGCGGCCTCGCGGTCGCACTCACCACGGCGGGCGGCATCGGCGGCCGCGCAGATTTACCGGACTGCCGCTGGGGCCCTGCACGTAGTGATCACGCGCCGCCACAAAAGCAGCTCTGGCCCGCAGGGGTGTCGGCCGATACGAGAGACCGTCCTGGATCCCCTGGGCGATTGGGTTGGTGGCTGCAGGGCCGAGCTTCGGGGGCGATTGGCAGTCACAGCTGAGGTTACTGAACGAGTTCGGGTCAGCGCTGGCCGCCGGTGCTAGCCCAGCAGCAGCACCGAGGCCCATAGCGATACTGACGAGGACTCTCGTAATCACTTGGGGTGACCGTGCTGGCAGCCCGCAGTATGTGTGCACGCGGTGTCACCACAGCCGCAGCCAGTAGATTGGCAATGGCGCGATTCGGGTTCCACGCGCATAACGGTACCCCTGTAGGGTACTAGCTGTCAACGTTCTGCATGCGGTGATGGCCTCGCCGCTGCGATCATGTTCTATTCCTCGCTCTTCCAATGTTGAACCGGCCAAGGCCAAGCCCGGGAACGCCAACTTCACGATCGCCGAGCCGCCGTTGCCGGGGATGGGCAGGTTGCATGCTTGCGTGCAGAGCGTAGCCAGGGGCCGGCAGTGCCGCGAGGTCGCTGCGAGTCGGCCGTGGTGGGTGCTCGCCTCGCATTGGAGAGCTTCGACGACTGTCGCTACGCCAGCACCAGCCAGCGGGATGCCATCGGGTTCCGCCAGCCTCGGGGAGCACCGCAAGCTGCCGGCGCGGCGCCCACACACGGACAGCGTCGGCGGCCCGGACGCAGCCGAGAACGGCAACCTGATGTTCAACCCGACCCGGCTACAGCATCGGCTGTGCCGCAAGATGCTGGCAAACAACACGAGCGATCGACAGCGGTATGACGACGCAGAAGCGGCTCGTCAGCGTCGGTCGGGCGTGCACCACACACCGCGCCACCTTCGGTAATTCGTCAAACTCTCGGTTCGGCTCTACCGGGTAGGGGTACGTCGGCTGGTGACCGTGTGTAGGTCTGTGCCGGCGCTGCGAAGCCGCTTGCCGGCAATGGTGAACTCAGTCGGCTAACGACCGCCGCCAACACGTTGAACGGGCTGACAGCGTTGGCGGGTCCATCGTGTCAACGCTGATACTGCAGCCACCCTGAGATGTCGAACGCCTTCGCTTGCCGAGCCAACAGGCATGGTGCACAAGTTCGCTCGCAAATCTAAGCCTGGAACCCGTTGACTGAACACACACTCAGGCGGCTTGTGCCGACTGAGTGTTGAACGGGAGCCGAAAATTGACAGTGATTATTGCTCCGGAGCTTGGTGGCGGGCCTGGCCCGAAAATTGACCGGCGCCTTATGGCTGCCTTTGAGTGGGATCTGCCTGTCGGCGACGCCTGAAAACTGACCCCGTGTCGACGGGCGGGTTCTAAGGCTTGTCGCAACACTCCTGCTAATTGAAGGGGTGTGGAGATGACGCGACGAGGCCGCAAGCGGCGTCTGGTGTTGGAGGACGAGTACTGGAAGCTGATCCTCGGAGGGGTGCCCACCGTCGAGGCTTGCCGGCAAACCGGCATCGGCCGTAAGACCGGATATCGATGGCGCGCTGAAGCGGGCGGCCTGCCGCCAGCACGGATGGCTGAGCAGACACACTCGTCACGCTACCTGACGTTGCTGGAGCGCCAGCGCATCGCGACCTTGCGCGAGCACGGCCACTGCATCCGCGAGATCGCCCGCAGAATCGGCCGGGCTCCCTCTACGATCTCACGGGAACTACGCCGGCACCTTAAGCCACACGACAAGGGTGTCTACGACGCCGACCTCGCCCACGCCCGTGCTCGCGATAACGCTCGTCGAGAACGCGCTGGGACGCTTGTCGTTGATCCGGAGTTGCGGGAGTTGGTGGCCGGCAAGCTCGAAGACACCTGGAGTCCGCAGCAGATTAGTGCGTGGCTGCGCACGGAATATCCGGACCGCCCGGACTGGCACATCTGTCACGAAACGATCTATCAGGCACTGTATTTGGGCCGCAAAGGCGGGTTGAGCAGGGTGCTGACGGCCAAGCTGCGCACCGGCAGACCATTGCGCAGGCGCCGCCGCAAGACCACCGAACGCACCCCGCGCTTCGTGGCTCCGGCGGTCCTGATCCATCGCCGTCCACCGATCGTCGAGACGCGCACCCGCATCGGGGATTGGGAGGGTGATCTGATCGTCGGCAAGCACAGTCGTTCGGCGATCGGCACACTAGTGGATCGAACCAGCCGCGCGGTGCGGCTGATCCACCTCCCGCACGGTCACAGTGCTGAGATGTTCACCGATGCCTTCGAGTGCGTGCTGCGTGCACTGCCCGAGGCCGCTAGGCGCACCTTGACGTGGGACCAGGGCTCGGAGATGGCTCGCCACGATCTGCTTGCTGGGCACTTCGAGGAGGGGGTGTTCTTTGCTGAACCCGCCAGTCCCTGGCAGCGTGGGACCAACGAGAACACCAATGGCCTCCTGCGCCAATTCTTTCCGAAGGGCAAAGATCTATCCGTCTACACGACCGACGATCTGGCTCGCGCTGAGAAGCTCCTCAACAGCCGACCCCGCAAGATCCTCAACTGGCAGACACCCGAGCTGGTCTTCACCCACGGACTACTCTGATTCCGTCGATGTGTTGCGACGACCGGACGAATTCACCTTAGAACCCG
>NZ_JCALDM010000033.1:0-14204 GCF_059812845.1 Mycobacterium sp. NGS34
TCCCAGGTACCCAGCGCGATCAGTGTTTGCCGCCACGGGTCCAAGTGCCGATAATCGCCCAACTCGCCGGTGAGGATGCGGATCGCTGCACCCGACACACCCACCCGCCGGCCCCGCAGCTGCTCCGGTGATGTCACCGGGCTGTCAACACGGACATAGATCCCTTGCCGACCGGCCAGAGGGGTGATGCCTAGCAGGCGGGTGCGTCCCGGCGCCCGCAGGCCCTCACTGATAAGAGGTGGAATTTCGCCACCAAAGCGGGTGTAAGCGGGATGATCGTAGGTGAAATGCAACCCTGCTTGCGCGCCGCTGAGCACATTCAGCGAAATCCCGTTGCCGGCCAACAGGTTTGACTCCAGCGCTGTCAGTAGTGCATTGGGAACCGGGCAGTTGCTGTAGGCAAGAACGTCATGATCAACATCGGTGGTGGTCATCGGATGCTCCCGACTTCAGGGTGAGCCAACCCAAGGTGCTCACGCAGCGTTGTCCCTTCGTACTCGGTACGGAACACACCACGTTGCTGCAGCAGCGGAACCACCTGGTCGACGAACTCCTCGTAAATACCCGGCAGATACGCCGGCGAAATGATGAATCCGTCAGCGGCCCCGGCCTCAAAGTGACTAATCAATTGATCAGCGATCTGTTCGGCAGTTCCGGCCCACTGCGGCACAAACCCGACGTTGGTGCCGTATCGGCGGCCCAGTTCGGCCAGCGTCAGGTCCGCACCGCCACCGGCCACGGCGGAAAACATCTGCAACATGGTCGGCACGTGACGATCCCCGAGATCGGCGACGATGTCGGAAAACTTCGTATCCAGCGGATACTTGGAGAGATTCAAGCCGCTGTGGCTGGATAGCGTCGACAAACCCACTTCGGGATGCACCAGCGAATTGAGATATTCCAGACGTTCCCGGGCCACCTGCTCTGTCTCACCGAGCACCGGCATCACCGCGGTGAATACCTTTGTTTGCTCCGGGTCACGCCCCGCGGCCGCAACGTGAGCTTTGATGTCCTGATAGACCGCGCGCATGATGTCGAGGTTGGGCGAGACGCTGAATACCGCTTCAGCCCAGCGCCCCGCGAAGCGACGCCCCCGCGGCGACAAGCCGGCCTGCAAGATGACCGGTTCACCCTGACGGGACCGTGGAACCTGCAACGGGCCACGGACCGACAACCAGCGGCCGCGATGATTGACGTATTGAACCTTCTTGGGATCAGCGAACCGACCGCCAACCTTGTCCAACAACAAGGCATCCTCGGACCAAGAACTCCATAGCTTCTTGACGGCCTCCAAGAATTCGTCAGCCCGGTCGTATCGGATGTCATGCTCAAGGTGCTCATCCACACCGAAGTTGCGTGCCTCGGAGTCGTTCAGCGACGTGACCACATTCCACGAGATCCGGCCATCAGACAGATTGTCGAGCGTGGCAAACACCCGAGCCACATGATAGGGCGGGTAGTAGGTCGTCGAAACCGTAGCGCCCAGACCTAATCGCTGGGTCACCGCAGCCATCGTCGCTATCACGCTGGTCGGCTCCAGCGCCACCGCGCCCTGGCCACCCAGACCGACCCCCGTCTCCAAATTATCGCCATAGCTATCTTCGATGGCCAGGCCATCGGGAAGAAACAACAGATCAAACTTGCCCCGCTCCAGGGTCCGCGCAATCTGCTTGTAGAACTCGCCAGTCAGAAAACCGTTCGTCGCACCGACATGGCGCCACGCGCCATGCGCATGAGTGACGTTGCCGGCCGAGAAAAACCCGGCTAAATGTAGTTGGCGTTGTTCAGCCATAATCAGCAGTGCCTCCGTGGGGATCAGTTACCGGAGACCAATGCTCGGCTACTGCAACCGACCCCAACAGAGTTAGGAGCCCGATGATTCAAAGGGGCACCCAACACGCCACTTCCTCCCGACGACCCACCCGACCTTCGCCGATTCTCGCCCCCGGACGAGTGCCGTCAAAGCGCCACCTGTGAGCAAGATCACCAACCGGCGGGGTGTGCACCTCCGCCCGGCTTCGACACCCTGACGGCCACCGCGGCGGTATCGATGTAAAAATCAATGAAGCGGATGGCTACCGCGCGGAACTCGCACCTCGCTAGCACGCACCGTTACCAGCTATTACGGCTTTTATTTAGGCCGTTTGTCAAGCTGCAATAACTGCCGATATGGCGGCGTGCGTGCTACGCTCGCGCCATGGTCAAAACCAGCCCGAACCGCATGCGATCGGTCACCGAGGCCCGTGGCGGCCTCAACGCGCTACTTGCCGACGCCGAAGACGGCATCACGACACACATTGTCAAGAACTCGAAAATTGTTGCCCACCTTGTTCCTTCGAACGCGCTGATACTGGACGGAGCGGTCGATCTACTGGACCAGATGCTCACGCGCCTGGCCCTGGATGCCGCAGCAGATTCGGCTCGGTGGTTCGCGAACGGCAGACTGGCGAGCGCGGGTGATTTCATGGGCGAGCTGCTGGCGTGGACCTGGTCGACGGACCAGCACGTCTTTTGCTACACCTTGGCGCAGTACCACCGAGCGCTTGAGCGGCATGTCGGCCAGGAAATCACCCGCGAGCAGCTTGTACCAGGTCTTGAAGCCGCCCTGGCGGTAGCGATGAGCCACAGCGAAATCCGCGATGTGCGGTCTTTTTTGAACGAACAGCCCTATTGGTCTGACTACTACCCGAAGGCCAACGGGCAACTGAGGCCCCAGTGAGCGCCAAAACGTCACAGTGACGCAAATCGACCAACCATGGGAGTCCGACCGACCGGCAGGAAAATCATCATGAAGATCTAGTAGTTCAGCGGCGTCGGCGAGGCGCAGCGCATCCAGCGAGTCGCCGACCACCCGGCCTGCCCGCGCGGCCCGCTCAACGCCGGGTCGTATCACCAACTGCCTGAAAAGCACCACGAAGGAATGGTGATGAAAGTTGAACAGGTCAGCGAGGACTTCTGGCGGGTGACGGAAGGGAACAAATCGTGGACCGCCAAGACCGTCGCCAACTTCGGCCTGAGGTACTGGGTTATAGACAACAGCCGAGGAACAAGACTCGATCCCGGCGGCCCAACTGGCCGCCGGGTCATCGCGGCGATCCGCAATGCGACGCCAATCTGACCTTCTTTGAACGGCGCCACACTTCCCGTTCCGTGTAACCAACGTGGTGGAACAGCACATCTAGAAGTTGATCAAGGAGAATCCAATGATGACCGAGCACGAGACTGACGAAGAGAACGAGGTTCTCGACGACCCCCGGCCGGCCGGTCCTACCGGACTGCACCGATTGGACACCGTCGCGGAGCTCACGGGGTTCCCTGATGGGACGGTGGTGATCTGGCATTCATGGAACGGTCTGCGGTACGAACGTCAGGCCGGCGTGCTCGACACCGCCTGGGGCGGGGAACGCAAGGTCAGGCCGGTCACGATTCACATCGTTGAGTTCGACACTGATCTTGACGAACTTGAACCGCCGCTATGGGTGCTGACCTTCGAGGATTCGCGCGAAGCGTCCGATGGGCAACAGGTAGGTAGCACGCTGTGGCCTGCCAACCCCGAAATCCGTTGAACCAGAACTTCCGTCATGAGTACCTCGACGACGCCAATATCGCTCCGCGCCGTCATCGGGGGCCGTAGTAATGCCGCCACCACTGGGCGTATGCCTGAGCCTGTTTAGCCTGCTCGTCCAGTTTGTTTCGCGCGCTCCAATTGTGTGCAAGGGCAACCCAATTCATGATCAGGATGGATAGGAAACTCCACCATCCGAGCGTGAGGTTATGGGCCTGGGCTCTACGGATTGCCGCCCTGCACTGCTCGTGCGTTCCCGTGATGACTTGCCGCTGATTGACGAACATAATCAGTGCACCAGTGTGTGTCATCGTGGTGACCTGAAAGACGGGTACGGCAGGCGGCGGTTGGGGAGTTTGCGTGTGCGGCCCAGCCGCCCCAATCTGTGCCGGGTCGGCCTGCCACTGCTGCGGTTCTGACATCGAAATCTCCTGCGGCTTTGACCGTTTAGCCACGCGCCGATGTGCAGAGGATGCCGTGCGCTATACGCACGAGGGAGCCGGCCCGCGCGGGATCGACGCCATTTTGGGCTGCGATCGTATCGGTTGCACCCTGAGTGCCATGTCCGGTCATGAGCAGCTGGCACCCGTAGAGCCCGGCCTGATTAGCTCCCCCAATTCGCATGGGGCAATCATAAGCGCACTTCAGACAGTCGAAGACGCGTTCTCGACACACCGCAAAAGCTGCCGTTCTTCGCCAGCGCCAGCGTCCATACTGTTCG
Source organism: Mycobacterium sp. NGS34 (assembly GCF_059812845.1). Classification (NCBI taxonomy): domain Bacteria; kingdom Bacillati; phylum Actinomycetota; class Actinomycetes; order Mycobacteriales; family Mycobacteriaceae; genus Mycobacterium; species Mycobacterium sp. NGS34. The sequence goes on from NZ_JCALDM010000033.1 coordinate 4,287, forward strand.
AGGTCTCGTCTTCGACGACCCGTGATGCTCGCATTCGTCCGAAGGTGGCAGTAGGTGGGGGTGGCCACGAACCCGGCTGATCACTAGCAGTCATGAAAGCGTGCCGCATCAACTGATAGGGCATGTCGGACCATGCATGGACACGATGGACTTACGACGCCTCGACCGATGGATCAAACTGGTCTGTGGGGTCGCCGCAGTGCATCCACTGCTATGCAACTGGGCTGCATTCATCATGAGATTGCCCTTCGTACGCGGTAGCTAGGATCGGCTCGCAAGATTTGCGTTAGCTCGTCAATCCCCACCGAACCGTCGCGACTCCGTGCGGCCAGTGACTCAGCGACCGCGATGCGGACATCCGTGTCAACATCGCGAGCCAGCGATTCGGTGGCCTCGAAATCCATCTGCTCGGTTGCCGCTGGAAGCACCGTCGCCGCGAGTAGTCGTATCTCGCGATCGTTGCTTAATGCCATAGTGCGCCAAGGTAATTCAATCGCAAAACCCCGTTGGTTCAGGATGTAGCACGCCCGAGCGAAGGCTAGTGCGTCTTGACTTTCTCCGGTCCGCATGAGCAATTGCGCTGCATGCCAGACGAGACGTCGACGTTGACCGTCGGCCGCCAACTTCGCCAGTGTCAGAGTAACTTGACGACGAAGGGCTCCTGGCACACGTTCGATGTGCACGGGCGCGAACGGATCGGCAAAGCGTTGTTCCCATTGATCAAACTCGCTCACAGGTTCATCTGAACCAACTGCCAGCCGAAATAGTCTGTCAAACAAATCATCTCGCGCGTGAGTTGGGAGTGTATCGGAGAGGGGAATACAGGCTTGCGCGAAGCGGGAGCGATTACGCTCACTGTCATTCTCGTCCAGGGCGTGATCAAAAAAGTGCCGGGCTAATGCGATCTGACGATCAGCAGGCAGGCACGTCGCGATCGTAGCTATGTCTGTCTTCCCTGCTATCTGTGACACGTGGCCAGCGCCGTATGTCGGCGGAGCCGCAAGTTCTCGCGCTACCAATGACTCGGCTGCCTCGATGACTTCGTTGGAGTGGTTCCCGAGGCGCACCAACACCTCCGTGGCGTTACGTACTCTCGCAATTCCCTCGATCTCGTACGGTCCAACCAAGGTCTGCAAGCGTCCCTCAATTAGTCGCAGTACTGGTTCCAAGGTGTCGAAGTGACGGATGAGCTCGGCAGCGATGTCGTCAGCGACCTCAAACGCCAACGCCACGCGCTCTGCAACCTGCTCGCGCTTGTCAGGGTGCCCCGCACAAAGACCAACGAGGATGCCAGCGATTTGATCGTCGGCATGCGTGTACTGGTATCGCTCCCGCGGAAGGAGTCCGTCGATGTCCGAAAAAATTTGATCCACAAGCCCATTAGGCAATCTTGCGGCAAGCCCAGCCAGCAACTTGTACGCCTCAAGCCATACATCCGCACCGAAGGGTCGGCCATCGTGTTGAACGGCTTCGGCTAATGCTGACGTAGCCCAGTCGCTCACCAAATCGTCTGGAATAAGGTCGGCTTGGCCCGCCGCGGCGCCGAAGGCTGCTGCACGGCTCTGGAATTGAAGTGCTCGCGTTGCGCTGCGGCAGTCGAAGTAGGTGGCAAGCTTCGCTGCGGTTTCGCGGCAGTCGCGGGCGCTACCGGCGATGATGTAATGGCCTACTGCGCCGTCGAGGTGCCCAGATTGTTGGTACATCCGCCCCATCAGGAGGTGCGCGTTGATCTCGTCTACCAGGCGAGCGGATGCGACGCTATCGCGCAGGTAACGTCGTAGTTCGGCGCGCGCGGCACGAGGACGCTTTTTTCCGATGACGGCTTCCAATAGGTCTTGCATCGCTGCGGCTTCCGGATCATAAGCCTGGACGCGGAGCGCACCATGCCCAGACCCGCTGATGGCTCGGCTCTGCTGCCGCAGACTTTGCATTTCGGTGATATTCACGACGCTCGCACGCGAGTGCACCGTGATTATCGAGCGGCACCAGGCAGCGGCGTCATCCCAGACTCGTGCTCGGCACCCGCGCTCGATCCCGAATCGGAACTCGGCAGCAGCTGCCGTCGACTGGTCTTGCCAGAACAGATAGCGCCCTCGCCGTGCGTGAATCAGCGCAGAGTCCGCGAGCGAGCAGCGGCCTGATCCGGGTGCTGCGTCACTGAGCAACTCGGCCCATAGCTCCTGATCGTTCGTAGCCTCGGCGACAACCAGATGCAACCTAACCCTCAGATCGTGCTCCGAGCACGAGTCTGCAATTTGTCGCAGCGGCTCGCTGACGTCGGCAATCAGTTGCAGTTCACCGAGCGCGAGAGCGCCTTCAGCCGCAATACAGGCCCACAGTGCTCCTGCCGGGTCGCCGGCTTCCGATGCCGCGATTGCGGCCGCGACTGCGACATCAGACGCTATATCTCCTCTGATCCAATTCGCCAGTGCCGAAACAGCACTCGCGCGGGGATTCAGCCACGCCGGGGCGCCTTCTCTTTGCGCAAGTGCACCAAACGCGGACACTGCCGAATCGACTCCGGTACCAGCGCCGGCGACTAAGTAGCCTTCAACGTACGGGAGCCACTCACTGTCAGCGGCGGTGAACTCACTGGCGTCGGTGAGCAGTTGCGCACGGCGGATGTGCAGCGGCTCGGCTAGAGGGCCGTATCCGGCACGTTCCAACTCGCTGATTACTTCAGCGAGGATCCCCGCCGCGGCCGTCGGCTCCGACGTCGCAAGCTCCTCGGCCATGAGCTGCCGGCTCGTCAGCCCTAGAGCTTCTATCGGTCCCGTGAGAAGGATGTCGGGATCGATCTCGCTACCCGTCTGAGTCGATTGCTCGATTGACTGCATCACGCGTTCAAACTGAGCATTAATGCTCTCATCGAGCCGCCGCAACCGGTAGTAGAGACCGCCGAAAGCCTCTTGTAGACCGAGAGATTCCGGGTACTCAGTCATGAGCGCCTGGGCGATGGCGAGCGAGTCGTTCGATGGTGCGGACTGGAGCACCGTACCCGCGATCATCGCCGACAACGCGTTGACGGCTTGATCATCTTGGTCCATAAGGAGGCCTTCGGCATCCTCGTCCTTCAGCAGTGTCATCAGACGCCGACGCTGCTTCCAACTGAGAACGGGTGCGTCGGGAATTTCCTTCAGCTTGATCTTCAGCTTTTTGACCAGCCGTTCGCGCACGGTCTGTTCGCCAATCATCTTCTTGACAGCCGGTGCGACGACCTTGAAAGACGAGGACAGATTGCTCACGCCCAAATCGTGGCATGGCCGCTCTTTCACAGCAGACACACCCCTTCGACAGTTTCGGCGGCAGGTTCGCGCGCCGAGACGACAAACTGCCAGACGGCTGAATCGACGACGAGCACACCCCGAAGCCGTACCGTTGCTTCCGTGGTTCAAGCGTGCGTGTTCTGCGGTGACGACGTTGACTCCCAAGGGGAACATGTTCACCCCCAGTGGTTGCTGGGACTCTGGGACGGCACGGGTCCATTCACTGCGAAAATCGATGGCAAACAACGCCTTAACAAGACGGGCGATCTGGTACACAGCGCGAAAATGTGGCGGGTGATGCTCCCCTGTTGCAAGAACTGCAACGGCGATCTCAACAGATTGTTCGAGCAACCCGCGACGAACCCCATGAGACGTCTGATCCGCGACATGCAGCCACTCGAGGATCAGGTCACAATCTCGAACGTCGCACGTTGGGCGATCAAAACACTAGCGCTAATGGCCCATCCCGACGCGAACCACAATGCGCTCCCATCTGGCCCAGAGGGGGGACCGCACGGTCCTTGGAAGCCCTACCCTCGTGGGGTTCTCGATTCGATCAAAGTTGGTGGCGTTCCGACCGATACGTCGCTGTGGTTCGCGGTTACCGACTCCGATATGCCAGGGCTGCCGGACCCAGCTTTCGACGAAGTCCTTCTGCGCCACACCAGTCGATCCGATGGGCTGGGAGGACGCGGCGGGGCGAGGACTACGGGATTCCGACTGGCAGATGGTCGCATGGCGGTGTTTCAGCTTGCCTATCACCCGTTTCACGACTTTGAGCATCGCTTCGAGCGCGACGGGCTCGTAACTCGGCTGTGGCCGGATCCACCGTCGCGCCTGGATGTCCGGAACCATCCAGTCCTCGATCACGGGACTCGACTTGCGCAGTATTTCATCGAAGACGGCTTCTCCCACGAGTTGACGTGGGAGGAACGGTCCCACGGCAGCGGACCACCGTGGAATCAGTGGTGCTAGGTTCGGACCGACCGCAGGATCGTCAGCCTCCACAGACAGCGAAATTGACCCCGCGCAACTCTTACTTGACTGAGCGTTGTGCTTGACGTTCACCCTGAGGGTTCTTGGTCGCACCACTCAAGACTTGTCACATGTATTCCGTACGATCGATTCTTCCCGCAGCGAATTCGATGAGTCGCAGCACGGATTCGCGACTGGGCAGATCACCTTCGATCAAGGAACTGACAATCGCCTCGAATGCCGCCCGCCGAGATGTGGCTGATAAATCACTGCTACAAAACAGTTCTGCTAGGTCGTCGGGTTCAACATTGGTGTCGCCGCGCATACACGTAGCCTATGCCCGTTTCGGCATGAGTCAGCCGCTCTAAGCGGGGCCTCAGCCCGGCGATCGCTCGCCCGTACACCGGAACTCGAAGGAGGACCCCGTGCCGCTATGGAACATTTACTGCACCGAAGGCAACCTCGTCCCGGTTTTCCGTCGCTATGACTCCGGCACGCACCTGAGATCCGCTGCGCACATAGCGCACAGCGTTTTCACCCAGAATGGCTGTCGATGCGGGCGGCCGGGTTGGCCGCATCTCTCGCAGGTGATGGCCGATTCACGTTCGGCCGCATCGGTGATTGCGGTGAACCGCTCCCACAGCTCAGTACGCCGCTCGGTGCTGGGCTCACAGTAGTAGCGCAGGGTTCCGAACTTCTCTTTGACTTGGTAGACGACGTAGCCGCCGTCGAGAGCCGCCAGTTGCCGGTCGCAGGCGATGCTGATCGGGTACCAGCCCGCGTCGTGCCGGAACCACCGACCCCAACCGTCCGGGATCCGCCGCAGAATCCGCTCCAAGCACTCTGCATGCACGCCGGCGTCCGGAGGAAGACGCAGGGCGTCTCGGTTGTCGTCGGTCGAAAACAGGCGCCCGAGTGCACCGGCCACGTCGTCGGGTGTCGCCGTGCCCGCGCGTAGCCGCACCGCCATTTCACTAATATCCGACCCAGCTGCCCAGATACGGGCTCGCTGCTGATCGGTGAGATCAGGGAAGTGCTTGTCAGTCATCGCTGATGCTCGCGGGTCGTATCGCTATCTGCCCTCGGCCATTCCGATCGCATACACCAGTATGGAACGCTCACGACGATCCCATGAATCAACAACAGTTTCACGGCGAGGCTGTCGCCTCCATTGTCAGTTCTCGAACACGACGTCATGAGTTGCATTCCCGAACTCTGATGATGACTCGGTTCTCGCCGGATGTCGCGCGATGTTTCTCTCAAGACTGTGCCATTCTTCGCGCGGCACGTCTCGAACACGTTCTCCTGCAGGCTGGTAGCCACCGCGAACACCGATTCGCTGTATCTACGGCACGCATTTCGCTCCCGCAGCGCGCTTGCCCGACGCTGCCCCCGGCTGTGCGTTTTGTCTGTGCGATTCAGCTGCGCGTATCGGCACGGGGCGTCAGTTAGGGCATTGCATTCTGTTGCGCAGGCGTAGAAACACCAGCCGAACTAGTTGCGTCCATGGCGATGCCCGTCTCTGCGAGTCGCTGTTGCAACAGCAACCATGTTTGCGAGACGAGTCGTTCGATGAGTTCGTCCCGCGTCTCTTGCCGATGGTCGAGCCACCATTGGATGGAGGCGTCGATCAGACCATGTATGGCGATGATGAAGCCATCGTCTGCGTACTTATCTTTGTGGAAGCCGGGAAAGTACAGCGCGCCGCCCGCGGCGATCTCTGACGCGAAACCGCTCGGCTCGTTGCCGACGGTGTCATCTGTGCGGGCGTAGCGCCGGCTGGATAGGAATCGGAATAGGTTCGGATGTTCGTCAGCCCAGGTGACGTGGTGCACGATCGGGCCGCGTACGGCCTCCTGTGGCGTTGCACGCTCGCGAATTCCTTCCCGGATTCGTGCTTTGTGTTCGTGGTACAGGGTGAGCGCGATCTCGCGGTCGAGTTCTTCTTTGCTTGCGAAGTGGCGATAGATGTGCGCGCGGTTGAGCCCTGCGCGATCGGCGAAGTCCCCGGTGTTCGCGCCTGGGCCGGCTTCTTCGATAGCGCGGATCCCGGCCGCGATGATGGCGCGGCGACGTTGTTCACCGCGATCGCTGCGACCTGAGGCACGCCGCGCACTGAGGCTGTCCGTCTTTCCTCCCATCGACACCATGCGATCAGCGTATCCGGGTCGCAGCTTGCGCCCGCCAAAGTCTGGGTACACTGTGTACCCATATTGGGAACAGCTTGTACCCAAGGTTCGAAGTCTCTGCTCACTCACCACTAGGAGAAACATGTCCGGCTACCGTCCTACCTGGCTCGACGAAGAACTCGACTCGCTGCGCGAGCTTGCTCGCGCCTTCTGCGAGAAAGAACTAGCGCCCAATGCTGAACGGTTCGTCGAACAGCACCAGGTAGACCGCGATCTCTGGAACAAGGCCGGCGAGTTGGGGCTGTTGTGCATGTCCGTCCCGCAGGAATACGGCGGCGGCGGCGGCACATTCGCTCACGAGGCTGTGCTGTTGGAGGAGCAGAGTCGTGTCGGTGACTCCGCCTGGGGGGCCGGTCTACACAACTGCATCGTTGCCCACTACCTACTGTCGTACGGGACTGAGGCGCAGAAGAAGCAGTGGCTGCCGAAGATGGCCTCCGGCGAGGTCGTCGGCGCCATCGCCATGACTGAACCTGGCACCGGATCGGACTTGCAGAACGTCAAGGCCCGCGCGGTACGTGACGGTGACGAGTACGTGATCAACGGCGCGAAGACGTTCATCACCAACGGCCAGCAAGCCGATCTGGTGATCGTCGTAGTCAAGACCGACGCCAGAAAGAAGGCGTCGGGCATCTCACTGATGTTGGTCGAGGCGGACCGCGGGGGTTTCCGCCGCGGCCAGGCGCTGAACAAGATCGGCCAGAAGGGCCAGGACACGTCGGAACTGTTCTTCGAGGATGTTCGGGTGCCGCTGAGCAACCTGCTTGGTACAGAGGAAGGGCAGGGCTTTATCCAGCTGATGCAGCAATTGCCGCAGGAACGGCTAATGATCGCTGTCACCGGCGTGGCGATGATGGAGGAGGCGCTGGCTCAAACCATCACGTACACCAAGGAGCGCGAGGCGTTCGGCAAGCCGATTTTCGAATTTCAGAACACCAAGTTCACCCTCGCCGAGGCGGCCACCGATACTCACGTCGCTCGGGTTTTCGTTGATAGCTGCATCGAACGACACCTCAAGGGGGAACTGGATATTCAGACCGTTGCGATGGCCAAGTGGTGGGTCACCGAGCGCGCGTCGGAAGTGGCCGATGAGTGTCTGCAACTATTCGGCGGGTACGGCTACATGACCGAGTATCCGATCTCGCGCATGTGGGTCGACGCGCGAGTTCAGAAGATTTACGCCGGCACCAACGAGATCATGAAAGAGATCATCGCTCGCACGCTGTGAGGCAGGCCGACCGGGCCGATTGCATCCGCGCGCATCTATGTAATCGGTCCGCCGGTCGGCACATGCTGGTGGCAGCAAGCGCCGACGCCTGCGCCGGGAACCCATCCGTTCCTACACCGCCGCCGGTACCCCGTGGATCGCTCGTCGCCAGTGAGCCATGGCAATTTGATCGAGGGGTCAGTGCACGCGCAACGACGAAACTGCGGCCGCAGCCTCGTCCTGCCCGCACGCTGCAGCGTGCGTTGTCGTCGAAGCGCTCGGCTCGTTTCTGCGATCGGTGTGCAGGCGCTAACGCACGCGGTGCTCGATGAAGCGGATAGATCGGTGCTGGCGCATTCGGTATCAGATCGTCTTGGTACGCGATCCTATGTGCCTGCGCCGGTGGAGTCCGGCAGGACAAGTGACAAACGCAAGCGCTCTTGGATATTGCTGACGAAGCGTTTTGACACCCGTGCCCAGGGCACGAAGCGGTCGAATCCATGGAATGCGCCGGGAACGACGTCCAGGTCGCAAGGCACCCCGGCTGCGGCTAATCGTGCAGCGTAGGCGATGCCCTCGTCGTGGAAAAGGTCTGCGGTTCCGACGCCCAGCCATGCCGGGGCGACACCGCTGAGAACTGATTGCCGAGCTGGCACTGCTTGATCTCGATCTGCTTGTCCCAGATAGGAATTCCAGCCAAATCGATTCTCGGCACGGCCCCAGAATCGAAAGCTTGTCTCGTCGATGTCGCGCCGGTCGCTGGTGCGATCGTCGAGCATCGGATAGATCAGCATCTGTAGCGCTGGTATTACATCACCGCGGTCGCGGGCTCGCAGTGCTAGGGCCGCCGCCAGCCCTCCGCCGGCACTCGCGCCGGCGATTGCAACTCGTGTCGAGTCCACCCAACGCTCGCCGCTGAGCCAGCGCAGCGCGCGGTGGCAGTCCTCGAGAGGAATCGGGTAGGGATGCTCGGGGGACAGCCGGTAATCGACAGCGGCGATCGGAATGCCCGTCGCTCGCGCGAGGCTGCGGCAGAATCGGTCGTCGAATCGGGCAGTACCGATGACGTATCCACCGCCGTGAATCCACAGTATCGCCGGTGAGGGCGTGACCATGTTTGCCGGTTCGTGTACGCGCACCGTGACGCCGTCGCCGAGTGACACCGCGCGCACCCCGCGTACCGGCACGATATTGGGAACATGGCTCAGTGCGCGTGCGGCTTTCAACCGGCGGGCGGACACACCGCGCCGAGGAAATGCCCGGGCGGCAGTGCGAAGGTCTGGATGAATGTGGTTGGGCGACACGTTATGACCTTCACTGCCAGGCAGATGTGTCGGGGTCTGCGTGAGACCGGCGACGCGGCGGTCGTCCGAGGCGCAGACTCGGTCGCAACGATCGGTGGCCGAACAGCACGACCATCAGTCGTTCAAATATTTGTGATCGGCGCGCTGAATTGGGGAACATCGTGGGTTCGCGTGTGAGTGTGAAGCGGCTGGTGAGAATGGTGTGGGTTTCGCAGTACTTGCGGATGCCTTGTTTGCCGTGGCGACCCCCCAGGCCGGATTGGCGAGCCCCGGCGAACGGGGCTTCCTGGGCGAGGTAGCTCATGATGGCGTCGTTGATCCACGTGTTTCCTGCGGTGAGGCGGCGGGCTAGTCGCTCAGCCTTGGCGATGTCGCGAGTGAAGATGCTCGATCCCAGCCCGTAGGGACTGTCGTTGGCGAGGCGCACAGCTTCTTGTTCGTTGCGTACCTTCATAATTGGCAGCAGCGGCCCGAATGTCTCCTCAGTCATGCAGTCCATCGTGTGGTTTACGTCGACGAGCACGGTGGGTTCGAAGAACCTGCCTGGGCCGGGCAACCGATGACCGCCGGCGACGATGCGAGCTCCTTTATCGAAGGCGTCCGCAACATGGTTCTCGATGACGTCCATTTGGGCGGGGAACGTGATCGCTCCAACATCGACTGATCCATAACCGCCGGGCGGTCCCTGTCGCAGTTTGTCGACCTTGGCGGTGACTTTCGCAACGAACTCGTCGTAGACGGGTTCTTCGACATAGACGCGTTCGATCGCCATACAGATCTGGCCTGAGTTGCGCATGGACCACTCGACAGCCACATTGGCGGCGCGGTCGATATTGGCGTCAGCGAGGACAATCATGGGGTCCTTGCCGCCCAACTCGACCGAGCATGGGATCAATCGTTCTCCGCACCGAGCCGCAATCTGGCGCCCGGTTCGTGTGGACCCGGTGAATTGGATCATGTCGGCGCCGTCGACTAAG
>NZ_JCALDM010000034.1:0-10592 GCF_059812845.1 Mycobacterium sp. NGS34
GGGGTCCCGGCAGTAATGGCGCAAAAAACAACGAGGTTCGCGTAGCGCCTGGTCCGGGTAGACGGACGAGTCGTTGTTGGTGGCCGCTATCGGTGGCCGCGGTCGGGACCGAGGAGGCTGGTGATGCCGCGCATGGCCGCCGGTGAGGGTTTGAAGTAGCGGCGCAGGTTGTCGGGTTTGCGGTGGCGGGACTTGGCCATTAGCTCGAGCAGGCTGGCTCCGGCCTCGCCGAGATGCGTCAGGCCAGAATGCCGGAGTTCGTGCAGGTCCCAGCCGGTGCCGGGTCCGTTGGTGGCGGTGGCGGCATCGAGCAGGGCGCGGGCCTGGCCGTAGGACAACCTGGCCAGGCCGGTGTCGGGGCAGATGTCGCGGTCGGCGACGGCTTTGCGGGGTCCGGGTCGGCGGTGGGTGACGAACAGCGGTCCGCGGGTGCGGCCCTTGGTGAGGCGTGGCAGGAGCCGGGCGGTACCCGCGTCCCAGTACACGAGCTCGTGCGCGTACTCGTGATGGGCGGCGCCGCGGCGGCGGGTGCGGGGCTTGGCGCCCTTGGACTTCACCGGGCAGCACCGCCCGGCCAGGTCGAGGTCTTCGATGTTGACCTGGAGCAGTTCCTCGGTGCGGGCGCATGTTTCGTAGAGCATCCGCCACAGCGTCTTATCCCGCAGGTCGATGTCGCGGCGGGTGATGAGCCGGTCGATCGCGGTGCGCGAGCGCACCGGGGTGGCCGAGTCCGGCGGGGTGGAGCGTTTCACCCACGCGGGGACCGCCGGGGCGAGGTGTCCGTGCTCGCGGCACCACGCCAGCCAAGACGCGACCGCGGCGCGGCGGGCGTTCCAGGTGTTGACCGCCGCCTCGCCCCACAAAGTTTCCAGGGTTTCGCCGATCTCGTCGTCGGCGACATTGGCCAGCGGCCGGGCCTCGCCGAGCCTGGCGGTGGTCTTATCGACGGCGATGGCGTAGGAGCGGCGGGTGTTCGGGGAGCGGATCGAGTCGAGGAAGCCGTCGCCGGCGGCGCGGACGGTGATCCCGGACGACAACATTGTGACCTCCCTGGCCTGCTTGCCACAGATAACAGGGCCGCTTCGCGCACCGCCGGAGCGGAGTCGTCGCAGGCCGGGTTTCATGGTGCCACAGATAACAGGGTGTTATCTGTGGGATCAGTCGGCGGCGGGTCGGTGGACGCCGCCGGCGGCGGCGTTGACGGCTTCGGCGAGGGTGGGGTGGATGTGGATGGCGGCGGCGAGTTGGCCGTAGGTGGCGCCGCAGGTCATGGCGATGACGGCTTCGTGGACGAGGTCGCCGCCGTCGGGTCCGGCGATGTGGCAGCCGAGGATCCGGTCGGTGGCGGCGTCGGCGACGAATTTGACCAGGCCGCGGGTGTTGCCGATGGCGCGTGCTTTGGCAACGCCGGTGAAGTTCTGGCGGCCGATGATCACGTCGTAGCCGGCTGCGCGGGCGGCGGGTTCGGTCAGGCCGACGGCTCCGACTTCGGGGTCGGTGAACACCGCGTGCGGCACGACACGTCCGGTGGTGGTGCGGTCCTGGTCGCGGTAGACGGTGCGGTAGACGATGTCGGCGTCGTCGCGGGCGGTGTGGGTGAACATCGGCCCGCCCCGCAGGTCGCCGATCGCCCACACGTTGTCGGCGGAGGTGTTCAGGGTGTCGCCGACGGTGAGGAAGCCGTGCGGGTCGGGTTGCAGGTCGAGGTGTTCCAGGCCCAGGGCGTCGGTGTTGGGGGTGCGCCCGGTGGCGAGCAGCAGGTGGCTGCCGGTGATCTCGGCGGTCTCGGTGCCGGTGCAGCCGATCCGGATGTTGCCGGCCGTCCCGGCGGCGTGAGTACAGGTGGTGGCGGTCGCGACAGTGATGCCGTCGGCAGTCATGCCGTCGGCGACGGCGGCGCTGATGTCGGGGTCTTCCCCGGGCAGCAGCCGGTCGGCGCGCTGGACGATGGTGACCTCGGCGCCGAATCGCCGGAACATCTGCGCGAATTCGCAGCCGACGTAGCCGCCGCCGACGACGAGCAGGTGGGCGGGTAGTTCGGTGAGGTCGAGCAGCGTGCGGGAGGTGTAGTAGGGCACGGCATCCAAGCCGTCGATGGCCGGGAGGGTGGTGCGGGTGCCGGTCGCGAGGATGATCCGGTCCGCGGTCAGGGTGGTGCCGTCGACGGTGAGGCGCCGGTTACCGGTGAATTGTCCTGCGGCGTGGTAGAAGTCGAGGTCGGCGGATTTTTCGACGGCCCGATACGATCCGGCCCGGATGGAATCGACGAGGGTGTTCTTACGCTCCACCACGGCGGCCAGGTCGACGGTGACCGGACCGCCGACGCGGACGCCGAACTCGGCGGCGCGGCGGGCCTGATGGGCGACGGCGGCGGAGGCGATCATCGTCTTGGTGGGGATGCAGCCCCGGTTCAGGCAGGTCCCGCCGAGCAGTTCCTTCTCGACGAAGGCGACCCGGCCGTGGCGGGCGGCGCGCAGCGCCAGTGGCAGCCCGGACATTCCGCCGCCGAGCACGAGGGTGTCGTAGCGTTCGGTCATTGCGGGCGCCCTTCCTCGATGACGGTCGTCGGGGTGCAGCAGTCGACGGGTGCGGCATCGGTAACGCGGCGCCGGATCATGCGGTGAGCGAGGACGGTGACGGCGGCGGTGAGCACGGTCAGTGCCGCGATCGTCGCCATCAGTGGTGTGTGGTTCTGCAGCCAGGTGCTGGCGGTGGTGGACAGGGCCGCGAATCCGTTGGTGCCGGTGGTGTCGCCGGTGACGGCGGGCAGCCAGTACCAGGCCAGGTAGGCGCCGGTGAGGATGAGCACGGTCGCGGTGATGCGGGTGCCGTGCCGGGCGAGGGCGGCGAGATGGTGGGTGAGCGCGGTACCGGCGGCCGCGGCGGCGAGGCTGACCAGCAGCAGGATCGTCGCGGCGCCGAGGGTGTAGGCGACGAACACCGCGAGCAGCGCACCCCAGCCCGCGGTGGCCTGGGCCTGGGCGATGACGGCCAGCAGCACCCCGAACGTGCACGACAGCGACGCCGCGGCGTAGCCGATCCCGGCGAGGACGATCCCGGTTGTGCCGCCCGGCCCGGTGGCCGGGCGCAGCGCTCGGGTGGGCAGTCGCAGACCGAGCACGCGGCCGGTGAACATGACGACACCGAGCAATACCAGGGCGACACCGACGACCAGACCGAGCCACGGCGCGGCGCTGATCAGCGCGCGGGCACCGGCGCTGATGGCCAGCCCCGCCACGGCCAGGGTGCCCGCGAACCCGAGGGTAAAAGCGACGCCGGTTCGCAGCGCCCGCGCCGTGCGTACCCCGAGCGGTTCGGTGGCGGTGTCGCCGAGGGTGTGGGTGATCCAGGCCGGCAGCAGCGCGAAACCGCACGGATTGACCGGGGCGAGCATGCCCGCGGTGAACGCCAAGGCCAGCAGCCCGTTCACCGGTCCCCGGCCTTCGCCAGCGCGGCGGTGATCTGATCGGCGGACGGGTCGGCGGCCCGGTAGGCGACCGCACCGCCGGGGTCGACGACGAGCAGGGTCGACAGGGCGGCCACGGAGTACCGCTTGGTCAGGGTCGCATCGGTGTCGATGACCGCGGGCACGGTGTCGGTCCCGGTTTGCTGCTGGAAGTCGGTGACGACCTGGGCAGGTTCGGCCGGATCCATGTCGACCAGGACGAAAGCGGCGGTGTCACCGAGTTGTCGCGCAGCCTGCGACAGCGACTTCGCGCCGCCCACGCATTCACCGCAGCCGACCGAAAAGAAGAACATCGCCGTCGGCTTGCCGCTGGGCACGGTCACCGGCGCCCCGGACAGCGCGGTGACCGTGACGGGGTCGGTGGCGGCGCGGGGCGAGGCGGTGTCGGTGCCGCAGGCAGCCAGCACCGTGACCGCCAGGGCGGCGAGCGCCGCGCTCACCGTGCGTCGGGTGATCGGCGTGGTCACGGCTGGGAACTCCGATCGGTCGACGCGTTGGGCTGATGCGATCGGCGGGTGCCCAGCAGTCCGCGGACTGTCCCTCGCTGCGGCGGCTTACGACGGCGCGCGGTGTAGCCGACGGCGGCGAGGACCATCACCGCGGCGGCCACGATCGGTCCCCAACTGCGCAGCGCACCGCCGAGGGCGGTGAGCGCACCGGCCGCGATCAAGGCCGGTCCGGCGCAGCACACGATCATGGCCACGGCGGCACCCACCACCGCGAGCGGGCCGCCGATCCCCGTGGAGTTGTTGCGTACGTTCATCAATGTCCTGCTCCGTTCACACGAGCGGTGTCGATGCGGGTGCAGCAGGTCAGCGCGGCGGCGTTGTCGGCGGCGAGGGAGCGGGCCAGCATCACCAGGTCCGCGACGCGTGGGTCGCCGACGGAGTAGCGCAGCTTCTTGCCGTCACGGCGCGCGGTCACATAACCGCAGTCGGCCAGGCAGGACAGGTGCACCGACACCCGCGGCTGGGAGATCCCGGCATGCTCGACACACTCCGCGGAGGTGCGCTCGGCGGCCAAGATGAACTCCAGCAGCTTCAACCGCGTCGGATCCGACAGCGCGCGAAAGAACTTCGCCGTCGCATCCAGGTGCGTGCAGGCCGTCTCGCCACCGGGCGCGGTGACGGCGGCGGTCGTGGACCGGGGCAAGGGGATCGCCTCCACAAGAAGAAAGTTGAACTATTCGGATAAGCGCATAGTATGATGTCCGGAGATATTCGTCAACGCGAATAGCAACCTGTTCCGTGACCGGAGTCCCCCAGCAAGGAGAACCCGCCGTGACCACGACATCCCCGCGCGCCGATCTGGCGATCATCGGTTCCGGTTCGGCGGCGTTCGCCGCCGCCATCGCCGCGGTCAACCTCGGCAAACGGGTGGTGATGGTCGAGCGCGCCGCGATCGGCGGCACCTGCGTGAACGTGGGCTGCGTGCCGTCGAAGGCGCTGCTGGCCGCCGCGGAGGCCCGGCACACCGCGGCGAGCGCCGACCGGTTCCCGGGGCTGGCGGCGACCGGGGCACCGGTGGACTTCGCCGAGCTGATCGCGGGCAAGAACGCGCTGGTCGACCGGCTTCGCGGCGAGAAGTACCTCGACCTGGCCGCCGACTACGGCTGGGAGATCGTCTCGGGAACCGCCGTCTTCACCGGTACCACCGACGCACCGGTGCTGCGGGTCGAGCAGGGGGCCGATGGCCCGCGGGTGATCGACGCCGATCAGTACCTGATCGCGACCGGCGCCGCGCCGTGGGCGCCGCCGACCGACGGGCTCGCCGAGGCGGGGTATCTGACCTCGACCACCGCGATGGAGCTCGACGTCCTGCCGGGGTCGCTGATCGTGGTGGGCGGCAACGCCATCGGTCTCGAACAGGCACAGTTGTTCGCCCGGCTCGGCACCCGGGTCACGGTGATCGAGGCCCTGGATCGGCTGGCGCCGTTCGAGGAACCCGAGATCTCCCGGGCCATCGCGCAGGTGTTCGCCGACGAAGCCATCACCGTGCTCACCGGCGCCACCCTCGACAAGGCACTGGCCGAGGGCGGCGAGAAACTCGTCACCGTCCGCACCGCCGACGGGGCCACCACCGAACTGCGGGCCGCCCAGCTGCTCATCGCCACCGGCCGCCGCCCCGACACCCCCGGATTGAATCTGGCGGCGGTCGGGGTACGCACCGACGACCGCGGCGCCGTCGTCGTCGACGCCCACCAGCGCAGCAGCAACCCGCGGATCTGGGCCGCGGGCGACGTGGCCGGCGGCCCCCAATTCGTGTACGTCGCGGCGGCGCAGGGCACACTCGCCGCCGGCAACGCCCTCGGGCACGCCGGCCGCACCCTGGACTACACGGCGCTGCCGCGGGTGACATTCACCAGCCCGGCCATCGCCGCGGTCGGCCACACCGACAGCCAAGCCGCCGCAGCCGGATTACGGACCGAGTCGCGGCTGCTCACCGGTGCGAACGTGCCGCGTGCCCTGGTCAACCGGGACACCCGTGGTGTGGTCAAACTCGTCGCCGAGGCCGGGACCGGGCGGGTGCTAGGCGTGCACGCCGTCGCCGAGGGTGCCGGGGATCTGATCACCGCCGCCGGGTACGCGATCACCGCGGGCATGACCGTCGACCAGCTCGCCCGCACCTGGGCGCCGTATCTGACCATGGCCGAAGCGCTGAAACTCACCGCCCAAACCTTCACCGCCGATGTCGCCAAGCTGTCCTGCTGCGCGGGCTGAGGACCGGATCGAGCCGTCATGAACACACCGGTGATGACCATCGGAGACCTGGCCCGCCGCACCGGAGTGCCGGCGAAAGTACTACGCCGCCACCACGACCTGGGCCTGATCTACAGCCTCGGCCGCAGCCGGGCCGGATACCGGCTCTTCGACGAACACGCGCTGTGGTGCGTCGAGGTCATCGCCACCCTGCGCGGCCTCGGCCTCACGGAGGCCGAAATCCGTCAGCTCGCCGCCACCTGCGACGACAGCGCCCGGCCGGTCGGACCGCAGCTGGCCGAACTACTGGCCCGCTCCCGGACCCGGATCGAGGACCGCATCCGCGACCTCGACGAGCAGCGCCGCCGCATCGACGAGTTCGAACACCACCACCACGACGCGTTGACCCGGGCGACCAGCCACGACCGAGCCGCCGCCCCGCCGTGGGTGCCGGATCCGAGGACATGCGGCTGCGGCGCTTGACCTTCCCTGCGGTGGCAAGCCCGACACTCGATCCCACACCCGTGACTACACGCTCCGAGGGGACACCAGCGATGACGACCAACCCGTTCGCCACCACCATCGTCGACACACTGTTCGACTCCACCGCCAATACGGGAACGAACCTGATGGGCACCGCGATGCGGCTGCTCGCGGCCGGTGAACCGATCACCATCGAACAGCTCGCTACCGCCGCCGGCGCCAGCGTCGCCGACGTCGAGAACGCGCCCGCCGCCGCGGACATCGAATACGACGACCGGCACCGCATCCTCGGCTGGGGCCTGACCCTCAATCCCACCCCGCACCGGTTCACCGTCGACGGCCACCAGCTCTACACCTGGTGCGCCGCCGACACCCTGCTGTTCCCCGCCATCATCGGTCGCCCCGCCACCGTCGAATCCACCTGCGCCGCAACCGGAACCACCATCCGACTGTCCGTTGACCCGGCCTCCGGGGTCAGCGGCCTCGACCCGGCCACCGCGGTCATCTCTGTACCCGGCCCCGACGAACTCGACCCGACCCGGGTCCGCGCCACCACCTGCAACCCCGGCCGCTACTTCGCCACCGCCGTGGCGGCCGCCGACTGGCAGAGCCGGCACCCCACCGGGCTCGTGCTGCCCGTCGCCGACGCCTACGCCCAGCTGCGCCCGATCAGCGACCGCGTCCTCACCGCCACCGAACCACCACGCTGTCGCTGACCCAACCCAGGCCACCGATGTGCCCAGCTACGCCCCAGCACCCTCTCCCGGAAGGTGGTAGCCGGCGGTCAGAAGAGGGTGTCGCGGACCCGCAGCGGCCGGTACCCGGTGGGGCCGAGCTGGGCCAGTTCGGCGTCGATGTCGACCTCGATGGCGCCGAAGAAGTTGATGTTCTCGCTGTGCGCCGGAGAAATGTGCGCCAGCACCTCGTCATCGATGCGCCGCCCGGCCCGCCGCATCTGTTCGGTCGCCAGACCGTAATACTCCGTGGTCCAGGCGATGACGGCGTTGGTCGCCAACGTGAGGCACCATGCCTGTTCGGTCTGTCCCTCCAGGTGCCTCGCGCGCACGGTTCCTTCATGCGCGTAGAGCAGGTCGCGGCGGAGCGCGTGCAGGGATTCGCCCTTGTTGAGCTGGCGGGAGATCTTGCGTCGATAGCCCGGGTCGGACAGATACCGGGCGGCGTAGATCGTGCGCCGCAGCGCCCCGTACTCCTTGAGCGCCGCCGCGAGGGCGTTCTGCCGGCCCGACGCCGACAGCTTGCCGACCAGCAGCGACGCGGTGGCGTGCCCGAACTTCAGCGACCCGGCCAGCCGGAGCAGGTCGTCGTAGTGCTCGGCGATCAGATCGAGATTGCACCGCCGGGTCAAAAGCGGGCCCGCGTGCGGGAACGCGGACTCGACCTGGGCTCGCGGCGCCGCCCGGTACAGGGTGATCCGGCCCAGGTCCCGGATGCGGGGCGAGAGCTGCAACCCGAGCAGGTCGAACAGCCCGAAGTTCACCAGGGTGACGCCGTGCGTGTCGGTCGCATGCTCGGTGATCGGCAGATCCGTTGCATTGCCGAGGATTTCGTCCAGCACGTAGTGAGCTTCACGTCTCGTCGCGACGATGACCTTCGTGCCGTAGGTGGCGTGCTGATCGGTGACATGGGTATACGTGCTCAGTCCTTCGTTCGCGAAATAGCGGCTCAACGCTCTGGCAGTGACCGATTTGCCACGGGTCGGGAACCGCTGCCCATCACTGGAGGACAGGGTGCCGGCCCCGAAGATCGGGGTCAGCGGCAGGCGTTGGTGGTAGTCGATGATCGTCAGGTTCGCCGCCCGCAGCGTCTCCTCCCGCACATACCACTCCGAAGTCCAGGCCAGGATGTCGTAGGAGATGCCGGAGGCCTCCGCCATACGGGTGAGACCCAGGTTGGTGGAGTAGGCCAGCAGCACCGCGATGAGGTTGCGCTTCAACTCCGGGGTGCGGGACTGCTTACCGCCGGCGTGGGTGAAGCAGTCCAGGTAGCCGGTGCGTTTGTCCAGCTCGATCAACAGCGACACGATCGGCGCGAACGGCAGCATCTCCGTCAACTCCTGCTTCAACGCCACCGCTTCGGCCGGAACGTCTTCTGCCGACAGCGGCGAGACCACCAGGTCACCGGCCTCATCGAGACGGACCGGGCCGTCGCCGTCGGCGAGCACCTTCTCCAACTCGCTCATAGCGTCGTGCAGCTCGTCGGTGGCGGTCGCCAGGGCGCGGGCCGGATCAGCGGACTTGCCGACCAGGCGGCAGAACTCGTCACGCTGCGGCTCCCACGCCTGCGGGGTCAGCAGGTAAGCGGCCGGGTCGGCGTAGCGGCGCGACCCCGGCACGAACACGTCGCCGCTGCGCAACCCGTCCCGCAGCCCCAGCAGCACGCACAGCTCCCAGTAGTGCCGATAGGCGGTGGTGTTGCCGGCTTTGCGGGCCTCGTCGAGGTAGCCGCGCCACTTCGTCGGCACGAACCCCGTCGGCGCGTCGTCGGGCACCTTGCGGGTACCGGTCGCATTCAGCTCCCGCAGCATGTGCACCCCGATCAGCAGCTCGATCGCCGCGGTGCCGCCGGCGAACCGGACTGTCGACAGCACCTGCGGGGTGAACTGCCGCAGATAGGAGTACGAGCTGTCCAGAGCGGCCAGGTGCCCGTGATCGCGCGGCAGCCGAGGTTTGGCCTGCGCGACCGCGGCCCGCAACCGCTCCCATCCGATCCGATCGCCCCGGATCAGGCCGCCGATCTCCTCGTCAGGGATCTGCGTGTCGGTGATGATGGCCAGCAAGTCGTCGAGCAACCCCTGCCGATCCTCTCCGGCCTTACCGCGCTCGGCGAGCTCGTCGCGCATCCGGCGTTCGGCTTTGCTCAACCTGGCCGAGATCGCCTGATCGAACAGCTGCACCACCTCGTCGAGCACATCGGTGGCCGACTGAGCCAACACCGTGAGCAGGATCGGGTAGCGGCGTTGCGGATCCCGGCGTTCCAAGGCTTGGCCCGTCAAGCGTCGGCCCACAGTCGCCAGGAACCGCCGCCGCTCCGCCGGCAGCACCGACATATCCAGCTCATCCGCGCCCAGGTTGCGCAGGAACACCAGCTTCTCGACCTCGGCCTTCACCGCGGTCGCCGACGCCTCCACCGGGCCGGTCGACAACCACCGCAACCGCGACATCCCGATAGACGGGTCGGCGACCAGCAACGCATCCAGTTCCTTACACCGCTGCGGCGTGAACTCGCGCGCCAACCGGTCATAGGTCTCCCGCTGCGCCTGCGTGCGAGCATGCGCGACCCGGCGGACCACCGTGTCCGGGCCCGGCCGGATCACCCGCGCCGAGATCAGGTACTCACACGCCAGCCGGAACAACAGCGTCGGCGAATCGTGCTCCATCGCCCGCGCCAGAAGGAACTCATCCAGCTCCTTCAACTCCATCGACCCGGCAGGCCGCCACCCCAGATACTGGGCCACCAGCCGCACATGCTCGGTCCGCGTCTGCGCCCGCTTGCCATACGAACGAAGCTGCACCGCATCGACATTCAGCTGATCCGCCAACCGGGCCACCGCCACCGGCGGCGCCGACGACACCTTGTCCGGCACGAACCCCAGCCACGGCAAGGTGCACAACGCCACCGCCAGGCCCAGACGGACCGCAGGGCCCCTGCCCTGCGGAGCAACGAACGCCAGATCCGCCGGGGTCAGCGTGAAGTACCGGAACAACTCCTCACGACTGATCTCCGGGAACTCCCGCAGGCGCTGCAACTCCTCGTCCGCGAATACCCGCGTCGCCACGAACCCCAGCCTCCAAAACGCCGACCAACCTCATCGGCAGCCAAGCCAAGCACCAACCACCCCGGCCCGCAGCCCGAACCGAGAAATCACCGCCGACCAGGCGCTACGCGAACCTCGTTGTTTTTTGCGCCATTACTACCGGGACCCC
>NZ_JCALDM010000035.1:0-10420 GCF_059812845.1 Mycobacterium sp. NGS34
ACATGACGGTGACCGCCAGGCCTAGCAGAACCGCGGCGGCCTGAGCAGCACAAAGGTAAGTTTGGATTCCTTTGCCGACTGTGGCAGTCGACCCCAAGCGTCCGCCGAGCTTGTGCTGCGCGCGCCCCAGGAGCGGCATCAGCAACAACGCGGCCCCCGTCAACACAATGCCTACCGACGTAGGGTGCGACGCGTGATCCTTGAACAGGTGGTGGATGGACTCCGCGCCGATATAGGGAGCGCTGAGCCAAAATGACACTGCCACGCCCCGTTGCGCGCGAAGCTCTGCCGTCTCGGACAGGGTGCGCCAGCCGCTAAACCGCCAGATCACGATGAGGCTGGCCATCGCTTCGGGCCCGCTGCCCAACGCCCATGCGGTCAGCGCGATCGATCCCGCGGCCACACCCTGCCACAGGCCGATTCCCCCATCGACGACCACGAACACCAGACTGACCCACGCCAATTGCCGCGCCCATCGCGCGGCCCGATGCCATCGGGCATCGAGCCCGCGCGCCGCCGCGGATTCATGAGCGATTGCGGCGCAACACATGTCGCTCACGATCCCCACGGTTACCGCCGAATTGAGTGCGGTCATGATGCGCTCCCCATGAGCACGCCGCGCATGATGACTGCCGACTCCGGCGCATCTACGCGTGAAAATCCCGACGGTGAGACCGTGATCGTCAGCGCCGTCTCGTAGGCGGTCACTGCCGCCCTAACCTGCGTTGCGGCCCGCTCGGCGGTGGGGGCCAGCCATTTGAGGTACGGCGCGACCGCGTCAGCCATCGATGCCGCCGCACGACCGTGCCACGAGTCATCTAGTCCAGAAATCACCGCGTCGAAAGGCGCTGCAGTGGAATAGAGTTCGGCCAGTCCATCCCACACACAAGCAGCGACCAACATCGGGCCCACTCCGGGACCGCAATACAGTCTGGCGGAGATGATCTCCGACGGTAATGCTCCAAAATCGACCTCGTTGACCGGCAGATCCGTTGCGGATTCCGTTGGTGACGAAGCCGATAGCAACGTGGAGGCGTTGCTGACCATTCCGGTAGTCGGCGCTGTCGTTGCGTGTGTCGCTAAGTTCTGTGGCCAACCGGGATATGTCATGTCGGCGACCGCAGCCACTGACTTGGGTGTGCGGCTGTGGTAGGGCATTGCGTACTCCTGTACGACGTAGGTTTTGCGAAAGCGACCCACACACTCAGCGGGGTCGCTTCAGTGGTGGTGTCACATATCCGAGGACGGCACGGCGGGAGCCGGTACATCCGATGACTCGATGCAGTTCGATTGACAGATAACTCAGGGTGTCGGCGAGTCAATCCGTCGATTTCGTCGATACCGAGGACGCGTCGAACGAGTAAGAATCACCGCCGCCCAACGCAGCGTCGAACGATTTGACGCTGATCTATCAGCGCCGCGCGAGACAGAACCGCGTCAACATGTCGTGGCCGGTGACAACAAAGACTGGCCCCCGAGGCGGGCCTCGTCTGCTCTGCAGACAGTCAAAGCACAAGCCGACGGTCGCAACCAGTGCGAGCACGCCGAACGTGAGAAAACCGGCGACCCAACGAGGGAGATCCCCCACAGCCGCCGATTCGGGACACGACGGCGACAAACCTCGATCGCACTGCGTGTGGTCCGCGTTGACCGCGAAGACACCACGGGCTGAGGTGCTCGAGCCGTGGGCCGCATCGAGCGTGACAGTCGCGTGCCGAGCATGCTCGGCGGTGCCACCGAGTAGCCAGACTGCGGCCGCGATGACAATAACCCATCGCACAAGTGGCTGTCTGGTTACGTCGCGAGGCACAGTGCCTTCAAATGTAGCAGCAGTTCAACGCCGGGTATCCAACGTTGCGGCCCTGATGCCATTTATGCATCGGACCGTCACGGCGCTCAGGAGACTCTTGGTTGAACGCGTGTGCGGCCGCGAAACGTTGAGTGCCGATATCCTCGCGCAGCCGAGCACCAAGGAGATGGGTCTAAGGCGAGCGCAGTATCTCAGATGCGGCGGCTTCGTCACCGTCATCGAATCTGACGCTTGGTCAGCGGGTCTGGGGTTTCCAAATACAACAAGTGTCCCCTGGAATGGAGATCTCGATCAAATGAGTCCAAACCGAAGCCGGCCGAGGCCACTGATCCCGTCCGTTGTGTGGAACATCATGGCGTTGCCGCGTGGTGATCACCGAAGAGGCGTAGTCCATTGAGCACTACCACAATCGCGGTGAACGCGTCGATGGCGATGGCTGGGCTCATTCCGGCCATTCCGGCGATGGGGGCGATGCCGGCGAGCAAGATCAGTCCTTTGATGATCACTGATCCATACACGTTCGGCTTGACTACCCGGAAGGTCTTCTGCCCCAGGCCCACACGGTAGGGAATGGTGCCGATCGCATCGTTCATCAGGGTGACGTCGGCGGTCTCGATCGCCACGTCGGACCCGGCGCCCATCGCGATGCCGATATCGGCGTGGACCAGGCTGGGCGCATCATTGGCGCCGTCACCGATCATCGCCACCCGCCCGGAAGGTGGTCTGCAGCCGCTCGTCCAGTTTCGGTCTTTGCTCGGGCAGTAATCCGCCGTACACCTAGCCGGTGCTGCGCGGCCACCACGCGGGGCGCCTCGGGACGCAACTCGCCGCTGATGCCGATCACCCCGATGACAGTGTGGTCTTCGCTCACCAGCATCGCGGTCTGCCCGGCGATCTCCAGCCATTGCACTTTCCGCAACACGTCATCGCAGGTCGCGGCGCTCGCGCCGAGGTGTTGCAGATTGCCGATGGCGTGCGCGCTGGTAGCGCACACGAGACATTTGGCGATGGCTCCTCACCCGGCAAGGTTTGCGAAGTTGCCCATGCGGTGCGCCGTGACACCTTTGTGCGCAGCGGCGGTGGCGATCGCCGCCGCAAGAGGTGTGAGGAGAATTTCTCCAGGCCCGCAGCCTCGGCGAGCACATCGAAGTCGGTGGCGCCGTGCAAAGCGATGACTTCGGTGATCACCGCTACACCGACGGTCAGTGTCGTGGTCTGGTCGAAGGCGGCGACTCGGATCTGGCTGAGCACCTCACAGATAGCGGCCACCCTTGATCAGAACCCTCATTTTCGCCGCGCCGCCGATCAGCCCGCCCTCGGCGACCACAACCAGCGCCGACACGACCAGGGCATCCGGGCAGGCCAAGACGAGTAGGACGAGCGCGCGACCGAACCATATGCCGAATACTTGGCCCCTCAGCAGCGGCGGCACCACCGCTATCAGTACGGCCATGCCCACGGCCGCGGGAAGATAGTAACTGGCGAACCGGTCCAGAAAGTCCTGCATCTTGCGGACGGGATTTCTGGGCCTGCTCGATCGGCGTGTGACGTTCGCCGGAACATTGTCCGGGGCGGCTTTAGTGACTTCAATTTTCCAAATAACCGCTCAGGTTGAGCGTGCCCACGAACACGGTTTCACCGCCAAACTTCCCTTTGGGCCCGCTTCCACCGGATAATACTGGCCTCAGCCACCGGCGACTCGGCGCCCACCACGACCCCATCGAGGGGCACTGAGTCTGCGGGACGGACCGCCACGATCGCGGCGGGCTACACCTGATCGACCGGTAGCACACGGCCATCGGCACGGTGGGCGGTCTTAGAGGAGCGGTCGATCAATTCGAATACTGCTTTCTGTAAACGGGTCTCGCCGAACGCCTCGAAAGCCTCGCCCAGTGCGAAGAAGAACACCACCGCGGCCTGACCTAAACACACCGCCTCGATCGCCGCCACGCTGACCAGCAAGTTAATAGTGATCTTACGCCGCAAAAGATCCCTTAACGCGGCACCGCCACGGGGACACCACCCGCGCCAAGCGGCAGCTCCAACAGCCCACACGCCTGAGGCGATTTCAACCAGCTCCCAACCAGACCCGCCGCGAATGCCGCCGCCGCCAACCCAGTCAAAGGGTTGTTACACGACCGTTGCCCAGCCACGACACGGTCGTCACTCATGCTTGAAGATGCGAACGGATCTGCGACGCAGTTTGCGGCCGCCGCGCTGTCGGACAAATCTTTGAGTCCACTTCCCGCCAGTCGCCGGTCGGCTACTCGCCATCCCCGTCCGCACCCCCGTCCGCGGCGTCAGCACCGCGACGTTCGCCCGGGACGATGACTAACGGGCACGGCGCGCCTTGGGCGCACTGCTGGCTGACAGAGCCCAATAACAACCCACGAAAGCCCCCGTACCCGCGTGACCCCACTACCAGCAACTCAGCGTCGGCGCCCGCAGCGATCAACACCCGCGCCGCCGGGCCCTCCTCAACGACGGGCATGATCTCGACCCCGGCGGTCTCGATGCAGGGGTCAGCGAGCGCGGCGTGTAGCGTTTGGCGGGCTGCCTCGATGAGGGGCTCGCGAAGATGCCCGAGCGCCAGGTGACCGACATAGCCCTGGTGGTAGGGCAGCTGCCAGGCATGAACGGCGCGTATGACACTGCCGTGGTGGCGCGCTTCGGCCACCGCCCACCGTAGCGCCCCCAACGACCCGGGGGATCCATCGACACCTACCGCAATAATGGACACCCAAACCCCTTCCCGCCGTCTAGTGTCACGTCCGGCGGCCCACCCGCGATCCGCGGGGGCGAGTCGAATCTCGTGAGCACACAGCCCGTCTAGCTGCAACAAGCCGAATGATAGCGCGGCAAACACCTGGCACGATAAGCAACACGGCCAGGGCACCGCCCTGCGCGCATCCTCTCACCTGACTGTGCTACCAGATCGATCCGGCTACACGGACCTTCGCAGTGGCGCTTACGTACCTTCCTTTCCCGGGTCCGCCGTGGACGGGCACACGCCACGTGACACGAACATGCACATTGCAATATCAACATATGTGTGGCTGGGTAAGCCGTTGCGCTCGTTGGTGATTACGGCTCAGCAAAACCACCGGATCACGGCGAGTCAAGGTGGCGTCCTGTCCTCGCCTTAACGTCACAGATTCGGGGTGCGCCGTTCTAGGATTGACACCACCGCACCAGCTCAACGCCCGCGGCGTGGGTTTCTATCTTCGCAATGCGTTACTACGGGTCAAGTGGGATGGTCTGATGGTGGAGGGTGGCGGTGCTGTGATCGATGAAGCGGCCGAGTGGTTCACGACATTCGACGCCGAGTTTGCCGTCGTGGGCCGGTGAGCGCGCGCTATCTCGGGGTGTTGTGTTGTCCCCGTTGCGGATTGCATGCACCCGAGGATCGAGCGTCGTTGGGATGCTCTGCGTGTGCACGTCGCGGTATCGGAGTCAACGTCAACCCCGCTTACGCGTTGACAGCTGGCGTTTTGCCATGCGAGGCCTCCCAACCGGGGATCTTCGGTTTCCGCGAGTTGCTGCCGTTGGCGCCCGACGACGTCGCGGTGAGCCTGGGAGAAGGTGCGACGCCTCTGGTTGCGTTGAACCGGCTGGGTCCTCGAGTGGGATTGCGCAGACTCATGCTCAAAGACGAAACGCGCAATCCGACGTGGTCCTACAAAGACAGGCTCGCGGCGGTCGCGATCACCAAGGCGGTCGCGTGTGGAGCGTCAACGGTCGTTGTCTCGTCAACCGGAAACCATGGCGCAGCGGTTGCGGCCTACGCCGCGGCCGCGGGGCTGGGCTGTGTGGTGCTCACGGTGTCGTCCGTACCGCGCGAGATGCACGTACTGATGCAGGCGTATGGCGCCTGTGTCGCCGCCTACGACAAAGGCCCAGGCCGATGGTCGGTGCTGCGGGCCGCAGTCGAAGAGTTCGGCTGGATGCCGATATCTGGGCTGGTGATCCCCCCCATCGGATCGAATCCCTTCGGCATCGAGGGATATAAGACGATCGCCTACGAGTTGTGGCGACAACTCGGCGAAACGCCCGACCTTGTTGTGGTGCCCACAGCCCATGGCGATGGATTAGCCGGTATTCGCCGAGGGTTTTCCGACCTTATCGGTTTGGGTCTGGCCGAGCGCATGCCGCGGTTGGTTGCGATCGATCCTTTCGGCGCCTATGCGCGCGGGCTGCGTTCCCCAGAGGGCGAGCAGCCAACAGTTGCCACAGGGGCCTCGATGGCGTTCTCGGTCGGCGCGCGTGTAGCGACCTACCAAGGATTGGATGCCATCAGAGCCACCAATGGGACAGCAGTCGCCGAGCCAAGCGACAACGCGGTCGCGGGTATGCAACGCGAATTGGCCTCAACTGAAGGCTTTTACGCAGAAGGCGCGTCGGTGTTGACGCTGCTGGCTGCTCAACAACTTGCCGCGAGCAAATGGATCGGCCCCGATGAGGTGGTGGTGGTGTCAACGTCGACCGGGCTGAAGGATCCGGGCGCTTCGGCAAGGCGCCTGAGCAATGTCCCCGTTCTCGAGCCGACCCTGGCAGCCCTTGAGGAGGCGTTGCCAGCGGGGATGTGCCGATGAGCTTTCGGACGCGATCGCGCGAATCAGCGACCGAGCGATTGTATTTCGTCACGTGTGTGCCAAGGCTCGAGTGTTGACGGCGGGTGAAAAGTAGGCTCCCGTTGCGACGCGTCGCTACCAGCCCCCGGTCGGACCGCCGTCAACAGGGAGGGGCTTTCGTGGAAATCTTTCACTCCAATTTTGTGTCGGCCTCTTGCGGAAAAATTGCAGACTCCGCACGTCCACGCTTTCGCCAACCATCGCCTCGGCGATCGCGCTAATTTCCGTGGTCCCAAGCCATGACCGCTCGCGATAGTGGTGTTGAAGTCCTGGTTGGAAAGGCCGCCCACCGTGCGCGTGCCCAACGGCATCCACCGGCTTGCAAATCTCGGATGCCAGGTCGGAGTCGGGCTGGAAGCTCGACCCGTCTGACACAAGATTGCCATCGCCCATGGGCGCGTCGCGCATAGGTCGGTTTGCGGGATTCATGTCTGGTGGTCGGGCAGCGCGTGGTCGTTGACGCGTGTCGCCCATATCTTGCGGGGTGGTCGTCCACCGTTTGAGCGTGTACGTCGAAGCGGCCCGCCAACGCGCGCATCTCGTGGTCATGAAACGTGTGATCACCTGAATTTCTCCATCTCTCAAACTGGTGGCGGTTAGTGTCCACGTCCGCAGGGTTGGCCGGCTTGAAATCAACTGCACTCCATCCCTTTCCGTTACCCGACGGCTGGCCAGTGTGGCAGCATCGGGGGGCGGGTCAAGTACCGGGTATCCGCAACGGCGGTACCGGCCGCCCCACGTCCGGCCATACTTGCCAGGGGGATCCCGGGAAAGCCGCCTGCCACCGTTGGCGGAGCGGTTAGCGGGGTTCCTCCCAAAACCGAAGCGACAGAATTGATCGGCGGAGCAATCGCAGTCCAGGTCGCCGGCACCGACAGTGAGCCGATCGAGGCCGCCTGGCCCGCGCCCGCAGACACCGCGCCGCCCAGGCCTGCGAGCCCGCCAAGCGGACCTGCCAACGCGGAACCGAGCCCCCCGGCGGCAGCGTCTCCCATCGCCTCCCCGACCGCGCTTCCAGCGCCGGCACCGAGCAGACTCAGAAAAGGAGCGACCGTGTTACTTGGCATGAAGAAACCGGACGAGAATATGGTGTTCCAGATATTGGCGTTGGGGCCCAGCGGCGAATTCATCAACCAACCCAAGATGTCCGATGATCCCGATGAGGACGACCCGCCAGATGCAGCCAATGTACCCAGCATGGTCCCACTCCCCGACAACGCCGACCCAGAGGACGCGGGTGTCGCGAGGTTCTGCAGCGCCGGGGGCACCCCTGACATCAGCTGCGACAGCGCCGCCTGCGTGCTCGTGTTGGCCGACGTGGCGGTGGTGTGAGTGACCGCCGCGGCCTGGTCGGCCAGCCCACCAACGCTGGCGTTCTGCTGCGGTGCGCTGAACGGGGTCACCTCGGTGGCGACCGCCGACGATCCGGCATAGCTATACATCGCCGTGGCGTCCTGCGCCCACATCTCGCCGTAGTGGGCTTCGGTGGCCGCGATCGCTGGGGTGTTCTGCCCCAGGATGTTGGTCGCGATCAACGACATCAACAAACTGCGGTTGGCTGCGATCACCGGTGGGGGCACCGCCGCCGCGAGCGCGGCCTCATACGCGGCCGCCGCCGCAGTGGCCCGAACAGCGGTCTGCTCGGCTTGCGCCGCAGTAGTGTTCATCCACATTGCATAGGGCGCAGCCGCGGCCGCCATTAATGTTGACGCCCTGCCGCGCCACGCGTTGCTGGTCAGCCCCAAGATCACCGCAGTATAGGAGGCCGCCGCCGAGCGCAGATCAGCGGCCAGCCCATTCCAGGCGGTGGCGGCGCTCAGCATCGAAGCCGAACCTGGGCCGGAATAGATTTTGGCCGAGTTGACTTCGGGCGGTAAAGCGCCGAAATCCGTTGCTAGAGTCATTGCCCTTGCTCCTCTCTTTAGCGCGCTGCTCTTGTGTTGGCGGCTTCGGTAGCTGCAAGCGAACCGGCGCTGACAGTCAGCTTGGTCACAACATTTGGTGAATCGCGGCCGCGCCGCTGGGGCGCTCACCCCCTGGTGCATTTGGGCGTGCGCGGCGAATTGTGTTGCGGTCAGCGCCGATACCTCGTCCCGCCGCTGCGGCAACCAGGCCTGTGGTCTGGACGGCCGCGGCGGTATTCTGGGCGCTCATTGCCGCGCCGATGCCGCGCAGATTGGCTGCCGCCGCCAAAGTTTTTGGCACGATACTTGCGAATGACATAGGACCACTCCTTGAGAGACGGGCCAAGCCCGACCGCTGCGTGCGTGTTAAATCGCACGCTGACCCCACGCGTCAGCGATGTGCAGACGCGCGTGAAAGAACGATCAGCGCAAGCTGACTCAGATAGCGAAAACGGCGCCGGGGCCGGATCGGAACGAAATGGTCATCGATCTCGGACTCGGATAGGGACTATCACCCAGACTCATCTCGCTCTCACCTCCTCACGGCCAAGGCACACGGGGGTGCCACCACAGTTGCACAAATGGGGTGAGACGGGCCCGGCAAAGTGAACCGCGACCGCGGCACCCCTCTCGTCAGAGCTTTAGCACCACACGGCGTATCCGACTTGAGCCGGAAGCCACTTGGGCTCAACCCTTAAGCCGGGAAGAGCTGTCCTGACCCTGGGCGTCTTTCGACGTTCGAGGTCAGCGGCCTGTGTCCGTGCAGACGCCTCACCTAGCGAGGTGCATGCGGTCGTAATACTGGCACTTCGGCCCATGCCCGTCAACCCGGCGTGTCGACTCCACCGAACGCGTGACTAGCTGCCGTCGATGCTCCGCGTGAGAATGTGCGTTCGGCCTGTACGCCGCAATTAACCGGTGCCCGAGAACGTCGGCGCGCAAAAGGGCCTGACCTCATCGATCGGAATCTATCCGCGTGGCACGTCAACATATCCGCAGACCTGTGGCCAATGCAACACGCTCTACATCGTCCGCCGTGGGCGGAGAATGTAGCCCTCCCGGTTGCGAACCACCCCAGCTCTTGTATGCGCGTGCGAGGCAGGGTTGGCCCGCGCGTCCAATCCTTTAGCGCTCCCCGCCCGCCGGCAGCCTCAACCGGGCCGGGGTCATGGATAACTGCTGTATCCACCAAACCGTGCGATCATTGTTCGGTGACACCGGCACCGCCTCGCGTCGATGATGGTGAATTACGTTATCCAGAATGGTTTTTGGCGTTCCTGGGGGATCGGGCCATTCGCAAGCCCTCACCACACACCGTCAAGGCCTACCGACAGGACTTTACCGCGATCGCCGCGCTGCTCGCTGGTACCCCCGGAGGCGTGGTGCACCTGACGCCAGGTGCGCTTACGAAAGATGCCATGCGGGCGGCCTTCGCAGCTTATGCCCACACCCACGAGGCTGCATCGATCCGGCGCTGCTGGTCGAACTGGAACACATTGTGCGACTTTCTCTACGCAGGTGAGCTCGTCGCCGGCAATCCGATGCCATTGATCGGCCGACCCAAGGTCGCGAAGACGCTTCCGAAAGGCCTTGGTGCTGACACGATCTCCGAGCTCCTGAGGGGGATCGACGACGACCGCGGTTCGAGCCGCCGCTCTGACTGGGCCGAGCGCGACCGGGCCATCGTGTTGACGGCTGTGCTCGCTGGACTCCGCGCGGACGAACTCGTGCGCGCCGACATTCGTGACATCCGACCGACGAATGAGGGCGGTGTGGTTCAGGTGCACGGCAAGGGCAACAAGGACCGCCGGATACCGGTGGAACAGCCCCTGATTCACGAACTTGAGGCCTACCTGGACTCCCGAGCGGCCCGCTTCCCTGGCAGCACCAAACGGCGACCCATTGCTGGTGGACTGGCCGCGTGGCCGGCCACTTCCCCATTGTTCGTCGGCAGTGACGGTCACCGCATTACTCGCGGCGCGCTGCAGTACCGGGTGCTACGTGCCTTCAAGAAGGCCGGGCTGGACAGCCAGCGCGCGCGAGGAGTCCTGGTGCACGGCTTCCGGCATAGCTTC
>NZ_JCALDM010000036.1:0-10052 GCF_059812845.1 Mycobacterium sp. NGS34
GGCGTCACCGGGCAGATCATCGTGCGCGGTGACAGCGCCTATGGATCGCGGGCGGTGATCCGGGTATGCCGCCGCTACGGGGCGGTGTTCTCGCTGGTGCTGACCCGCAACGCCGCGGTGCAACGCGCCATCGACAGCATTCCCGAGAACGCCTGGACCCCGGTGAAATACCCGGGTGCGGTGCTCGATCGCGAGACCGGGGCCTGGATCTCTGATGCCGAAGTCGCTGAAGCCGTCTACACCATGGCCAAAACCGGCACCTATGAGGCGGTCACCGCCCGGCTGATCGTGCGCCGGGTCAAAGACGCCAACCAACCCCAAGACGGGCTGTTCCCGATCTGGCGGTATCACCCGTTTTTCACCAACACCACCGAGTCGGCCACCGACGCCGACATCACCCACCGCCGCCACGCCATCATCGAAACCACCTTCGCCGACCTCATCGACGGCCCCTTGGCCCACATTCCCTCCGGGCGCTTCGGCGCCAACAGTGCCTGGGCCGTCTGCGCCGCGATCGCCCACAATCTGCTGCGCGCCACCGCGACCCTGGCCGGGACCCGTCACCGCACCGCGCGCGGGGCGACCCTGCGCCGTCACCTGGTCAATATCCCGGCTCGTCTGGCCCGACCCCAACGACGACCGATCCTGCACCTACCCCGGCACTGGCCCGCCGAACCAGCATGGATGACCCTGTGGCACAACACCATCGGCCACCGATCCAGCGCCTGAACCACCGACCACCCGACCCGACAACCAGGAACCCGACAGGAAAAGCTGGACAGACCAGCGGCCTCGTCATGCCCACCACCAGCCCGGATCAAGACCATCAGCTCAACCGGCCACCACACCGTCGGTCGGTGGAATCAGGCTTAGTGAGAGGAATGATCAGAACCTGTGGATGAGCCTCGGCGTGGGGGCGTGAAAATGAGCGCACCTTCCCGAGGATGATCATCACGGAATCAGGTATTCGATCAAGACCGGCGTTGGCGCGCTGGTTGGGAAGGTACGCCCATGCTCACCGTAGTTCACGACGGCGCGGAGGCCAACGACAACACCGACAGTGGTGCTGGTCGGTCGTTGTTGGATGAGATTGTCCGTGATGGCGCTCGGCAGATGCTGGCCGCGGCGTTGCAGGCCGAGGTCGCCGCCTACGTGGCGCAGTTCGCTGACCAGCGCGATGACAACGGCCACCGATTGGTGGTCCGCAACGGCTACCACCAGCCGCGCGAGGTGCTGACCGCAGCCGGTGCGGTGCAGGTGAGGGCCCCGCGGGTCAACGACAAACGTGTCGATCCCGACACTGGTGAACGCAAGCGGTTCTCCTCGGCGATCCTGCCGGCCTGGGCGCGCAAGTCCCCGCAGATGTCCGAGGTGTTGCCGCTGTTGTACCTGCACGGGTTGTCGAGCAGCGATTTCACCCCGGCCCTGGAGCAGTTCCTCGGCTCCGGTGCCGGGTTGTCGGCATCGACGATCACCCGGCTCACGTCGCAGTGGCAAGATGAGGCCGCCGCGTTCGGTCGTCGCGATCTGTCGGGCAGCGACTATGTCTACCTGTGGGTCGACGGCATCCCCCTCAAGGTCCGCCTGGACCAGGAAAAGCTGTGTCTGCTGGTGATGCTCGGTGTGCGCGCTGACGGCCGCAAGGAGCTGGTGGCGATCAGCGACGGCTACCGTGAATCGGCCGAGTCGTGGGCCGATCTGCTGCGCGACTGCAAACGGCGCGGCATGACCGCCCCGTGCTCGCCGTCGGTGACGGTGCACTCGGGTTCTGGAAAGCGGTCCGTGAGGTGTTCCCGGCCACCAAAGAGCAGCGCTGCTGGTTCCACAAGCAAGCCAATGTTCTTGCCGCACTGCCGAAATCAGCACACCCGTCGGCCCTGGCGGCACTCAAGGAGATCTACAACGCCGAGGATATCGACAAGGCCCAGCTCGCGGTCAAGGCCTTCGAGGTCGATTTCGGCGCCAAGTACCCCAAGGCGGTCGCCAAGATCACCGACGACCTCGATGTGCTGCTGGAGTTCTTCAAGTACCCGGCCGAACATTGGATCCACCTGCGCACGACGAACCCGATCGAAAGCACCTTCGCCACAGTGCGACTTCGGACCAAGGTGACAAAAGGCCCGGGATCGCGAACGGCCGGACTAGCGATGGCCTACAAGCTGATCGACGCCGCCTCGGCCCGCTGGCGCGCCGTCAACGCCCCGCACCTGGTCGCCCTGGTCCGCGCCGGCGCGGTCTTCCACAAAGGCAAACTGCTCGAACGCCCCACCGACATCACCCCACCAACACCGCCCTCAGACGACGATCAGGACGCCGGAACGGAGGTCGCCTGAAACACCCCGATCCACAGGTATTGACAATTCCTCCAAGTGACGATTCGCGAGGTGAGAGTGCGAGGTGGGCAGGATGGATTCCGCCGCTGATCGTTGAACGGCGGACCCTTTGCTGATGCTTTCTCAGCTTCAACTGGGGGATCGGTCGCGTCTATCCCTCCACCGCGGCGCGGACTCCGATTCGCGCCAGATGTCATGGCAGTCACCACTTTTTCGACGGCTAGCGACGGTGTCGCGTTTTGTCAGAAGCCGCCCGACAGCACAGCGATCGCTGCTGCGGCGGCCCGTGGGTCACAGCAGCCGGACGATGCCGCGGGCAGCCACCTGCAGGGCGCCGAGCAGTCGCTGGCGACCTCGCTTCAACGACGGAACTACGACGGCGATCGCGGCCACCACAGCGTCGTCGGACTGCCGGACGATCGGCACGGCCAGTGAACAGGCGCCTAGCGACATCTCTTCCACGGTGGTAGCCAACCCCTCGCGCCGCACCCCCTCCAACTGTCGGGACAGCACCGCAGGCTGGGTGATTGTGTAGGGAGTAATCGGAGTCAGATTGGCAAACACCTGATCCTGGACTTCGCGTGGCGCGTGCGCCAACAGCACCTTGCCGACGCCGGTGCAGTGCATCGGCAACCTGCTGCCGACGGTGCTAACGATCGGCACGGATGCCCTACCCATCATCCGCTCGAGGTACAATACTTCGTTGCCGTCGCGTACCGCGAGGTGCACGGTGGCGAGCGTTGCCGCGTAGACATCGTGCAAGAACGGCTCTGCGACCTGCCGTAATCCGCCTCCGACCGGGGCGAGCAGCCCAGCGCTCCACATCAGTCGGCCGACCTCGAAACGACCGTCCGTGCGGCGCTGCAACGCCCCGCCCGCAACCAGTTCGGCAGCCAGCCGGTGGGCCGTGGCCATCGGCAGGCTGGCCCTACCCGCCAGTTCGGACAGCGTCAGTGTCCGGTGCCACTCATCGAAGGCGGCGACCATGCGCAGCAAACGAGAAGCGACGCTGGTGCCGGGCGTTGAGGTATTTCCCGCCACTCACGGATCCTTTCCGCTCAGTGGTAATCTAGCGTAGGTCAGTCGCCGAGGAGCCAATAGTGTCAAGGCTATGACAGCAGTGATCGACCCCGATCCCGACGGCGGGTTGCCGAGGCAGCAGGCGATCAGCGCGGAGATCGAGGCGATCGAGTCCGAGTATCAGCGCGCTGGCATCGAGGAGACGCAGCCGCGGCTCGGCTACGCGCCCTACCGCAGCAGCCTGCTGCGTCATCCCACGAAGGACCTACACCACGCTGACCCGGAGGGCGTCGAGCTGTGGACGCCCTGCTTTTCCGAACGCGACGTGCATCCGCTTGAATCGGACCTCACCATCCAGCACTCAGGCGAACCCATCGGCGAACGGATAGTGGTGACCGGCCGGGTGGTCGACGGCGACGGACGGCCGGTGCGACGTCAACTCGTCGAGATCTGGCAGGCCAACGCCGGCGGTCGCTACATCCACAAGCGTGATCAGCACCCGTCCGCGATCGACCCCAACTTCACCGGCGTCGGCCGCTGCCTGACCGATGACGACGGAAGCTACCGCTTCACCACGATCAAGCCAGGGCCGTATCCGTGGAGGAACCACCGCAACGCTTGGCGCCCAGCCCACATCCACTTCTCGGTGTTCGGAACGGAATTCACGCAACGGCTGATCACCCAGATGTACTTCCCCGGCGACCCGTTGTTCGCGCTGGACCCGATCTATCAGTCGATCACCGACCGAAAGGCCCGAGACCGACTGATTGCCAACTACGACCACGACGTCACCACCCACGAATGGGCCACCGGATACCGGTGGGACATCATCCTCACCGGCGCGACGCGCACTCCGACCGAGGATCCCCACCGCGGAAGCGAACACTGATGAATACCCTGCTCACCGCCACCCCGGGGCAGACCGTCGGACCCTTTTTCGGTTACGCACTCCCGTTCGACCGGTGCGACCAGCTGGTTCCGGCCGGCTCACCGGGTGCCGTCCAGCTTTCCGGCTTGGTCCTCGATGGTGACGGCCAGCCTGTTCCCGACGCCCTACTTGAGATCTGGCAGGCAAACGCCGACGGCACCATCCCCACGTCCACCGGCTCGCTACACCGGGACGGCTGGACCTTCACTGGGTGGGGCCGCGCCGGCACCGACGATGGCGGACGGTACAACTTTTCCACCGTCATCCCAGGTCCCTGCGATCCCGGTGCGGCACCGTTCTTTCTGATCACCGTGTTCGCCCGCGGGCTGCTCAACCGGCTGTTCACCCGCGCCTACGTGCCCGGGGGGCAGCTGGCCGGCGATCCACTGCTGGCGTCCCTGCCGCCCGAGCGTCGCGACACGCTCATCGCCACCCGCGAGGGCGCCGGACTACGCTTCGACATCCAATTGCAGGACGCGCCAGGCAAACCCGAGACGGTCTTCCTGCGCTACGCGGGACACCAGCGATGACTGACCTCTTCTGGCCGGGCGACGACCTCGCAGGCGACCTGATGAGCGGCCCCGCATTCCTCGAGGCCATGGTGGCCGTGGAACGGGCGTGGCTGGACAGCCTCGTCGACGCCGGTATCGCACCGCAAGAGGCGCGTGCCAGCTTGGCAGACCTCATCGCCGACGCCGACACCGAGTCGATCGCCCGCCGCGCCGCCACCGACGGCAGCCCCGTCAGCGCTCTGGTCACGTTGTTGCGTGAGCGCTCAACGGCGGCGACAGCCCGCTGGTTACACCGCGGGCTAACCAGTCAGGACGTCGTCGACACAGCGCTCGTCATCTGCGCCCGTGATGTCCTCATGCGCATCGGCGACGAGTTCACCGTCCAAGTCCGGGCGCTGTCCGAGCTCGCTGAGAGGCACCGGAGCACACCAACACTCGCGCGTACCCTGACCCAGGCCGCCCTACCAAGCACCTTCGGCGCCAAGATGGCACGTTGGCTTACCGGCATACTGGACGCCGCCGAACCGCTGACCGGGCTGCTGCCCTCGCTGCCGGTGCAGGTCGGTGGCGCGGTGGGAACGCTGGCGGCGGCTACCGAATTGACCGGTTCGGTGGACGGCGCCATCGCGTTGAGCGACGCGCTCGCCGGCGCACTGCGGCTGGCGCCGGCTCCGCCCTGGCACACCACCCGCTCGGCGATCACCCGCATCGGGGATGCGTTGGTGAGCTGCTGCGACGCCTGGGGGCACATCGCCGCCGACATCGCGACCGGTAGCCGGCCCGAGGTCGGCGAGCTGGCCGAGGGGACTGGTGGCGGCTCATCGACGATGCCGCACAAGAACAATCCCGTCCGCTCTGTGTTGATCCGGCGCACCGCGCTCACCGCGGGCACCTTGGGCGCCACCCTGCACCTGGCCGCAGGAGCGAGTGTCGACGAGCGCTCCGACGGCGCGTGGCACGCCGAATGGGCCACACTGCGCACGCTCGCCCGCCACACCGTCGTGGCGGCCATCCAAGCCTCCGAACTGCTCTCCGGGTTGCAGGTGGACACGGCGCGGGCGGCCGCGAACCTGGCCGACGCGGGCGGGCTGCTCACCGAACAACGTGCAATGACCGAGTTGACCGGTAGCCCAGCACGGCCCGACTACACCGGTGCCGCCGATCGGCTGATCGATTCGACCTTGAGTCGGGCCCGCCGCTTCATCAAGTCTGCGTCATGACCATTCCGGCCTTGGCCACAATCGACTTCGGCGGACCCGACGGTGCGCCTGTCCTCGTGCTGGGGCCTTCACTGGGTACCTCGGCAGCCACGCTGTGGAGCGCTGCGGCTGGATGGCTGAGTGCGCACGCCCGCGTCGTCGGGTGGGACCTACCCGGTCACGGTCGAGGCGGTCCTGGCGAGCCCTTCACGATCGCCGAACTCGCGGTCGCCGTGCTGGCACTCGCCGACGACATGCACGCCGAGACCTTCCACTACGCCGGTGATTCGCTCGGTGGCTGTGTCGGTCTGCAGCTGATGCTCGACGCGCCGCAACGGGTGGACTCGGCGACCCTACTGGGCACCGGTGCGTTGATCGGCACCCCAGCTGGCTGGCTCGAGCGCGCCGCCACCGTCCGCGCCGAGGGCGTCGAAACCTTACTCTCGGGCGCGGCCCAGCGGTGGTTCGCGCCGGGCTTCGTCGACCGGCAACCAGGTGTCGGCGCGGCGCTGCTGGACACCCTCAGCCACACCGATCCGGAGTCCTATGCGCAGGCCTGCGAGGCCCTCGCGGCATTCGACGTCTCCGACCGATTGCGCGAGATCGTCACTCCCGTCCTGGCCGTGGCAGGCAGCGCCGACGTGCCCACACCGCCGGAGTCATTGCGGCGCATCGCCTCCGGTGTCCAGGACGGTGACCTCGTAGTGCTCGACGGTGTCGGCCACCTGGCACCCGCCGAAGCCCCGGACCGGGTCGCCGGCCTCATCGCAGAGCAGGTGGGTATTCCGCAGCCTGCGACTAGGACCGTCGAGGATGTGTGTCGCGCGGGAATGGCGATACGGCGCCAGGTGCTCGGCGACGGGCACGTCGACCGGGCAATCGCCGGTACCACCGACATGACCGCCGATTTCCAGCACCTGATCACCCAGTACGCCTGGGGAACCATCTGGACACGCCCAGGTCTAGACCTTCGCAGCCGCTCGATGATCACCCTGACGGCGCTGGTCGCGCGCGGGCACCGCGAGGAACTGGCGATGCACCTGCGAGCGGCCCGCCGGAACGGTTTGAGCAACGACGAGATCAAGGAGCTGCTGATGCAGACTGCCATCTACTGTGGCGTCCCCGACGCCAACTCCGCGTTTCGCATCGCCGCCGAGGTATTGCCGGAATTCGACGAGGACGAGCGGGCGTCGTCATGAGCCGCACCGCCGTCTGCGCCGCCGCCCACGAAGCCGTCGCCGGAATCGCTGACGGCGCCACAATTCTCGTCGGCGGATTCGGCATGGCGGGCATGCCCACCACACTCATCGATGCGATCATCGAACAGGGCGCCGCCGAGCTCACCATCGTCAGCAACAACGCGGGCAACGGCGACACCGGTCTGGCCGCGCTGCTGGCTGCCGGTCGGGTCGCGAAGGTCATTTGTTCCTTCCCCCGACAGGCCGATTCGTACGTGTTCGACAGGCTCTACCGGGACGGCATGGTCGACCTCGAAGTGGTCCCGCAGGGCAACCTGGCCGAGCGGATCAGAGCGGCAGGCGCGGGCATTGGCGCGTTCTTCTGCCCGACCGGTGTCGGCACCCCGCTCGCCTCGGGCAAGGAGATCCGCACGATCGACGGCCGCGACTACGTGCTGGAGTATCCGATCCGCGGCGACGTCGCACTCATCGCAGCACACCTGGCCGACCGGGCCGGAAACCTGTTGTACCGCAAGACTGCTCGCAACTTCGGTCCGGTCATGGCGACCGCCGCCACGCTGACCGTCGTTGAGGTCTCCCGCGTCGTCGAGACCGGAGGCATCGACCCCGAGACGGTCGTGACGCCGGGTATCTTCGTCGACCGCATCCTCGACCTGTCCTCGATTCCCGCCGCCCGCACCGAGGCCGCCTCGTGACGGGAACGCTCGATGCAAGGACACGGCGTCGTGTCGAGCATCTCGACCGTGGCCCGTTGGACCGCGGGGAGATCGCCGCGATGATCGCCCGCGACATCGCACCTGGGTCGTACGTCAATCTCGGCATCGGCCAGCCCACGATGGTCGCCGACTACCTCGACCCCGCCGCCGAGGTGGTGCTGCACACCGAGAACGGCATGCTCGGCATGGGAGGCGCCGCGACAGGAGACGCCATTGACCCGGATCTCACCAATGCAGGCAAGGTTCCGGTCACCGAAACCCCTGGGGCGTCCTACTTCCACCACGCCGACTCCTTCGCCATGATGCGCGGCGGCCATCTCGACGTGTGTGTGCTCGGGGCGTTTCAGGTCAGCGAGCGTGGAGACCTCGCCAACTGGCACACCGGAGCACCGGACGCCATTCCCGCGGTCGGGGGTGCGATGGATCTCGCCATCGGAGCGAAGCGCGTATTCGTGATGATGACGCTGTTCGGCAAGGACAGGACCGCGAAGTTGGTTCCGGAGTGCAGTTACCCGCTGACCGGGCTTCGGTGCGTCAGCCGGCTGTATACCGAGTACGCGATCTTCGACATCGACAACGCCGGAGACGGACGCGTGCGCGTACTCGAGACCTTCGCCATCAGTATCGCCGCGCTCGAGAAGCGCTTGCACATAGCTCTGTCGTGACCCTGGCGCTTGGGTCGCCGAAAAGTGACTCCATGCTCGCTCAGCGACGAAATTCCCAGAGGAGTGGATTGATGACCCTATCCCGTGACGAGCTAGCCGATTTCGCCGAAAGTATGGCGCGCGCAGGGGATCGCGACACCCAGCACGTGACCGAGGAGCACCTCGTCGTGAACTCCACCGAGGCACACTGGATCCAGACCGGAAGCCCATCAGAAATTGGATTGCTTCTGCGGATACCCGCCCGCTCCATTGAGTTCTTCCTGCAGAAGATCCCCGCCGGTGCGGGCAGTGACCTTCATCGACACGTACACGAGTCAGTTCACTTCGTGCGACATGGCTCGGGCTGGTCGGAGATTGGCGATCAACGCGTAACGTGGAGCGCAGGCGACTTCGTGTATACGCCGCCGTGGGTATGGCATCGCCACTATGCAGATGACCAACAGGACGTCGAGATGATAGTCATCGAGAACTCCCGCCTCCTGGCTGCCGTGGACGCAACCCAGAGGGAAACCAGGGGCAACGTTAGCTTCGCCGAGGCTTTCGGCGTCGGCGACACGTAAGCAGTGGAGAAATTGTCAAGGTAATCGCTTCGAAGGGCGCTTGACGACGGCGGTCAAACACACGGCGGCCGGTCAACCCATCCACGGCGCTAATGTCCAGCCGCCCTGCAACTTTCGTGGCCGCGGCGTCTCCCGGCGAAGCAGGCGGCCTGATCTGCACCCGTGTTGTCGGCCCACGGGTTGTGCGAGTAAAGCGCAAAGTGATCACGATGCGGTCACATGCGTTATTCGTCGAACCCTTCATCTGGGATAGCAAACGCCGCCCTGGCGTTGTCGTTGAGATTTGCAAATCCATCGATAACCACCCGGGCCACGCGGGTCTCATGGTCGACAATGCGGATCAGCCACGTGTGAAAGGCCGCACCGGTGAATTCTTCGCTGACCGGCGAAGGAGCTCTCCAGCGACGGAAGAAGAACTCGAGTCGTGTCGTCAGCTCGATGACATCCTCCTGCACCGGAACGTAGGAAAGTACTTGACGCAGTTCGAGGCGTTCGTCGAAAATCCCGTCCCGCTGCGTGAGATACAACCGCAGACCATTGAGTCCCTTCCATTGGTGGCCGCCGCGAAAGCCGATTTCGAAGTCGTCTGTGAGGACGGTTGCGAACATTTGCTCGGCCGGCGAGTGGCGCTGTTCTAAGCGCAGGTAGTCATCGATCGTCGAAACGAACGCCGGCAGGTCGGGGGTACTCGACACAGAACATCTCCTTTGCCAATGTAGTTAGACCAGCTTAGTAGCAAGCTCTGCGGCAGCTTCGCCGATGATGCCAGCTACTTTGCGGACATGTGATGGCCGTAACCGATAGCTCGGCGCTGATGCATTTAGTGCCAGCCTCACGTCGGGACCTCTTGCAGGTATGGCGACAGCAACGGATGCGACACCTTCTTCGCTTTCCTCCCTACTGGTCGCGAAACCGCTCTT
>NZ_JCALDM010000037.1:0-6448 GCF_059812845.1 Mycobacterium sp. NGS34
TTTTCAACCGCCGTTGACACGTTGGCTGATCGGCGAAGGCGCCGACAGGGCTATGGCCTCATTGTGTCCGTCTACTTCGGTGAGTGCGCTGAAGCTGGCAGGCCGACGAAGGCAACGCGGCCAGCGTGCTGACCAGGTCGGTGAGCGAACCAGTAGCGGTTCGGTGCGGGACTAGGTGAAGGACCGAGGTCGCATCTACGATGGCGGATGAGGGATAGTTCGGTTTCGCCGCCATGCCGAACTGAAGGCTTTAGATTAGGTCGCTGGGAAGCCCGGTACAGGCTGCGATGGCCGCCGCGGGATGGCCATCCTGTTCCTATGTCAATGGCCAGGTTGAAGTATCCGCTGGTGGCCGGATAAAAGTATCCACTCCGTGCGGTAGTTCTTAGGTTGGCTTGGGGCTCTCCTTCCGGTGTTTGGCGTCTTTCATGCGGTAGGAGTCGCCGTCGGTGATGACGACGGTGGCGTGGTGCAGCAGGCGATCGAGGATGCTGACCGCGGTGGTCTGCTCGGGTAGGAATCGTCCCCATTGTTCGAAGGGCCAGTGCGACCCGATGGCCAGGGACCGGCGTTCGTAGGCGCCGGCGACGAGCCGGAACAACAACTGAGTGCCGGTGTCATCCAGCGGGGCAAAGCCGAGTTCATCGAGGATGATCAGGTCGACCCGGAGCAGGGATTCGATGATCTTGCCGACGGTGTTGTCGGCCAGGCCGCGGTAGAGGGTTTCGACGAGGTCGGCGGCGGTGAAGTAACGGACCTTGTGCCCGGCGTGGATCGCGGCGATCCCGAGCCCGATGAGGGTGTGGGACTTGCCGGTGCCGGCGGGACCGATGATCGCCAGGTTTTGTTGTGCCCGAATCCATTCCAGACTAGCCAGGTAGTCGAACACCTTTGGCTGGATCGAGGAGGCGGCGAGGTCGAACGCCTCCAACGTCTTGGGCACGGGGAACGCCGCGGCCTTGAGTCGGTTGACCATGTTGGAGGCATCCCGCGCCGCCAACTCCGTCTCGACGAGAGTCCGCAGCACTTCCTCGGGGGTCCAGCGTTGCGTCTTGGCGGTGATCAACACCTCGGGCGCGGTGCGGCGCACGGCAGCCAGCTTCAACCGGCGCAGCCCGGCATCGAGATCGGACGCCAAGGGCGGCACCGACGGTGGGGCAACGGGTTTGGTGTCGGTGGCGGGTGGCGTCTTGGTCACGAGATCACCTCGTCGTCGACGACGGTGCTGATCTTGTAGGCGTCCAGTGAACGGGTCGGCGCCACGGGTAGGTCCAGGATCAGCGCGTCACCGGCCGGGCGGGGCCGCGGTGCTGCGGTCCCGGCGGCCAAGATGGAGCGCACGTCAGCAGCTCGGAACCGTCGGAACGCCACCGCCCGGTGCAGCGCGGAGATCAGGGCGTCGGTGCCGTGGGCCGCGCCCAAGGCGAGCAGGACCTCCAACTCCGAGGCCAGGCGAGTGTTGCCGATCGCCGCGGCGCCGACCAGGAACGCCTGGGCGTCCTCGCCGAGGTCGCAGAACTGTTTCTCGACGGTGGTCTTCGGGCGAGGTCCGCGGTTGGGTGCCGGGCGGGGTCCGTCGTAGTGGGCGTCGAGGATCGACGCACTGCCGGGGGCGACGAGTTCGTGTTCGGCCACGATCATCCCCGTGGACGATTCGACGAGGCAGACCGCGCCGTGATCGACGACTATGGCCACGGTGGCGCCGATGAGTCGGGTGGGCACCGAGTACCGGGCCGATCCGTAGCGCACACACGACAGCCGGTCGACCTTGCGCAGCACCGACGGCGCCCCGATCCGCAAACGCAGCGATGGCAGTGGTTGCAGCAGTTCACGTTCGACGATCAGCCGCTCGTCGGGGACCGCGACGATCTCCGAGTGCACCGCGGCGTTGACCTCGGCGCACCACGTCGCTGCTGCCGCATTGGCCGCTCGCAGATCCACCGACGTGCCGGCGACGGCCGCCTCGGTCAGCAATGGCACGGCCAGATCGCTCTGGGCGTATCCGCAGAGGTTCTCCACGATGCCCTTGGACTGCGGGTCGTTGGCGTGGCAGAAATCCGGGGCGAACCCGTAATGAGCGGCCAAGCGGACGTAGTCCGGGGTGGGCACCACGACGTTAGCGACCACGCCGCCCTTGAGGCAGGCCATCCGGTCGGCCAACACCCGAGCAGGGACACCGCCGATCGCGGCCAGGGCCTCGGCGATCAACGCCAACGTCGTGGACGCGCGTTGGTCGGTGGCGAAGCGCACGAACCGCCACCGAGAGAACGCCAGCACCGCGCAGAACAAGAACAACCCCGGTGCGGCCTCGGCCCAGTCGATCACCAGATACTCGCCCGGTGACCACACCGCCGGACGACGACCGGAGTGATTCTTACTGCGCCACAACGCCTTCGCATCGGCGACCAAACGACGGAAGTTACGCGCCGAGCCCTCGTAACCCGCGGCCTTCGCGATCGGCAGCAGACGTTTGGCCGAAATCCGAGCTTTCGACTTCTCGACGCGTTCGGCGACCAACTCGGCCACCGAGTCGTAGTTGTGGGCTCGTTCGGATCGCGGTGGTGGCGCCACGCCGGCCTGGTCGGCCTCGAACTTATCCACGACCTTCTTGACGGTGCGGTGGGTGGTGCCACACGCGCCGGCGGCGGCTCGGTAGGACCCGAGCTGTTGGTAGGCAGAAATAATCTCCATGCGGTCCCTCGCAGACTTCAATGGAACTCCCCGGTGGTGGCGCTGAGTGGTTGGCGCCTTCACCGTCACCATCGGGGCCCGCAGTTCCTGATCGACACGACGAACACGGGGTGGATACTTTTACCTGGCCAAAACCGGATACCTCGACTTGGCCACCAGTGGGTACTTTTTCATGGCCACGGACATCCTAGCCACGCGCTGTCTCGCATCTGACCTGTTGCCGCCCCCCGCTATCTGGCCCGTCAACAGCGTCAGAGGCGAACAGTCGGTCTTCGACCTATACGCGTCACGCGGGCAGCGTTCCTGGAGAATGGGGAACGGAACTGCGTCATCAATTTGGAACCCCAGAATTTTTTCGACAGCGTGCCCTGCCACCTCATGCTCAATGCGGTCCGGCTCAACACGATTTACCGGCGATCGTGCCAACTCTGCAGTTCGGTCAAGGCGCCTGGAAGTTGGCGTCCAATGCGGCGCTGACGCCGCAATCGGCAGGCGGCCGACCCAATATCGAAAGTCGATCCTCAAGCGGCCTGCGGCTGCGAGACACCCCGTTTAGCTCCCTGCTAGCTCCACAACATCGCCGCTGCCGTTGTCGGCGACAAGTACTTTGTGTATGGCGGTGTTCACCGCCACGGCCACAGGGTGGACGCCGGTGAAGGGCAGCACCGTTAAGTTGCTCGACCCGGGATCCAACTTCACTACCTTGCCGCTCTCATGGTCTGTGACGTAGACAGCGCCACCGGTGTCCACCGCGATACCCGAGGGCACAGTGAGGCCCGTGAAGGGCAGCACGGTCGGGT
This sequence comes from Mycobacterium sp. NGS34, assembly GCF_059812845.1. Taxonomy (NCBI): domain Bacteria; kingdom Bacillati; phylum Actinomycetota; class Actinomycetes; order Mycobacteriales; family Mycobacteriaceae; genus Mycobacterium; species Mycobacterium sp. NGS34. Next base: position 3,492 of record NZ_JCALDM010000037.1, read on the forward strand.
TGCTCGACCCGGGATTCAATTTCAGCACCTTATCGTTGTCGGAGTCGGTGACGTAGACGGTGCCGGCGGCGTCCACCGCCACACCATCTGGATGATTGAGGCCGGTGAACGGCAGATCAGTCTGCGTGTTCGACCTGGTGTCCAGCTTCACCACTCTGTTGTTGCCCCGGTCGGCGACGTATACGTTGCCGGCAGCGTCGACCGCTACTCCCGGCGGAAAATTGAGGCCGGTGAACGGCAGCACCGCTGCGGTGCTCGATCCGGGATCCAGCTTCACCACCCTGTTGTTGAAGTCGGCGACGTACACGGTGCCGTTCGTGTCTACCGCCAGCCCCTGCGGCTGGTAAAGGCCGGTGAACGGCAGCACCGTTGGGGTGCTCGAACCCGGAGCCAACTTCACCACCCGCCCGTACATGCCCTGACTGGTGACGTACACGCCGCCTGTGTTATCCAGCGCTACCCCGCCTGGAGAGAAGGGGAAGCCGAGCCCGGTCAACGGCAGCACACTTTGACCGGACGCCGACCTCGATGGGTGCGGTCCCCGGGTTACCAGATACCCCGTGACGCCGATGGCGACGATCACTAGCAGTGCGGCAGTGCCGACGAGGATTCGCTTGCGTTTGCGGCGAGGCTCCGCTGATGCGGGGTGCGATTGACCAGAGTCCAGTGAGCCCCTAGGGCTGACGGAGGGCGGGGTGCCGGGTCGGCTGCGCCGGCTGCCGGTGCTGGCGACAGGCGGCGTCCTGGGCAAGTTCGACATTCGTGACCATGCCCTGGCCAAGGTCACATCGTCGGCGCTGCCCAGCCCGGTATCCGCGGCATCGGTCGACAGGGTAGCTTTCTCGCCGCGCCGTAGAATGGCGGCCGCCTGGCCCTGCTCGGCTGCGGTCAGTGCATCGTGGGCCGCGGTGGCGAGTTCACCGGCGCTGCGATAGCGCTCTTCTGGGTTTTTCGCCATGCCTCTGGCGATCACCTGATCTAGCGCCACCGGAACCGTCCCGGGTCGCAGCTGGCTGGGCCGCGGGGCAGGCTCCGTCAGATGCGCGCCGACCGCCCGTTCGATGCTGTCGGCCGGATACGGAGGTGACCCGATCAGACACTCGGCCAATACACATGCCAGCGAATAGATATCGGCGCGATAGGTGACCTCGCCGCCGGTGAACCGCTCTGGTGCCATGTAGTTGTAGCTTCCCATCACCATTCCGGTGTGGGTCAGCCCTGGATCGGCCGCTGCGCGGGCGATACCGAAATCCACCAGATAGGCGAAGTCGTCGCCAGTGATCAGGATGTTTTCGGGTTTGACATCGCGGTGCGTGATGCCGCTGGCGTGCGCGGCGTCCAGCGCGGCGGCGACCTGGCGCATGATGGCCACCGCCCGTGCCGGGGGCAGCGGACCGTCGCGCGTCAACATGCTGTGCAGAGAAACGCCGTCGATCAGCCGCATGTCCAAATAGAGCTGCCCGTCGATCTCGCCGTAATCGTGGATCGGCACCGCATGCGGCTCGGTCAGCCGTCCCGCGGCGTCGGCCTCGCGTTGCATCCGCTCGCGAAACACCGGGTTGGCGGAGAATTGCTCCGAGATCAGCTTCAGCGCCACCACCCGGTGTTTGCGGGTGTCCTCGGCCTCATAGACCTCGCCCATTCCGCCGCGCCCCAGGAGCCGCATCAGCCGATAGGGCCCAAAAAACGACCCCGTCCGCGAACCCGGCTCACTGTTTGGCATCGAACTCCTTTATGTGATTACGAGATAGCGTTCACCGCTGTCAGTAGCCGCGACTGTAGCCAGCCCGGCGGCGGGATAGATCCATACTGCGCCAAGCCGTCTTGGCCCGGACCGGTTATCGCCTGCATAAACGCTCTTACCGCGGTTCCTGTCGCGGAATCCGGATACTTAGAGCAAACAATCTCATAGGTCGGCTCCACGATCGGGTATGCACCCGGCTGCGCCGGCTTGTAGAACGATGATGTGTCCAAGACGAGGTCATTTCCCTGCCCCGTGACCCGAACTGCGGCAATCGTTCTGCCGGCCGACTCGGCAGTGATCGACACAGGCTCCGGGCCCGCTGACGTGATGATCTGGGCCATGTTCAACTGTTTGCCCAACGCGAACGACCACGCGGTGTAGGTGATCGATCCGTCGGTGGTCTGCAGGGTCGCGGTCACGCCATCATCCCCGTCGGCGCCGCCACCGACGCCCCCCTTGAACGTCAGGCCGTGGCCCTTACCCCAGGCACCGCCGGATGCAGCGTCGAGATATTGCTGGAAGTTAGCTGAGTTACCGGATTCTTCACTGCGGAAAATGACGTGAATGGCCGCCGAGGGCAGGTTGGTGCCTGCATTGAGCGCCTTGATCGCCGGGTCATCCCACCTGGTGATGGTGCCGTTGAAGATCTTCGCCATCGTGGGCGCATCCAGCATCAGTGAACTCACGCCGCTGATGTGGTAGGTGATTGCGATCGGCTCAAACACCGCCGGCAGCTCCCACGCCGGGGACCCGCATCGCGCAGCCGCCTTGTTGGGCTCACCCGTCGACGGGTCCAACGGCACGCCGGAACCCGCCAGGTCTGTCTCGTTCTTGATGAACTGCTCTACGCCGGCGCGGGAGCCATTTGCCTCGTAGTCCAGCGCGTGACCGGGGCACGCATGGGAATACACGTAGACAAACCGTTGTATCGCGTTCTGTTGTGCGGTCGCGCCGGCGCCCTTGAGCTCCTCCTTGCCGCCGCAGTCCACTTTCACCGAGGATCCTGAGGGGGCGTTTGTACGGCCACCGCATCCCGATAGCACCAGTGCGCTAGCCACTAGCAGGCTCAAGGCGCCAGTTCGGGTGAGTCTCACAGAGCTCTTCTCCCAAAGGTAAAGGTCCCAAAACACCTACAAGGTCCCGAGACACTTACTTTGCCACTGCCTCGCGCACCAAGGAGGTTCTGGTGAACGTAGCAGGTGAACGTCCACGT
>NZ_JCALDM010000038.1:0-5517 GCF_059812845.1 Mycobacterium sp. NGS34
GCGAAGCTTATCTGTACTTGTTTTCGCGAAAGCGCTTGTTGTTTGCCGTTTCTAGTGGGCAGACACGTGAGGCACGTGAGGGCGGGTGTGTAGTCATGGCGGTCGACACCCGGCGGCCTCCTGCGGACACGTGCCCACATAGCGAGCGGATTCCCCCTATCCGCGAATTTGGTGCGAGCATTGGTTCATGGCGATGGCGTCTCGTGGATCAGATGCTGACACCCCGGTTGCGGAACCGGATTTTCCGCAGTGGTTCTGGGCGTTTTTGACCGATCGCGCGGTCCGCAAGCCATCGCCGCATACCGCCAAGGCCTACCGGCAAGACTTCGCCGCGGTCGCCGCGCTGTTGGCCGGCGACCGCTCGCGGGTCGGCGAGCTGACACCGGCCGCGATCACGAAGTCGGCGATGGGCGCGGCGTTCGCCGCCTACGCCGACACCCACGAGGCCGCATCGATCCGGCGCTGTTGGTCGACCTGGAACACGTTGTGCGCCTTCCTGTACACCGAGGAGCTCATCGGAGCCAACCCGATGTCGCTGATCGGTCGCCCCAAGGTGCCCAAATCGTTGCCGAAGGGGCTTGGCGCCGAGGCTGTGTCGGGGCTCTTGACGGCGATTGACGCCGACGGCGGTTCGCGTCGCCGCAGCGACTGGCCCGAACGCGACGCGGCCCTGGTGTTGACCGCGGTGCTGGCGGGACTGCGGGCCGAGGAGCTGCTTCGCGCCAACGTCGGTGACATCCGCAGCACCACTGCGGGTGGCGGCGTTATCCACGTCCGCGGTAAGGGCAATAAGGATCGCCGAATCCCGGTGGAGGAGGGGTTAATCAAGGTTTTGGAATGCTATCTGGACTCCCGTGCAGTCCGATTCCCCGCCGACACCAAGCGTCGAGGCCCGAGCACCGGGATCGGGGCGTGGCCGACGACCGCGGCCCTATTCGTCGGCAGTGACGGTCATCGAATCACCCGCGGCGTACTCCAATACCGGGTGCTGCGCGCGTTTAAGAAGGCTGGCTTGAACAGTCAACGCGCGCGCGGAGCCTTAATCCACGCCCTCAGACACGAGTTCGCTACACAACTGGCCAATAGCGATGTCAGTGTCTATGCGCTGATGAAGCTGCTCGGGCACGAGTCGATGGCGACCTCGCAGCGCTACGTCGATGGTGCCGGCGCCGAGAACCGTGCCGCTGCAGCGCGAAACCCGCTCTACGAGCTCTTGTCTTGATCCTCATTGTGCGCGGTTTTGGGATTTGATGACGCGTCGCAGGCTTTCTCGTGCGGCGCTGAGCTCGTCTTGCAGTCCGGCGACGTGCCTTTTGGCGGTGTCGAGCTCAAGGGTGCGGGCGTCGCGCTCGGCGACGAGTCGACGGTTGATGGCTTCAAGGTCGGCGACACGCGCGGTCAGATGGGCTCGATCGGGTGCTTCGATTTCGGCGCCGAGCTGCAGGCGCAGACGCTGTTGGAGTCTGTCGCGCTCGGCGCGCAGTGTTTTGATCTGATCTCGGGCGATGGCGAGGTCGGTGCGCAGACTGGCCGGTGTCGTGGTGTGTTTGCCGCAGGGCGTCGGCATCGGGGCCAGGCTGTGGTTGGCCTGGCGACCTCGAGCGGCGTCGATGTGTTCGCGGATTCCTGGGGCGTAGACGAGCCAGGTGGACACCCCGGCGGCGTTGGCCACCGCGGTGAAGGTGATCGACGCGCCGCTGGCTTCCATCGCCTCAAGCGCGGCCAGTGCCCGTCGCCGCTTGAGGTCACTGTCCTTGGCGCGGGCCGCTTTTAGCGCTGCGGCGCGAGCCTGGTTGCCAGCGGTAGTACTCATCCGGTTTTGGTCCCCGAGGTGGCCACGGGAATGATTGGGATGCGTCGGGCGGCGCGGGCGCGGCGCAGGATCCGGCTGGCGTCGTCTATCTCGGCGCGCTGCTCAGAGTCGAGTTCGGCGAGGCGGAGCCGCATGGTGTCGACCACGTGGTTAAACGCGTCGATTTCGCTGCTCATGTTGGCGATCACGTAATCAGCCGTTCCCATTGCCTGGGCGGTTTCCCGATCAGCCTTCAGCGAGTGGATGTGTTCTTCGATCGCGGGAAGATAGGAGGGATCCGGGCGATAAAAGCCGCAGCCCGCGCACTGGAACCGGATCGGGCAGGCACCGCCGCCGGCTTTGACGTTGGACGGTTCGGAGCAGTTGCCGAACGGCACCGACACCGAGGCCCGTTCATAGGCCAGCGGGTCGGCGAACGAGCTCGGGTTGCCCGAGGCATCGATGGCCAGGGACCCGACGGCGCGGATAGCCTGCTGCTTGCGTTTATGGGTGACCGAGTAGTAGCCCATCGTGGTTTGAATTGAGCGATGTTCGAGTAAGTCCTTGAGCACGTCGACGGGTACGCCGGCGTCGGCGTGGCGCTGAGCGTAGCTGTGCCGCAGCACATATGGGGTGATCAGGAAGCGGTCGAACGGCAGCGGTGTCCCGTCGGGACCCAGCAGTTCACCGTCGATCTTGGGGATCGAATCGATCCAATCCCGAAACGACACCCCGATGCTGGAGGCGATCAGGTGACCGCGGGCCTGGCGGGAGCGCAGCAGCGGGGAGGGAAATAGCCACTGGCGGGTCGACGGCGCGGTGGGCAGCTGTGCGCGGCGACGCTGCCAGGCCGTGATGATGTCGGCGGTCTCGGTGGTGATGGGCAGGCGTCGACGCAGTCGGGCGGCCTTGTGGTTGTCATAGACCAAGTTGTGTTGGCCGTCGATGACCTCAACGCAGCCGATCTTGAGGCTGACGATCTCACCGGGGCGCCGGCCGGTGTCACGCAGGATCTGGTAGATGGTCTGATGCATTGCCCGCAGGTCTGCGGCGCTCATCGAGCCGAATGGTGCCGTCGGGCCCAACAGGGATAGATGCTGGTCGAGTTGACGAATCACCTTCTCGGGCAGCGCCTTTCCTAACTGCTCCTCGTTGGCGTCTTCGATCACTCGGTGAAGGCGTTGCGACGGGCGGAACGGATCGGGCACCTCGGTCATCAGCGCGTTGGTGCGGGCGTGTTCGATCACCTGGTAAAACACCCGCAGCAGCTGTCTGCGGTAGTTGGCAGAGTGCAAAGCGCCATCGGTGCGGCGTTGCTCGGCGATGGCCCGCTCGACGAGGACGAAGTCACCCGCGCCCAGGGTGGCCGGGTCGGCGCGACCGGAGGCCACCAGTGTTTGGGAGGCCACCTGGCAGGCCCGCAGCGCTTGGCGCAGCCCTTGCAGGTAGGGGCAGGTGTTGCGGGCCCAGTCCTTGAGCACCTCGCGCAACCAGCGCAGCTCGATCACACCAAAGTCGACGGTGCCCTGAGTAGCCGGCCAGCGGCGCGAACCATTGGATTGCAAATCCAGCAGCTCGACGTGCCACACGTCGCCGGCGTAACGATCGGTGCCGCTGTATTGGGTCCAGGCTCGTTCCAGATGGCGGCGCAGGTCACGGTAGAGGCCCTTGATGGTCCCGTTGTATTGCACGCCACCGCTTTCACACACCGCTTCGGGATCGGCGCGGCGCACTGAGCTGGCCCCGTCCAGGCGACTGATGAGGATGCGAACTTGCACTGGGTCCAGCGGAGGTGGCGCCTCATCGCGGCGTTGCAGCGCATAAAGCAACTCAAGTCGCACCAGCGGTGGCAGGTCAGCCAAGAAGAACTGGTGGCCAGCGATCCCAGGCTTCTCGTTGGCTATCCACGCAGCCAGCTCCTCGCGCGAGAGTGAAGCGCCCTGGTGTTGCCGCCGCAGCCGAATGCCGTGAAACTTGCATAATCCGTGCCGGGCGACGCCTTCACGGGCGCAGCCGGCCACCACACAGTCCGCGCGGCGCCGCAGCGGCTGCGCCGAGGCGATGAACTGCTCCACCGGCCCGCCGCCAGCCTTGCGCCAGTCAAGCGCGTGCCGCCGGCACAAGCCCCGAGAGTCCAGCTCGCATTCGCAGCCGGGCACCGTACACACACCTGGGGCAACAAGGCGGATCGATCGACGGCGGGGCTGGCGGTCGAACTCCTCTTCAGAGACACCGGCCGCCGACAGGGCGTTCCGACAACCAAAGCAGCGGCCGTTGTAGCTGCGTGCCGGCGTGGGACAGCCTGGGGTACGACATCGCCACACAGCTGTGCGTTCGCTGTCCAGATCGCCGGTGAACAACCACAGCGATCCGTCCCACTCATCGGGTCGCCACGCGGTGTCGATATGGGCAGACAGCCATTCCAGCCAGCCGGCGTCGCTGACGAACTCCCGATCAGCGTCGGCGCCGACGCTGAGACGTGATGCCGGTGTACTCACCGGTAGGTTTCCCCGGCGGCGACGGCCTCCACGGCTCGGCGCTTGTCCTCGTCTCTCGCGTGCAGATACACAGCGGTCGAGGACAGTGCGGCGTGACCCAACAGCCGCTGCACGACATCGAGATCGACCCCGGCGCGCACCCAGTTCGTGGCCGCAGTGTGCCGAAACATGTGAGGGCGCACCGCAAAACCGCACTCGGTGGCCAGCCGTTCGAAAAACCCTTTGGCCGCACGGTAAGTCATCGGCGCGCCCAGCGGCTGGTGGTAGAGGTTGACGAACACCATGTCGCAGTCGTCGTCACCGAGGATTTCGGTGCGCTCATACTGGTAGTCGGCGTAGGCCGACAGCACGGCCTGGCTCGTCGGCACGCTTCGGGGAAACCGCGACTTAGCCAATGCCCCATTGGGATTGGCTCGGTGGCGAACATGGATGTGAGCGCCCAGCACCGCGCAACCCAAGGCGCGCGAGTCGGGAAGCAGGTGCAGATCAGCCCTGCGCAGTCCGAGGGTTTCTCCGATCCTTAGCCCACTTTCATGCATCAGCATGGTCATGAAGCGTTCCCGAGGCCGTCGACAACACCCCATGACCCGTTCAGACTGCTCGGGGCTCAGCGCCTCCGGGAACGCCGTTTCGGCCCTTGCCTTGAGCATCCGAGCCCGCACCATGCGGAGCTGGCCCGACTCACCGGTATCAAAGCCCGCTGGGATAAACCGGAGCCAGCGCGGCTCGGTCAACCGATCGGCCACGGCCTGCTCGATCAATCCGGTTCTGGCGCAAAACCGCAAAAACTCGCACACCGCAGTAAGCGTGGCGTTGACCGTCGTACCCGAGCGCAACCGCCGGCCTTGGTACGGGGTTGCTTCCACGAAGTGCTTGAAACGGGCCAAACTGGCCAGGCTGATCGAGGACCAGTCGACTCCCTGATCGGCGCACCACGCCAGGAAGGCCGCCACCCGGCCGGCATAGACACGGATCGTATGGGGCGAACGGCCCGCCCCGTGCAGCGCCCGCAGGAAGTCACTGGCCTCCCGGTGCATCACCAACTCGGAATCGAGCACCACCCACAGCTGCGATCCGTCGAGAGGCGAGACCGCCCGTTCGGCCCTAAACACTGTCATTGTCCCCAACGTAACTGTCGTGCCTCGAATTACCGGATATTCGTAAGGCACCGGCGTGTCACGCCGCTGAACCGACGTACCTCATGCGGTCGGAAGCAGTACAGATAAC
>NZ_JCALDM010000039.1:0-5073 GCF_059812845.1 Mycobacterium sp. NGS34
AACTGAACTCGCGACCTCGAATGTCAGCGTCTACACACTGATGAAACTCCTCGGACATGAGTCGATGACGACCTCGCAGCGTTACGTTACGGCGGCGGGGATTGAAACACGAAGTGCGGCAGCGCAAAATCAGCTTTACTCCCTATTGACCGAACAACGGGAGGACGATGGGGCCAGCTGAGAACAAAGCGATCCATGTGCCCCAAGGACGAAGGAAGGCCTCGCAGTGAGTAAGCGAGTGAGCCTGATTCTCCGCCACGCAGACGAGGCGATGATCGCTCCCTTCCTCCATCGGGGCTCGCCAGCTTTCGAGGTCCTGCGACAGTGGGCAGACCACAGTGACTATGGCTCGGGCGACATCAGCTCGGATGCCGCCGTACTGCGAATTCTGCTTCGGGTGGGCGCCGAGGCTATGCACGAACAAATCCTGGATGCTGGCTACGCCCAGCTTGCGTCCGAGTTCAATAGCGCATCAACAAGAATCGAGCGACTGGCCGCACGGGGTCGTTCTGCGCCCCAGACCGACGAGCTCAGGTGAGCCCGCTTGCGCTCCGCGGCGGTCACACGTATCAGGGCCGGCAAGTCCCGCACGGCGTGATGGGCTTTCGCACGGTGTTTGCGGCCCACTCTTCGGCGTCCGCCGACTGAATGGCGCACACCTTGACGTAGGCACCAGTCCACGGCCCGTTGTGCGGATTCTGACCGCTGATAGTGCGGCACGCGGCGCGATGCACCCGCGCGGTAGACACGCTGTAGTTACGGGCGATGTTCACGACGAAGCCTTCCGGGTTGGCGGCGAGCCAAGCCAGATAGCCAGCGTCGTCGTCCCGGAACTCGTGTGCGCGGGTACGGTGATCCACTCCGGCGAGTGCATCGGCTGGCACGACGTCGACGAACTCGCCAACCGGACTTTGTGGGACGTCGAGCGAACTGTCCTCGTTAACACTCGCGGATTCGGCCGATGCGTAGATGCCCACCGCGACCTTGTTGCCGGCGTACTGGTCCACGGTGCAGTGCAGGCCGAGCTCGGCGATTCGGCCGTCGCGGGGATGCCATGCCCGATCTGGCCGGGTACGACCCAGCAGGGGGTCGAGCGCGTCGATCGTCTGCTTCCAGAGGTTGAGCCAATTGCGACGTGGACCGACCACGAAGGACAATTCGAGCCGAACTGGTCCATCCGGTAGCACGGCAGCGCCAGAGACGGCGGCGTGGATAGCCTCCTTGTAGGCGACGCTCGAGGAAGAAGCTGCAGTGGTCGCGACGATCACACCGGCGGCTGTGGGTGCAGGAACTTCTCGGGCGGCACAGATCCGCACAGACGACTGTTCGCCATGGCGCTTCGTGCACCACACCGACACCAAGTCGACATCGCGCACGCGCGATGCGAGCGGATACGCGTAGTTATCCAGGTCGCTGGCATCGAGCAGGTCTCGTGAACTCGGCAAACCGACGTCGAGGCGCAGCGCCCACGGGCCCCTGATCCGTGCGCCAGCGATCAAAGCCTCCGTATCGTCGAGGTACTCCTGCAATCGGATCTGATCTGGATCGTCAGCCTTGTTCCACGAGGCGAGCCGCGGGGCGACCCTCAGCTCCAGCGAGCGATTATCAGGGCGGGCAAACCAGCGCATCGGATCAAGATAGCGCGGCGCACCGACAGGCCTCGGGCGAAATCCGAGCCGAACCAGAAGCGCAGATTCAGAGACCCTGACGCTGCGAGTGGGGTGTCACGGTCGGTATGGCGGCGTATTCGCTGCAGTTGGCCGCGGATCTATCAGCAAACTATGGAGTGCCAAGTCGATTTTATGTTAACTGCTTGCAGGGGTATCAGTGAACAGCAATTTGCTGGAAGGTCCAGCTCACAGGTGTTGCCTATAGGCAACACACGGACCCGCGTCGACCAACTACACGCCGACGCTGGGACGCGGGTCAAAACGCTTCTATCTCGCCAAACGCGTTAATCTAGGGTCTAGCAGTGGAATACAGACAGACCTATTCTCTGAGTTCCTCGGTTCCAACAGCCATTGGCGTTTGAAATCAACCCACGAATGATTGCGCGATAGTTCCGCTCATCTCGGCAAAGCTGGTCAAAGTGGTAGTTGCTGAAACCCTTGTGCGATTCTGTCACTTTGTGCTCAACTGACGTTGCTAATTCCGGTGAGGAGGCAGGCCCTTCAGCCTGCGCATAAACGCACGGGGCTCGATGAGTGCGCCCATCGGAGGCAGTCGAACGTCCAGGTCAACGAGGAGGTGGCACCGCACAAGCGACTCAAATATTTTCCGCTGACGGGGCTTCAAGAGTCCCCAGACGCTGAAAAAGCCGGGCTGGTATCCCGGCTTCTTCGGTGCGGCACTTGGCCGCTAATTGCTTACTTCACCCTTGAGAGGGAGACATGCTTATTTCAGCGCGCTTCCGGCGCGATGTCAACCCCTGCTTTGCATCCTGGCCTCCGACCCCATCGCAGGCTGCAGGCCCCGATGGCTGGTGGAGACGGCCGTGACCCCGCCGCCGGCCCCGACGGAAGGGCCACTGCCCGTCAATGACGCGCCCTACACGATGGTGCTTTATCAAGATCCGAAGACCGGGCAGCGCGTACGAACCCGTCTCACACCTGAGGTTTCGCGTGTGTCATTTGAGCTATGTAGGCCTATCCGGAGTTTCCCGGCCTACCGTGGTCGCCGTTCCCATCAAGGCAAGTACTGGTTCTCGCGTTCACAAGGCCATGTCAGCTTTGAGTCGCGGTTCGAGATGACTGCCCTGATGACGGTCGACTTTCGGGGCGACGCAATCGCGGTCAGCTCCAACCCGTTCTGGCTGCTGTGGCCGAAGGGCCAGACGCACCACCGGCACGCCCCGGACTTTTTCATCCGACGACGCGACGGATCGGCTCTCGTTGTCGACGTCAAGCCGGCAGATCGTCTCCGCGAGAAGGATCGGCTGCAGCATCAACGCACCCGCGATGTATGTCGCGAGTTGGACTGGGAGTACGAGGAATTCACAACGATAGACAGGACTGCAGAACGCAACCTACGGCTGTTATGCGCCTACCACCATCCGCGGTTCGCGCCGTCAGCAGAAGCACGATCCGCTATCACGATCTGCGTGAATCGATCGGGGCGAAACGGCGTGCAATTCGGCGAGCTGATCGACAACGCCTCGGACGGAGCTGAGCTCGACGAAAGCCATCTCATCTGCAGCACTTACCACATGATCTGGAACAGAGAGATTCACGTCGACCTGGCCCGCCCGCTGACCTGGACCACGGTGATCACCTCGTGATCGAACTGCATATCGGCGACATCATCGAACTCCGTGGCCAGAGCTGGCATATCCGCGACAGCGACGGACTGGCCCTTCGGCTCAAATGTCTCGATGACGGCAGCGACCTGACCTTGCCGGTAGCGATGTTGCTCTGCGACGATTCCTTCGTCGGTCCCGACGCCTCTGGGCCAAGTATCGCCGATCAGAGACTGCTCGACCTCGCCACCGACGAACAGCGACGAGATGCCGAGTTCTGGTATGAGCACCTCTCCGGTATCAAACACGCCATGGAACAGCCGGCCCAAGGACAAGCCTCTTCGGGTAACCCGATCGCGACTGTACGCGAACGACTTTCGGATAAACGAGCCGAGCTACGAACCCTGGGGCTGCAGGTCTCCATGACCACTATGTGGCGTAAGTGGCAACGCTTCAACAATGCGGGCCTGCTCGGATGTATCGATCAGCGCGGCATGCCGGGTCACGTCCGTCTGTCCGGGGTGCACGAGCACTTAATGATTGATTCGGATGTTAGGTGACGACGTTGCGAGCTTCAACGAGCGACCACTGGCATCCGGTCGGTGTGAGTTGTTTTGCGGCACCGCCCCCGCCACTGCGTGGACCGGGGTTATTGCGTCACAGTGACGAATTGCGTTCGAGGGCAAGACTATTCGGATCGCAACTCAAGTCGTCGCCAAGCCGGTTGCCGAGATCGTTCGACCATCGTCATGGCTGAGGAACTGCCCGGGTTCATTCCCCACATCCTGCGTGCCGACGATGTTTCGCTCCTGCGTGCCGATGAGACCGTGTTCAATGCGATGGTCGATGGCTGGCGGGCGCAGATGCTGGCCCGAGGCTTGGCCGTCGACACGATCATGACGCGCGGTCGACTGATTGCCCGGTTCGTTGAGTTCACCAACGAGTATCCGTGGCGGTGGCGCCCAATTGACGTGGACCAATTCCTGGCCGAATTCCGATCGCAGGAAAGACCGATTGCGCTATCTACGTTGCGGACCTACAGCAATACGATTTCGATGTTTTGCTCGTACGTCTGCGACAGTAGATACGGCTGGGTTGCATTCTGCGAGAAGCAGTTTGGCGATGTTCCGTCGCAGATATGCTTCGAGTGGAACACTCCGCAACACACAACCGATGATGCTGTTCCACCGGGCCGCCGAGCGTTCACCAAGGCCGAGTTGCAGCACCTATTTGACGTCGTAGATGATTTTGTCGACGAAGCGCACCGCACAGCGTCCAAGCGGTGGGTGACGGCCCTGCGGGATTCGATCGCATTCAAGGTCGGCTACGCCTATGGGCTGCGCCGCCGCGAACTGGTCATGCTGGACCTGACGGACTTCGGGCCCAACCCACACGTACCCCGCTTTGGAAACTACGGCGCGCTGACCGTGCGCTGGGCCAAAGGCACGAAAGGGTCCGGGCCACGTCGGCGGACGGTGCTCACATCGCCTGAATTCTCTTGGGTTGTCGAGCTTTTGGAATATTGGTGCAGCGAGGGACGCCAGCTGTTCGCCACCGCGGACCGCTCCCCCGCGCTGTGGCCCAGCGAGCGTGGTTCCAGATTGACGCTCGGTGCGCTGGGCCGCTCCTTCACCGCATTTCGCAAACGAGCCGGGCTGCCACCAGAATTGAGTCTGCACGCACTGCGGCACTCCTTCACCACCCACCTTCTGGAGGCTGGCTACGACCCACTGTTCGTGCAGGAACAGCTCGGGCACTCATTTGCATCGACCACCTCGCTGTACACCTCGGTGTCGTCAGACTTCAAACAAAAGACGATCCAACAGATGATCGCTCGA
>NZ_JCALDM010000004.1:0-478383 GCF_059812845.1 Mycobacterium sp. NGS34
CTGGTGACCCATGACCAGCAGGAGGCGCTGGACGTGGCGGATCGGATCGCGGTGCTCAACAAGGGCCGCATCGAGCAGGTCGGGGCACCGCTCGAGGTCTATGACTCCCCGGCGAACACATTCGTGATGTCCTTCTTGGGCGCGGTGTCCGTGCTGAACGGCGCGCTGGTCCGCCCGCATGACATTCGGGTGGGCCGCAACCCCGACATGGCGGTCTCCGGCGGGGACGGCACGGCGGAGTCCATTGGGGTGGTGCGCGCCACCGTGGATCGGGTGGTCGCGCTGGGTTTCGAGGTGCGCGTGGAACTGAGCGCCGAGCCCACCGGTGGCCCGTTCACCGCCCAGATCACCCGCGGCGACGCCGAGGCGCTGGCGCTACGCGACGGCGACACCGTCTACGTGCGCGCCACCCGCGTGCCGCCCATTGCCAGCGAGGGGACGGAAGACCGGGCGGACCTGCGGACCGCGTGACCTACCCGGTCGTCGTCCGGTATTGCGGGCAGTACGCGGACGACGACAACCCCAGGAAGAAGCCGGCTTGCCTGGCCGACAGATTCGCGTCCTTCATCAGCTTCATCACCAGCAGGGGGCGCGTCGTGCCCTGGCCGAGCAGGGCACACATGTTCCGGCCCATCTGGATGGCCAAATTGTTGTCCGAGATCGGGATCGCCTGGCCCGCAAGGGCCGCGATGAACGCGTCATCGCTCGGGTCGGCCGATGCCGGCGCGGCGGCGCATAGCACGGCCGCGACGAACGTCGACCACGTCCCAAGACCTACCCTCGCGTGGGCCACGGTTCCTCATATATGCGGACGAATTTGCGTCAATCAAAAATAACGCGGCCGCACCTCAGGGCGTTAGCAGAAAGTCGTCCGACGCGAACTCGGGCTCACATCATCGGCGGGAACGGGACCATCCAGTTCATCGAGTTGTCGGTCTTTCCCCGGTATTGCGGGCAGTAGGCCGCCACCGAAAGTCCGACGAAGTAGCCGGCCTGCTTCGGGTTGAGATCGGTGTCCTTCACGATCCGCATCGCCGCCGCGGTCGAGGGCTCACCCTTGTCGAATCCGGCGCACACCGTGTGGCCCATCGACACCGCGGTGCCCCGGTCCGACATCGAGATCCCGTTTTTCGCCAGAGCCGCGACGAACGCGTCGTCGATCGGCTCCGCCGAGGCGGGCGCCGCGCCCAGCAGCGCGACCGCGGACAGTAGGACCCCGCAGGCCGTCGACCACGCACTCCTCCGGGTCATGGCCTCCCTCTGAACGGGTGAATCGGCGCCAAGTCAAGAACGACTTGGTTGAACGGTAACCGAAATCTGCACATTCTTCTCGCCGAGCGGCCGCAAGAATTCCGCAAGAACTTCGCGACGAAGCGGCAAGCGCCCGGGAGCAACGTATGGGTCGCCGGGTCACGACGACCGGCCCGCACGAAAAGTTCGCAAGAAAAGTGTCCGACCGCGGGGGAGCGGTGGCTCTTACCAATGCGAGCGGCCCACCGGGCGGCGGCCGGAGATCTTGGGACCGGTAGCGGCCAGGGGCGGGTCAACTTGCACACAACTACAGACCACCGACCAGAGAGGAAACCCCGGTGAGCACCGACCTCGACAACGCGCCGACACAGCGCACGCGCGGCATCAGCACGCTGACCCCGGTGAGCGAGCCCCGCGTCGCCCACCGCGGCTGCTACGCGTCGGGATCGCGCGCGCTCGCGGTGACCGAGACGTCCACGCTCCCGCGGATCAGGGTCGTCGCCCCCGCCACGAGCCCGGTGCCCGCGGCAACCAAGGCCCCGCGGAAGTGGCAGGGCCTCTACGCGCTGAAGCCGTGGTACACCCGCCGCTTGACGCCGATCGTGAACGTCGCGGTGCGCCGCAACATCTCGCCGGACGTCTTCACCGTCGCCGGCGTGCTGGCGGCGGGCGTGGCCGGAGTGACGGTCGCGCTGGGATGGTGGCCCCTGACGGCGGTGTTCCTGGCGCTGCGGCTGGCCGGGGCCAACCTCGACGGCGCGGTCGCCCGCGCTCGCGGCGTGAGCCGGCCGTGGGGATTCGTCGTCAACGAGATCGGCGACCGCGCCTCGGACATGTTGACCTTCGCGGGCCTCGCGGTGTGGGCGGCGCGGCAGCGCGGCCCGGGTCTGCACTGGCTGTCCTGGCCGGTGCTCATGGTGCTGGTGGCCGCGCTGGCCGCGACGCTGCCCACCTTCGCCTCGCTGGCCGGCGCCGCCGCCGGCGCGCCGCGCCGCAATGGTGGCCCGCTCGGCAAGACCGAGCGCTGCCTGTTCGTTTTCCTGGCCACCGCCTTCCCGGTCATCCTGCCGGTGGTGTGCACCCAGCTGGTGAACGGCTCGCTGATCACCACCGTGCTGCGGCTGCGGGCCGCCCACCGCGAGCTGGCGGCCAAGCGTCAGGACGGCCCGGCCGCGCAGGCCACGCAGGAATTGGCGGTGCTGGCATCATGACCGCGACCCGGATCAGCAGCGTCCTGCGAAACCGCCTGTGGCGGGCGGTGTGCGCCGTTTCCGGCGGGCTGACCGTCACCGGCCGCTGGGGCGCGCCGGGCGGCTGCGTGGTGGTGGCCAACCACTCCTCGCACGCCGACACCGCGGTGCTGCTGGCCGCGCTGCCCGCCGGCGCCCAGCCGGTGTTCGCCGCGGCGGCCGACTACTGGTTCGACGTGCCGGTGCGCCGGTTCGTGGCGTCCTCGCTGATCGGCATCCTGCCCGTGCGGCGGTCCGGCAAGGACACCTACGCACAGCTGCTGGCCGCGGCCCGCCCGGCGCTGAAGGCCGGACGCACCGTCGTCATCTACCCCGAGGGCACCCGGTCGACGGACGGGAGCATCGCCGAATTCCGTTCCGGCGCTGTCCGGTTGGCGCGCGACTGCGGCGTGCCGATCGTCCCGGTCGCGGTGCTGGGCACCGCCGAGGTGCTGCCCAAGGGCGCGAGCTTCATCTCCCACGCGCCGATGCAGGTCCGCATCGGGGAGCCCGTCGACCCGGCGCTCACGTCCGCGGCGCAGCTGCGGGAGCAGGTCATCGGCTTGCGGGACGGCTCGTCGCCCAAGCCGCTCGAGCTGCTGCACGCCGCGTGACGCTGCCGCATCGGGCCCCGCACCGAGCGTGAACTGAGTGCGACATCTTGCGACTTTTTTCGCAGCCGGTTCACGTTCGGCGCGGCGTGGGGCTCAAGACGCGGCCGACTCAGCCGAGGAGATAGGCCAGCGGGAGGACCAGCAACAGCGAGTCGATCCGGTCGAGCAGGCCGCCGAAGCCCGGCAGCCAGGTGCCCGCGTCCTTGACCTGGGCCTGCCGCTTCACCATCGATTCGACGAGGTCGCCGAGCACCCCGCCGAACGCCACCGCCACCAGCAGGCCGAGGGTCATCGTGCCCAGCAGGGTCAGCACCAGAAACGCGCCCACCACCGCGCCGACCAACCCGCCGACCGTCTTGTTGGGGCTCAACGGGGACAACGGCTTTCGCGCCCACCGGAAGAATCGCAGCCCCTTCCCGCCACACCACGCCGCCACGTCGGTGGCCGCCGCCGCGAAGCACACCAAGTATGCGTCGGACCACAACGTCACCAGGTGCGCCAGGGACCAACAGATCCACACCGAACCGAACGCGGTGAAAGTGGTCCGCCTGCTCCCGTGTTCGACGTCGCCGCTGAACACCGAGGGCAACGCGCACGCCAGCACGACGATCGGCGCGAGCCGCAGCAGCGGCGGATGCAGCCACGCCGCAAGCGGATACAGCACGGCCAGCGCCAGCAGCAGATACGTGTCGACCTTGCCGAGTTTCACCAGGCGCGCGTACTCGAACACCGCGACCACGGCCAGCGCGGCCGCCAACGTCGCAGTGGTGCCCCGCCCGATCCAGATCGGGATGCCGACCACCGGCGCGATCATCACCCACGTCGTCCACCGCCGGATCAGCTCACGCCGGCGCGACGCCAGCACCACGACGCCGGCGATCACCAGGATCACCACGGTGACCCACAGGAAGAACACCGAGCGCGCGTAGAGGTGCACGTGCAGCGGACCGATGTCGAAGTTGAGCGGCAACCGCCGATCCATATGCAGGATCCGCAGGTAGTAGTCGACCAGCATCAGCGTGGCCCGTCCACATCAGCCTCCCAGCAAACTGTGGTCCAGGAAACGATAAGCCGTCCCGCCCGATCCAGGAAATGAAATCGCGTCATTGGGGTCGACGTCGGCTACCTGCCCCCGCGGCCGCGCTGCCGCCCCGGATCGGCTCGCGGTAGGGTCAAAGGAGTGTGTGGACTCACCGGTGAGGTTCGACTCGACGGCCGGGTTCCCGACGTAGCGGCGGTGTCAGCAATGGCTGCCGTCATGGCGCCCAGGGGGCCGGACGCGGCGGGGGCCTGGTCACAGGGCCGGGTCGCCCTAGGGCATCGGCGCCTCAAAATCATCGATCTGACCGAAGCCGGCGCCCAGCCGATGGTCGACTCGGAGCTCGGCCTGGCGGTCGCCTGGAACGGCTGCATCTACAACTACAAGGAATTGCGCCGCGAGCTCACGGACCACGGCTACCGGTTCTTTTCGCACAGCGACACCGAGGTTCTGCTCAAGGCCTACCACCGCTGGGGCGACGACTTCGTCAGCCACCTGTACGGGATGTTCGCCTTCGTCATCGTCGAGCGCGACAGCGGGCGGGTGGTGCTCGGCCGGGATCGGCTCGGCATCAAACCGCTGTACGTGAGCGAGGACGGTCACCGGATCCGGTTCGCGTCGACGCTTCCCGCGCTGCTGGCCGGCGGCGGCCTGGACACCCGGATCGATCCCGTTGCGCTGCACCACTACATGACGTTCCACTCGGTGGTGCCGCCGCCGCTGACGATTCTGCGCGGCGTGCGCAAAATCCCCCCCGCCTCGCTGCTCGCCATCGAGCCCGACGGCCGGCGCAGCACCACCACCTACTGGGCGCCGGACTTCACCAGGCGCGCCGACCGCTCCGACTGGTCGGAACGCGACTGGGAGGACGCGGTGCTGTCCACGCTGCGGGTCGCGGTCGAGCGCCGGCTGGTCGCCGACGTCCCCGTCGGCTGCCTGCTGTCCGGCGGGGTCGACTCCAGCCTCATCGTCGGGCTGCTCGCCGAGGCGGGCCAGCATGGGCTGTCGACGTTCTCGATCGGCTTCGAGTCGGCCGGCGGCGTCGAGGGCGACGAGTTCCGCTGGTCGGACATCATCGCCCGCCGCTTCGAAACCGACCACCACCAGATCCGCATCGGGACCGACCGGATGCTGCCCGCGCTCGACGGGGCGATCGCCGCCATGAGCGAGCCCATGGTCAGCCACGATTGCGTCGCGTTCTACCTGCTGAGCCAGGAGGTCGCGCGCCACGTCAAGGTGGTGCAGTCGGGTCAGGGCGCCGACGAGGTGTTCGCCGGCTACCACTGGTACCCGCCGATGGGCTCGCCGGCGGCGGCGACGCTGGACGGGGCGGTCGCCGAGTACCGCGGCGCCTTCTTCGACCGCGATTCGGCCGAGCTGGCGGGCCTGCTGGCGCCGGGCAACCTGGCGCCGGGCGACCCCAGCCAGCGCTTCGTGTCCGAACACTTCGCGCGCGCCGGCGCCGAAACCGGCATCGACCGCGCGCTGCGGCTGGACACCACCGTGATGCTGGTGGACGACCCGGTGAAACGGGTGGACAACATGACCATGGCGTGGGGGTTGGAGGGCCGGGTTCCGTTCCTCGATCACGAGCTGGTCGAGCTGGCGGCGACCTGCCCCCCGGAGCTCAAGATCGCCCACGACGGCAAGGGCGTGCTCAAACAGGCTGCGCGACGGGTGATCCCGTCGGAGGTCATCGACCGGCCCAAGGGCTACTTCCCGGTTCCCGCGTTGACCCACCTCGAAGGGCCCTACCTGGACATGGTTCGCGACGCCCTCTACGCGCCGGTCGCCAAGGAGCGCGGGCTGTTCAACTCCGAAGCGGTCGACGCCCTGCTGGCCGACCCGAACGGCAAGCTCACCCCGCTGCGCGGCAACGAACTGTGGCAGATCGCCCTGCTCGAACTGTGGCTGCAGCGTCATGGCGTGACGGGCCCGGCCGCGTGACCGCCGTCGACCCCGCCGAGGATCACTCGCACGATCACACCGAGGATCACACCGAGGCCATCACCATGGGCCTGCACGACGCCTCCCCGCCGGAGCTCGTGGACGCGATGGCCAAGGACGTCGAACTCGAAATGGGTTGGGGCCGACTCATTTTCGGACAGACCTTCGCGGACGCGGAGACGCTGGCCGAGACGCTGCGCCGCGAGGTCGCCGGGCGGCGCGACATCTGCATCTACGCGCGCGAATCCCATGTGGTGGTCGCCGGGGCGCCGACCGAGCTCTTCATCGACCCCAGCCACACCTACCGGCTGCGCTTCACCGGCCACCCGGACGAGGAACGCCTGGCGCCGTCGCCGGTCGGCATGACGGTGCGCACGCTGAACGACCCGGGCGACGCCGACGCGATGAACCGGGTGTTCGTGCGCTGCGGCATGGTGCCCGCGCCGGTGGAGACCATCTGGGACAACCACCTGCACGCCGATGCGGTGACCTACCTGCTGGCCGTGCGTGACGACGACGGTGCCGTGGTCGGCACCGTCACCGGCGTCGACCACGAGTTGCTCTTCTCTGATCCCGAGGAGGGCTCGAGCCTGTGGACGCTGGCGGTCGACCCCGCCGCGGCGCTGCCCGGGGTGGGTGAGGCCCTGACCCGGGCGGTGGCCGATCACTTCCGGCGCGCGGGCCGGGCCTACATGGACCTGTCGGTGGCGCACGACAACGCCGCGGCCATCGGCCTTTACGAGAAGCTCGGCTTCGTCCGCGTTCCGGTGCTGGCGATCAAGCGGAAGAACGCGATCAACGAACCGCTGTTCACCGCGCCCCCCGAGACGGTCGAGGACCTCAACCCCTACGCCCGGATCATCGCCGACGAGGCCATGCGCCGCGGCATCTGGGTCGAGGTCCTGGACGCCGAGACCGGCGAGATGCGGCTCACGCACGGCGGCCGCAGCGTGATCACCCGCGAATCGCTGTCCGAGTTCACCTCGGCCGTCGCGATGTGCCGTTGCGACGACAAACGTTTGACGCGGCGGCTGGTCTCGGAGGCGGGCATCACCGTGCCGCGCGCGCGCCTGGCCACGTTCGACGACGGCGACTTCGCCTTCCTGCAGGAGGTCGGCGAGGTCGTCGTGAAACCGACGCGCGGGGAGCAGGGCAAGGGCATCACCGTGGGGGTGCCGGCCGAAAAGGGTCCCGACGAGCTCGCCGCGGCGCTGGCGCGGGCGCGCCAGCACTACCCGGAGGTGCTCATCGAGGAGCGCGTCGACGGCGACGACCTCCGCCTGGTGGTGATCAACGGCCGGGTCGTCGCCGCCGCGCTGCGCAGGCCGCCCGAGATCATCGGCACGGGCGACCACACCGTGCGGGACCTGATCGCGGCCGAGAGCCGCCGCCGCTCGGCGGCCACCGGGGGCGAGTCCAAGATCCCGATCGACGACATCACCGAGGCGACCGTGGCCGAGGCCGGCTGGCAGCTGGACGACATACTGCCGCAAGGGAATCGGCTGCGCGTTCGGCGCACCGCCAACCTGCATCAGGGCGGCACGATCCACGATGTCACGGCCCAGGTGAACCCGGAACTGTGCCGCGTCGCGGTGGCGGCGGCCGAGGCGATCGGCATCCCGGTGACGGGCATCGACCTGCTGGTGCCCGACGTCACCGGGGCCGACTATGCGTTCATCGAGGCCAACGAGCGACCGGGGCTCGCCAACCACGAGCCGCAACCCACGGCCGCGGCGTTCATCGACTACCTGTTCCCCGGTCAACCGGGCCAGCCACCGGCGTGGACTCCCGAGGAGTCGCGCTCTGACCGGGACTGAGCTTGCGATACGCCTTGTTTGGGTAGTTCTCTGCTCACCCGGATAGGAGTCATATGAGCGCAGGCGTGCAAACCGGCACCATCACCACCCATATCCCGGCGCGGCTGGACCGGCTGCCCTGGTCGCGGTTTCACTGGCGCGTGGTCATCGGGCTCGGCGGCGTCTGGATCCTCGACGGCCTCGAGGTCACCATGGTGGGCAACGTGTCGTCCCGCCTTACCGAGAAGGGCAGCGGCATCGGCCTCAACCCCGCGCAGATCGGCGTGGCGGCGGCGTTCTACATCGCCGGGGCCTGCCTGGGCGCGCTGGTGTTCGGTCATCTGACCGACCGGTTCGGGCGGCGCAACCTGTTCATCCTGACGCTCGTCGTGTATCTGACCGCCACCGTCGCAACCGCATTCGCCTTCGCGCCTTGGTATTTCTTCATCGCCCGCTTCTTCACCGGCGCGGGCATCGGCGGCGAATACGCCGCGATCAATTCGGCGATCGACGAGTTGATCCCGGCTCGTGTGCGCGGTCGGGTGGACCTGGTGATCAACGGGACCTACTGGCTGGGCTCGGCCGCCGGCGCCGCCGGGGCGCTCGTCCTGCTGGACACGTCGAACTTCGCGCCGAACATCGGCTGGCGCCTGGCCTTCGGCGTCGGCGCCATCTTCGGCATCTTCGTCCTGCTGGTCCGGCGCAACGTTCCCGAGAGTCCGCGCTGGTTGTTCATCCACGGCCGCGCGGAGGAGGCCGAGCGGGTGGTCGGCGAGATCGAAGGCGAGGTGCGGCGGGGGAGCGACAAACCGCTGCCCGAACCGGCGGGCCGACCCCTCAAAATTCGTCAGCGCGAGACGATTTCGTTCCGGGAGATCGCGAGGGTGGCGTTCACGCTGTATCCGCGTCGCGCGGTGCTCGGCCTGGCGCTGTTCATCGGGCAGGCGTTCCTGTACAACGGCGTCACGTTCAACCTCGGCACGCTGTTGAGCGGCTTCTACGGCGTCCCGTCCGGCAAGGTGCCGGTGTTTTTCATCCTCTGGGCGGCAAGCAATTTCATCGGGCCCCTGGCGCTGGGGCACCTGTTCGACACCGTCGGCCGCAAACCGATGATCACGGCGACCTACATCGGCTCCGCCGTCGTGACGGTCGTCCTCGCGGTCGTGTTCGTCACCCAGACCGGCGGGGCCTGGACGTTCATCGGGATCCTGGCGGTGGCGTTCTTCCTGGCGTCGGCGGGCGCCAGCGCGGCGTACCTGACGGTGAGTGAGATCTTCCCGATGGAGACCCGGGCGCTGGCGATCGCGTTCTTCTACGCGGTGGGAACGGCGATCGGCGGCATCAGCGGCCCGTTGTTGTTCGGTCAGCTGATCGATTCCGGACAGCGCGGCCTGGTGGCCTGGTCGTTCCTCATCGGCGCGGCGGTGATGGCGATCGCGGGCCTGGTCGAGCTGTGGCTCGGCGTCGCGGCCGAACGGCGCCCGCTCGAGGAGCTGGCCCTGCCGTTGACGGTGGCCGACGCCGAGCGCGAGGGCTAGCGCCGCCCGCGCCGAGCCTGCGCGCAGAGCGTCAAAACGCGAAAATTCCCGCTCTGGACGCAGACTCGGCGCAAGGAGATCCTCGCCACATGGAAACCCGGGGACGTTTCACGGGATGATTCCCGGGTGATGCGCTCGCGGCGGGTGGTCCAGATCCGCCGGATCCGCGAATGGCTGGCGTTGTGCGCGGCGATCGCGTTGATCCCGTGGACCGTCTATCTGGGATTCACCTTGCCGCAGGACTACACCGCGCAGCATTGGCAGGCGACCTGGGTCGGCTTCGACATCCTGTTGCTCGCGTTCATGATCGCGACCGCGGTGCTCGGCTTCCTGCACCACCAACTGCTGACGCTGTTCGCGTTCGCGACGGGAGTGCTGCTCGTGTGCGACGCCTGGTTCGACGTGCTGACGGCCGAAGGCGGCGACCTCGTCGTGTCGGCGCTCATCGCCGGGCTGGTGGAATTGCCGTTGGCGGCGGTGCTGATCGTCGGACCCTTGCGCATCGCGCGCCTGCAGGGGCCCCCGTTCGGCCGGGGACGGCGACCGTTTCGGGCGCGTCGCCGGCGCTGATCCCGCCGGCGCGCGTCTCACGATCGAAACCATTGCGGGGCCGCCGTTGACACGTGCGTAACAAAATTGGCATGGAACGTTCCTACTGTTGGGCGGTCCACTTTCCGGCATGGAAATCGTGGGCCCCCCTCAGCGATAGGAACTCAATTGAGCGGAAACGCGGTTCGCCTGCAGGCGATCAACAACGTCGAGGCGTATGTCCCCCCAGCCATCAGTTTCGTGACTGGCGAAGAGCCCGGCGCGGTCTTCGGCTCGAACGTCTTCACGAAGGCCGAGATGCAGGCCCGGCTGCCCAAGTCGGTGTTCAAGTCCGTCGTCGCGACCATCGAGAAGGGCACCAAGCTCGACCCCGCGGTGGCGGACACGGTCGCCGTGGCGATGAAGGACTGGGCGCTGGAAAAGGGTGCCACCCACTACGCGCATGTCTTCTACCCCATGACCGGGCTCACCGCCGAGAAGCACGACAGCTTCCTGGAGCCCATCTCCGACGGCCAGACGCTGGCCGAGTTCGCCGGCAAGACCCTAATCCAGGGTGAGCCCGACGCGTCGAGCTTCCCGTCGGGTGGCCTGCGCAGCACGTTCGAGGCGCGCGGTTACACCGGCTGGGACGTCACCAGCCCCGCCTACATCCTGGAGAACCCGAACGGCAACACGCTGTGCATCCCGACGGTGTTCGTCTCGATGACCGGCGAGGCCTTGGACTATAAGACGCCGCTGCTGCGCAGTCAGCAGGCGATGGGCAAACACGCCGAGCGTGTCCTGAAGCTCTTCGGCCACAAGGACCTCAACCACGTCGTCTCGTTCTGCGGCCCGGAGCAGGAGTACTTCCTGGTCGACCGCCATTTCTTCCTGGCGCGCCCGGACCTCGTCAACGCCGGGCGCACCCTGTTCGGCGCCAAGCCCCCCAAGGGCCAGGAGTTCGACGACCACTACTTCGGCGCGGTGCCCGAGCGTGTGCTGGGCTTCATGATGGACACCGAGCGGGAGCTGTTCAAGCTCGGCATCCCGGCCAAGACCCGGCACAACGAGGTGGCCCCCGGCCAGTTCGAGATCGCGCCGATGTTCGAGCGGGCCAACATCGCCTCCGACCACCAGCAGCTGCTGATGACGATCTTCAAGACCATCGCCAAGAAGCACGGGATGGAGTGCCTCTTCCACGAAAAGCCCTTCGCCGGCGTCAACGGGTCGGGCAAGCACGTCAACTTCTCGATGGGCAACTCCGAGCTGGGCTCGCTGCTGGTCCCGGGCGACACCCCGCACGAGAACGCCCAGTTCCTGGTGTTCTGCGCCGCCGTGATCCGCGCCGTGCACAAGTTCTCCGGCCTGCTACGGGTTTCGGTCGCCTCGGCGACCAACGACCACCGCCTCGGCGCCAATGAGGCGCCGCCGGCGATCATCTCGATATTCCTCGGCGAACAGCTCGCCGACGTCTTCGAGCAGATCGCCAAGGGCGCGGCCACCTCCTCAAAGGGCAAGGGCACCATGATCATCGGCGTCGACACCCTGCCACACCTGCCGACCGACGCCGGCGACCGCAACCGCACCAGCCCATTCGCCTTCACCGGCAACCGGTTCGAGTTCCGGGCTCCGGGCTCCGGGCAGACGGTCGCGGTGCCGTTGATCATCCTGAACACGATCATGGCCGACTCGCTCGACTACATGGCCACGATCCTGGAAGAGGCCGTGGGCAAGGGCGAGGACTTCGACAAGGCGGTCCAGAAACTGCTAACCGACGTCATCACCGAACACGGCGCGGTCGTGTTCAACGGGGACGGGTATTCGGATAATTGGCAGATCGAGGCGGCAGAGCGCGGGTTGCCGAACCTCAAGACGTCGCTGGACGCCATTCCGGAGCTGATCAAGCCCGAAGCCGTCGAACTCTTCGGCAAATACGGCGTGTTCAACGAGCGCGAGCTGCACAGCCGCTACGAGGTCCGCTTGGAGCAGTACGCGCTGACCATCGGGGTCGAGGCGAAGCTGGCGCTGGAGCTGGGGACGACGGTGATCCTGCCCGCCGCGATCCGGTACCAGACCGAGCTCGCGCAGAACGTGGCGAGCCTCAAGGCCGCCGGAATCGAGCCGAGTTTGGCGGCGCTGGAATCGGTTTCGGGGCCGATCGCCGATCTCGAAGCCGCGCTCGGCACGCTGAAGGCGGCGCTGGCGGACCAGTCGGCATCGTCGGCGCTCGAGGAGGCCACGCAGGCCCAGAAAGAGCTGCTGCCCGCGATGGCGGCGGTGCGCACGGCGGCCGACACGCTGGAAAGCGTTGTCGCCGACGACCTGTGGCCGCTTCCCACCTACCAGGAGATGCTGTACATCCTGTGATAGACATCGTCGGGTGTGGGGGCCGGCCGCGCCAGCGGCGGTGATCCGCGGCCCCCACACCCGACGATCCACGTGCGACGCGAGCGCAAGAATTTCGCAAGAAACTCGCCAACTTCTGCCAAGTGCTGTGCCGCAACCTTTCCGCTGACGGGCCTTGCCCCGTAACAGACCGGAAAGGGACACAAAAGTGCCGCAAAGCCGCGAAGACAAGACTTACGATTCGGCCATGTCGCTCGAAGCCGGCCAGGTATTCGCCGGGTATACGATCCTGCGGCTGCTGGGTTCCGGCGGCATGGGCCAGGTCTATTTGGCGGCGCACCCGCGACTGCCGCGCGAGGACGCGCTCAAGGTGCTGCCGCCCGACCTGACCGCCGACGAGGAGTTTCGCGCCCGGTTCGTGCGCGAGGCGGACCTTGCGGCGGGCCTGTCGCATCCGCACATCGTGCGGGTGCACGACCGCGGCGAAGAGGACGGCCACTTCTGGATCTCGATGGCCTACGTGCCCGGCACCGACGCGGGCCGGCTGTTGCGCGGAAGCTACCCCGGCGGAATGCCGCTCGAGGAGGTGGTGCCGATCATCACCGCGGTCGCCGAGGCGCTGGATTACGCACACCATCGCGGCCTGCTGCACCGCGACGTCAAGCCGGCCAACATCCTGCTGGCCGAACCCGACGGGCAGGCGCGGCGGGTGTTTCTGGCCGACTTCGGGATCGCGCGCCGCATCGATGACGCGACCGGGCTGACCGCGACCAACATGACGGTCGGCACGGCGGCCTACGCGGCGCCCGAACAGCTCAAGGGCGAGCCGGTCGACGGGCGCGCCGACCAATACGCCTTGGCCTGCACCGCATTTCACCTGCTGACCGGCGGGCAACCGTATGTCGACTCCAATCCCGCCGTGGTGATCAGCCAGCACGTCAACGCCCCGCCGCCGTTGATCGGTGCGCAGCGACCGGAGTTGGCGCTGCTCGATCCGGTGTTCGCGACCGCGATGGCCAAGGACCCGTCCGGCCGGTTCGCCAGCTGCGGGGAGTTCGCCGCCCACCTCGGCGGGCAGCCGCTGCCGAGCTTCGCCTACGCCGGCGAGATCCCGGCCCGCCCGGACAGCGAAATCACCCAACCCTCGTTCGGCGTGGCCGCGCCGACCGTCCCGATGCGGCCGAAACCGGCCGCCTGGAAGCGGCTGGGCCGCCGGCCGGCGGTACTGATCCCCGCCCTGGCGGGCGTCGCGTTGCTGATCGCCGGCGGTGTCTTCGCCACCGAGAAGCTCGCACAGTCCAACAAGCCGGCGAACACCGCGGCGCCCACGGCCAGCCCCGGGCCCAAGGGGCCGCCGCCCAACACGGGTCCCTTCACGGGCGTCTACCGGGCGGACTTCGCCCGGATCACCAGCATCGAAGGCATGCCGCCCCCGGGCGCCGCGCCGTCGGGCGAAACCTGGGCCGTCAGCTCGGCGTGCCGGCCGACCGGTTGCGTGGCGACCGCGACCCGCCTGACCGGTGAGACCATGCAGGTGCCGACGATCGTGTTCGATCAGGTCGACGGGGCCTGGCGGGCCGTCACCGCCGGCACGAGCACGTGCGGCGGCAGCAACGCCGAGGGCGAGATCTGGGAAACGTTCACGCTGCAACCGCGTCCCGACGGCACGCTCGCGGGCGAGGCCACCGAGATCATGGCCAAGGGCTGCGCCAACAAACGCAACGTGACCTTCACCCGCACCGGAGACGTCGACCTCGGCAGCGTGGCCGACCCGAACGCGCTGCCGCCGCGGGTGGCGTCACCGGCCGAAGCGCTGCACGGCCACTACCACGAATCCGATGTCACGCCAACCGGATTCAAAGGCCAGCAAGATTACGTCGTCCGCACGGACTGCCTGCGCACGGGCGATCGGTGCATGAGCTTCTTCCACGCACCCCCGGCGTCCGCCATGGCGTTGGTGTTCGGCGCCGGGGAGTGGATCTACGACCGCGAGTTCGACGGCCGCTGCTCGAAGGGCGGCACGGCGCACGTGCGGATCGTCGTGCATTTTCCGATGCCGCAACCGGCCCAGGACCCGATCGCGTTGCTCACCGGGCACGGCCACGAGGACGTGATGAATTCCGCGGGCACCAACTGCGGCAGCACGGATGTCGACGCGAAGTTCGCGCGCACCGGCGACTAGCGGCAGTGCTGGGTGTTCTGGTCAGACGAGATGACTGACAAACGCGGGGTGTACCAGTAGCGCTACACCGAGCACGAGAAGCGCCGCGGCGGTCACACGTCTCAGCTGATCTCCGAACGGAGCTACTTTTTCCAACCAGATCACCACGGCGACCCCCAGCATCCACGCCAATTGCATTGTGCCGAAGGCGATCAGCACCACCATCAGCAACCAACACGAGCCAACGCAATAGATGCCGTAGCGGCCCCCGGCAACAAATGATCCCGCGGGACCGTTGAGCTGGCCGCCGGGGCCCGCGGAAAGCGTTGCGGGCCAGCGGGAGTGCCGTAGGCAGGTCGCCTTGAGCGGTGTGAGCTGATGCAGCCCCGCGACGACCGCTGCGGCACCGGCGACGTGGCCGACCCATGGCCATGTGTGCAGCACCGGGTTCAGACGGGTCGACGCTATGAAGGCCGGTATCCCCACCGCGGTCCAGACGGCGAGGTATCCGACGACGAATATGACCGGCGAGGCGGCGCTGCCGGCGGCGGCGCCGGCGTAACCGCGAACGAGCGGCAGGACTCCGGGCAACATCATGGCCGCCATCATCGCGACCCAGGCGAGGAGGAACGCCGCGAACGGCATCGTGGACTGGGCACCCATCGACATCTGGTCGCCCATCGGCATCGCGTCGCCGCGCATGCGGTCGGCGCTGATCACCGACCACCACCAGCCCACGCCCGCCAGGCTCAGCAGCATCGCCGGCAGCCACACATCGGTCCACGACCAGCCGTTTTCTTGGCTGTTGTTCACTTCCACTCCCTTCGGTTGGCGCAAGCGTAAGAGGACGACGCGCATCGCGCGCGACGAGAAATCGCCGCTAGATCGGGGACACTACCCCACCCCGGGTGGGGTGGCGTATGCTGGCCCCATGCAACGTTGCGGAGAACAGGAATTGACAGCGAAAAAGCACTCGGCGCTGAACCGGTTGAAAACGGTTCGGGGTCACCTTGACGGGATCATCCGGATGGTCGAGTCTGACGCGTACTGCGTGGACGTGATGAAGCAGATCTCGGCGGTGCAGTCCTCGTTGGAGCGGGCGAATCGGGTGATGCTGCACAACCACCTGGAGACCTGCTTTTCGACGGCGGTGCTGGACGGGCGCGGGCAAGCAGCGATCGACGAGCTGGTCGACGCGCTCAAGTTCACGCCGGCATTGACCGGTCCGCAGGCGCACCTGAGCGGCGCCGCGGTGGGCGAACCAGCGGATGAGGCTCCGGCGATGACGGCGGGCCCGAGATGACGAAGTACACGCACCCCGGTGACGGGGCGACAGAAAGGGAACGTTCGAGATGATCGCATTGCATGGATTCGTGGCCAAGGCGGTCCCCACCGTGGTGACCGGTGCGGTCGGGGTCGCCGCGTACGGGGCGACACGCAAGGCGGTGGCGAAGTTTCCGCTGCGCGCCGCGACCGTAACCGTTACCGCCTGGGGCATGCGGGTCGCCCGGGAGGCCGAGCGCAAGGCCGGCGAGGGCGCGGAACGGGCTCGACTGACGGCGGCCGATGTGATCGCCGAGGCCAAAGAGCGCCTCGGAGAGGACGTCTCGCCGGTTGCGGTGACGGACTAGCGCGGCGATGGCCACTGACACGCTGTGCGACCCCGACGTCGCCCTCAAAGTCCTATCCGACGCCGCGGGCCGGATGCGCGTGCACGCCAACGGGTTTCGTTTCGATGCGGTCCGCGCCGTAGCGATCGAGGACACGGTCGGCAAGGTGGCCGGCGTGCGCGCGGTGTACGCCTATCCGCGGACGGCGTCGGTGGTGGTCTTGTATTCGCGCGAGGACTGCGACACCGCCGCGGTCTTGTCGGCGATTGCCGATGCCGAGCAAATCCCCGTCGACTTGGTGCCCGCGCGTGCCCCATATTCGGTGGACGCCGGCAATCCCGTTGTGGTTCGCACGATTACCCGCGGCATCCGTCGTTTCTTGGCTGGTGGGTCGGACGACAAGCCGGTGGCAAGTGGCGGCTGTGGCCAGGGACCGGTTTCGTCGTGTCATGCGTCGCCGGGCGAGGACAGCAGACAACAGCGGCGGAAGTGGCTGCGGCGCGTCTGGCTTGCCGTGCCGCTGGGATTGGTGTCGTTCGGCGTGATGACGTTTTTCCCCGCGTACTCGTGGGCGAGGTGGGTGGCCTTCGCCGCGACCGTACCGGTCCAATTCGTCTCTGGGTGGCCGATTCTCAAGGGGGCGGTGCAGCAGGCGCGCGCGTTGAGCGCGAACATGGACACGCTGATCACGCTGGGCACCATGACCGCCTTCGGTTACTCCATCTATCAGCTGTTCACCGGCGGACCCGTGTACTTCGACACCGCGGCATTGATCAGCGCATCCGTGGTGTTGGGCCGCTATTTCGAGGCCAGGGCCACCGGCAAGGCGTCTGAGGCGATCAGCAAGCTGCTGGAGATGGGCGCCAAGGAGGCCTGCCTGCTCGTCGATGGCCAGGAACTGCTCGTCCCAGTCGATCTCGTGCAAGTCGGCGACCTCGTGCGGGTGCGGCCCGGGGAGAAGATCCCCGTCGACGGTGAGATCGTCGACGGGCGCGCGGCCGTCGACGAAGCGATGCTCACCGGCGAGTCGGTGCCGGTCGAGAAAACGGTGGGCGACCGGGTGGCCGGGGCCACGGTCAACGTCGACGGCCTGTTGACCGTGCGCGCCACCGCTGTCGGGGCCGACACCGCGCTGGCCCAGATCGTGCGTCTGGTTGAGCAAGCGCAGGGCGGCAAGGCTCCGGTACAGCGGATGGTTGACCGGGTTTCGGCGGTGTTCGTGCCGGCCGTCGTCGGTGTTGCGGTCGCGACGTTTGCCGGATGGACGCTGTTCGCGGGAAACCCGTTGGGCGGCATGACTGCTGCGATCGCGGTTCTGATCACGGCGTGCCCGTGTGCCCTCGGCCTGGCCACCCCTACGGCGATCACGGTCGGCACGGGTCGCGGCGCGGACTTGGGAATCCTGGTCAAGGGCGGCGAGGTGCTCGAAGCATCCAGGAAGATCGACACCGTGGTCTTCGACAAGACCGGCACCCTCACGCGCGCCCAAATGCGACTCACGGACGTGATTCCCGGCAAGCGGCGCCAGCCGGATCCAGTGCTCAGGATCGCGGCCGCGGCCGAGTCGGGCTCCGAGCATCCGATCGGCGCGGCGATCGTCGCAGGCGCGCTCGAGCGGGGGTTGGCGATACCGCCCGCAACGGCATTCGCAAACCTTGCCGGCCACGGCGTGCGAGCCGAAATCGATGGCCAGGCCGTACTCGTCGGGCGGCGCAAGCTCATCCAGGATCATGGTTTGACGCTGCCCGAGCACCTGGCCGCGGCGGCGGCGGAACTGGAGGAGCGCGGCCGCACGGCGGTATTCGTCGGCCGCGACGGCCAGGTTGTCGGCGTGCTCGCGGTGGCCGACACGATCAAAGATGACGCCGTCGACGTGGTGCACCGGCTGCAGGCCATGGGGCTGCAGGTGGCCATGATCACCGGCGACAACGTGCGCACCGCGGCCGCAATCGCCAAGGAGGTCGGCATCGACCGAGTGCTGGCCGAGGTGTTGCCGGAAGACAAGGTATCCGCCGTTCGGCTGCTACAGGAAGAGGGCCATGTGGTCGCGATGGTGGGCGACGGCATCAACGATGCGCCCGCCCTGGTGCAGGCGGATCTGGGCATTGCCATTGGTACCGGCACCGACGTCGCCATCGAGGCCTCGGACATCACCCTGATATCCGACCGGCTCGACGGCGTCGTGCAGGCGATCGAACTGTCCAGGCAGACCCTCCGCACGATCTACCAAAACCTCTGGTGGGCGTTCGGCTACAACACGGCCGCGATTCCCCTTGCGGCGCTGGGACTACTGAGCCCCGTCATTGCGGGCGCCGCGATGGGACTCTCCTCGGTCAGCGTCGTGACAAACTCGCTGCGGCTACGCCGCGTCGGCGCCGACACCCGCCACGAGCCAGAACCGCACGGTCGACCCGCGCTGGCGCTGACCGGATGACATGTGGCCCGCACGCTATCCGGGCGGACCCATCATGCCGCCCGGTCCCATCATGCAGCCGCCCATCATCTGCTGCATCATGGCGGGCATTCCCTGCTCGACGAACCCGGTCACCTCTCGTGCGTGGGCGCGAATGGCGTCGGTGAGGGCGGGATCGTAGGAAGTCTCCTCGGCGGTCACACCCGTTGCGGTGAAGGTGAATTGGCGGCGATAGCCGTTCGCGCGGCGAAACAGCGTTGGCAGGCTCTGGCTCATGCATCTCACCTCCGTGCCTTGATCGAGGTGGGCGTACATGCTCGAGACATGCGCCTGGAGTTGGGCGGCAAGCTCCGGTGAGCTCGATTGGGTGGTGGTGCGTACCCCGCCCGGAATCTCTTCCACCGTGCGGCTGATTTCCCGGTGCCGCATGAACATCTCCATGTAGCGGCTCATGTCCACCGAACCCGCGCCCATGAAACCGCATCCGTCGGCGAGCCGGATACCCGCGGACGGCGACGCGACGATGCCGCGACGGGCCGCGTGCAGGCCGAACACGCTGCCCGCGCCCAGCGCACCGAGCGCGGCAAGCGCCGCCCGTCGGCTGAACTTGACCATGACGTTCCCTCCAAATCCGGAGTCGCTTCGCCAAGCTGACCAGACGCGGACCTGCCATGCTAGGGCCAATAGTCCCTACCCCCGAGGGGTATATGTATGCGAAGCTTCGAACCATGACAGACACACCTGAATCCACGATCGAACCGACCACCGTGAGTGAGCAACCCCGCTACGGCAACCGATACGGCGCGCCCAGCCGTCTGGGACAAGCCGCGGCGTGGGTCGTCATCGTCGCCGGTGTGGTGTTCATCGTCGGGTCGATCTTCTTCTGGGGACTGTTCCTGGGCTGGTCCTCCGGCGCCCACTCCGGCTGGCACCGGGGCTATTACGGCGGCCACGAGGGCAGCTGCCCGATGATGGGCTCGGGCGGAATGGGCGGCATGATGGGCCCGGGCGGCATGATGGGCCCGGGCGGAATGATGGGTCCGTCACAAACGCCCGCTCCGGCGACCCCGACGCCGCATCCCTAGCGCGGGCTACCCGAGCAGCTTGGTGAGCCAGGTCGGGTCCTGGTAGTTGATCGACCTGGTGCCGTCCCACACGAACGGCGTGCCGGTGGCGTTGAGTCCGGTGAGCGTCGCGTCCCCGGCCGCGGCCTTGGCCTTCGCGGTGCCGACGTCATCGCCGGCCTTGATGCAGTCGATCACGCTGGCGTCGACGCCGACGGTCTTGGCCAGCTGGGCCAGTTCGCCGTCGGTGCGGTCCTCGGGGGCATCCTCCGCGGGCTGGAAGGTGCTGGCGAACAGGCCCGAGTAGAAGTTCATGTAGAGCTTCGGATCATTCTGTCCCGCAACGCAATACGTCGCGGCCACCGCGCGTGACGAGTAGTTCTTGCTGTGCGACTTGTCGTCGAGGAAGTTGAGCAGGTGATAGCGCACCGCCAGCTTCTTGTTGTTCACCGCGCTGTCGATGTCGCCGGCGTTGGACCGGATGAAGCTGCCGCACGGCGGGCAGATCGGCTCGTTGAAGATGTCGATCGTCGTCGGGGCCGCCGAGCTGCCGATGGACACACCGTCGTCGAGCACCTTGAGCTCCACCGCGTCCGGCGGGGGCGCGGCCGACGTCGGCGTGGAGGTCCGGGTCGGCGGGGAGGAGGACTGCCAGGGATGGGCGGCGACGACGGCCAAGCCGACCACCACGGCGACCACCACCGCCACGGCGGCGCCGATCCACAGCAAGGGCTTCCGATTGCTCGGTGGCGGCTGCCCCCAGAGCGGCGCGCCGACGCTGCCCATGTCGCCCGTGCCCCAGGTGGGAGTGCCCGGCCACCCAGTCGGCTGCGGCACCGGCCCACCGCCGATCGGTGTCCCCGGGGCCGATCCGGTGGGCCACCCCGTAGCCTGCGGCGGCGCGTGGTTCGCCATGACGGAGGGGGGCATGGCCGCGAAACCGCTGGGCGGCTGGCCGGCGTACGCGGCCGGCAGCTTGGCCACCTGACTGCGCTCCAGAATGTCGGTGGCCCGATCCTGATCGGGCGTGGCCAGCGCGGCGTACGCGGCCGCCGACAGGTCACCGCAGGTGGCGTAGCGCGCCGCGGGATCCTTGGCCATGCCGCGGGCGATCACGCCGTCGAAGGCCACCGGAATGCTCGGACGCTTGGCGCTGGGGCGCGGGATCGCCTGGTTGAGGTGGGCCCCCATCACGCTGATGGTGTCGCCCGTGTATGGCGGGGAACCGGTCAGGCACTCAAACAAGACGCAGGCCAGGGCGTAGATGTCGGCCCGATAGGTGACTTCGGTTTCGCTGAACCGTTCCGGGGCCATGTATTTCACGGTGCCCACGGTGGTGCCGAACTGGGTGAGCTTTTCGTCGGACGTGGCGCTGGCGATCCCGAAATCGACGAGATACGCGAAGTCGTCGGCGCTGACGAGGATGTTCTCCGGTTTCACGTCGCGGTGCATCACCCCGGCGGCGTGCGCGGCGTCGAGCGCCGAGCCGATCTGGCGCACGATCGCCACCGCCCGCGGCGGGGCCAGCGGCCCGAATCGGCTCAGCGTCGCGGCCAGGTTGTTGCCGTCGATCAGGCGCATGTCGACGTAGAGCTGCCCGTCGATTTCGCCGAAGTCGTGGATCGGCACGACGTGCGGTTCCTGCAGCCGCCCCGCGGTGCGGGCCTCGCGCTGCATGCGCGAGCGGAAGACCGGATCGCTGGACAGCGTCTGCGACATCAGCTTGAGCGCCACGATGCGTTCCCGCACGGTGTCCTCGGCCTCGTAGACGTCGCCCATGCCGCCGCGGCCGACCAGCCGCCGCAGCCGATACGGCCCGAACTGCGAGCCCTCCCGCGAATCCGCGGTCGTGTCACCCATCGCCGACTCCTCACCCGCCGCCACGCGCCGCAAAATCCACACCGAAGCGCGGCGTGCCAGGCATAAGGCTAATGGTTCGGGCAACCGCGGGGCACGCTGAATTGCCAGAAAGCCAGCTAATTCCCGGTCGGCTGGCTACGAACTCCGGGGTCGGCGGGGATCACCGCCATTCCTCGTCACCGGTCTTTTCGCTGAGCCCCTCCCGTGACAGCGCCCGGACGAAGCCGTAGGCCTGCATTCCCGCCGGGCCGGGGTTTCTGACGATCCAGTCGTTGATCTTTCCCAGGGCCGAGGCCAAATCGTCACGCCTGACCCGGATCAGGTAGGTCTTGCGGTCGTCCTGCGGATCGTCGATCGACTCGGCGACGGCGACGGGGTTGCGGAACGCGTAGGCGATCCCGTGCACGGAATCGTTGTTCAGTGCCCATGAAAGCTCGCTGGGCCGCAGCCGGTTCACCGCCAGGTTGCGGTATTCGTCCTCGCCGTTTGAGTCGCTCACGTCGCCGGCCAACCTCCTCTGTGTGCCCGCGAGAAGAAGTCGGACGGCGATGGACTGAAGATTGTGTCGCGCAGGCAATTCGATGAAATTTTTCCCAAGCTTTCATCATAGGAAGCCCCGCGCGTCGCTGCATGCCGAGCAGGCGTCCAGCAATCGCGACCGCACTGACGCCGACCCGCCGCGGCGACGTAGAGTAACCGGCGAGGCAAATCAGGTTGTCTGCGCCGGATGCGAGGACCCATGACCGAAGAACGCATCGAGACCCGCCGCACCATCGGAGCCCCGGCCACCGACATCTTCGCGGTGCTGTGCGACCCGCAGGGCCACGTGTCCATCGACTCCTCGGGCATGCTCCAGGACGCCGAGGGGGACCCGGTTAGGGGCGTCGGCGACAGCTTCGTGGTGCACATGGACCGCGAGTCGCTCAACGACTATCCGCAACTCGGCAAATACGACGTCACCGTCGACATCAAGGAGTTCGAGAAGGATCGGCTAATTTCGTGGACGATTCTCGGCCAGCTCCGTCCGCAGATCGGCCACGTCTACGGCTACCGGCTCGAGCCGGCCGACGACGGCGCGTCCACCGTGGTCACCTCGTTCTATGACTGGTCGAACATCGACCCGCAGTGGCGCGACGCCGGGATTTTTCCGGTGCTCTCCGAGGGTGCGCTGCGGGCAACGCTGGGCATTCTCGACCGCACGGTCCGCCGAGGCTATTCCCGGGGCTGACCGCCCGCTCAGCGGCGATACTTCAGGAACACGTAGTCGTCGTAGGCCAGGGCGTGCTCGAGCCGCATCTCGACCGGCACCGACAGCCGTGCGGGCCGCCGGGTGCCGACGGGCTGGCTCCCCGCGAGCTTGGGGGCCAGCGTCACGCAGATTTCGGTGACGGCGTCGGCCTCCACCAGCTCGTCGAGCAGGGTCGGCCCGCCCTCGCACAGGATGCGGTCCATGCCCTGGGCGCGCAGCAGGTCGACGGCGCGCGCCACGTCGACGGAGTCCTCGCCGGCCACCATGATCCGCCGGCGCGCGTCGTCGCGGGCGGCCCAGCGCGCGCAGGTCACCAGGATCGGGGGCTGGTCGGGATCGCTGAACAGCCTGGCGGGCAGGTCGCCCGTGCGGGTGATCACGGCGATCGGCGGCGGGGCGTCCCGGTGCGCGTCGACGAGCCGCACCGGCCCGTAGTTCTCGGCGCGCGCCGTGCCCGCGCCGACCAGAACCACGTCCGCGAAGCCGCGCAGGATCCTGAGCAGCCGTTGATCGGCGGGACAGGACAGCGGCCCGGCGCGACCGGTGAACGCCGCGGCGCCGTCGGCGCTGAAGATCATGTTGGCGCGCACGCCCGGTGGGGGATCGGCGTAGAACGACGCGAGTTCGGCGATGTCGCCGACGGCGCCCACCCGGGGCGTCACCTCAGGCCTCGTGGCCCGGTTCCAGGTGGCGGACGTCGCCGAAGGACACCCACTGCTCGAGCTCTCGCGGCGGTTGGCCGTCCACCGGTTCGATCAGGTGCCCGACGTGGTCGCCGAGGGGGAAGCGGTCGAGGATCTCGCCGGCGAACCAGGCGGCCGCCTCGTCGAGAATGGGCAACTGCGCCGGGCCGCGGTGCCAGGAGCAGCGGTCGAACTTGTTGATCTCGTCGCCGGTCTGGCTGCCGAACAACTCCGCGACGTCGAGGTGCTCGTGGTCGAACACGTGCACCGCCAGGTGGCTGGCGTCCGCGGCCACCCGGAACGTGTGGTTCTTCGTGGACAACCCGACCAAAAACCGCGGCGGGTGGATGCTGGTTTGGCTGGCGAAACCGACCAGGCAGCCGGCGTCGACGCCGCCGGCGTGGGTGGTTACCACGAACATCGGATAGTTCAGCAGCGCCACCAGCTTTTCGAATGCGTCTGTTCCGGGCTCGTTCACCCGCTCAGTCTTCCCGTTCGGACCGCCGGGGAATCGCGCACGCCGCGGCACCGATGCCCAGCACCGCCGCCCCGGACAGCACCGAGGACAGCGGCAGCGCGCACGCCAGCACCACGCACCCGACCAGCCCGACCACCGGGATCGCGCGCGGCGGGCGGCCCTCGTCGGGCCGGAGCGTGAACGCCGAGGCGTTGGCGACCGCGTAGTAGATGAGCACCGCGAACGAGGAAAAACCGATCGCCCCCCGCAGGTCGGCGGTCGCGGCCAACACCGCCACCACGACGCCGATCAGCAGTTCGGCGCGGTGTGGGACGCCGAACCTGGGGTGCACCGCGGCGAGCACGTGGGGGAGGTGATGGTCGCGCGCCATCGCCAGGGTGGTCCGCGAGACCCCCAGGATCAGCGCCAGCAGCGAGCCCAGCGCCGCGACCGCCGCACCCACCTGCACGACCGGCGCCAGCCAGGCCATCCCCGCCACCCGCACCGCCTCGGACAGCGGCGCGGACGCCTCGGCCAGGCGCCGCGGCCCCAACGCGGCGAGCGCCGCGACGGCCACCAGCGCGTAGACGACCAGCGCGATCGCCAGCGCCAGCGGGATGGCCCGGGGGATGGTGCGCGCCGGGTCGCGGACCTCCTCGCCCAGCGTGGCGATCCGCGCGTAGCCGGCGAAGGCGAAAAACAGCAGTCCCGCCGCCTGGACCACGCCGCCGGCGGTGACGCCCGCCATGTGCAGCCGCTCGGCGTCGACGCCGGGGGAGGTGAAGACGGCGACGACGACCGCGGCCAGCACCGCCAGGACCACCGCGACGATGATCCGGGTCAGCCACGCCGACTTCTGCACCCCGACGTAGTTCACCGCCGTCAGCGCGACCACCGCGGCGACGGCCACGGCGTGCGCCTGCGCCGGCCACGCGTAGGCGCCGACGGTCAGGGCCATGGCCGCGCACGAGGCGGTCTTGCCGACCACGAAGCCCCAACCCGCCAGATAGCCCCAAAAGTCGCCGAGCCGTTTGCGGCCGTACAGGTAGGTGCCGCCGGAGGCGGGGTAGAGCGCGGCCAGCCGCGCGGAGGAGGTGGCGTTGCAGTAGGCCACCACCGCCGCCAACGCGAGGCCCAGCAGCAGCCCAGAGCCGGCGGCGCGTGCCGCGGGGCCCAGCGCCGCGAAGATGCCGGCGCCGATCATCGAGCCCAGCCCGATCACCACCGCGTCGAACAGGCCCAGGGTCCGGCGGAGCTCGCTCACGCGCCCAAACCTATCAAACCAGTTTGATGTATTGTCCGAATGGTGACGGCAACCAAGCGGGCGAAAGTTCCCCCGCTGATGCAGATGGCGTCCCACCCCGTGCGGTGGGCGTTGCTGGCCGAGCTCGCCGCCGGCGACCACCGGGTACGCGAATTGGCCGCCGCCGTCGACGAGCCGCAAAACCTGGTGTCGTATCACCTGCGGCTGCTGCGCTCGGCGGGGCTGATCGACGCGCGGCGCAGCAATTTCGATGCCCGCGACACCTACTACCACCTGAACCTGGCGAGGTGCGCGGCGCAATTCGCCGGGGCGGCAAGCGCTTTGCATCCGGCCCTCGCGCCCGCTGCCACGAGCCGGGCGGCCGGGTCGGTGCTGTTCTTGTGTTCCGGCAACAGTGCGCGCTCGCCGATGGCCGAGGCGCTGCTGCGGAAGAAGGGCGCGGGCCGCGTCCGGGCCGCGAGCGCGGGCAGCCATCCCAAACCGCGGATTCACCCGAACGCGGTGCGGATCATGCGCGACCTGTACGACATCGACCTCGGGGGCGGCCGGCCCCGGCCGTTGGCCGCGGTCGCCCGTCGCCGCTTCGATTGCGTGATCACGCTGTGCGACAAGGTCCGCGAATACGCCGACGAGCACGGCGTGGCCACCACGATGCACTGGAGCCTGCCGGACCCGTCCGCCGCGGGCCGGGCGAGCTACCCCGAATTCCGACGTGTGGCAAGCGAATTGAACGACCGCATCGACTTCCTGCTGCCGACCCTCGCGGCGGAGCGACGATGAACCGCCGTCGATTCCTCGGCGGGTTGGCGTTGGTCACCGCCGGCGGTGCCGCGGCGGCATGTTCACCAACGACGCCGCCCGGACCGCCCACCGGCAAGCCCGATTACACGCTGCGGATCGGCACCGGAAAGGTGGAGCTGGCGCCCGACCGCATCGAGTCGACCTTGACCTACAACGGCCAATTCCCGGGTCCCTTGCTGCGGTTCAAGGAGGGGCAACGCACGTCGGTCGACATCTTCAACGACACCGATGCCCCCGAGCAGCTGCACTGGCACGGGCAGCACGTGGGCGTCGACGTCGACGGCTCGGCCGAAGAGGGCACCCCCGACATCCCGGCGCACGGCATGCGACGCATTTCGTTTGTGCCCGGCCCGGCGGGCTTCCGCTTCTATCACACCCACGTGGTGCCGCGCGCCGACCTGTCCCGCGGCCAGTACAGCGGCCTCGTCGGCCCGGTCTACATCGAACCCAGTCAGAACCCGGGCGCCTACGACCAAGAGATCTTCCTGACGCTCAAGGAGTTCGAGCCCAGTTTCAGCCGCGGGGGCGACATGGCCAGCGATTTCCTGGCCGGTGAACCGGACGCCGACCTCAAGGACAAGGGCGAGGCGTCGATGGCGGCCTCGCTGGCGCGCGGCGAGCCGAAGGGCTTCGAGGTCAGCTACGGAGCGTTCGCCGTCAACGGGCGCATGCTGGGCCACGGCGACCCCATCCGCGTCCGGCCCGGGCAGCGGGTGCTGTTGCATGTCCTCAACGGCAGCGCCACCGAATCCCGCAGCCTGGCCCTGCCCGGGCACACCTTCAACGTTGTCGCGCTGGACGGCAACCCGGTGCCCAATCCGGCGTCGGTGCCGGTGCTGTGGCTCGGTGCGGCCGAACGCATTTCGGCGGTCGTCGACATGACCAACCCCGGTGTGTGGGTGCTCGGTGACCTGTCCGACGACGACCGTGGCCACGGCATGGGCGTGGTGGTGGAATACGCAGGGCGGGGCGGCGATCCGCAGTGGGCGGCGCCCGCGCCGTTCAAGTGGGATTACCGGCTGTTCGCGCCGCCCAACCCCGCGCCGGCGCCGGCGCCGGAACGCACCATCGAGATGCTGATCGAGAAGCGCAACGCCGCGGACAACGGCTTCAACGTCTGGATGTTCAACGGCACGGCGTTTTCAATGGACACCAATCAGCCCGTGCTGGATCTGCAGCGCGACAAGCGTTATCGGATCCGGTTCCGCAACGCCACCGACGACCTGCACCCGATGCACCTGCACCGCCACACCTTCGAAATCACCCGCATCGCCGGAACACCAACCGCCGGGGTGCGCAAGGACGTCGCGATGCTGGGCGGCTTCCAAAGCATGGAGATCGACTTCGTCACCGATCAGCCAGGCCTGTCGCTGCTGCACTGCCATCAGCAGATCCACATGGACTACGGGCTCATGTTGCTGCTCAACAGCCACTGATCCGCGCGGCGTGCATCTACGATTCGGCCATGGCGCTCGAGATCGGTCAGGTGTTTGCCGGATACACCATCCTGCGGCCGCTGGGCTCGGGCGGCATGGGGCAGGTGTATCTGGCCTCGCACCCGCGGTTGCCGCGCGAGGACGCGCTGAAGGTGCTGCCGACCGAAGTCACCGCCGATCCCCAGTACCGGGAGCGATTCGAGCGGGAGGCGGAGCTGGCCGCCGGGCTGTCCCACCCGCACATCGTGGCGATCCACGACCGCGGCGAGTACGAGGGCCAGTTCTGGATCTCGATGGAATACGTGCCCGGCACCGACGTGGCCCGGTTGCTGCGCGAGCAATTCCCGGACGGGATGCCCGTCGACGACGCGATGGCGATCATCGACGCGGTCGCCTCGGCGCTCGATTACGCGCATCACCGGGGCCTGCTGCACCGTGACGTGAAGCCGGCCAACATTCTGGTGACCGACGCGGACGGACAGCCGCGGCGAATCTTCCTGGCCGACTTCGGGATCGCGCGACGCGTCGATGACGCCGCGGGGCTCACGACGACCAGGATGGCGGTCGGCACGGCGGCCTACGCGGCGCCCGAGCAGCTGATGGCGGGGTCGGTCGACGGCCGCGCCGATCAATACGCCCTGGCGTGCACCGCATTTCATCTGCTAGCCGGGGCGCCGCCGTTCGGCGGCCCCAACCTCGCGGTGGTGATCGGCCAACACGTCAGCGCCGCCGCGCCGTCGATCGGTGCCCACCGCCCGGAGCTGACGGGTGCGGATCCCGTCTTCGCCACCGCGCTGGCCAAGGATCCGTCCGGCCGGTTCAACAGCTGCGGGGAGTTCGCGCAGGAATTGGGCCGGCACCTCGAGATGGCCGACGCGGATGCCCAACAAGCGTCGGGCCCGACCGTGCTTGCGCCGCAATGGGTGAAACCCTCCGTCTGGCGGCGGGTGGGCCGTCGCCCCGCGGTCCTCGCCGCGGCCCTGGCCGGCATCGTGTTACTGGTCGCAGCCGGCGTCGTGGCACTGCTGAAGTTCACCGGTCCGCGCAGCCCGGCCCCGCCGGCGAGCCCATTCACGGGCACCTATCGGGCCGATTTCGGGCTGAACATGGCTCTGGAGGACGCGCCGGACCCCGGTTCCCCGCCGGCGGTGACCAGCACGTACGGCCTGCGCTCGGTGTGCCGACCCGCCGGCTGCGTGATGACCGCGTCCCGCCTCGGAGGGGAAGCGGTGGCGCAATCGACGATGGTGTTCGATCAGATCGGCGCGGCCTGGGTCGCGGTAGCCGTCGCGCCGGACTCGTGCCGCGAGGCGACTGCCGAGTTCTGGCAGGTCTTCGTGCTGCGCCCCCGTCCCGACGGCGGCCTCGACGGCGAATACACCGCGACGGCCGCCAACGCCTGCGCGAACAAGCGAACCGTGACCTTCACCCGCACCGGCGACGTCGACGTGAAAACGCTTCCCGATCCGGGCGCCCAGCCACCGCGGGCGGTGTCGCCGGCCCAGGGCCTGCGCGGCCGTTACCGCGTGACCCGAATCTTCGCGAACGGCCTGCCGCAACAGCAGCTGAACACCGCGGTCGCGACCTATTGCCTGCGCACCGCCGACCGGTGCATGAGCTACTTCCACGAAGCGTCGGCCGACCAGCCGCTGGTGTTCGGAGACGGACGCTGGACCTGGAACGTCGACGCCGACGTCACCTGCCCGCACTCCGGGGGCACCGCGCGCATGAAATCCAACGGGGTCTATCCGCTGCCGCAACCGCCCGGGGACCCCATCGCCAAGCTCACCGGCCGCGCTCACCAGGAACAGAGCGCGCCCTGCGAGGTCAACACGGACTTCGACGAAACCTTCACGCGCACCGGCGATTAAGGGGAGGGGCGGCGCAGCGTGGTTTGCCCGGGCGGCGCGGCCCCGTATTCGTGGCGAATTTAGCTGCCGCTGCGGCTTGAGCATTTACGATTTGCCCATGTCGCTCGAGACGGGTCAGGTGTTTGCCGGGTACACCATCGTGCGGGTGCTGGGCGCGGGCGGGATGGGCCAGGTGTACCTGGCGGCGCATCCCCGACTGCCGCGCGAGGACGCGTTGAAGGTGCTGCCCGCCGACCTGACGGGCGACCCGGAATTTCGGGGCCGCTTCATGCGGGAGGCCGAGTTGGCGGCCGGGTTGTCCCATCCGCACATCGTGACGATCCACGACCGCGGCGAGGAGGACGGCCAGTTCTGGATCTCGATGGACTACGTGGCCGGCACCGATGCGGGCCGGCTACTGCGCGACAACCCGGGCGGGATGCCGCTCCAAGACGTGGTGGCGATCATCACGGCGGTCGGCTCGGCGCTGGATTACGCGCATG
Source organism: Mycobacterium sp. NGS34 (assembly GCF_059812845.1). Classification (NCBI taxonomy): domain Bacteria; kingdom Bacillati; phylum Actinomycetota; class Actinomycetes; order Mycobacteriales; family Mycobacteriaceae; genus Mycobacterium; species Mycobacterium sp. NGS34. The sequence continues at coordinate 29,640 of NZ_JCALDM010000004.1, forward strand.
GCCGGGGGTTGCTGCACCGCGATGTCAAGCCCGCCAACATCTTGCTCACCGATCCCGACGGTCAGGCGCGGCGGGTGTACCTCGCCGATTTCGGGCTCGCGCGCCACATCGATGACGCGACCGGGCTGACCGCGACCAACATGACGGTCGGCACCGTCGCATACGTGGCGCCCGAGCAGCTGAAGGGGCAGCGCGTCGACGGGCGCGCGGACCAATATGCGTTGGCCTGCACCGCTTTTCACCTGCTGACCGGGTCGGCGCCGTACGTCGATTCCAACCCGGCGGTCGTGATCAGCCAACACATCAACGCCGCCCCGCCCTCGATCGCCGCCCGCCGTCCCGAGCTCGCGGCGCTGGATCCCGTGTTCGCCACCGCGATGGCCAAGGAGCCATCCGAACGCTTCGGCAGCTGCCGCGAATTCGCCGACCAGCTGGCCCGCCAGCTGGGCCCGGGCTTCACCCAGCCCGGCGACATTCCATTCCCGGACACCCAACCCCGGATCGACGCGACCCTGCCCGCCATGCGAACCCGCCGGCGCCGCCCCCGGGCGCTCATCGGCGCACTGGTGGGCGTCGCCTTGCTCGTGGTGGCCGGTGGCGTCTTCGCGGGCGTGAAGCTTCTCCGACACCCGCAGCCGGGCCACACCGCCCCGGCCAATCCCACCGCCGCGCCGGGAAATACCGCCGCCGCGACGCCGAACACCGGGCCCTTCACCGGTGTCTACCATGTGCGCTTCGGCCAGGGCACCACGCTGGAGGGTGTCCCGGGTCAGGGCGCGGCGCCGGAGACGGACACGTACGCGGTCCGTTCGGCCTGCGGGTCGAACGGTTGCCGGGCGACCGCGCAACGCGTCGGCGGCGAGCTGCGGCTCGCACCGAGCGCGGTTTTCGACGAGGTGGACGGGCGCTGGGTGGCCGTGACCATCGGCTCGGACAAGTGCCGGGACGCCCCGGCCGAGGTGTGGCAGGTGTTGACGCTGCAGCCGCGGCCGGACGGCACCTTCGCCGGCGAATACCGCGGGGCGTCGGCCAACGCCTGCAACGAAAAGCGGACGGTGACCTTCACCCGGTCCGGCGACGTCGACGTCAACAAGCTCCCCGACCCGAACGCGCTACCGCCGCGGGTGGGCTCGCCGGCCGAAGCGCTGCACGGCCGCTACCACCTCGTCCGAAAATTCAAGGCCAGGATCGCGCCGCAGCAGTCCGACCAAGCCGTCGTCACCGACTGCCTGCGCACCGGGGACCGGTGCATGAGCTATTTCCACTCGAAAACGATTGACACACCGCTGGTGTTCGAGGGCGGGACCTGGACCCTGCACGTCGAGCACGACGACAACGATCCCGGCTGCGGCGGCGCCGTCTACGCGCGAGCTACCGGCCAGTATGCGCTGCCGCAACCGCCGCAGGATCCGATCACGCAGCTGATCGGCCACGACCATCTGGACGAGTCGTCGGGCCGCTCCGACTGCCAATGGAGCGTCGACTTCGACGAAACATACACGCGCACGGGCGATTAGCGGCCCCAGATCGCGACGGGCCGCCGGCGAGCGCCTCAATGAGGCGCGACGACACCGCCGGTCGTACAGTTAGGCATGTCGCATCCGATGGACCCGGGCCCGCCGCCCCCGTACCAACCGCCCCCGCCCCAGGGCGGATATCCGCCGCCTTACCCGGGGTCCCGCCCGCCGGCGCCTTACCCGCCGCCGTACCCGCCGAGTCCGTATCCCGCGCCGTACCCGCCGGGCCCGTATCCGCCGCCGGGCTACGCGCAACCGCCGCAGGCCCAGACGACCAGCGGATTTGCCATCGCCGCACTGATTTTCGGCGCTTTCGGGGGAATTCTGCTCGGCGTCATCTTCGGTCTCATCGCGCTGGGCAAGACGAAACCCGGTGGGCAGCGCGGGCGAGGATTGGCGATCGGCGGGCTCGTGCTGTCCGGCGCGTGGGCGGTCGGCATCGCCGTCCTCGTCGCGGTGGTCGCCTTGTCGCCGACGCACTCGGTCAGCGCGCGGGACATCAAGGTCGGGGACTGCTTCGCCGAGCTGCCGCGGGGAAACCGCATCTCCTCGGTGGACACCACCAGCTGCGACCGGCCCCACGCGGCGGAGGTGGCCGGGATCGTGACCGTTCCCGACGGGCCGTTCCCCGGCGAGTCCGGCTTCGGTGCCTACGGCAAGGACTGCAAGGACGACTTGGCGTCGTACTCGCCGACGGCGCTGCTGGATCCCGACATCGACTTGGCGATCATGCCGCCCACGCGGGAATCGTGGCAGCGCGGCGACCGCGCCATGGTGTGCGTCGCGACGTTCACGACCAAGCGAACCGGGTCCATCAAGAGCTGAGCTCCCGAAGCGGCTGATTTTCGCGGATCCCGCGATACATGCCCCATCGGACGATCCACGGCATCACCACCCGCTCGACCGACCACGACGGAAACCGAAACGAGTGGCCCGTGGGCAAGAAGACCTCGAGCCCGTTGGGCTGGATGCCCACCAACGAGCCCCAGCGCCGGCCCGGAGTCCGAAAGGCGCGCAACTCCCGGCCTGCGAACTCGGCGCGAATGTTGTTCGCTACCAACGAATCCCCACGATTGCGGGCCGAGCTGCGCAGCGGGTCGGTGGCCGCGACGTCCCCCACCGCGAACACGCCCCGGTGGCCGGGCACCCGCAGCTGCGGCGTCACGCGAACGAAGCCGCGCTCGTCGAGGAGTTCCGGTGGCAGCCAATCGGTGTTGGGCCGCACCCGGCCTATCGCCCAAAGCACGGCGTCGGCCGAGGCCGGGGGTTGGCCGGTGCTCCATTCGACCGGTTCCCCGGTGATCTCCTCACCCGAGAAGCCGTCGGCGATCTGGGCGCGGTGGCCGGGGTGCAGGCCCACGCCGAGGCCGGTCAACCGGTCGCGGATGCGCCGCCACGTCGCCGGGTGATACTCGCCCAACGCCCGCTCGCCGGGGAAGTAGAGGTCCACCCGCTTGCCCGGCCAGGTGGTCGCGATGTTGACGGCGCTGCTCACCGCGGCCGCCCCGCCCCCGACGACGATCACCGACTGGGCGGCCGCCAGCCGGTCATGGGCGGCGCGCAGCTCGGCGCCGATCTCGTTGGGCGACTGCAGGGTCGGGCGGCGCCAGAAGCCGTTGCTGACGCCGGTCGAGATGACCAACGCGTCGTATTTCTCGGCAACGGGCGTGCCGTTCTCGCGCCGGCCCAACACCGTGCGGGCCGCAAGGTCGACGCCGGTCAGCGTGGCCTGCACCGTGCGCACGGCGTCCAGGCGGCGGAACCTGTCGAACGGGATCCAGTAGTCGCGGGCCCAGTCCTCGGGGCGGGAGAGCCGGACCCCGAGTTCCTGGCCGCTGACCAGCGCGGGTTTGGCGGAGATCCCGACGACGTCGGCGTGCCGGGCCAGGCGGATGGCGGTCAGGACACCGACGTCTCCCAGTCCGGCGACGACGACGCGCTTGCGTGTCGGAATCACGCGCGGCGCGATTCGCTTGTGCCGCTGAGGCTTTCGGTCGGCCGGGCCGCTACGACGGCGTCCATGCGGGCCTCCTTACGCGCGTGGTGGGCAAACTGTAACACGTTCTAGATATGCGCCATCCGGCGTCGGATCGCGGGGGAGTCGGATCAGTAGCATTAGCCAGCGGCGCGCGCCGCCACGGCACCGAAAGGAACGGGTCCCATGACGACACAGGCCGATGCCCATCACCACAGCCCGCAACTAATTCCGCGCCGGCTGCTGCGCGGCGGGCAGGCGCACCACCCGGCCGTCCTGGAGGAGGCGCGGCGGCGAGGCGCGGACCTCCAGCTGCGCCTGGCCGACCGGATCACCGCGTTCGCCGGGTCGATGAACTTCGTCTGGCTGCATGCGGCCCTGTTCGGCGTATGGATGCTGCTCCTGGAAGCGAGTCCATGGCCCACCCTGACCCTGGCGGTGTCACTCGAGGCGATCTTCCTGTCGACCTTCGTGATGATCGGCCAGAACCGTCAGGCGGCGTTCCAGCAGGCCCGGGCCGACCATGACTACCAAATGGAGGACTTGGAGCTGAAGACCAACACCGAGCTCACCCGCGAGATCCACCTCCTCACGCAGGAACTGCACCGGCGCTACATCGGACCGCCGAGTTAACGACGGCTACGACACGCAGTGAAAAGCGTTGCCAGAGCGGGTGGTGACACGAACCACCGCTCTAATGTGGGGGAGCAGATGGAACTACAGGCGACGATGCGGCCACGTGTGGACGCCGCGCTGCGTGCCGCGGCGCGTGCGACGGCACCCCGCCCCGCCGCGGCCAGGCGGGCCGCCAAAGACCTGCAGCAAAACCTCGGGCCGGCGGTCCGCGCCGAGATCCGCTGGGCGTTCACGCCGCCCCGCAACTGGCTGATGGGGGTGGTGGCCAACATCGTCTTCGCCGCCGCCTGGTTGCTGGTGCAGCCACTCACGCCGGGGCGTCACCACCACGACTGGGCCGTCCTGGTCGGCACGTACTTCTCCTCCTGGGTGCTCGCGGACGTCACCACCACCAACCTGCTGGGCGCCGACCACTACCGCGTTCAACAGGCTTTGTCCGACGGGGTGCCGTTCTGGCGAGTGCTCTTGATCAAGAACCTGGCACTGCTCATGATCGTCGGGCTGCCGACGTTGCTGACGGCGATGGTCCTCACCCTCTGGTTCCAAACGCCCGGGAGCCTGGCGGTGACGATCCCCACCGTCGCGGTACCCATCGTGTCCTGGCTGGGCGTCGGTAACTTCTTCTCGGTGCTGCACCCGGTGAGCGTCGAGCCGCTGCTTCGGCGCTGGCGCCAGCGTGCCGATCGTCGCCGCACCGGCGCCTGGATCCTGGCGCTGACCCTGCCGTACGCGCTCTACTACGTCGCCGACCCGATGAACGGGGTGGAGCACCGCCTGCTGTGGACGAAAGTGCCCGCCCTGATCTGGCCGGTGTTCGGGCGCGACACGAAGAGCTTCGTGCATTTGGCCATCGCCACCACGGTCTGGATGGTGGGAACGGTCGCCGCCCTGGTGTGGGTGCGCAAGCGGGGGGTCGAGATCAGGTGAGCCTGAGCTGGAGGAGCCGGGCGCTTCCGGCGGTTATCGGCCTGACGCGGGCGCGCCCCTATCGCAGCGCGCAAAGCGCCCGCGATCACATCGACCGGCGCGCCGCGCATCCGCAGTTCTACGGGCCCCCGCCGGGATTGCCCAAGGACGTCAACCTGCACCTGGATCGGCACTCGGTCTGGCCGATCTACACCCTGACCTCCGGCGCCTCGCGCACCGTCCAGCGCACGGTCGTCTACCTGCACGGCGGCGCCTGGGTCAACGAAATCGCCTCGCAGCATTGGAAATTGGCGGCCCAAATCGCCGCCGACGCGCGAGTCCAAGTCGTCGTGCCGATCTATCCGTTGGTGCCGTTCACCACCGCGGCCGAGGTGGTCCCCACGATCGCCGAACTGGTGGCCGAGAAGGCCGCGGCCGACCACTCCGTGTGCCTGGCCGGGGATTCCGCCGGGGGACAGATGGCGTTGTCGGTCGCGTTGATGCTGCGCGACGAGCGCGGCCTGGTCCTGCCCGAAACGGTGCTGATCTCGCCCGTCCTGGACGTGTCGCTGACCAACCCGTTGATCGACGCGGTCGACGATCCGTGGCTGACGCGGGTGGGCCTGCTGGAGTTCGCCGGCCGCTGGTGTGGTGACCTCCCGATGACCGACCCGATGGTCAGCCCCCTGACCGCCGACCTGTCCGGCCTGGGACCGCTGACCGTGTTCAGCGGCACCCGCGACATCCTCAACCCCGACGCGCGACTGCTGGCCGAAAAGGCCGCGGCGGCCGGCGTGCAGATCGACTACCACGAACAGCCCGGCCTGGTGCACGTCTACCCCCTCACTCCCACCCGGGAAGGCCGCGCCGCACGAGCGCTCATCGTCGATCGGTTGCGGGAGGACTAAGCCCACACCGGACAAATCCGGCCCGGCGGTGCGATGATTGGCGTCATCGCTGAGCCCGGCTAAATCGGTGAGCCGCACACGCATTCATCGCCTTCAGCAGAGAGGGAAACACAATGACTGAACAGCCGTCGCCCGGGTGGTACCCGGACCCGAGCGGCCAGCCCGGCCAAATGTATTGGGACGGCCAGCAATGGCACGCAAACACCGCCGCCGCCGGCTCGGGCGTCGCCCCGTACGGCGGCGCGCCGTTCGGCGTCGACCCCTACGGCCGGCCGCTGTCGGACAAGAGCAAACTCCTCGCCGGGCTGCTGCAGATCTTTGTGGGCAGTTTCGGGGTCGGTCGCTTCTACCTCGGCTACACCAACATCGGCATCGCCCAAATCGCGGTGTCCTGGCTGACCTGCGGGGTCGGTGCCGTCTGGCCACTGATCGACGGAATCATGATCCTCGTCGGCAAGGTGCCCGACTCGGAGGGGCGCCCGCTGCGCGACTGACGAGCATGGCCGGGCCTCGCAGGTGGCCGCGCGTATTCTCGCGTTTGCGGGTGCAGTTCGGTCAACAGGGGAGGATCCGCCCATGACGACGCCCAGCCAGCCCGGTTGGTACGACGATCCACAAGACCCCAACGCCCAGCGTTACTGGGACGGTCGGACCTGGACCCCGCAGCGACAGCGCAGACCCGATGTGCGCGCCCCGCGACCACCGCTCAACCGGCCGCAGCAACCCCCGCCCCCGCCCTCTGCCGCGCCGACCCAGGTCACACCGCTGCAGCCCCCGCCGCCCCGCCCGCCCGGGTCTAATCTGCCCTCGGCGGCGCAGACCCGCGCGGCGCCCCTGCCACCCCTGCCTCCGCGCCCGCCGGCGCCGACAGGGCCCCCGCGCTCGCCTCAGCCGGCCAATCGACCGCCCCCGCCCGGCTATTCACCGCCCGGCTCACAGCGAAGGACGCCATCCGGTCCGCAGAATCCGGACGCCGGCGCACCCGAGGTCCCTGAGAGCCTTGCGGCGGTGAAGGCCGTCGCGGCAAGGATGTCGGTGCCCGCCTGGATCGTGTTCGGAGGACTTCTCGTCACCGTCATCTCGATCTTCCTGCCGTTCGCGACGGTCAGCCTCAAGCTGTTCGGCAGGACCCTGAGCTCGCACGGGGCGGCCGCCGACGGAACCGCGAAGTTCGTCGTCATCCTGTTGGCCGTCGTGGCCGCGTTTTTGGCGTTGCCGGCGCTGTGGGGATCCCGAATGCCGGCCAGCCGGCTCATCGGACTCAGCGTGGCGGTCGGCCTGCTGGGTGCCCTGACGTTCGTCTCGTTCCACACCGTGTCGACGAAAAACAACGAGGGAGAAGGGTTCGTGACCGTGACGCCGGCGTTCGGGCTGATGGTGTACTCGGCGGCCGTCATCGTCACTGCCGTGGGCGTCGTGCTGCTGTGGATGGATCGGTCGAAGAGCAGGTAGGCCGAAGCACGACGCGGTAATTCGATGTCCCGGCCAGCGGTCCTTCGGGCGCGTTCGCGCGACCGGCGTTGTTAATCTTGCGAAATGGACGACAGCGACAAGCGGGTGAAGTCGGCACTTGCCGCCACCAGTTGGGCGCTGCTGGGCATGATGTCCTACGAAGAGGAAGTCTCGGGGTACGACCTCAAAAAGTGGATCGACTGGAGCGTCGACCTGTACTACTGGAGCCCGTCGTACAGCCAGATCTACACGGAGCTGAAGAAGCTCGAGGGTCTTGGGCTGGTGACATCGCGGGTCGAACACGACGAGGGCGCCCGCAGCCGCCGGCTCTACAAGATCACCCCGGCGGGGATGGACGCCGTCACCGAGTGGACTAATGATGCACCGGTGGATCCGCCGGTGCTCAAGCACAGCGTGCTGCTGCGAGTCACGTTCGGCCACCTCAGCAACCCGGCCCGACTCAAGGAACTGCTGCAGGAGCATGTCGCGTATGCGGAAGCCCGACACCAGAAAGCCGTCGAGGACGCCGAGGGGGCCGAGGCGGAACCTGCCTGGGCGTATTCGGTGATCGCCCTGCGCTGGGCGGCCAAGTACTACGCCGCGGAGCGTGAGTTCGCGCTGGAACTGATGAAGGACATCGACGAGGCCGACGCCATCATCCAGAAGGCCGCCAAGAGCGGTTTCGGTACACCACGGCCCACGCCCGGCTACTGGCGTGAAATCGAGAAGCAGGTCGAGGCCAGGCGCACGGCCGACTAGGGCTTGCCGGCCGCGTCGAGCGCCGCGATGTAGGCGTAGACCAGTCCCTGCGCGATCGTCGCGCCCGCGCCCGGGTACGTCGTGCCAAATGCGTTGGCGGCGGTATTGCCGATCGCGTACAGCCCGGCGATCGCGCTCCCGTCCTCGCGGAGGACCCGCGCCCGTCCGTCTGCCTTCAGGCCGCCGCAGGTGCCCAGATCGCTGAGCACCAATTTCACGGCGTAGAACGGGCCCTTGGCCAGCGGACGCAGGTTGGGGTTCGGGGTTATCGTCGGGTCTCCGTAGTAGCGGTCATAAGCGCTGCGTCCCCGGCCGAAATCGGGATCCTCACCGGCGCAGGCGCTTTCGTTGAAGCGGGTCATCGTCTGGACGAACTCCGGCACGGGAACACCGATGTGTCCGGCCAGTCCGGAGAGGCTGTCGGCCCGCGCGGCGATGCCCGCGTCGTACCACGATTGCGGAAGCCGCATCCGCGGAAATAGTTCCGCGCCAAACACATAGCTGTTGCGGTACTGCTGATCGAAGACGATCCACATCGCTTCGATCGGGCTGCCCGACCGCTCCAGTTCGAGCAACCGCTGGCCGAATGACATGTAGTCGGTCGACTCGTTACAGAACCGGTGGCCGTGTTGGTCCACGATCAGGCAGCCGGGAAGTGACCGCTCGGCGAGCATCACCACGGGCGCCTTGCCGGGCAGCGGCGCGACGGCGGGGAACCACCACGCCTGATCCATCAAATCGATGCCCGCGCCGAGCTCTTGCCCCGCGCGGATGCCGTCGCCCGTATTGGATTCGGCGCCCAGACTGAAGTTGGCGCCCAGCGACTCCGACTGGAATTTCCACCGCATATCCATGCTGTGGTCGAAACCGCCGGTAGCCAACACCACCCCGCGCCGAGCGGTGACCGTCACCTCACGGCCGTCGTGGTTCAACACTGCGCCGCTCACACGGCTACCGTCGCCGTCGAGTCGCAGCAGCGTGGTGTCGGTCCACACCGGGATGCCGGCGCGCAGCACACCCGCGAACAGGCCGGCCGTCAGACCCTGGCCGCCCGCCGCGTAGCGTCGGCCCAGCAGACGGCCGCCGAACCCCTGGGCCACCCGCTTGGCGAACGTCGGAATGCCCTTGCGGGGCAGCCGAACCACCAGGTTCATCCAGCGGTAGTCGGCACCGGTCGTCGGGATCGAGACGCCGGCCTCGAGCACACCCGGTCGCAGGCGGGCGCGATACTCGCCGAGAATCGATGTGTCCAATGGCAGGCACTCGCAGGTGCGTCCGGCCGCGCTGCCACCGGGCTCCTCGGGGTGGTAGTCGGAGTAATCGCGAGCCCAGAAGAGGCGCAGCGGCGTCATGCGGCGCAGCATTTCGACCGTCGCGGACAGGTGGGTCAGAAAGCCGGCGGAACGCTCCGCGGGCGCCGAGCCGGCCACCACCGCATCGAGGTAGGTCGCGGCTCGCTCGGCGGTGTCGTTGGCGCCGGCATCGGCCAGCACCGGTCCCGCGGGCAGCCACAGGGCGCCCCCGGACCGGGCGGTCGAGCCGCCCACGTAGGACGACTTCTCGACGATCAGCACCGACAGCCCCAGCTCATGCGCGGCCAGCGCAGCGGCCATCCCGGTGCCCGAGCCGATCACCAACAGGTCGACCGAGGTGTCGGCCACCGCCAGTCCGGCGGGAATCGTCGCGCTGTGCTCAGTCACGCTGAGAACGGTATGCCGCGCCGACGCGGCGGTGGAAGAGCCCTCCTGATGAGTGGAACACGCCGCCACCGCGGCTCCGCCCGCGGGCTTCAATAGCGCATATGACATCGCAGTCCGACGCCGGCGCAGTTCGGCTCATAGAAGCGCAGGCCACGCCGACGCGGTTTGCCCGCGGCTGGCACTGCCTCGGCCTGGTCAGAGACTTCGGTGACGGCAAGCCGCACGCGGTCAACGCTTTCGGACAGAAGCTTGTCGTGTTCCGCAGCGCGGACGGCAACGTTAACGTCCTCGACGGCTACTGCCGGCACATGGGTGGTGACCTCTCGCAGGGCGAGGTCAAGGGCAACGAGATCGCGTGCCCGTTCCATGACTGGCGCTGGGGCGGCGACGGGCGGTGCAAGCAGGTTCCGTACAGCAGGCGCACCCCGCGTCTGGCCCGCACGCAGGCCTGGAACACGCTCGAGCAGGACGGCATGTTGTTCGTGTGGAACGACCCGGAACGCAACCCGCCCACGCCCGAGGTCAGTATCCCTCGCATCGAGGGTGCCACCAGCGACGAGTGGACCGACTGGCACTGGTACACCACGGTCGTGGACACCAACTGCCGCGAAATCATCGACAACGTTGTGGACATGGCGCACTTCTTCTATATCCACGGCTCGCTGCCCACGCATTTCAAGAACATCTTCGAAGGACACGTGGCGACGCAGTTCATGAACAGTGCGGGCCGCCCCGACCTCGGCGGCACCGAAGGTGCGCAGATGCTCGGCACTACCTCGGTGGCGTCCTACTGGGGCCCGTCCTTCATGATCGACGACCTGATCTACCACTACGCCGACGCCGACCACCACACGGTGCTCATCAATTGCCACTACCCGATCGATGCGAATTCCTTTGTGCTGCAATATGGCATCATCGTCAAGAAGTCCGAAGCGTTGCCGGCCGATCTCGCGATGCAGACCGCGATCAGTCTCGGCGACTTCGTCAAGCTGGGTTTCGAGCAGGATGTGCAGATCTGGCGCCACAAGGCCCGCATCGACAATCCGCTCCTGGTCGAGGAGGACGGTCCGGTGTATCAGCTGCGTCGTTGGTACCAACAGTTTTATGTCGATGTCGCCGACGTGCAGCCGGACATGGTGGACCGCTTCGAGTTCGAGCTGGACACCACACGGCCCTACGAATCGTGGATGAAACAGGTCGAGGCGAACCTGGCCGCCCAGCCGTGATGACGCACGATTCACCGATAAGGGAAGACAACCGCCTGGACCATATGCCGATGATTGCGTTGGCGTGCCAGACCTGCGGTGCGCAAGTGCTGGCGAGAAAGAGCAGCTGGAATCAGACCAGCGTGCAGTGGACCGCCGACGCGACCGCCAGGTGCGCCGAACGCCTTGATGCGGAGCGGATCTCGCTACCGGGTAGCCGGGGGGTGTTCCTCGGCTGCTCGGCGCTGAGCGAGTCGATAGCCGACGCGGTGCGGTGCGGCTCGTTGCCAATCGTCGGCGATAGTCTGCGCCACAACGTAATTCGTTGATTATCCCTTTTCCAGCGTGAACTGGCACAAATCGGTGTACCCGTCGCGGAACAACTCGGCGCAGCCGGTCAGATACCGCATGTAGCGGTCATAAACCTCTTCGGATTGGATCGCGATCGCTTCGCTCTTGTGCGCTTCGAGGGCCGCCGCCCACATGTCGAGCGTTCTCTTGTAATGCGGCCGCAGCCGATGGATCCGGCTAACCGTGAACCCGACCTTGGTGGAATTCTCCTCGACCATTTCCACCGTCGGCAGCCGGCCGCCGGGGAAGATCTCTTCCAGAAGGAATTTCACGAAGCGGATATGCCACATCGTCAATGGAAGGTTGCGCTGCCGGATCTGCTCGCGGCTTAACACCACGATCGTATGGAGCAGCATGGTGCCGTCGGCCGGCAACAGGTTGTAGGCCCATTTGAAGAAAGGGGCGTGGCGGTCGTAGCCGAAATGCTCGAGCGGGCCGATCGCGACAATCCGGTCCACCGGCTCGTGAAACTGCTCCCAGCCCTGCAGCAGCACCCGCTTGGAACGGGGGCTGTCCGACGCCGCGAACAGCTTTTCGACATAGGCCACCTGGTTCCTGCTCAGCGTCAGGCCGACGACGTTGACGTCGTACTTCTCCAGCGCACGGACCATCGCCGAGCCCCAACCGCAGCCCACGTCGAGCAACGTCATGCCCGGCCGAAGGCCAAGTTTGCCCAGCGACAGGTCGATCTTGGCGACCTGGGCCTCTTCCAGCGTCATGTCGTCGCGCTCGAAGTACGCGCAGGTGTACGTCCGCGTCGGGTCTAGGAACAGCGCGAAGAAGTCATCGGACAGGTCGTAATGGGCCTGCACGTCCTCGAAGTGGGGCCGCAGGCGTTGCGCACTTTCTGGCATGCGTCCTCTCGCAACGGCTCGGGCGGGTAGCCCCCGCCGCTTCATGCCGACGTGGGTCGCCGCGACTAATCCGCACCATTCGGTAAGGGAGGCTACACGAATTCGGCCCCGTAACGGGGTAGCGAAACCACGAGATTTAGGGCATTTTTGTCGGCGGCGACGCGGTTCTCAATTGCGACGATCATTGCGCCGTCGAAAGAGGCCGCCACGTGTTCGGAAATCGATTTCTACGCAATCGTTTGCGATCGCGGAATCCGACATACGTGAGCCGGTTCGGCTTCGGAGTTCAGGCGTGCGCGCCGCCGTCGATCCGGATTTCGGTGCCGGTCACGAACGCGCCGTCGTCAGAGGCCACCATGGCGACTACCGACGCGACGGCGCTCGGGTCACCCAGGACCGGGTTGTCCTTCCCGTGCAGGAGCGGGGTCTGTTTGGCCCAGAGGCCGAGGTCGTAGCCGTCCGGCATCTTGTCCAGGGTGCTGAGCGCGAGCGACGTGGAGACCCCGCCGGGCTGGATGTTGACCGCGCGCAGCCCCTGTTTGGAGTACTCGAGCGCCAGCGAGTGGGTGAATGACAACACTCCGCCTTTGCTGGCGGCATAGGCGGCCATGTAGGGATGTGCGAACGACGCGGCGGTGGAGGTGAAGTTCACCACGACGCCGCGACCCGAGTCCAGCAGCGCCGGAAGCGCCTGCCGGGTCATCAGAAAGGTGCCCGTCAGGTTGACCGCCAGGGTGTCGTTCCAGTCGGCCAAAGTGTGCTCGTGCGTGTTGGCGCAGCGCTGGATGCCGGCGGCATTGACCAGCACTTCCAGCCCGCCGAGCCGGGCCAGCGCCGCATCCACTGCGGCCGCTACGGCGCGCTCGTCGGAAATGTCGAGGACGGCGGTGGTCAGCCGCTCACCGCTGCCGGCATCGTCGGCGGTGGCCGCGGTCCGTGCCAGCCCGTCCGCCGAGACGTCGTAAGCCACGACTGTGGCGCCCTCATCGAGCAGCCGGGCCACCGTGGCCTGTCCGATTCCGGAGCCGGCGCCGGTCACGACGACGCGTCTGTCTGCGAAACGATCCATCACCCAAGCCTTTTCGGTCATGCCGGCTGGAATGCGCTGAGTGGGGCTTCCTCGGGATAGATCGCCGGGCCGCCGAGGTCGTACGCGGCGTTGAGGGCGCTGACGAACGACGGATCGTGCAGCGGTTCGCTGGGGATGTCGAGCTTGACGCCCTTGCTCTCGAGGTCGTCGACCATGATGTCGATGGCCTTCTCGACCGAAAGGTCTTCGGAGCCTTCCATGTTCTTCTTCAGCTCGTCGTAGTCCGCGAACACTTCGGCCGACCAGTGCACCAGGAAGCGCAGTTCGTCGGTGTGGTGGCGCGCGATGACGTTGTCACCGTTCTTCAGCAACCAGTGGTCGCGGTGACTCGGGTCGCCGGTGAACATGGTGTCGAATGCCAGGCCGGCGGGAATCTGTTGAGCCAGCGGTCCGTTGGCCTCACCGCGGTGCACCATCATCTCGTTCTGGACGACGATGCCGCGGTTGTTGATCGGGGGCAGGATGCGCTTGGGCGCCCTGAGCGGCCCATCGGGCCAGTAGGTGAAGCCGCTGCCGGCATCCAAGGAGAACCAGGTGATTACCTGGGCCATCTTGATCAGGTAGTCCTGGAAAAGCCCGGATTTGCCCATCACGCTGGTGAGCCAGGTTGGGGCATTCTCGTGCCGCACACCGCGGAAACTCGGCGAATCCAGGTGCCCCGGGTCGCGGTTGGCGCACGGACCGTTGATGTTGAACAACATCAGCTGCGGTTTGGCGTATTCGGCTTTCCAGTAGGCCTTGGCCAGCTCCAGGAAGCGCTCGTTGTAGAAGCAGTCATGCAGTTGCGGGTAGAGCACCGCGCCGTAATTGGCCAGGTAGCCGCGGAAAGTCGGGGTCAGGAACAAATCCAGCGACGGGGTGAATCCCTCCGGGAACATCCCACTCATCGTGGCGATCAGCTCGTCGGCCGACGCGAAGTGTTGGGCGATGATCAGCTTCCACGGGCCTTCCGTCCGCACCACGTCGAGCATCCGCTCGCGCTGGTCGTCGGTGTAGACGTCGTCGATTTCGCGTGGCGCTGCGGCCGGCCGCAGCACGTCGGAAAGCGCCATTCGCCGCTCGTCGGTGAGCATCAGCTGTCTCCTTTGCAGTTCTGCAATCGATCGATTGTGGGCAGGGTCAGTGCGATACGGCCGATCGTTGCCCGGTCACCGGGACGTCAAAAACGAACGGGATGGCTGAACTTGGCCCGCAGCAGCGCGCCGATCTCGGCGATGGCCAGCCGGCCGCGCGCGGTCGCGTCGGAGCGCATCAAAAACCCGTGGTACACGCCCGGATAGCGGGTGCAGGTGGTCTGCACGTCTGCGTCGCGCAGCCGATCGGCGTACCGCTCGCCCCAGTCGCGGATGGGATCGCAGCCGCCGGTCACCACGATCGCCGGGGGAAGTCCGGACAGATCCGAGGCATAGGCCGGCACCAGATAGGGGTCGGTGGGCGGACCCGCGTCACCGTCGACGAGCGCGTGCATGTAGTCGATGTCGTCGCGCGCGAGTAGCGGCGCATCAGCCAGCGCGGCAATGGAAGTGACGGACATGTCGCGATCCAGCCCGGGATACAGCAACACCTGTGCACAGATCGCCGGCCCGCCGCGGTCCCGGGCGGCCAGCGCGACTGCCGCGGCGAGCGAGCCGCCGGCGCTGTCGCCGATCACCGCGAGCCGCTCGGGGTCGATGCCCAGCGCGGCGGCGTTTCGGCAAACCCATTCGGTCGCCGCATAGGCGTCGTCGAACTGCGCCGGCGGTGGGAACTCCGGGGCCAACCGGTAGTCGACCGCCACGACGGTGGCTCCTGACTCCGACGCCAGCTCACGTGCCAGCGGTTCGAACGAGTGATTGGAGCCCATCACCAACCCGCCGCCGTGGAAGTAGACGAGCACCGGTTGTGCGCGATCATCGATGGGACGGTAGATGCGTGCCGGGATCGCTCCGGCCGGTCCGGGGATGGAAGCCCCAGCGACGTGGGCCATTTCCGGCATCGCGTCGGGCAGGGGAGCGGATTCCAGCCCGTCACGCACCGCCGCCAAACCGCGTCGGCGCATGGGCGGGACCTCACCGAGGGATGCGACGCGCGTGGCGGCGTCGGGATCCAGCGTGGGCGTCACCATGTCATTACTTTGTTGCGCCGAAGCGGCTTTCGGTGCGCAGCGCCGGCGGGCGTTGTGAGGCAAGCACATCGGCCCGCTCGGCCATCGCGGCGCCCACCGTGTCGGGGTGGGTGTGCAGGTAGAAGCGACCGTCGGTGGCCTGCCGGAACAACGTCTCGGCGGCTTCCCTCGGGTGCATGGCCGTCGCCTTGAGGTCCAGCATCGCGGAGCGTTGCGCTTCGGAGGCGACCACGTCACCGGCACCGTCGGCATCGATCCCGCCGGCCGATTCGAAGATGTTGGACGACACGGGGCCGGGCAGCACGGCTTGCACGTGAATGTGATTGGCGTGCCCGGCGGATTCGACCTCGAGGTACAGGCACTCGGTCAACGCCAGCACCGCGTGCTTGCTGACGATGTAGGGAACCTGCAGCGGAATCGCCACCACCGCGCCGACCGACGCGACGTTCCACACCCACGCCCGCTCGCCCGTGGCCATCATCCTCGGCAGGAAAGCCCGCACCCCGTAAAACACGCCGCTGACGTTGATGTCGATGGTGCGCTGCCAATTGGCCACCGGGGTGTCCCACAGATATCCGAACTGTTCGACGCCGGCGTTGTTGACCAGCAAGCGCACCGCGCCGTGGTCCCGGTAGACCTCCTCGGCGAGGTCCTGCACGGCGTCGGGGTCGCGCACGTCGCAGACGACGTCGACCGCCGACCCACCGGCGGCACGGAGTTCGTCGGCGACCCGCGCGGCCGCCGCCCCGTCGATGTCCGCCAGCACCACGGTCATCCCCAGCCCGCCGGCGTAGCGCGCCAATCCGGCGCCGAGGCCGGAGCCGGCTCCGGTGACGACGGCGACCCCGCCGGAAAATCCTTCTCCGGCGGTCACGAACCCGCGGTGCTGTCGGCGGCCAACTCGGCGAGCAGCACCGAGTTGGTGGCGTCGAGGACGACGTCCATCTCGGTGAACTGAAGGCCGCCGGCCCCGCGCCGGACGCCCACGTTGACGACCCCACTGGACACGGCGAACGGCACGAAGTTGACGATCTGATTGACGAAAATGTAGAACCGCGCCCGGGTGACGTCACCGTCGGTGCCGGTGCGGTGCACGTTCGTGGCGTGGTGGCGCAGCGGATACGGGCTCTGCTCGCGGTGCTCGGTCAGCCATTCCATCACGGCTTCGCGGCCGCGGAGCTCGGGTGACATCAGTTCCTCGAAAGGACTTGCGCCGGAGTCGCTTCGGGTCAGATAGTGCACGTCCTCGGCGTAGCCGGCTGCCATCTCGTCATAGTGGGCCTCGTCGTAGTGGTACCAGAAGCCGGCGATGAACTCCTGCAATTCGGGCAGCGTGATGTCGTTGGCCATGGAGCCAGTCAACTCCGGGTGTGGCCCGGGTGACAGGCCCATGCCCGGTCAGTGGAACGTGGTCTCGCGTGAGAATGTGCGCACCTATCGCGGACCGACTGGAACGGGCGACAGTGATGCAAGTGTCATCTCGATGCCCATTCGCAACCCGGATTTCAAGCGGCGGAAGTTGCCGTCCTGCACCCAGCGAACGTATGCATGTCTGCAGCATTGGATCACGAGTTGCGCCGGCAGCTCGCGGTGAAAGGGGTCCGCACCGAGATCGAACCGTGCGGCAAGAAACTCTGAGATGGGCTCGGCCAGGTTTTGCCCCCAATCAAGCCAGCGCAGTCGGTACTGCGGGTCTTTGATCATCAGCGCCAGGAACCGGCGGTCCGTCTCAACCTGCCCGCGCTTGGGGACTTCGGTGCTGAACGCCTCCACCAACGTGTCGACGGCATTGCTCGTGGGTGGCGCGTCTCGGAGGACTTGAACGCTCAGCCTGCCGAACTCACGAAACAGTGGCATGACGACGTCTTCTTTGACCGGAAAGTGGCGGTGGAAGGTGCGAGGCGCGATGCCGGCCGCCTCGCAGATGCGCTCGACGGTCGCGGACGTCGACCCTTCGGTCAGAAAGATGTCGCGCGCAGCCATCGCGATATCCAAGCGGAGCTGCTCCGCGCGCCGTTCGCTCAGAGTCTGCTTGATCGGCGCACTCACATCGGTCTCCTTTTCGGCCTAGGGCTGAATCGTGAGGGCATCCGGTATCCCACTCAGTGGCCATCTTGAGTGATCCCGTGCTCTCGAGTGTGCCTAACATGCTGGTGTCAGATTCTGCCATGCAATGCAGAATCTGACAGAAATCGAGCTCCACGAGATCGTCACCATCGTCTCGATTCCCGGAGGGGCGCGACATCCGCTACAGAGGAGGAACTCCAATGACCGTGGCAGAAGGCGACCTGAATTATGACGACTACACGCACGACTTCATGGGCAAAGTCGGCAACATTCAGGATTTCTCGAGGGGGTTCCTGCTGGGGCTGGCTCGCGTCTTCGAGGACACCCTGAACTTCGTTCCCTACGCGCATGTAACCACCTACGCGCCAAAGGTGGGCATCGGCGCTGCCATGGACGTTGCCGCCGAGGTGTCACGCGCCGGGATGCGCCAGGTAATGCCCATGGGCCGCTTTATCGCGCCCCCAGGGTGGGATTGGAAAAATGCCCAGTACCAAGCCATCCCGTTCGATGTGCAAACGGAAGACTTCACGAAAGAAGCCCTGATCCGGCTGATCAAGACCTACTGGGACCAGTACCTCAAGGGGCACAACTACTTCATCGACCAGTGGACGAAGATCATCCCGGAAGACGAAGTGTGGCTGGGTCTGCCAGACATGTATCAACTGATCATCGATTACGAATACCCCAAGCTGGCCAAAGTGCTCGGGATCGAGCCCGTGCATGTCGTCGACTACCTCAAATTGGCCTGCCTCAGCATCGACGGGACGCTCGGCTACGGCGGTGAGTACATCGTGCACAATCCCGACCACGTGGTCCTCAACATGCGTCGATGCGAAGTCTTGCAAAAATACACCGACGAAGGCCTCTACCCACCGGCACGTGCCTGGATGAACTGCACGTTCGAACAGCGGATTTCCGCGCCGTTCTTTCCCGGATGCAAACTCGACATCAACTTGCCGCCAAAGGATTTCAAGTTTGCCCAAGGCGAGCCATTCTGCGTCTGGACCTACACCCGCGGCGAGGAAAACCATCGAGCTGCCGCGGCCGCGCCCGACCCCCGGGCCAGCGCCATGAAAAAGATCCCCATCATCCCCGTCTCCTGACCGATTCCACAGCCTCGGCCCTGTTAGTCGTAGAACCGAAACGTTTTCGCAGCTCGCGTTTGAGCAGCTTTCCGCTCGGATTTTTCGGCAACGAATCGACGAAGAAGAAGCGCTTGGGCGTCTTGAACCCGGCCAGGTGCGCCCGACAATGCGCGACGAGGTTTTCCTCGGTCAGCGTTACGCCGTCGCGGGGAACGATCGCCGCCACCACGGCCTCCACCCACACCGGGTGCGCCAGGCCGAAGACCGCGACCTCTCGAATGCCGCTGTGGCGGTAGAGGACCTCCTCGACCTCGCGACTGGCGACGTTCTCACCGCCGGTCTTGATCATGTCTTTTTTGCGGTCGACGACGTGCAACAGCCCGTGTTCGTCGTAGCAGCCAAGGTCGCCCGAGTGGAACCAGCCGCCCCTGAACGCCTCGGCGGTGCGTTCCGGGTCGTCCAGGTAACCCAGCATCAAATGTGGACTGCGGTGCGCGATTTCACCGACGACCCCGGTGGCGACCGGGATGTCGCCTTCGCCGAGGATCGCCGTTTCGACATTGGCGACCGGACGGCCAGCCGAACCGGCGTGCGCGTCCTGTTCATCGGGGCCCAGCGCGGAGGCCAGCGGTGCCATTTCCGTCTGCCCGTAGAAATTCCACAGCCGCAAATTGGGCAGCCGTTGCCGCATCTCGGCCAGGATCTCGACCGGCATCGCCGAGGCGCCGTAGTAGCCCTTGCGCAGGCTCGACAGGTCCACCTCATCGAATACCGGTGATCGGAGCAGCGAGATCCACACGGTCGGGGGAGCGAAGTAGTTGGTGACGCCGTACCGCTCGATCGTGCGCAGCACCGTTTCCGGGTCCGGTCCCGGCAGGATGATGCTGGTGGCGCCGAGGTAGATGTCGGTGGCCAGGAAGTTGTCCAGCTGCGCGCAGTGATAGAGCGGCAACGAGTGGATTTCGACGTCGTCGTGGGCCATCTCGCCGGCCAGAATGGTGCTCACGTACTGCCACATCAGGCTGCGGCTGGTATGCATGGCCGCCTTCGGGTGGGACTCGGTGCCGCTCGTGTACATCAGCCGCACCAGCTGGTCGTCGTCGATGTGTGGGTCGGGCGCAGCGCTGTCGGTGGTCAGCCACTGCGCGAAATCGTCCCAGCCGGACGGGCTGTGCTGACCGGCGGGCGCGAGAGCGACCCGAGTCTTGACCACACCGCCGCGCCGCATCGCCTCTTCGGCCGTCGCCGCCAAATCCGCTTCGACAACGAATCCGCTGGCCCGGCTGTGGCCGAGGATGTAGGAGATCTCCTCGGCGGTCAGCATGAAGTTGACCGGGACCAGAACCACCCCGGCCCGGGCCGTCGCGAATGCCAGCACGGCATACTGCCAGCAATTGTGCGACAGGACAGCGATGCGATCCCCGGGCCCAAAGCCGTTGTCGTGCAACGCCGCCGCCGCGCGGTCGACCAGCCTGTCGAACTCGGCGAAGCTCAGCACGACGTCGCCGTCGATTACCGCGGTCTTTTCCGGGTGCCGGCGAGCCGACCGGCGGGGGATATCGCCGAGCCCGTGGCTGCGTGCCCGCGCGATGACCGCGTCCAGGTCGTGGGGCTGCATGTGCGCCACGTTAGGCGCCGGCTCAGCGTCGGGGTCCGTCGGCGTCCCGCTGAGTAGACAGGGACCGGCACATCTGGCCGGACGGCCTCGATACTCGTTGGCATGAGCGCTGGTGTCCCCGTCACGACTGAAAGCACCGGACTGGGGGATTTGGATCCTGACGAGCTGCGGGCCAACCTCTGCCAGGCGGACCCCGGCGTGCTGGTCGCCGTGCTGGCGCAACTGACCGGCGACCCGGCGGTGGTTGACCGGTTCGCGGCGAAGATCTCTCATGTGCCCGACCCGCCGGAGCAGGCCGGTGTCACCGACCCCGAGACGGCCGCAGCGCTCGTCGATGCGGTGGTCGCGGCACTGCGTTCACCCCGCGCGGCGACCGCCGTACCCGCCGATGACCCGCAGCTGTTCGCGCGGATTGCGCCGGTGGCACTCGGGGGAGCTGTCGGTGCGGATTACCTCCCGCTGCTGTTGGAGCAGGGCGGGTTCCAGCCGTCACAGCCGGTACTGCCGCGCACCGCCAAGCTCCCAGATGGCTTTCGGGTCGCGATCGTCGGCGCGGGTATCGCGGGGCTGACCGCCGCGCTGGAGTTGGCCGATGCCGGCATCGACTACGAGATCTTCGACCGAAACGACGAAGTCGGAGGCACCTGGTACACCACCACCTATCCGGGCATCGGCGTGGACACACCATCGGCGTATTACTCGCTGTCGCGGGATATCAAGGGGGATTGGTCCAGCTACTACCCCATGGGCGCGGAGTACCAGTCCTACCTGGTCTCGGTGGCCGACAAGAACGATCTGCGGAAGCGCACCCGGTTCGGTACCGAGGTCGAAGCCCTCTGGTGGGACGAAACGCGCAAACAATGGCAGATCCACTCAGTTGGCCCCGACGGCGCCCGGGATGTGAGTTATGCCAACGTGGTGATCCCGGCCGCCGGATATCTCAACCGGCCCCGCTGGCCGGATCTGCCTGGCCGCGAGACGTTTTCGGGACTGTCCGTCCACTCCGCGCAGTGGGATCCCGACCTTGATTTGACGGGTAAGAGGGTCGCCATCATCGGCGCCGGTTGCACCGCGGTGCAGATCATCGATGCCTGCGTGGACCAGGTCGCGCACCTGACCGTGTTCCAACGTCAACCGCATTGGGTGGCGCCGCGGAGGCGGGCGTCCGACGACGTTCCCGAATACCAGCGCTGGCTGGGCAGCCGGCTGCCGTACTACGCGAATTGGATACGGCTCAAATCATATTGGGGCACGGCGGACAACAACTACCCGGTGATCCTGCATGACCCGGAATGGGCGGCCGAACACCGGTCGATCTCTCCGGCGAACGACGCCTTGCTGCGGATGTGCCTCGACTACATCGATCGGGTGTTCGGCGCCGGCAGCGAGCTCGCGCGCAAGGTGACTCCCGACTTCGCTCCCTACGGCAAGCGGATCATCCGCGATCCCGGCGGTTATTACGACGCGTTGGCGCGGGAGCATGTGGACGTCGAGGCCAGCGAGCCGGCCCGGGTCAACGAGGCTGGAATCGTGACATCCGACGGCCGGCCGATCGACCTCGACGTCATCATCTACGCGACAGGCTACTACCTGGATTTCCTTTCCACCGTGGACATCCGGGGCCGCGGCGGCAGGACACTGAGCGAGGAGTGGGGCGACATCCCGCGCGCCTACCGCGGCGGGATGGTGCCCGGCTTCCCGAACATGTTCATTTCCTCGGCACCCAATTACAGCCCGGGGCACGGGGCCGGCCACAACTTCGGCGTCGAGGTGATGGTGCACTACGTCATGGAGTGCTTGCAATTGATGGCGCTGCGCAAAGCCGCCACGATCGAGGTGACGCAGGGCGCGTACGAGCGCTATGTCGCCGATATCGACGCGACCATGGCCGGCACCGTTTGGTGCCATACCCCGTCCGCCCATACCTACTATCGCTCCGGCGGCGGGCGGATCGTGACCGCCTTCCCGTATCGCCTGATCGACTTCTGGCGCGATCACAGGGCCCCGCTCGACGAGGATCTCACGCTGCGATGAGCCGGTTACTCTGCGGCAAAACGGCTTTGGTGACGGGCAGCAGCCGGGGCATCGGTCGCGCAATCGCCCGGCGGCTGGCCGCCGAAGGCGCCACCGTGGCGGTCACGGCCCGGTCGCACACGCCGTCCTTGTCGGTGCGCGCCGGAACGACTTCCGCGCTGCCGGGCACCATCGACGAGACCGTCGAGCTGATCGAGGCCGCCGGTGGCCAGGCGTTCGGCGTCGCCGCCAACCTGGAGGACGCCGAGCAGCGCGACGGGTTGGTCGACGCGGTGCTCGATCGCACCGGCCGGATCGACATCCTGGTCAACAACGCCGGTTTCGCCGACTACTCCTTGGTCGAGGACATGAGCCTGGAAACCTTCGACCGCACCGTGGAACACTACCTGCGGGTTCCGTTCGTCCTCACGAAATCCGCTGTGCCGCCCATGCGCAAGCAAGGCGCGGGCTGGATCGTCAACATCGGCTCGGTTACCGGTGTCGCCCCGGTGCGGCCGTACCGGGACTACAACAAGACGGCCGGCGACGTCGTCTACGCGTCCATGAAGGCCGCGCTGCACCGGTTCACCCAGGGCGTCGCCGCCGAACTGCTCGACGCCAACATCGCGGTCAACTGCGTCGGCCCGTCCACGGCCGTCCGCACACCCGGTGCGGCACAGCTGATCCCAGAGTCTTTCCCGACCGAACCCGTCGAATACCTGGCCGAAACCGTATTGGCGATGTGCCACCGACCCGCGGCCGAGCGCACCGGACTGGTCGCGTTCAGCCTGCACTATCCTTGGTCGCAAGAGTTGCCGGTGCACAGCCTCGACGGCGACGAGTTGTTCCCACCCCTGCAACCTCCGCCGACGGCCAACCCCAACATCTTGCCCGCCGGACTGTAGATCACGGCGCCGCGATTGCCTTTCTGCTGCGGCAGAAACTGTGGCAGACCCGATCACGAACGATGACGTCGGGACATTCGGGATCGAACCAACGATCCACGTGGGCCCAGTGAATCGGGTGCATCAGATACGGGCCCATCAGGCCGTCAATGTCAGTAAAGAGCTGTTCGAACACGTGGGTCCACGGCGAGGCGCCGGACGCGTCTTCCACACGGCTGAGCTGCCAATCGGTGATGGTCCGTACGTATTTCGGCATCAGCCGCAGGTCGGTCTCAAAACGGGCGATGGTCGCGGCGTCGGTGCCGGGCACCACGCTCAGCAGCAAGGTGCGATAGACGGTCCCGGGTTTCGCCGACCACCCCGTGCTGGCGGGGCAACCGAAGTAGGTGGCCCCGTTGACCTGACGGACCGCGGGGTCGCCGAGGATATCGTCGAACAGCGCTGCGGCCGAATCCCATTCGACCGCGTCGGTGAACCGCAGGTGCATCAGGATGTCACCGCCGTTGCGGGCACCCGGGAGCGTCGGTTCCACCAGGCCGCCTTCGCCGCGCACCTGCGCGGCCGCGCCGCGAAGCGCCGCCAGCACCCGGTCGCGGTCGCCCCCGGCGACGTCGAGGAGCCTGGTGACGTTAAACATCGCAGAGCGCGTCGACATCGTCCGCGGCCGCTGCGAACGATCGCGATCGATCCTGCACCAATTCGGCCATGCGCGACCACCATTCGCCCACCGCCGGATCCGGCCTGCCCTGCCAGGTCATCTCCCACCAGGCCGGCACGCTCGGCAGCGTCCAGGTGACCGTCACCGTGTTCGTCTGATCGTCGAACCAAATTGGCGGGCTCACCAAGACGTTCCGCAGCGTCATGCCGCGCGCGCGGGCACCGGGCGCGTACTCGGCGAGGTACGTGTCGACGAACCGGCGCGCGCAGCCCGGCTTGGTGATCACACGGTCGATCACAAAGATTTGGCCGTCTGCCATCATCCGACCGTATGGCACGCACCGAACGGCGCACGGTCGGTTCCCGACCACCGGGAGGCGTCAGGCCCCTATCGCCGCAACATGTCGGCGAGCGCGGCAGCGGCCTCCGCCCGGGCCCGGTGTGCGAGATCGAGCATCGGCATCGTCAAGAAGCCGTGAATGCCGCCGTCGTAACGCAATTGGACGGTCGAAACGCCGGCATCCTGTAGGGCCGCGCCGAATGCGAGTCCTTCGTCGCGCAGCGGGTCGTGTCCGGCGATGACGATGACGGCGGGTACCAGCCCATCCAGCTCGGCGTTCATGGGCGTGGCGTACGGGTGTTCTCGGTCGGCCAGCGACGGCACGTACTGATCCCAATACCACTGCAGAGCCGGCGTCGGGTTGTAGAACCCGCGGCCGAACAACCGATAGGACTCGTTCTGGAAGTTCGCCGCCAGCACCGGGTAGATCAGGAACTGGGCGGCCAGCCGCGGGCCGCCTCGGTCGCGTGCCATCAGCGCGGTCACGGCGGCCAGGTTGCCGCCGGCGCTATCGCCGCCCACCGCCAGGCGGTCCGGGTCGCCGCCGAGGTCGGACGCGTTGTGCGCCGCCCATCGGGCGACGGTGTACACATCGTCGGCTGCCGCCGGCCAGCGGTGCTCCGGCGCCAGCCGGTAGCCCACCGAGACCACCACGGCGGGAATGCGATTCGCGATGTCGCGGCAAAGCGCGTCGTGGCTGTCCAGGTCGCAGAACACGAAACCGCCGCCGTGGGCGTACACGAGAATCGGCAGGCTCGTGTCCCGGCTGTCGGGCCGATAGACACGGACCGGAATGCCGGCGCCCGGTCCCTCGATTACGTCGTCGCGGACCACGGCGACCTGCGGGGGCTTGGGGGGTGGCACGAACCTGGAGCGGATGAGCGCCCGGGCCTCCGCACCGCTCATGGTGTGCACCGGCGGGAAGCCGGCGTCGAGCATGTCGATCAGGGGCGCGATCTGCGGATCGAGGGTCACGCGTACTGCAGCGCCGGACGGGCCGGGCGCAGCGGCCGCAGCGGCTGCAGGGTCGGCGCGACGCGCTGGGGGCCGTCCTCGACGTTCCGCCAGATGCCCATCGCGGTCATGCGCACGGGGGCGGCCAGTCGCTGGTCGAACATCATGCGGTTCATCGGACCGCACACCGACACGGCGGCTATGACTTTCTGGCCCTCACCGGGACCGCCGATCGGCGCCGCCACGCAACCGAATCCGAGCAGCGACTCCTCCCGTTCGAAGGCGACGCCGTGGGCGCGCACCTTGGCCAGCTCGACGGCGAGCTGCGGGCCGCTGGAGATCGAGTATTTCGTCTTGCGAACTCGCAGATCGACCTCGGCATCGTCATCGCGGTAGGCGAGGATGGCCTTCCCAACGGCGGTACAGTGCGCGGGCTGGCGACCGCCCACCCGAGTGGGTATCCGTTGGTCGCCGATCTTGTCCAGGTAGACGACGTCCGCGCCGTCCAAGACCGCCAGGTGTACGACAAGCCCTGTGGCGCGGTGCAACTCGCCCAGCAACGGGCCGGCCGCCCGCACCAGGCGATCCTGGTGCACGGCCAGCGAGCCCAGCTCCACCAGGCGCATGCCCAGTTCGTAGTCACGGCCGCTGCGGCGCAGCCACCGCAGCTGCACCAGGCGCTCGAGCATGCGGTGCGCCGACGATCGCGGCAGGCCGGTGCGGCGCACGATCTGCGCCAGCGTGAGCCGGCCAGGGCCGTCGAACGCGTCGAGGACCAGCGAGATGCGGTCGATCACGGCCGTCGGAGTCTCGACAGTCTTGACGGCAGATGTCATCGGACCTCCATGTATCTGGCTGGCATATTCCTAATAGGAATATAGTTCTATCACACGGGTGTGGCCGCTGTCACGCATGGCGACAAGGCGCCAGGCTTTCGACGCGGTGCCGTTAGCCGCGAAAGATGTCAAGCGAGCCGACGTGGGCCCGGTTGGTCTTGAACCGCTCCTTCAATTTCCACGATCCATCGGAGCGCCGTTCCCACGTGTCCGTGTAGTCGCCGAGCGTGTAGAACCGGATCGAGGGATCGGCGTCCGAACTCAGGTGAACGTCATGGACGTAGGCGCGACTGATCGCGGTGTCCCCGTCGACATCGATGACGACGTTGGCAAGCAGGTGTTGGGTGGGACCGCAATTGTCGAGAAACTGGCGGATCAGCCCGATCATCGCCGCGCTGCCGTGCAGCCGTCCGGTCCCGAGGTCGCCTACCGCGTCATCGGCCAGGATCTCGGCCATCGCCGTCCAATCGCGCTCGTCCATCGCGCGGGCGAATCGCGTCAACGTCCGTTCGATGTCACGCTCATCGAGCAGAACTCGTAGTCGATCACGGTCCATCGGTTGATCCTCCGGGGAGCGCTCAGCCCTTGGCCGCGGACCCGCCCGCGCGGCGGCCGTAGAAGCTGCCGTCACCGAGCGAGATGCCGCTGGCGTAACCCCACGCGGCCAGCCCCGCGGTCGATCGGCCCGCGGCGAACAGTCCGGGGATGGGCTCGCCGCTGACGTGCAGGACCTCGGCGTCCAAAGTCGTGGCCAAGCCGCCCAGGGTGAAGCCGCCGGTGTTCTCCCGCAGGTCGATGGCCCCGACCGGGGAACCGATCGGCCGCAGCCACTCGGGCTTCTTGTGCAGCAGCGGATCCTCGCCGCGCGCGGCGCCCTCGTTATAGGCGGCCACGGTCGCCTGCAGCGAACCGGGGGCCAGGCCCATGTCGCGTTCCAGGTCGGCCACGGTGTCGGCCACCCAGGTCGCCTCGCGCAGCATGAACTTGGGCGACCACGAGGCCATCGCTTCCTGCTGCGCGTCGTCGTCGATGATCAGAAAAGCGGTGTTGTCCTGGTGATACAGCGTGAGCTGCCCAACCCGACCCGGGTAGGTGTCCTCGGCGACGTAGCGCTGGCCGCGGCCGTTGACCAGGATGCCGCGCACCAGTTGCTGGGGATCGATGAAGATCGCGACCTCGGTGGCGTCCATGTGGGCCAGATCGGCGCCCAGCGCCTGCGCCATCCGGATCGCCTGCCCGTCGTGCTGCTCGATCGAGGCGGCCGGGCGCCCGGCGATCCGCGGGGCGTACCGCGCCACCATCGCGTCGTTGTAGGCGAAGCTGCCCGTCGCGAGCACGACCCCGCGGCGGGCCCGAACCGTCATCTCCGTGCCGTATTGGCGCGCGCGGATACCCACGACCCGGCCGTCGGACCCGACGATGAGGCTTTGCACGCGGACGTCGTACAGCGCCCGCGCACCGGCGGCCGTGGCCGTCTCGACCAGGGGCTTCATCAGCATGTAGCCGGCGCTCGCCTCGCCCTGCTTCTTGTTCTGCATCTGCGGGACGTGCCCGCGCGGGGCGGGGGAGGCAATGGTGTTGAACGGATATGCGTTTTCGCCGCCGCTGTACATCAGCCCCTGGTCGCCCATCGGCTCCCAGCCGGGCTCGGAGAAGAACTCCGCCTTGAACGGCACGCCGCAGCCGACGAGCCAGTCGAAGTGCGCAACGCTGCCCGCGCAGTAATCGGCGATCCGGTTCTCGTCGGCGCCGGGGCCCATCGCCACGTTGAGGAAGGCCGCCATGTTGTCGACGGAATCGCTGAAGCCACAGGCGGTTTGCAGCGCGGTGCCGCCGCCGAGGTAGATGAACCCGCCGGCCATCGCCGCCGCGCCGCCCCACGACCCGGTGCGCTCCAGCACCAGCACGTCGGCGCCGGAGCGGGCCGCTTCGACCGCCGCGGCGGCCCCGGCCACCCCGTAGCCCGCGATGACGACGTCGGCCTCCTGGTCCCACGACGTGATCGACGACGCCGGGATGGGGGTGACGTCCGTGTCGGGCGTCATAGCCGCATCGCCGCGGGCATCTCGCCGGTCCACTGGTGACCCCAGTAGCTGTCCGCGGTGATTTCCTCTGCGGTGTAATAGGTTTCGTCGACGCGCATGCCGTCGGTGCCGAACTCGATGTCCCAATCACCGGGCGCCCGGACGTAGAAGGAGATCATCTTGTCGTTGGTGTGACGGCCGAGCGTGGAGGACAACTGGAAACCCTCTGCGTGGACCCGGTCCAGCGCCTGGCCCACCGCGTCGAGGGTGTCGACCTCCACCATGATGTGAACGACGCGCGGGTCGCGCAGATGCGCGGCCGGCACGATCGCCAGGCTGTGGTGGCGTTCGTTGATGCCGAGGAAGCGAACCCGCACCGGGCCGAACTCTTTCGGCAACGGCACCCGGAACGCGCCGCGGGAACGGAAACCCAAGACGTCGGTGTAGAAGTCGAACAGCCCGTTGGGGTCCATCGCGGGCAACACGACATGACCGAGCCCCTGATCGCCGGTGACGAACTTGGCGCCGAACGGCGTGATCACCGGGCTATGGTCAAGCACCGGGCCGTGAAACACCTCGAGCGTGTGGCCCGCGGGATCCTCGAACGCGATCGCCTCTTCGACGCGGCGCTCCTCGGCTTCGTCGAGCGACAGCTGCTTGAACGCGACGCCGGCGCCGTCCAGGGCGGCCTTGACCCGTTGCAGCGCCGCGCGATCGCGCACCTCCCAGCCGATGGTGAGCACCCGCTCCGTCTCGCCGGGAACGACGACGATCCGGGCGGCGCGTTCGTCCATGCGCAGGTACAGCGCCGACGGGTCGGATCCCTTTCCCTCCGCGAACCCCAGGACGGCGAACGCGAAATGCCGCCACCGGTCGACGTCGTTGGTCGAAATGGTGATGTAGCCAAGGCTTTTCAGGTCGGTCATCGCGTGCTCCTAAATCAACGCCCGCAGCGGGCCTTCCGGCGGGTCGATGCCCAGCGAACTCAGCGCCGACGCGTGATAAGTGGTGCCGGGCACATGGATGGCATGCAGCTGGCCCACGTGCACATCACGCCAATACCGCTGCAGGGGCTTGTCCATCCGGGCCGCGTTTCCGCCGGAGCGGGCGAAGATTTCGTCGACCGCCGCGACGGCGCGCCACACCGCGCGCACCTGGGTCCGGCGGCCGGCCGCGCGGTCCGCGAACGACACCTCCTTGCCGGCCGCGACCATGTCGTAGATGCGTTCGGCGTTGGTCAGCAGCTCCTGGCGGGCGGCGTTGATGTCGGCCGCGGCCTCGCCGATGGCGTGCATGACGTACGGGTCATCTTTGATCGCGGTTCCGGTGGCGCCCACGCGCTCCCGCTGATAATCCAGGTGCGCGGCCAGGGCGCCCTCGGCGATCCCGATGGTGGCCGCGGAAATGCCCAACGGGAACATCGTCGACCACGGCATCAGGTACAGCGGCTCGGTCATGCCGGCCTCACGCTGGGCGGTGCCGTCCATCACCTTGGCCGCGTCCATGGTCCGGTAGGTCGGGACGAACGCGTCCTTGACGATGACGTCCTTGGAGCCGGTTCCGCGCAGCCCCACCACATTCCACGAGTCCTCGACGATCTCGTAGTCTTTGCGGGGCAGGATCATGTGCAGCATCTGCGGCGGCATCAGCGGTATGCCCTGCTCGTTGCCGAGCATCGCGCCCAGGATGATCCAGTCGCAGTGGTCGGTGCCCGAACTGAACTGCCACCGGCCGTTGAAGATGTAGCCGCCGTCGACGGGCTTCGCGACGCCCTGCGGCGCGTAGGGGGAGGCCATCCAGGTGTCGACGTCGTCGGCCCACACCTCGGCAGCCACCTTCGGATCGGCGTAGGCGAGCTGGTAGGGATGCACGCCCACCACGCCCACGATCCAGCCGGCGGCCGGATCGAGTGCCGCGGTGGCCATGGTCGTTTCGGCGAACTCGCGGGGATGGACCTCGAACCCTTGGTAGCTCTTGGGTTGCAGCAGCCGGATCAGTCCGGCCCCCTTCATGAGCTTGACGGTGTCGTCGGTGAGCCGGCCGATCCGCTCGGCTTCGGCGGCCTGGTCGCGCAACTGGTCGGCCATGGCCACAACCTGATCAAGTACCCGCTCGCTCATTTCTTCGTCCTTACTTGTGGGGGCATATTGAATGGTTTACCGCAGTCCAGGCGCCGACTCGCCGCTGATCCCGATCAGCGGACGAAATTGGGTCATAACTCGGCATAGGGGGTGTTGTCAACGAAACGGCTACATACGCCCTTCGAGCCCCGACCGGCCGTCCTACACTTTCGCGAGCAGTCCGGCGTCGACCACGATCTGGGTCCCGGTGATGTAGCGCGCTTCGTCGGAGGCCAAGAACACGACGGCATTGCTGACATCGACGGGCTCGATCCACGGCACCGGTAGCAGGTGGCGAGCTTTCAGCACCTCGGCGGCGTCCTCGGCCGACGGGTCGTCCAAGTCGGGCCGAAGCCGTCGAAACGTCGCTTCGTTGAGCACCATCGCGGTCGCGACCGCACCGGGGTGAACGGTGTTGACGCGAATACCCCGGGGTCCCAGCTCGTTGGCGAGCGTGCGTGCCAGTCCTACCACGGCATGCTTGCTGGCCGTGTAGGCGGCGGTGTTCGCGGTGCCCCGAATACCGTTGGTGGAACTGACGATTACGACGGATCCGCCTTGGTCGCCGATATGGGGTACACCGGCCTTGACGGTGTGCCAGACACCGGTGAGGTTGACATCCAGCACCTGCTGCCAGCTTTCGGGGCTGATCTCCCAGGCCGGGGCGCCCGCCGGATGAATCCCCGCATTGGCGACGACGGCGTCGATGCGACCGAGTTCGGCGACGCCGGCATCCACCGCGGCCGCCACCGCGCCGAAGTCGCCGACGTCAGTCAGACCGGTCACGGCGCGCACCCCACGCGCGGTGACGGCGGCCGCGGTCCGTTCGAGGTCGCCGGCCGCCTCGGGCGCGTCCAGCGCGATGACGTCGACGCCTTCGTCGGCAAAGCGCTCACAGTGGCAACGTCCGCTGCCTCGGGCGGCCCCGGTCACCAAGGCCACGCGACCGCGCAGGCCTGACATCAAGATTCCTTGACCAGCGAGAACCCTTTGTAGCCCGCCTCGGCGACTTCGGCGCAGATGTCGAGATAGACCCCGAACCCGCCGATGAAGAGCATGAACACGCGCGGCTTCCCGGGCACGTTCGCACCGAGATACCAGGAGTTGGCCTTGGTAAACAAGCTGGCGTCGGCCCGGCGCGCCAACTCGGCGACCCAGTCATCGACCGCGTCCGGGGTCGCCTCGATCGCGGCGTAGCCGTGGGCGTCGAGGTAGGCGATGCAGTCGGCGATCCAGTTCACGTGCGCCTCGGCGTGCAGCACCATGTTGGCCAACACCGCGGGAGCGCCCGGGCCGCACACCACGAACAGGTTCGGGAACCCGTCGACGCCCAAGCCGAGGTAGGTGCGAGGTCCGTCGCGCCAGTGGTCTCGGAGCCGCCGGCCGCCCCGGCCGACGACGTCGATCTTGGCCAGCGCACCAGTCATCGCGTCGAAGCCGGTCGCGAACACGATGATGTCGACGTCGTAGTGGGCGTCGGTGGTGTCGATCCCGGTCGGGGTGATCGACTCGATCGGTGTGTTGCGCACGCTGACGAGCTTCACGTTGGGCCGGTTGAACGTTTGAAAGTAGTTGGTGTCGGTGCAGATCCGCTTGGTGCCGATCGGGTGGTCGTTGGGGATGAGCAATTCGGCCACGGACGGGTCGTCGATGACGGCGCGGACCTTCTCTTCGTAGAACTTGCGGGCCTCGTCGTTGGCGGCCTGGTCGATCATCTGGTCCGCGAAGGTCTTTGAGAAAAGGACCCCGCCAAGATCCCAGCGCTTCTCGAATGCCGCGCGGCGTTCCTCCGCAGTGGCCTCCATCGTCAGCTTGGGATGCGCCACGTGGGGCGAGCCGCCGGAACTGCGCCATGAGGCCCGCCGCCGTTGCGCGTAGTTGGCCTTCACCTCGGCGCGGTCAGCATCGGTGAGAGGCCGGTTGCCGGCCGGCACACTGTAATTCGGCGTGCGCTGGAAGACATAGAGCTGGGACGCGGACTCGGCGATGATCGGAATCGACTGGATACCAGACGATCCGGTGCCGATGACCGCCACCCGCTTGCCGGTGAAGTCCACCGGTTCGTGCGGCCACGACGCGGTGTGGTAGACCTCTCCGGCGAAGCCTTCCAATCCGGGGAACGGGGGAGTCATCGCCGCCGAGAGGGGACCGGTCGCCATTATGCAGAACCGCGTATCGACCCGTTCGCCACTGTCGGTGGTCACCGTCCAGCGCATGCTCCGCTCGTCGAACACCGCCGACGTCACACGCGCGTTCAAGGTCACGTGGCGGCGCAGGTCCAGGCGGTCGGCGACCCAGTTGATGTAAGCCAGGATTTCGGCCTGGGTTGCGTACTTCTCCGACCAGTCCCATTGCTGCTGCAGTTCGTCGGAAAACGAATAGCAATAGTCCACGCTCTCAACGTCGCACCGGGCACCGGGGTATCGGTTGAAATACCAGGTACCGCCGACGTCGGGCCCGCTCTCGAACACCCGGACGCTCAGCCCGTCCGACCGTAGCTTGTGCGCCGCGTAGAGACCCGCGAAGCCCGCACCGACGACAACGGCATCTACTTCCGGGGCTGCCCGCCGATCACTGCCAACGCTCACAAGTGCCTACGGTAGGCCGTGGCGCGCGCAGGCAGGGGCGGCGTCCCGGTGACCGGACGCCGGGACAGCGGCCTCCCGCCCATCGGAATCAAGCCGTCGTCGCGGCCAGACGCCTCATAAGAATGGCGATATGTCGGAAGTCGCAAGACGTGACATCGCAGTGCACACCGAGCCTCAGGCCGCCACCGTCGTGGTCGACTTGGACGGCGAGGTCCATCGGCTGCGGTGGCCGCGTGACAAATCCCTCGTGGACACGATGCTCGACGCGCGGATCGACGTGCCGCATTCGTGCCGTGAGGGCCACTGCGGCTCCTGCGTGGCCACCCTGGTGTCGGGGGAGGTGGACATGGTCGGTGGCGACGTTCTCGGACCCGGGGACCGTGCCGAAGGCCTGATCCTTTGCTGCCAGGCGCGCCCGCTCACTGATCACGTCCATGTCGAGTTTTAGCACCGCATGAACAAGCGTCTGGCGGGCAAGGTCGCGCTGATCACCGGGGCGGCGCGGGGGATCGGGCGCGCCCAGGCGGTGCGGTTCGCGCAGGAGGGCGCCGACATCGTGGCGATCGATGTGTGCGGGCCGATCGAGACCGTGGTGGTCCCGCACAGCACGGTCGCCGACCTCGACGAGACGGCCGCGATGGTCGCGGAGGCGGGTGGTCGGGTGCACACCGAGACGGTCGACGTGCGGGACCTCGCGGGTGTCCAGGCCGCCACCGACCGCGGTGCGCGGCGGTTGGGCGGATTTGACGTGGTGTGCGCGACCGCCGGAATCACCTCGCGTGGCATGGCGCTCGAGCTGGACGAAAAGGCCTGGCGCACCATGCTGGACGTCAACCTCACCGGGGTTTGGCACACGTGCCGGGCCGGTGCGCCGCACCTGATTGCGCGCGGCGCCGGCGCGATGATCCTCACCAATTCCATTGCCGGGTTGCGCGGTCTCGTCGGGGTAGCGCACTACACGGCGGCCAAGCACGGCGTGGTCGGCCTGATGCAAAGCATGGCTAAAGAGCTTGCGCCGCATAATATTCGGGTGAACTGCGTGCACCCCACCAACGTCGACACCCCGCTGATCCAGAACGACGCGGTGCGCGGCGCCTTTCGCCCCGACTTGGACCGGCCACCGACGCGTGCCGAGTTCGCCGAGGCGGCACGGAACATGAACATGCTTCCCGTTCCGTGGATCGACCCGATCGACGTGGCGAACGCCGCGTTGTTCTTGGCATCCGACGAGGCGCGCTACATCACCTCGGTGACCTTGCCGGTAGACGCCGGCGCCACTCAACGATAGGGCTGCGTGATGACCGATATCGACGATCTTGCGGCACGGCTTCGCCAGCTCGAGGACGAACGCGAAATCGCCCGGCTGATCGCGTCGTACGGCCCGGCCGTAGATGCCGGGGACGCCGACGCGGCCGCGCGACTCTGGGCGACCGACGGCGCCTACGACGTCGAGGGCTGGCACATGAACAGCCAGGACGACGTTCATGCGATGGTGAGTTCTGCGTCCCATCAGAATCTGGTGGCCAATGGTTGCTGTCACTTCATCGGGCCGAGCGTCGTGACGGTGACGGAAGATTCGGCCGTGGCGGTCGCCGAATCGCTGGTACTGGTCCGAGATGGTGAGAGCTACCGTGTATGGCGCTCGACGGCAAACCATTTCGAGCTGCAGCGCATCGATGGGCGCTGGCGGATCACCAAACGCACCAGTCGCGTCCTCAATGGCGATCCGGGAGCGCGGGCCTTGCTGACGGCTGGGCTGCAGGGCGCGCCGGCACCGGCGCTGGGCGCGGGGCCGAAGTGAGGGGTTGTCCGGATCCGCCAGTCTCGAGCGGTCGCGTGAAACCGGCACGTGACGCGCGTTCGCGTCAGACCGGGCTGATTCAAGGGGTGGCTAGTGGTGGCTCATGACAAGGGCGACGGCACGCCGGTGGGGTACGAGGCGCTCACCGGATCCGTACGCCGGCTCATCGATGCGACCATCCGTACCGAAGTGGACGCCGCAGCCGTGGCGGCGGCCAAAGCCCACATCGACTGCGCGGTAGGAGAGTTGAGCGCGGCGCTGATGCCCGGCCCGTTCGGGCTGCGCGAAGCCGCCGACGGACAATCCATGGCGTCAGGCAACGTCGCGATCGGGGTACGCAATCCCGTCGCGCCGCCCCTGGTGATACACCACGACGATGAAGGCGAAGTGTGGACTGAGATCACCCTCGGTGCCGCTTACGAGGGCCCGCCCGGTCACGTTCACGGCGGCGTGTGCGCGCTAATTCTTGACCACGTCCTCGGCGCAACCGCGCACCGGCCGGGACGTCCGGCGTACACCGGCACGCTCACCCTGCGTTATGTGCGGGGAACGCCCTTGGGTCTGCTACGTGCGCGAGCGCGCGTTGATCGCATCGAGGGCGCAAAGACGTTCGCGGTGGGCCACATCGCCGACGGCGAGGGAACGACCGTCACCGCCGAGGGCGTGTTCATCACCCCACGATGACAACGCGGCCGACTCCCGCTGAACGAGACGTCTAGCGTTCGATAGCTATCGGCTGGGGGGACTATTACGATCAGTCACATTCCCGTCGAGGAGATGAATTCATGGCTGCGCCTGAGACTCTTTCCCGCTACACCGTCATTTCCGCGGATACCCACGCCGGGGCCGACCTCTACGATTACAAGCCTTATCTACCTCAGGCGTTCCATGACGACTTCGATGCCTGGGCCAAGACCTACGCGAGCCCATTCGACGATCTGATCATCGCCACCGCGAAGCGCAATTGGGACGACGAGTTGCGAATTTCCGAGATGAATGACGACGGAGTGGCGGCGGAGCTGCTGCTTCCGAACACCGTTCCGCCGTTCTTCCCGACCTCTCCCAACATCACCATTTCGGTGCCACAGACTCGAGAAGACTTCGAACGTCGATGGGCGGGTGTGCAGGCGCACAACCGCTGGCAAGTTGACTTCTGTTCTCTCGCGCCGGCGCGGCGGCGCGGGCTGATTCAGATCTTCCCCAACGACGTGGAAGCCGCGTTGGACGAAATACGGTGGGGGCAGGAGAAAGATTGCTTTGGTGGAGTGCTGTTGCCGGCGGTATCGCCCGGCGACCCCAACGTCGCTCCGCTGTTCCACACCCGCTACGAGCCCATCTGGGAATTGTGCAGCCAACTCGACCTGACGATCGTGCAGCACGGGGGACCGGGAAGTCCCGCGATGCCGATGGATCAGCCGGCATCGAATGCGGTGCTCATCACGGAGATGGCGCTGTGGGCCCAGCGCACCCTCGGGCACCTGATATTGGCCGGAGTATTCGAACGCCATCCCGAGCTGCGCTTCGTGCCTACGGAGCAGGGGACCCTTTGGGTGCAACAGCAGCTGATGACCCTGGATGCGATGGTGCCGACGCTGAAAACGGAAGCCGGTAACCGCACCTACGGCATGTTCGGCGGGTCCTCGGTCGATGGGCTAACCCTGACACCAACGCAGTACGTTCAGCGGAATTGCTACCTCGCCAGCGAATTGACGCCCTTCGAGTCGGGCATGATCGACTTCATGGGCGCTGACCACATACTTTGGGGTAGCGACTACCCCCACGAGGAGGGCTTCGCTCCGCATTCGAAGCTGGCCATCCGGTGGGCCCTGCACGACCGATCCGAAGACGAATGCCGGAAAATTCTCTCCGAGAATGCCGGTCGGCTGTACGGATTCGACCTCGACGCGCTGGCGCCGATCGCAGCCGAAATCGGCCCGACGGTGGCCGAAGTGCACACGCCCCTGGAGAAGACCGGCTATCACGCCCCGGCCGCCTTCGGCTACCGGCCCTTTGAAGGCGGGCTCGCATTGAAACGGCTCGCGCCGCAACGCCAGTAGACGCATCTAGCGAGCCAGAAAAGCCAGCACCGTACTTTCGAACGCCTGCTTGGCCTCGATCATGGCCCAGTGCCCCGAGTTCGGGAAGATGTGCAGCTCGGCGTTCGGGATGGTGCGCATCGGGAGGAGCGCCATGTCGGGCGGGCTCACCCGGTCGTCGCGGCCCCACGTCAGCAGCGTAGGCGCCGTCAGCTTGTGCATGACCGCCCACGGCATCGGCCGGTCCGACGCGGCCATCCCGGCGTTCATGGCGGCGAACGCGGCCTTGCCGTACATCCGGCGGGCGGCGTCCAGGGCGACGGGATCGGTCGCGAGCGCCCAGCGCTCCTCGATCAGCCCGTCGGTCACCAGGGACTGGTCGTACACCATCGACTTCAGCCAGTCGACGAGTCGCTGGCGCGTCGGGTCCTCGACGAATTCCTGCAACAGCCGGATGCCCTCGCTGGGGCTGGGGCTGAAGATGTTGGTGCCGATGCCGCCGATGGTCACCAGCCGGGTGACGCGGTCGGGATTCTGGATCGCGAAGTTGATGCCGACGCCGCCACCCATTGAGTTGCCGACGATGTGCGTCTTCTCCACACCGAGCGCGTCGAGGAACGGGCCGACGGTGCCGAACGCCATGACCATGGGGTGGCCGCCGAAGTCGTCGCTGACGCCGAAACCGGGAAACTCGAGGACCAGGCAGCGGTAGTGCTCGGCGAAGGTCGGCAATATCCCGCGAAAGTTGCGCCAGCCGGTGACCCCGGGACCCGAGCCGTGCAGGAACAGCAGCGTCGGCGCGGATTCGGGACCGCGGTCGTAGTAGCGCAATGCGCCCTTCGGCGTTCCGATTTCGCGCAGGTCGTGTTCGACGAGTTCAGAAGTGTTGGCCACGGGTGTCACCCTGCCATGCCGCCGCGGCGAGCGGGAGCGATGTCCCGCCGATCGGTCATCTAGAGTCGGTGGCCATGTCAGGCCGCTTGCTGATCACCGGCGTCGACGCGTCGGGGCGGTCGTGCGCGACGCGGGACGAAGCCGTCACGCTGCAGGGGGACGCCGGTCGCGGCGGCCTGCTCTTTTCGGTGCTGTACGCGGCGCCGTCCCTGCCGTCGATCGCGGCGGGCGGGCGGGTCGCCGACCTGCTCGATCTGGTGGTCCCGCCCGGCGCGGTGCGCTGGACGATGATCGAGTACGCCTCGGGCGCCGAGTTCGCCATGCATCACACGGACACCGTCGATTTCGACGTCGTCCTCGCGGGATCGGTCGACCTGATCCTCGACGACGGCGCTCACCCGCTGGCCGTCGGCGACAGCGCGGTGGTCACCGGCGTCGACCATGCCTGGCGCGCGGGACCGGACGGGTGCCGGCTCGCCGTGTTGACGATCGGCGCGGAGCCGCCGGGCTGACACACGACCGCGCCGAACGCTAGCCCGCACCGGGCGGGACGCAATCCAGCAATTCCTTGAGCGCCGCGGGAAACGCGTCGGCGAGCTCCCACAGGTCCGGCACGAGGTCGGGGCAGGAAATGATGCCGACACCGAGGCGGCCGTTGAGCGACATGACGGTCACGTTGAGCCCGCCGCCCGCAATGATCGGGCCGAGCGGATACATGGCGTCGACCCGGCAACCCAGGAAGTACAGCTGCTCCTGCGGGCCGGCCACGTTGGACATCACCAGGTTGTGGGGTGGCTTGTCGGGCAACGGGATTCGCGGCAGCAGCTTCATCGCGGCGCCGAACATGGTCTGCCCGGCCACCTGCGTCCAGTCCTGCAGCAGGGTCGGGCCCATCGCGGCGGCGTGGTCCTTGGCGCAGGCGTTGCCTTCGGCGATGCTGACCAGTCGCTGCGCCGGGTCGTCGATGTGGGTTTCGAGCCGACAGAGCATCCACGTGGTCTGGTTACGGCCCGGCCGGTCGGACCTGCCCCGCACCGACACCGGCACGCTGGCCACCATCGGGCTGTCCGGCAGCTCGCCCCGGTCCGACAAGAACTGCCGCAGCGCCCCCGCGCACAGGGCCGTCACCACGTCGTTGATCGTCACGCCGAACCGGTTCTTGACGGTCTTGACGTCGTCGAGGTCCACGGTGGTCAGCGCGACGTTGCGGCGCCGGGTGAACGAGCCGTTGAACGGCGTCGGCGGCGCGGCGAACGGCGCGGCCATGGTGGGCCCACCGCCGCGGGCACGCAGGATGGTTTGCCCGAGCGTCAGCGCCGTCGCGGGCACCACCTTGGCCAGCCGCCACGGCCGCAATGCGGCCCCTATCAGCCCCGACGCGGCGATCTGCAGGGGGCTCGCCACGCCGGCGCGCTCCGCCGGTTTGGGCGGGGGCGCGTCGGCCACGGTGCTGCACAGCT
Source organism: Mycobacterium sp. NGS34 (assembly GCF_059812845.1). NCBI lineage: Bacteria > Bacillati > Actinomycetota > Actinomycetes > Mycobacteriales > Mycobacteriaceae > Mycobacterium > Mycobacterium sp. NGS34. The sequence goes on from NZ_JCALDM010000004.1 coordinate 68,495, forward strand.
GGGCGAGCAGGTTCGCGCCGCCGACACCGTCGACGACCGCGTGGTGGGCCTTGAGGACGACCGAGAGCGCATCGTTGCCGTGCAGGCCCTCGATCACCCACATTTCCCACAGCGGTCGGTCGCGATCCAGCGCCAGGCCCGCGACGTGCCCGCAGATCTCCGCTAACTCCTTGGGCCCGCCGGGCGAGGGGAGCGCCACGTGGTGCAGGTGACGAGAGAGGTCGAAGCGATCGTCGTCGACCCAGACCGGATGGTCGAGGTTCAGTTGGCTGTCGGCCAGTTTGAGGCGGAATTCGGGCACGGCGTCCACCCGCGCCGACAGCGCCTTCCGGAACCCCTCGAACGTGTAGCCGCCCGGTTTCGTTTCCGGGTTCAACTCCAAGACGCAGCAAACATTCAATGGCTGCGTCGGTGACTCCAGGTACAAAAAGAACGCGTCCAGCCCGCTGAGTCGCTGCATTCCCCGCCCATCCCATTCGCGCGGTCGTGACCCCTGGTCACATGACCGGCGGTCAACCCCGGGCCCCGATGATTTACAGCATCAGAGCAGACCGCAATCTGTTGGTGTGACCCCTAATCTGTAGCCGTTGGGCGGCATTTGGCAAACATCTGGGCGATACATTTAACGAAATCGCCATCAAGATTCATCTGACCGGCCGGCTCAGCGGGCCATGGCCGAATCCGGGGCCGCCCAGTCGGTCGACACCTTGCGGTGCTTGATCAGCCACGTGCCGCCGTTCGGCACCAGGACGTCGCGATAGCGGCCGAAATGGTCGAGCCCGATGTGGGTGACCACGGTGAAGTAGGACGAGACCCGCGCCTCGTCGGCTGTGAGCCCGGTGAAGAGCACGTTGGCGAGGTTGTGCCGGACGACGGGCTTGACGTCGACGTCGTGGGCGACGTTGCGCGTGACACCGCCGAGGAACGACAGGATCGCGGCTCGCCCGCGCAGCGGCTCCAGTCCGCGTATCTCGAGGACGCCGTCGACGCAGAACGTCTCCGCGAGACCGTCGAGGCGCCCGGCGTCGCCCGACCAGTTGTAGCGCGCGAGCGTGTCCCGAATCTGCTCACGGGCGACCAATTCCCACATCTCCACCGCCGTGAGCCTAATCCGCGAAAGTGCAACCGCGGACGGGCCTTTACCTGACGAGATGAGGCCGGAAGCCACGATGGGCCGCCGGTGTGACCCCGTTCAGGTCGAAGACGGCGATGAGGGCGCGTAAGAGCGCGGGGGACCAGTCGTCGAAATGCTGCGCATCCATGCGATCGAGTAATTCGCCGCGGAGGTGCTCGATGCCGGTGGGCTCCTGATGATCGGTCATGTCGTGAACGACGCTAGGAGCGGCGTCCGGCGCTTGTACAGCCAACTGGTCAGATTCAAATGTCATTCTTGCCCGATATGTAATGGGAATGAATCGCCCCGCGCGACGGTATAAGCACGCATGAAACTCAACGACGCCGCGCGCGATCTCATCGGCAAGGGTGCCGACGCCACCCTGGTCACCATCAATCCCGACGGCAGCCCCCAGGTGAGCGTGGTCTGGGTCGCGCTGCAGTCGACGCCCGACGGGGACGAACTGGTCACCGCGCACCTCGCCGAGCACAAGAAGGTGCGCAACGTCCGCAACGATCCCCGCGTGGCCGTGACGATCCTGGCGCTGGACAAGGCCGGCCAGGGCATGCGGCCCTACCTGTCCGTCAACGGGACCGCCCGAATCGTCGAGGGCGGGGCGCCCGAGCTCCTGACGGAGCTCAACCCGGTCCTGGGCGATCCGAACATGAATTTCCCGCCGGAGGGCGCGCCGCCGGGATTCCTCACCCGCATCCGCATCGACAAGGTCGGCGGCATCGGCCCCTGGGCGTCCTGACAACCCGGTCGAAGACCTAGCTGGCGTACCCCCGCAGCAGGCTGCGGGTCCGGGCCCGGCCCTCTTCCGATGTGTCGAATGCGTAGGCGACGAACTCGTCGACGCCGGCCGCGCGCAGCTGGTCGAGGCGTTCGGTGACCACCGTCTCGTCGCCGATGATGGCCGCGTCCTGCGGGTCGCGGTAACCCTCGCGATCGAGCATCGCCCGGTACGACGGCAGTTGCCCATAGAGCGCGAACTCCTCGGCGGCCTGTGCGCGCAGCCTCTCGACGTCGTCGGTGACCGCGATCGGAAGCGAGGCCGCCACCCGCACCGCGCCCTCCGGACGACCGGCCTCGGCGGCCGCGCCGCGAAGCGTGGGCCCGACGTGTTCGGCGAGGGTCTTGGGTCCGGTCATCCACGTCTCCGTCCCGGCGCAGCGTCGCCCAGTCAGACGCAGCAGTTGCGGGCCCAGGGCCGCGATGTACACCGGCGGTGTTGGGGCGCCGGGAACCCGCACCGCTCCGCGGGTGGTCACCGTCTCGCCCGTGGCGTTGGCGTCCTTCCCGTCCAGCAAGGGCAGCAGGCCGTCGAGGTATTCGCCGAGCCTGCGCACCGGCTTGTCCCACGGGATCCCCCACATTCCCTCGGTGACCATGCGATGGGTCATGCCCAGCCCGAGGATGAAGCGGCCACCGGAGATCAGGCTGAGGGTGAGGGCGCGTTGGGCCATCAGCATGGGGTGCTGATTCTGAATGGGCAGCACGCCGGTCGCCACCTCGATCGTGTCGACCTCGCGGAACGCGATCGCGAGCACCGCCAAAACGTCGGCCTGCCAGGGCATTTGAGCCACCCAGGCGCGGCGGAATCCCTCATCGCGCAGCTGCGCGAGTTCCGATACGTAGTCGTCGACCAGCGACCCTTCCGGGTCGTCGCCGAGGAAGCAATTCACGCTGATTTGCACCTGTATTCCTCTCGTTCGCCTTCTGCAAGATGGTACTTCCGCTACCGGCGGTAGCGGAATACAGTGGGTGGGTGACGACCGGCGATGACGGCAGGCATCTGCGCACCTGCCCACTGTGTGAAGCCATGTGCGGCTTGGAAATTCAGGTGGAGGGCGGCAAGGTCGCCAGCATCCGTGGCAATCGCGACGACGTGTGGAGCCGAGGGCACCTGTGCCCGAAGGGGGTGTCGCTGGCCGCGGTGCACGACGACCCCGACCGCATCCGCCGCCCGATGGTCAAAGTCGACGGGCAGTGGCACGAGGTCAGCTGGGACGCGGCGTTTCGGCGGTGCACCGAGTTGCTGACGCCGGTGATCGAGAAGTACGGGATCGGCGCCGTCACCGCCTACACCGGTAACCCACTGGCGCACTCGTTTTCGCTGGCCCGGTACGCGGGAGTGCTGATGGGGATGTCCGGGATGCCGGTCACCTATTCGCCGGGCACCGTCGACCAATGGCCCAAGAACCTGTCGTCGCATCTGATGTACGGCCTGTGGTGGAACTTCCCCGTGCCAGACATCGAGCGCACCGACCTGATGGTGATCATGGGCGCCAACCCCGCCGCGTCGCAGGGTTCGCTGCTGGCCGCGCCCGACGTGATGGGCCTGATCAACGGGATTCGCAAGCGCGGCAAGGTGATCGTGATCGACCCGGTGCGCACCCAGACCGCGGCCCAGGCCGACGAGTGGCTCCCGATCGTCCCGGGCACCGACGCGGCGCTGTTGCTGGCCGTGGCGCACACCCTGTTCGATGAGGACCTGGTCGACGCGGGACCGCACGTCGACGGCCTCGACACGATGCGCCGGGTCGCCGCGGAGTGGCCGCCGCAGCGGGTGAGCGCGGTCACCGGGATCGACGAAGACCGGATTCGGCGGCTGGCCCGCGAACTCGCCGGCACCGAGAGATCGGTCGTGTACGGGCGAATCGGGTTGTGCAATCAGGAGTTTGGCAGCCTGGCGAGCTGGCTGGTCGACGTGGTCAACATTCTGACCGGCCATTTCGACACCCCGGGCGGCGCGATGTTCCCCAAGCCGGCGGCCTGGTCGATCACCACGCAGCCGCTGCCCGGCCTGGAGGGCGGCCTCCCGGAGTTCGGCCGTTGGCGCACGCGGGTGCGTGGCGCGAAGGAGGTTCTCGGCCAGGCGCCGGTGTCGTGCATGGCCGAAGAGATCGCCACACCCGGCGAGGGTCAGCTCAAGGCGCTGATCACGGTGGCGGGCAACCCGGTGTTGTCGACGCCCGGCGGCGACAAGCTCGACGAGGTGCTGCCGATGCTGGAAGCGATGATCTCCGTTGACCTTTGGCTCAACGAGACGACGCGGCACGCAGATGTGATCCTGCCCGGACTGTCCCCGCTCGAGCAGCCGCACCATGACGACCTGATCCTGCTTTTCGCGATCCACAGCATCGCCAACTACTCGGCCCCGGTGTTCGATCCGGGCGATCGCCCGCACGAATGGGAGATCCTGATCCGGCTGACCGGCCTGTGCACCGGGACGCCGGCCGAGGATGTCGACGTCGCCGCGATCGACGACGGGTTCTTCGACTACCTGGCCTTCACGCACGGGGTCGACGGCGCGGAGGTCCGCAAGCTCTACGATCACGGCGGCCCGGAGCGGATGCTCGACCTCACGTTGCGAACCGGGCCGTTCGGGGACCAGTACGGCAAGAACCCCGGCGGGCTCACCCTGGACATGCTCAAGGCGAATCCGAACGGAATCGACTTCGGGCCCATGGTGCCGCAGCTGCCCGACATCCTGGGCACCCTCGACAAGAAAATCCACCTCGCCCCGCAATACCTGCTCGATGACCTGCCGCGGCTCGCCGCGCGCATGGAGCGCCCGGCCGAGCCGCTGGTCCTGGTCAGCCGCCGGCACCTGCGATCGAACAACACCTGGATGCACAACGTGCCCGCGCTGATGAAGGGCAGGGACCGATGCACCCTGCTGATCCACCCCGACGACGCGGCCCGCTGCGGCATCGCCGACGGCGACGTCGTCACGGTGAAGTCTTCGGCCGGCGAGATCAAGGTGCCCGTCGAGGTCACCGACGCGATCAAGCCCGGGGTGGTGTCGATGCCGCACGGCTGGGGGCATGGCAAGCCGGGCACCCGCATGTCGGTGGCCAACGGTTCGCCGGGGGCCAACACCAACGTGCTGTCCCCGCCGACGTTCCTCGACGAGCCGTCCGGCAACGGCGCCCTCAACGGCATCCCGGTGACGATCATCGACGATCAGGCCCGGTTTCGGCCCGCGCAAACCGTTTGAGGTCGGTGCGATTTCACAGCTGATCGCTAACCACGATCCAGCGTGCAGCTAACGCGATCCCGCAGCATTGCGGGATGGCGGCAAACAGGCAGATAGTGTTCGTTCAAACGTTTTTCGCCGGTGTCGCGACGGTCGCGACGCTGGCGTTGTTCCACTCGGCGCAACCCGATGGCGCGAAAACCGTTGGCGCATCAGTGAACCTGGCGGACCGCAGCTTCGCCGCCGATGGCGATGACGACGAGGCCCAGCTGCAGCAACAGCTGCAAATCCAGCAGGAGATTCAGCAGTCGGAGCAACAGGCCGAACAGCAAGAGCAACTCGACCTCCAGGAAGCCCAGCAGGCCGAGCAGCAGGGACAGCAGGTTGAGCAGCAGGCCACTCTGTCGGTCCCCGGAAGCTGAGTCGGTTACGCCGGGAAATCACGGCGCGACGGGACGGTTCGTCCACTCCCGGTCGGCCCGGCGCGACGAGCGGAACCAGCCGCCCGCCGCGCCGGTGCCGCCGTCGGTCGGGATGGTGTGTCCGGTGACGAACGCCGACAGCTCCGAGGCGAGGAAAAGGATCACGCGGGCCTGGTCCTCCGGCAGCCCCATCCGGCCGACCGGCACCCACTGCGGCCACTGTGTCTGCTCGTCCGCGGAGAGCCACTGGGAGTAGGGCACCTGCAGCGATTCGGTGACGTCGGGGCCGATCGCGTTGACCCGCACCCCGTCGCGGCCCACCTGCACCGCCAGGCTGCGGGTGAAGTGGATGACGGCGGCCTTGAAGGCCGCATAGACCGGATCCTCCGGGTAGCCGCGCAACCCCTCGACCGACGAGACGTTGACGATGGCACCGCCCCGCTGCTTGATCATCGCGGGCAGGAACGCGTGCGTGACCAGGAAAACGTGGTGCAGGTTGACTCGGTACAGCTCGTCCCACATTTGTGGGTCGGTGTCGACGAAGTGGCCCGGGTGGCGCAACCAGTGGCCCACGTTGTTCACCAGCACGTCCACCCGGCCGTAGCGATCCAGCACCGTCCGCGCCAGCGCGCTGACCTGCAGGCCGTCGCAAACGTCGGTCACGGCGGCGAGACCCGAGCCGCCCGCCGCGGCGATCTCGTCGACCACGCGCTCGGCGAGTCCGGCGTCGATGTCGGCGATGACCACCCGGGCGCCGTGCTGGGCGAACAGGCGCGCGGTTGCCGCGCCGATGCCGCCGCCGCCACCGGTCACGACCGCGACCTTGCCGGCCAGCAGCGCGGCGGGCTGAACTGCCTCTTCCATGGCTCATATCTTGGGCCACCCGGGCGGAGCTGGCGCCGTTACCCACCTTCCCGGCGCACCAAACGGTGAGGAAGCCAACATTTGCCGGGGATTCAGCGGGCGTTTTTCCCGAATTGGGCCGGGTACCCGGTTTACCTCTACGGAGGTTGAATACAAATGCTGACGAAGCCAGATCGACGCCGCATATTGCCAAGCCAGGCAATCAACCGGCGGGTGCATCATCGGCACAGTCCGCAATCATTTGCGGTGTCGGTGGCCAGTCGACTTATCGTCAAGAACATCGTTCGCGCGTGGGCCATTCAGCCTAATTTGCACTGGCCCCTGGGTTACGTCGACGAGTTGGCGGGTTTGCTGACGCATTTCCCATCCGGGGCGAGCATCGAGCCGGTGCGCCTTGACGGCTGCGCCGCCGAATGGGTTCGCGCGCCCGGCGTCTCGTCGCAGCGGGCGATTCTTTACCTGCACGGCGGCGCGTTCCTCACCTGCGGCCTCAACACGCACCGATCCCTGGTGACCCACCTGTCGAAGGCGGCGGACGCCGCGGTGCTGACCGTCGGATACCGGAAGCTGCCGTCGCACCAGATCGCCGACGCGATCGAAGACGGACTGTGCGGGCTGCGCTGGCTGCGGGACCGTGGCTACGACGGGGACCGCGTGGTGGTGGCCGGCGACTCGGCCGGGGGATACCTCGCGTTCATGACCACCCTCGCCGCCATCCGGACCGGCATGCTCAAGCCGGCCGGCATCGCGGCGATCTCGCCGTTCACCGACGCGGACCCGACCCGAAAGCTGCGGCACCGCAACGCCCGGCGGTGCTCGATGTTCACCCGCGGCGCGCTCTCGATGTTCGCCCGGTACCTCGGCGAGGTGCGCGTTCCGCAGGGCAACGGGACGTCCGCGCGTCGCGTCGAGTCCCCGGTTGACGCGGACCTTTCCGCATTGCCACCGGTCACCATCCACGCCAGCTCCGACGAATTGCTGCTTCCCGACGCCGAGCTCATGGCGGAACGGTTGCAATTCAGCGGAGTTCGCTGCGACCTTCACCTGTGGGACGGCCAAATCCACGACTTCCCGCTGGCGGCCGACGTATTGCCGGAAGGAAGGCGGGCCATTCGATATGTCGGGGACTTCATCAAAGAAGTCACCGGCGGAGCGAACCGTGTGCCTTACGTCGCGGCGGCGGCGGGATAGCCGATAATTCCGAATCGAAGTCAATCGGGCGGCCCATATCGGGCCGTTTTTCGCGTCGCCCGAGTTGCTCAGTGCGGGAGTCTTCCAGCGGAACCGGCCGTCGCTGTCGCGCCGCGCCGCACGCCCTGGGGGCGTACCCGGGCCGCGAGGCGGGGTCGTGAAAGGCCTTGAGCACTTGGCCTGCAATCGGGCCCGCTGCCGATACAGTTGGTCATCGTGAGCCCACCAGCCCCGCCAGTGCTGACCGTGCGGTACGAGGGATCGGAGCGCACCTTTGCAGCAGGCACCGACGTCGTAATCGGGCGTGATCTTCGCGCGGACGTCCGCGTCGCACACCCGCTGATCTCCCGGACGCACCTCATCGTGCGTTTCGACCAGGGACGATGGGTCGCCATCGACAACGGCAGCCTCAACGGGCTCTACGTGCACAACCGACGCGTGCCGGTCGTCGACATCCAGGACGGCCTGCGGGTCAACATTGGCAACCCGGACGGTCCCGCGCTGACCTTCGAGGTCGGCCGCCACCAGGGTTCGGCCGGGCGGCCGCCCCTGACGACGTCGATACCGATTTACACCGCGAGCACGCCGAGCGCCCCGGTGTCCCAGAGCCAGCCGCAGCAGCACTGGCCGGGCCAGCCGCCGCAGTCGCCCTCGGCCCCGGTCCGCCAGCAGACGCATCCGCCCAGCGCGCCCCGGCCGGTCCACCCGCCCAGCGGCCCGCAGCCGATCCATCCGCCCACCGGGCCGCAGCCGTGGCAGCCTACCGGCGGCGGACATCCGACGGGAGCGCCCAGCGAACCGCTGCAGGCGCCGAAGATCTACCGGGCACAACCCATGCAGGTGCCGCCGGCGGAGTCCGAGACGGGCCGCGTTGCGGAGCCCGCGGGCCTGGAGACCGGCCGCGTGCCCGACGCCGCGAACATCGCGACGTCGATGATGAAGATCCTGCGGCCCGGCCGAACCGGGTTGGTGTCGCTGCCCGGCGCGGTCAAGATCGGCCGGGCCAACGACAACGACATCGTCATTCCCGAGGTGCTGGCGTCGCGCCACCACGCGACCCTGATTCCGACGCCGCAGGGGACCGAGATCCACGACAACCGCAGCATCAACGGAACTTTCGTCAACGGCGCCCGGGTGGAAACGGCCGTGCTGCACGAGGGCGACGTCGTCACGATCGGCAACATCGACCTCGTTTTCGCCGGCGGAACGCTGGCCCGGCGCGATGAGACCGCGACCGCGACGCGCACCGGCGGCCTCGACGTGCGCGGGGTGACGTGGACGATCGAGAACAACAAGGTCCTGCTCGACGACATCTCGCTGGGCGCCCAGCCCGGAACGCTGACCGCCGTCATCGGCCCGTCGGGGGCGGGAAAGTCGACGTTCGCGCGGTTGGTCGCCGGCTACACGCACCCGACCAAGGGCACCGTGGCCTTCGAGGGACACAACGTTCACGCGGAGTACGCCTCGCTGCGCAGCAGGATCGGGATGGTGCCGCAGGACGACGTCGTGCATGGGCAGCTGACGGTGCAGCAGGCATTGATGTACGCGGCCGAGCTGCGGCTGCCACCGGACACCACCAAGGACGACCGCGCGCAGGTGGTCGCGCGGGTGCTCGAGGAACTCGAGATGACCCAGCACCTGCACACCCGGGTCGACAAGCTGTCGGGCGGCCAGCGCAAGCGCGCGTCGGTGGCGCTGGAGCTGCTGACCGGGCCGTCGCTGCTGATCCTGGACGAGCCCACCTCCGGCCTGGACCCGGCCCTGGACCGCCAGGTGATGACCATGCTGCGGCAGCTGGCCGACGCCGGACGCGTGGTGCTCGTGGTCACCCACTCGCTGACCTACCTCGACGTCTGCGATCAGGTCCTGCTGCTGGCGCCCGGTGGCAAGACCGCGTTCTGCGGGCCGCCGAGCCAAATCGGTCCCGCGATGGGCACCACGAACTGGGCCGACATCTTCAGCACGGTCGCGGGCGACCCCGACGGCGCCAAGGCGCGCTACCTGGCGCGGACGGGCCCGCCCCCACCGCCACCGCCGGCGGAACAGCCCGCCGAAATCGGCGATCCCTCGCACACCAGCCTGTTCCGGCAGTTCTCCACGATCGCGCGGCGGCAGGTGCGGTTGATCGTCTCCGACCGCGGCTATTTCGTCTTCCTGGCGCTGCTGCCGTTCATCATGGGCTCGCTGTCGATGTCGGTGCCCGGTGATGTGGGCTTCGGCAGACCGGACCCGATGGGCGCCGCGCCCACCGAGCCCGGGCAGATTCTGGTGCTGCTCAACGTCGGCGCGGTGTTCATGGGCACGGCGCTGACGATCCGCGATCTGATCGGCGAGCGCGCGATTTTCCTGCGCGAGCAGGCGGTCGGCCTATCGACGTCGGCGTACCTGTTGGCGAAGGTGTTCGTCTACACGGTGTTCGCGGTGATCCAGTCCGCGATCGTCACCGTCATCGCGATCGTCGGGAAGGGAGGCCCGACGCAGGGTGCGGTGGCGTTGGGCATTCCCAACCTGGAGCTGTTCGTCGACGTCGCCATGACAACGGTCGCCTCGGCGATGCTCGGGCTGGTGCTGTCATCCATCGCCAAGTCGAACGAACAGATCATGCCGCTGCTCGTCGTAGCGGTCATGTCGCAGCTGGTGTTCTCGGGCGGCATGATTCCCGTGACCGATCGGGTCGGTCTGGACCAAATGTCTTGGGCCACACCGGCGAGATGGGGCTTCGCCACGTCGGCGTCCACCGTTGACCTGCTCAGCCTGCAGGACAAGGTCCCGTCAGTGCCACACGACTCGCACTGGCGTCACACGGCCGGCGCGTGGTGGTTCGACATGGGCATGTTGGTATTGCTCAGCGCCGTATACCTGGGCTTCGTGCGCTGGAAGATCCGCCTCAGGGGCGGCTGATCGGGATCCCACGCGCCTTCGGTGTGTATCCAGGGCGACGATTCGCGGCGTGTCGTGACCCTAGGGTCACACTGAAAGCCCCGGGCTCACACTGAAAGCCCTGGGGTAACAACCTAGGCGCCCTTGCGGACCACCTGTTCGGCGGCGGCGCGCATGCGGTCCGACAGCTGAAGCAGGGCATGCTCGCCGACCCCGTGCGGCACCGTGTAGGCGAGTTGCCGTAACTCGAGGGCGCAATCGCGCAACTCCTGGCGGAGGCGTGTCTCAAGGGTGGGCATGGCTTCATTCCTCTACGCGTGGGGGCTGAGAAAAATCTTCGCAGCCCTGCCATGTATCCGCGATGTGGGCGAAGCGTTTTTACGGGAGATTGACAGCGTTTTTACATCCGGTGAACGTAATCCAACTCAACGCGCAGCAGCGCGGCCCGGCGCGTGATGCCTTGCGGGGGAGCGGTGGTGCCGCCGTCGGTCGTGACGTAGGCGACCCGGCCGTGGTCCCTAGCCCCGCGCCCCCACGCGGCACTGGACGGCCCGACGAGCGTCTCGTCGAACGGGTCGCCGGCGATGTGGCGGACCTCGCTGCCGTGCCGTGGCGCGAGCGGTACCCGATCGATCGTATTGGCGCGATGCCTTGTGACGTAAGCGAATCCGGCATCCTCGTCGAGGCAGAAGTCGTCGGCATTGTCGATGGCGGCAACGAACTGCGGCGCCCCGGCCGCATCGAGGGTCGACGAATCCACGGGGACGCGCATGAACACCTGCTGCGCGGTTGAGGTGTAGTACAGGTAGCCGGTCCGTTCGCCGTAACGCACCCCATTGATCCCCGGCTGCGGCGGTGGGGGCACGCCGCTGTCGGGATCATCGCCCATCGTGTCGTCGGCGAGCCATACCCGGGCCGTCGCGCTGCGGGCGTCATCGGCGAGGTCCACGCGCCAGATCAGTCCGGCAAAGCAGTCCGCGATCGCCAGGACGTTCGGCCCGAGCACGCAATTGCCGTTGAGGGCCCGGACCCGTTCGTCGAACGTGAAGATGAGCTCCGGCGATACCGGCGCTCCAGGGGTCCACCCGTTGCAATCGATTCGGGCCAAATGCGATTCATGAGTGGTGTAACCCTCGGTGAGACAGACGACGAAGACGTCGGGCGCCACCTCCGCGATGCCGGTGACCGGGTGATCGAACGTGTGCACCAGAACGGGTTCGGCGACGGCTCCTGCCTCAGCGGGTACAACCCACCAGAGTTCTTTATGCACGACATCGGTGACGAGAATCGACCCGTCAGCGCGCACGGCGAGGTTTTCCGGGAAGTACCACTGCGGGAAGAAGGCGGCCGGCGTGATCGTGACGGCGGGCAGCGGGCGCATGGACATGCTTATTGCGCCAATCCCTGGGCGTTGGCAGGAACGTCGAAGGCGTCCAGCGTCATACACACCATGGTGAACCAACCGAGCAGCACCGCCACGTCGACGATGCCCGCATCACCAAGCAGCTCCCGGGCGCGCCGGTACAGGCCGAGGGGCACGACGCGCGCCGCGACCAGCGCCGACGCCAGCTCGTAGATCACCTGCTGGCGCGGATCATCGAAAGATGCGGGCAGCCCGGCAATCATCGCCTGGACATCCCGTGGGTCAAGGCCGCCGCCGCGCTCGGCGATGATCTCGTGTTCGTAATTGGCGTATGCGCTGCGCCATCGCGCGTTGACGATGGTGGTCGCAATCTCGATCTCGGCCTTCGTCAACGTCGAATCGTGTTGGAAGTAGGCGCCGGTCGGCGCGATCGTTTTCGACAGCGTGGGGTTGGCGAGCCAGATCTTGTGCGGACCGGGGACCAGCCCCCGCAGTTCGCGGGTGAAGTCGTAGGCGTCTTTCATCTGTGGCGGCATCTCGTCGACCGGCGTCTCGACGAACCGGCCGAACGTGCCGAAGTCTGATCTGTCACTCATCCGACCAGGATTACCGCGGCGCCGGGTACTCGAAACAGGTTGGGCAGCGACGCGCCTCGGTCCGATCAGGGGCGCACGGCGACGAACGTCTCGTTGGGCACGCCGGCGGCCAGCCCGTCGACGTCGAAGGGTTCGCGCAGCCGCGCGTGCAGCTTCCCCGGGTCGAGGAGCAGGCTGATCTCCGCGGTCTGTCGGGCGAACAGGCGACCGAAAATTGGGTAGAGCCAACGCATTAGCGCCCGCTCGGAGCGGGTGCAGCGCGCCGCGCAGTAGCCGACGTGGCCGAGCTCGTCGGTGAGGATCTCGGTGTACAGCCGGTCGATCCGCGCGGCCACGTCCGGCTCGTCGGCGAACAACTCGACACCAACCCGGCGCAACTCGTCGAACATGATGCAGCCCGCCATCTCTCCGGCGCCGACGAACGGGAATCCGATGCGCTCGGGCAGGAAAACTTCCATCTTGACGAATTGCCGCATTACGAACGGCGGCACCACGACCTGGAACGGCAGACCGAACATGTCCAGCACGTAGCTCAGCAGCCGTGTGTGGTAGTGCTCCTCGAGCGCCAGGTACACCCGCTCGGGCGGCTGGTCCGCGCCGCCGATCCGTCCGTACGTATCGCCCAGGTCCACGCCGAATCGCTCCGCCTGGTTGAGTTTCGCGGTGGCCAACAGGAAGAGCATCTCGCGGGGCAGCCCCGCCTCGGGTCGGCGGCGGCGCAGGTTTCGCAGGAACACGCGCTGATCGATGTGCCGGCGGGAGCGAATCGGGTTGGCCGCCAGCGACCCGAAGAATTCCTCCCGGCTGGACAGTCGGCGATGCAGCAGATCCGCGTCGCCGTCCCGACGTACCAGAAAGTCCCGGTATTCCTCGATGGCCGAACTGGTCGTCATGATGCCTCGATTCCGTTGGCGATGGTCTTGACGTATCGATCCAGGAGCGCCGCACGTGACCGCGGTGCCGTTGCTGCGGTGACCAGCAATGCGAACAGCCCGGTCAGGAAGATGACGCCGAGTTCACCGGCGTCCGCATCCGGCGACACCCGTTGCGCGGCCTGCGCTTCGGCGATCGCGGCGATGACGAACTCGGCCAGCGGGTGCTCAGTAAGTTCGTCCTCGATCGGGCGCGTCGGTGAGAAGTGCAGCCCGAGCATGTCCCTGAAGACGACGGGCCCGAGCCGCTTTTCGGCCGCAAGCACCTGGCGCACCAGCGACGTCAGCATCGCCTTCAGGTCGCCGGGGGCACTGGGCTCGGCGGCCAGCATCGCCACGATCTTGGACTCCTCGTCGCGTTCCAGCTCGGCCAGCACGTGTTCCTTGGTGGGGAAATGGAAGTAGAACGTGCCGCGCGCTACCCCGACCGCCGAGGCGATCGCGGCGACGTCGGTGCCCGCCAATCCCGACCGCGCGATCTCGGCGACGGCGGCGTCGAACAGGCGGGCCCGCGTCTGCAGCCGCTGCGCCTCCCGTGCGCTCATGACCGACGTCGTCGCAGGCATGCGAGCGAATCTACCGCTCTCGCTGACGGGCGTCAATGACGGTCGTCAGCGAGCGTGCCGTGATCGGCAGCCCGGTCAATGGAACCGATGTCTGGCGGCGACGCAGGTGGCTGAGCACACTGAGAGGGCACATGACCTCATCTGGGCGAAGGGGCCGGGATGGATTTCGAGCTCGACGCCGCGCAACGCGCGTGGCTGACCGAGGTTCGCGAATTCCTCCAGGAGAACGTCACCGCGGAGCTGCGGGCCGAACTCGCCCAGCACGACCTGGAATATCCCGACGGCGAGGTGGCCCGGTTCCGGCGCAAGATCGGCGAGAGGGGCTGGTTCGGCCTCAACTGGCCGCGCGAGTACGGCGGGCTCGGCCTCGGCGCCCTGCATCAGCACCTGCTGATGAGCGAGTTCGAATATTGGGGCGTACCCGGACCCGACTTGACGGTCACCTCGGTGGCTCCGATGATCATGCGCCACGGCACCGAGCAGAACAAGACCGAGTGGCTACCACCGATCGCCAGGGGCGAAATGGTCTGCGCCGTAGGCTATTCCGAGCCCGACGCGGGAACCGACCTGGCCAGCCTTCGCACGCGCGCCACCCTCGACGGACAGCACTGGGTGATCAACGGCATCAAGATCTGGAACAGCGGCGCCCAGCGCGCCACCCACGAATGGCTGTGCGTGCGCACCGATCCGGATGCCGCGCGCCACCGCGGGATTTCGGTCGTCATCGTGCCGATCGAAAGCCCGGGCGTCGAGATCCGCCCGCTCTACGCGTGGTCCGGCTATCGCACCAACGAGGTGCGCTTCGACGACGTGCGCGTCCCCGTCACCAACCTGATCGGCGAAGTCAACCGCGGCTGGACCTACATCACCGGCGCCCTCGACCTGGAACGCGGCGCGCTGACCAACGCCGGCGACCTGCGCCGCGCCATCGACGACCTGCACGAGCTGGCGCGCAGCCCGCGCCGGGAGGGGACGGTGCCCGCGCACGAACCGGCGCTGCGCCGTCGCCTGGCGCGGGCTGAGGCCGACGTGGAAGCCGCCACGCTGATGGGCTACGAGGCCGCGTCCATCCTGGATGGAGGGGTCATCCCGACCCTGGAGGTCAGCGTCGAGAAGGTCTTCACCAGCGAATTGCGTCAGCGCATCGCCGAATTGGCGCTCGATGTGCTGGGGCCGGACGGCCTGCTGGCGCATCGCAGCGAAACCGCCCCGCTGGGCGGCAAGTTCGAGCGGCTCTATCGGGCCGCGCCGTTGATGCGCTTTGGCGGAGGCACCAACGAAGTCCTGCGCGACATCATCGCCCAGCGCGGCCACGGGATGCCGTCGTATGGACGTTAGGCCGACCGCCGAGCGGCGCGAGTTCGCCGCGTCCTTGCGGGCGCTGCTGTCGGCCGAGAGCCCGATCGGCCTGGTGCGCGGCCTGAGCGAACCCGGGGCCGACCGAAGCACCCCCGCCTTGTGGAAGGCGTTGGCCGACGCCGGTGTCTTCGGGCTGGCCGTCGCCCAGCAGCACGGCGGTTCCGGGGGCTCCCTGGAAGATCTCGCCGTCTTCCACGCGGAGGCGGGGCGCGCGCTGTGCCCGACGACGGCGCACAGCACGATCGGGGCCGTGTTGGCGGTCGATCGGCTTGGGTCCCAACGCGCCAAGGCCGAATGGCTGCCGCGGCTGACGAGCGGCGGCCTTCGCGGTACCACCGCGTTGTGGAACGCCCGCGACGCCGCCGTCGTCGCGCCGGTGCTCGGCGCCGAACCGGACTCGACCGGCGGCTGGCGGCTCACCGGCACCGTCGACTACGTTCCCGACGCCGACCTGGCCGACGTCGTCGTGGTGTCGGCCGCGGCCGGGGAACGCACGCTGGCCTTCGTCGCGGACGCGCGCGCGGGGGGCCTGACGATCGAGCCGCTCGCGATGGCCGGCGGGCACCGGGCATGCACGCTGCGCTTCGACGGCGTGATCGTCGACGCCGGCGCGCTGCTCGGCGATGCCGACCGGCGGGATCTGCGCCGCGTCGCCAACGCCGCGGTGGCGCTGGGATCCCTCGACCTGGTCGGGGTCGGGCAGGCCGTGCTGGACCTCACCGTCGAATACACCAAGCTGCGCCACCAGTTCGGCCGCCCGATCGCGTCGTTCCAGGCGGCCCAGCACCTGGTCGCCAACATGCACATCGCGTTGGCCGCGGCCCGATTGGCCGCGCACTCGGCGGTGTTCTGGCTGGCGCGCGGTCACGTCGCCACCCGGCAAACGGCGATCGCGCGCATGCACGCGGCCACCGCGGCCAGGCTGATCACCCTCGACGCCCACCAATTGCACGGCGGGATGGGCTATGTCACCGAAACCGACCTGCACCTGTGGAGCGAACGGGCGCGGCTGGGCTCGACGCTCGGCGGCGGGGCCGACACCGCCGCGGGGTGGCTGGAAGCGATCGTTGAGGAGGGCGCCGATGAGTGAGGAAATCTTGATCGACGCCGAGTCGGCGTCTCGAGTGGGCGCGGTCGCCGCGTCCGCGACCGGCGAGGTGAACCGGCGCGACTGGCAGCGCTGGGCCGCGGCGGTCGGTGACCACAACCCGTTGTGGTTCGACCCGGAATACGCCCGGGCCAACGGCTTTCGCGACGTCGTCTGCCCGCCGCTGTTCCTGCAATACGCGGTCCTCGGTGTCTCGCGCCTGGACGGGTTGCGCCCCGACGGATCCTCCGGCGCGGCGTCGGGCAGCCTCGCGTTTCCGCGCGCCCCCAAGCGGATGGCCGGCGGCGAGAGCTTCACGTTCCACCTGCCGGCCTACCACCGCGACGAGATCGAGATGGTGCGAACCATCGAATCCATCGTCGAAAAGCAGGGCCGCTCGGGGAGATTCGTGCTCGTCACCTGGCACACCGTGTACCGCAACCAGCACGGCGATCTCGTCGCCGAAGCCTCGACGTCGATGATCGCGCGGCCCTAGGAGCGCAATGCAACCCAACCAGGTGTTCTACGAGGACGTCGCCGTGGGCGACCGGATGCCCACGCTCACGGTCACCGTCGACGAAACGCAACTGTTCTTCTTCAGCGCCGCCACCTACAACGGACACCGCATCCACTACGACAAACAGTGGGCCCGCACCGTCGAGGGCTACGACGACGTGCTCGTCCACGGCCCCCTGCAGGCGGCGCTGCTGGCCCGCGCGATCGGCGACTGGATCGGCGGACGCGGCCGTCTGGTGTCCTTCTCGGTGCAGAACCGGGCCGTCGCATACCCCGGCCAGCCGCTCAGCTTCGGCGGTGAGGTCACGGGCAAGCGCCTGGCCGAAAACGGCGCGGGACTCCTGGATCTCGAGATCGCCGGCCACCGAGACGACACCGTGCTGATGCCCGGAACGGCGACCGTCGAGTTGCCCCGGCGCGGAACGCCGTCGTGACTGGGCTGCGCGGGGAAGCGGCGATCATCGGGATCGCCGAGCTGCCCGCCGAAAAACGCCCAAGCGGGCCGCCGCGGTTCACCCTCGACCAGTACGCGTTGTTGGCGAAGCTGGTCATCGAGGACGCCGGCGTCGACCCGGCCCGCGTCAACGGCCTGCTCACCCACGGCGTGGCCGAATCCGCGATGTTCGCGCCGGCGACGCTGTGCGAATACCTCGGCATGGCATTGGATTTCGGTGAACGAGTGGATCTTGGGGGAGCCACCTCGGCGGGCATGGTGTGGCGGGCGGCGGCGGCCGTGGAGCTCGGCATCTGCGACGCGGCGCTGGCCGTCGTCCCGGGATCTTCGTCGCTGCCGCAATCCCAACGCCGCCCGCCTCCGGCGCCGAATTGGTATGGGGCGTCGTCGAACAGCTACGGCTCGCCGCAGGCCGAGTTCGAAATTCCGTACGGCAACGTCGGCCAGAACGCCCCGTACGCGCAGATCGCCAAGCGCTACGCGGCCGAGTTCGGCTACGACGCCGCCGCCGTCGCCAAGATCGCGGTCGACCAGCGCGCCAACGCGTGCGCGCATCCGGGCGCGGTGTTCCACGGAACGCCGATCACGGTGGACGACGTTCTGTCCAGCCCGATGATCGCCGATCCCATCCACATGCTCGAAACCGTGATGCGGGTGCACGGAGGCGCCGGGGTCCTCGTCGCCAACGCCGACATCGCGCGCCGCGGCAGGCACCGCCCCGTGTGGATCAAGGGCTTTGGTGAACACATCGCGTTCAAGACGCCGACCTACGCCGAGGACCTGATGCGTACGCCCATCGCGCGCGCCGCCGACAGGGCGTTCGCGATGGCGGGGCTGAGCCGCTCCGATGTCGACGTCGCCTCGATCTACGACTGCTACACCATCACAGTGCTGATGAGCCTCGAGGACGCCGGCTTCTGCGCCAAAGGCCAAGGCATGTCCTGGATTACCGACCGAGATCTGACCTACCGCGGCGACTTTCCGCTCAACACCGCGGGCGGTCAGCTGTCCTTCGGTCAGGCCGGGATGGCCGGCGGCATGCACCACGTCGTCGACGGCGCGCGCCAGATCATGGGCCGGGCCGGTGCCGCGCAGGTGCCCGACTGCGACGTCGGGTTCGTCACCGGCAACGGCGGAATCATGAGCGAGCAGGTCGCACTGCTGATCCGGGGGGACTAGCGTGACCGCCGAATATCCCCTGCCCGAACCCACGCCCGTCTCCCGGCCCTTCTGGGACGCCCTGGCCCAGCACCGGATCCTGGTGCAGTACTCGCCGTCGCTGCAGCGCCACGTCTTCTATCCGCGCACGCTGGCACCCGGCACCCTCGCCGACGACCTGGAGTGGCGCGAAATCGACGGCGCGGGAACGCTGTACACGTTCACCGTCGCGCGCCGGCCCACCGGTCCACCCTGGGCGGACGCGGTGCCCCAGCTGCCCGCGGTGGTCCAGTGGGACGCCGGGCCGAGGATCAGCACCGAATTGGTGGACGTCGACCCGACCGACATTCGGATCGGAATGCGGGTCACGCCCGTGTTCTACGACCTTGACGGCGGAATCACCTTGCTGAAATACCGGCCGGCATGACCGGACCAGCGGCGGAGGCTGACCACCCGATGATCGAGACAGTGCAGCAGCTGCTGCGCAGGCGCCGGGACGACGAGACTCCCGCGGTCGTCCACGGCGCGGAGACGTGGACCTGGCGCCAACACCTGGCCGAGGCCGAGGCCGAGGCGGCCGCGCTCATCGGCCTCGCCGACCCGGCGCGTCCGCTGCATGTCGGCGCGCTGCTCACCAACTCTCCGGCAATGCTGCGCGCGATGGCGGCCGCCGCACTGGGTGGCTACGTGTTGTGCGGGATCAACACCACCCGGCGCGGGGCCGGCCTGCTGGCCGACATCCGCCGCTCCGATTGCCAGATCCTCCTCGTCGACCGCGAGCACCTGAATCTGCTGGAAGGCCTGGCGCTCAACGGCATTCAGGTCATCGACGTGGGCTCGACGCGCTACGCCGACGCCGTGGCCGCGGCCCCGGCCCTCGTTCCGCATCGCGAGGTCACCGCCGCGGACACCCTGATGATGATTTTCACCTCCGGCACCAGCGGCGCCCCCAAGGCCGTGCGATTCGCGCACGGCATGGCGATCATGTGCGGGACCAGCCTGATCTGGCAGTACGACGTCACCGCCCAGGACGTCTGCTACCTGGCCATGCCGCTGTTCCACTCCAACGGCATCGCCGCCGGATGGGCCGTCGCCATCGGAAGCGGCGCCACGATGGTGCCGGCCAAGTTCTCGCCGTCGCGCTTCATCGACGACGTGCGCCGCTACCGGGTGACCTACCTGAACTACGTCGGCAAGCCGCTGGCGCTCATCCTTGCCACGCCCGAGCGTCCCGACGACGCCGACACCTCGCTGCGGATCGCGTTCGGCAACGAGGCGACGGATCGCGACATCGACGAATTCGCAAGGCGTTTCGGATGCCGAGTCATCGACAGCTTCGGCTCCAGCGAGTTCGCGGTGATCGTCGTGCGCGAGGACGGCGCCCCGCGCGGCTCGATCGGCAAACCCTACCCAGGCGTCAGCATCCACAACCCGAACACGTTGCAAGAGTGCGCCGTCGCGCAGTTCGACGAGCACGGCGCGCTGACCAACTTCGACGACGCCGTCGGCGAGCTCGTCAACACCCAGGGCGCCGGGCCGTTCGCGGGCTACTACAACGATCCCGCCGCGACGGCCGAGCGGCTGCGGCACGGCATGTACTGGTCCGGCGACCTGGCCTACCGCGACGCCGACGGCTGGATCTATCTGGCCGGGCGCACCGCGGACTGGATGCGCGTCGACGGCGAAAACCTGGCGGCGGCGCCGATCGAGCGGATCCTGGAAAGGCTGCCGCAGGTCGGCCAGGTCGCCGTTTATGCCGTGCGCGACGAGCGGGTCGGCGACCAGGTGATGGCGGCCCTCGTCCTCCGTGACGAAACCCCCTTAGAGCCCACCGATTTCGAGAAGTTCCTCGCCGCGCAGCCCGACCTGTCGCCCAAGGCGTGGCCGCGCTACGTCCGCATCAACGACGACCTGCCCGCGACGGCCACCAACAAGATCCTCAAGCGGGAGTTGATCGCCGCCGGCATCACCGCGCAGGGCGGGGTGCTGTGGGCACGTGAACCGCGCGGCACTAGCTATAGCGTGACGATCTGACTTAACGGGACTCGGCGGGCGTGGGCGCAATCTCGCTGAACTGTTCGGTGGCCGCCAAGGCGGGCTTCCACCATTTCGCCAGGGTCAACAATTCGGTGACCTCCTCGTCGAGGGTTGTCGCTCGGGAGCGCAGGATCGCTGCCACGTCGGGGGAACCGGGCGTGGCGCCCGCGGTTTTGGCTCTGGCGGCGTGAGCCAGTTGTAAGGTTTGCGCCGCCGCGTCGTGTTCGGCGGTTGGCACGGAGTTCGTCCGGTGGAACCGGGCCAGCTCGTGCGGTGCTATGTCGCGGAAATACGGACGCAGGTGCAGGATCGCGTCTCGGATTTCGATAATGGTTTGGTGTAGCTGCAGGGTGGTTTTTTGAAACCGATAATTGCCGTGGTCGAGGTTGAAACTGCTTTCCGGGACCACCGTTGTCATGCTTGCCCTTAAGGCGGCCAATTTTTTCCAGGAGCGGCTGGTGGGATCCAGTCCTAGGTAACGCAGCACTCGCGCTACGAGCGGAAGAGCGCCGAAGCCATACACGATGAGTGCTATGCAGAAGGCCTCAAAGCCGTGCGACCGCAGCCGGAACCCCAGCGTGTCGGTCCAGCCGAGCTGATCGGTCGCGGCGGAGACAGGCACTTCTAGGCAGGCTGCTGCGGTCAGCACACCGGCCAGTAGCCCGCCGACGGCGAGGCTGAGGTCACGTTTCTGGGTGCTCTTTCGCAGCTCAGCTGCGAACATCCAAATGGCCCGAGCCGCCAGAAGGAGAATCATGGCCGTATAGAAGCTGCAGGCCAAGACTCCGTCCCAGCCGCCTGCGACTTCAAGGGTTTGACCGGCGACGCGGGCACGGGTGGCCGCGACCAGGTATGCCACGGACAAGATGACCGCGGCCAGGCGGTAATAGCGGTGACCCCGGCGCGTTTCGGCCGGTGAGGGCCGAGCCGACAACATCGTGAAGCCAATGAATTCGGTGGCGGCGAAAATCATTGCCACGGAAGACAATTGCTGGGCGGTGGTGACAGTCAACAGGGCGCTTTTGGACAGCATGACTTCTACGTCGCGCTCGCGCAGGAGCTGGACCAGCATGACCCAAGCCATCAGATTGGTGTAGTACCTCTCATAGAGGTTCGTCCTGCACCAGCGGAAGCGCGCGGCGAGAAGCACCGCCATGGCGATGATCACGGGCCAGGCGATGAAGCCTGGGACGGTGGAGGTCATCGCCGATGGAAGAAGGCGCTACGCATCATCATCGACGAGCGTTCGTTGGCTTCGGCGGCGGCGATCATCAGCAGGGAAGCGAACATTTCGGCATCGCGCTCTTGCTCGCTGCCGCAATTGCTGCGTCCGAGCACCGCGTGCACGGTTTGAGGATCGATGTCGGGAAGGATCTGGCGGCACAGGTCGTGTTCGCGCGCCTTGTCTGCGCCGAAAGCAGGACTTCGCTGGTGACCTAGGAGCATGTGCCCGATCTCGTGGCCCACGATCTGGTCGATGTGATAGTCGGTGGTCCCGATCTCATGCAGGATCAGGTCGTCGTTGTCGCGAGCCAGCCACAAGCCGCATGGACTGTCGGCCAGAGCGGCGGTGTCGGTCGCGATTAATCTGATTGGGCGGCCGCGCAATTCAGCCAGATCGCGGATGAAGACATCCCTGTCCCAGGGGACCGGGATCGGCTGGCGGCGTGCCAGCGCCAAGATGTCACCATTCGAAAGTGTCATTTACGCCTCCGCCTCACCGCCGCCTGGGTGCGCGATCGGCGGAAGCCGCTCGAGCTCGCGAACGCGGTCAAGGATCAGGGCCACACTGTTGAGCGCCTGCGGAGTGAGGCCGCTCGCACGCATCGCCAAGTCGCGTACGCCGTTGTCACGCAACGCCTGCAGGAGATTGAGTTGGGCGTCGATCTGTGCGTTCGGATCACGATCAACGAGATAACTGGCCGGTACCCCGAAAAACTCGGCGATGGCGCGCAAATGCTGGACCGTTGGGTTGTCCTTCAGTCCACTCCTGAGTTGCCAGAGGTAAGCCGCGCTGATCGAGACACCGGTTTGGCTGGTGATCGCGGCCGCGGCGGCGGCATTCGACAGTGGCGGCGTGTCCGGCCGACGCATCACCTCGAAAAGCTTGTCGAGACGGGCAGCCAGGTTTCCCTTCTCCGCACCTTCGGCTGCGTCCATGTGTACTCCCGTTTAATATGAGCGCCATCGGCGTGTACTCATGTTACTCGCGTAAGGATGGTACGTCGGGCGAAGTCCGGGCGACAACCTCGGAAGGACACTACATGCTGCACCGGATCACGCTGTTGGCGATCGCCGCGCCGCGGCGGGTCATCGCCGTTGCCGTGCTGATCTTTATCGGTGCGGCGGCCTTTGGCATCCCGGTCGTCCAAAGCCTTTCGGTAGGCGGCTTGCGGGATCCGGGATCGGAGTCGGCGCAGGCGAGCGGGCTGTTGGCCGACAAGTTCGGTCAAACCGACCAGCAGCTGTTGTTTGTGGTGACCGCGCCCGGAGGCGCCCGCAGCGATCAAGCGCGTCGGGTCGGCACCGATATCGTCGACGACCTGCTGCGATCCCCTTACGTCTTCAACGTGTCCTCCCCGTGGACCGCGGCCCCACAGACCGCCGCCGGGCTGGTCAGCAAGGACGACAAGTCCGGCCTGATCGTGGCCAACCTCAGGGGCGGGGAAAACAACGCGCCGAAATACGCCAAGGCGCTGTCCGATCAAATCGGGGGCGACCGCGACGGGGTCGCCGTGCGTGCTGGGGGCATGGCGATGGTCTACGCGCAGGTTAACGATCAAACCCAACGCGACCTGGCGTTGATGGAGTCCATCGCAATCCCGTTGAGCTTCCTCGCACTGGTGTGGGTGTTCGGTGGACTGCTCGCGGCAGGGCTGCCGGTCGCCGTGGGGCTGATCGCCATCGTCGGTTCCATGTCGATACTGCGGTTGCTGACTTTCACCACGGACGTTTCGATTTTGGCGCTCAACCTGAGCACCGCGCTGGGCCTGGCGCTGGCCATCGACTACACGCTGTTGATCATCAGCCGCTACCGCGACGAGC
This sequence comes from Mycobacterium sp. NGS34, assembly GCF_059812845.1. Lineage (NCBI taxonomy): Bacteria > Bacillati > Actinomycetota > Actinomycetes > Mycobacteriales > Mycobacteriaceae > Mycobacterium > Mycobacterium sp. NGS34. Next base: position 92,061 of record NZ_JCALDM010000004.1, read on the forward strand.
TGGCCGAAGGAGCCACTCCCAACGACGCACTGATCCGGACGATGGCCACGGCCGGGCGAACCGTGCTCTTCTCCGCGACTACGGTCGCGTTATCGATGGCCGTGATGCTGTTGTTCCCCATGTACTTCTTGAGATCGTTCGCCTACGCCGGAGTTGCAACCGTCGCATTCGCGGGTCTCGCGGCGATCATGGTGACCCCGGCGGCGATTGCCGCACTGGGGCCTCGGCTGGACTCCCTGGATGTTCGCCGGCTGGCACGGCGGGTGCTGCATCGACCCGACCCGCCGCCGAGACGACCCGAACAGCTGTTCTGGTACCGGTCAACCAAGCTGGTGATGCGCCGAGCGATGCCCATCGGTCTGGCCGCGCTCGCCGTGCTGCTGCTGCTGGGATTCCCATTCCTGCACGTGAAGTGGGGCTATTCCGACGACCGCCTGTTGCCGCAATCTGCGTCCGCCCGTCAGGTGGGCGACCAGCTGCGCAACGGTTTCGCCAACGATTCGGCGACGGCGATACAGGTCGTCATCCCCAACGCGCGCGACCTGGATCCGGCCGACCTTGACCGCTACGCCGCCGACCTGTCTCGGGTGCCCGACGTGTCTGCGGTGGCCGATCCGGTCGGCATGTTCGTCGGTGGGCACGAAGTCGGGCCACCGGAGGCCGCGACTGGGATCACCGGCGGCAGTGCATTTTTGACCGTCGTCAGTTCCGCGCAGTTGAATTCGTCGGCCTCCGACACCCAACTCGACCGGCTACACGAGATGCCGCCCCCCGGTGGCCGCTCAGTCCAGCTCGCCGGCCTCGCGCAAGCCGACCGCGACAGCGTCGAAGCCATCACCTCGCGCCTGCCCCTGGCGGTCGGATCTATCGCTGTCGTCACCTTCGTGCTGTTGTTTTTGGTTACCGGTAGCGTGGTGCTGCCGCTCAAGGCGTTGATCCTCAACGTGTTATCGCTGACGGCGACGTTCGGTGCCCTGGTGTGGATATTCCAGGAGGGCCACCTTGACGCCCTGGGGACCACGTCTACCGGAACGTTGATCGCCAACACGGCGGTACTGATGTTCTGCATCGCGTTCGGCCTATCCATGGACTATGAGGTGTTCCTGGTGTCACGGATTCGCGAGTACTGGCTGGCATCGGCCCGTAGCAGCGACGCCAACGACGTGAGCGTGGCGTTGGGCGTGTCCCGTACCGGGCGCGTGATCACCGCCGCCGCGCTGGTCATGTCGATCTCGTTTGGCGCGCTGGCCGCCTCGCAGGTGGCGTTCATGAGGATGTTTGGGCTCGGACTGACCCTGGCCGTACTCATGGACGCCACCGTGATACGCACGGTACTGCTGCCCGTCTTCATGCACTTACTGGGCAGGGCCAACTGGTGGATCCCCAAACCGCTGGCCTGGCTGCACAACCGGATCGGCATCAGCGAATCCGCCAGGCACGTGGCGCCTGGCTATGCGCCTGGTTACTTGGCCGAGGATGAATGACGCTATATCGGCTGTAGCAGAACAGGTTCCGCGCTAGAGCGAAATGTCTCAACCGGACTCGGCGGGCGTGGGCGCCTCGCCGAACCGGGCCAATACCAGTGTTCCGGAGACGGCCACAACGAATCCCGCGATCACCAGCCAGCCGAGGCCGTCACGGGCGGAGTCACCCAGCCAGACGACGCCCACGATCGCGGGGGCGATCGTTTCACCGACGACCATGGCGGCCACCGTGGTGGTCACGGATCCGCGGTGCAAGGCCGATGTGAGCAAGAGGAATCCGGCGGCGCCGCCGCCGGCCGCGGCGTACACGGCGGGCTGGGTGTAGAAGGCGGCCTTGGTCGGGTCGATCACGTCGATCAGCCGCACGCCGATCTCCACGACCCCGAATCCGCTTCCGGCGCAAAGCCCAAGCGCAAGCGCGCGCTCGCGATCGTGCAACCGGCCCGCGGCGGCACCGACGACGAACAAAGCGGCGACCACACCGATCAGCGCCCAGCCGAGTCCCTCGGGGGCGTGCCGAAAATGCCCCGGCCCGGCCGCAGAGGCCAGCACCGCGAGGCTCACGCAGACCACGCCGACGGCCGTCCACTCGGCCCGAGAAAGGCGAGCCGACAGCACCCACGCGGAGACGAGACCGGTGACCGCGATGGACGCGGCCAGCGCCGCGGCGACAACGTAGATCGGCACCAACCGCAGCGCGATCACCTGAAGCACAAACCCGAGGACGTCAAGGCCGATGCCGGCGATGTAGCGCCACTGCCGGACGGCCCGGATCAGCAGGACCGCGTCGACACCCGACTTGCTGGCGGGTTCCACCGACCGCGTCGCCACCGCCTGCAATACCGTGGCGGTGCCGTAGCACACCGAGCAACCCAGCGCGAGCAGGAACCCGATGAGCACGGACTAGACAATACGGGGTCGCCGAACGTGGGCCCCAGGTACGGAAAACGTCGCGAATTCGTCCGTAGGCCCCACGTTCGAGGCCCCGGCAACCTCACATCTCCGAGATGATGTGGGCGCGCTTCGCGCTGTACTCCGAATCGGAGATCGCACCGGCGGCACGCAGCGCCTCGAGTTCCCTGAAGCGCTCGGAAACCGGCACTGGCGGTTCCGGATACGAAAGCGCTATCGGATGCGCGGGCTGGCTGGTGTCCCGGGCGCCCCATCCGGCTCCGAGGTTGACGAGCCGCAGCGCGAAGAGCACGCCGCCCGCGGTGATCGGCAGTCCGAGGTAGAGCATCCACCCCAGCGGCAGCCCCGCCCGGCTCAACGCGAAGTAGCGCGCGAGCAACAGCAGGGCGATGAGCGCGCCGGACAACAGGACCGTGACCTTGATTTTCATGCGGCCAGTGGAAACCGGGTGGGCGGCTACCGATCCCAACTGCGGCAGAGGTACTGCAGCACCAGGGCGGTGACCACCCCGTAGCCGAAGTGCGGAATCAAATCGCTGATCCACCCGACGACGCCCCAGGTTCGCGGGTCGGTCACGCCGAGCACGGTCATCGGTCCGTTGGTGCCGATGAGGGCGATCGCGGTCGCGACCAGGGTGGAGACCAGGAGGCTCGGGCGCCAGCCCAGCGCGTAGGCCAGCCCGAGGATCAGGCCCATCCCGATCCCCGCGGCATACCCGGTCAGCGCCCCGAGGCCGAGCAGCCGGTTGGCAAGCACGTCACCGGATCCCGGCACCGTCAGGCCGAACAGTTTCGCCATCGCTTCGACGGTCCGTTCGGGCGTCGAGCTCGTCGGCCGGCCGCGCACCGCGATGTCCAGATAGGTGATCACGTTGAGCGCGGTGGTACCGGCGGCCCCGGCGGCGGCGCCGCTCAGCAGCCCCGGCCATAAGCGGGAAGCCCGTAAGTATTTCATCGTGCCGTTGCCCTCCGCTTGTCGCGATGCGCATCCTCCAAAAAGAAACTACAGTTGAGGGCCATGAAGAACCGCGTGGGCAGGACGGCGGCCGCGATCTGCGGTGGCGCCGCCCTCGTGCTCGCGGTCGGGTTGGGTGTCGCCGGCGCCGATGAGTCGCCGAGCGGCGCGACGGCCCCGTCGTCGAGCGTCGCGCCAACCGACGGCGGCGGTGGCGGCGCGATAACGGTGCGGCCCGTCGGCGGCGGCGCCTGCATCATCGGCCTCAACTGCGGCTGCATTCCGCACCGCACCTGTCCCACGCCGCACCCGCGACCGGGCACCGCCGGCGGCGACCAACACAACGCTCCGGCCCCGCAGAATCCATAGCGGCCGGGCTTCCTGACGAAACGGCGAACCGCTTTCCTATCATTTGCGGATGAGCGCCGGCCGGCTGGAAACCCTGGGCTCGCCGGCATTCGCCGACGAGGACGCGGACCTGTTTCGCGCCGCCGGTTGGTGGTCCGATGCGACGCTGTCGGACGCGGTACGCCACAACGCCCAATCGTCACCGCAGCGCCCCGCCTATGTGGACCATCCCGGGACGTCGTTGGGCTGGCGCGAATTCGACGGTGCGGCAACCAAATTGGCCGAGCTATTCGCCGGTCTGGGCGTGGTCCGCGGTGACCGGGTCGCGGTGTGGCACGGCGATTCCGCCGCCATCCACGTGCTGTTCGTCGCGATCGAGCGGTGCGGTGCCGTCGTGGTAGGCATCGGGGCACGGGCCGGGACCCGCGAGGTCGCCGCGATACTGCGCAATTCGCGGCCAAAGATCCTGGTCAGCGATCCGCAGCGGAGCGCCGCCGCGGCGGGTTTGGCCGGCCAATCCCCGGTGCCCGCGCTGGTGCTGGACGGTGATCCGGGTGCGCTGCGGCTGAACGTCGACGCGCGGCCCCGGGCGCTGGGAACGGAATCGCGGCTGGGTCCCGACGACGTCTTCCTGATCAACTCCACCTCCGGGACCACCGGCCTGCCCAAGTGCGTGGTGCACACGCAGAACCGCTGGCACTACTTTCACCAGAAGGCCGTCGCCAACGGGTCGCTGACGTCCGAAGACGTCTTCTTGCCGGTCATCCCGACGCCCTTCGGGTTTGGACTCTGGACCAGCCACACCACGCCGATCTATCTCGGCGCCACCGCGGTGATCCTGCCGCGGTTCACCGCGTCGGCGGCGTGTGAGGCGATCGCCCGCCACCGGGTGACCGTGCTGTGTTGCGTCAGCACGCAGCTGACGATGCTGATGGCGGACCCGGCCTCCCGCGATCACGACCTGAGCTCGCTGCGTGTCGTGTTCGCGGGCGGCGAGGCGCTACCGTACCGGCCCGCCGCGGAGTTCGAGGACCTGACCGGCGCGAAGATCCTGCAGTTTTACGGCTCGAACGAAACCGGGTTGCTCAGCGCGACCACGCTCGACGACCCGCGTGAACGCCGGCTCCGCACGGGCGGGCGGATCGTCCCGGAGATGGCGGTGCGACTGTTCGACGGCGATCGGGACGTCACCGCGACGGGGCGCGGGCAGCCCGCCTGCCGGGGCCCGGCCACCAGCCTCGGGTACCTGGGCGGGACCGACCACGACAAGCTGTTCACCGCCGACGGGTGGATGCGCATGGGCGACATCTGCGAGATCGACGCGGAAGGCTATCTGAGCGTCACCGGCCGAACCTCGGATTTCATCGTGCGCGGCGGCAAGAACATCAGCGCCAGCCAGGTCGAGGACGCCGCCACCACCCATCCCGCAATCGCGGTGGCGGCGGCCGTCGCGATGCCCGATCCGGTGTTCGGCGAAAAGGTTTGCCTCTACGCCGAACTCGTCGACTCCCGGGCCATCGACCTGCCGGAGCTCGTCGAGCACCTGCTGGCGTTGGGCGTCTCCAAGGAACTGCTGCCCGAACGGCTCATCGTGGTCGGGGAGCTTCCCCGATCGTCCGGCGGCAAGATTGCCAAGGGCCGGCTCCGCGAGGATATTCGAACCAGGACGGAGGCCGAACATGAACGCTCCTAACGCACGTCGAGGCGGCATCGAGGTCTGGGCGCCGTCGGTGGTGCCCCCGATCGGCGTCGACCTGTCGAACGAGCAGGCCCTCGCGGTCGCCTTCCGGCACCTCGCCGGCATCGGGTTCGCGGAAAACATGGCCGGACACATCACCTGGCAGCTCGACGGCCAAACGGACATGTTCGTCAACCCATGGGGGCTGTGGTGGCAGGAGCTCACCGCCTCGGACATCTGCGTGGTGGACAGCGACGCCCGGGTGGTCCGCGGTCGATGGGACGTCACCCCGGCCATCCACATCCACACCGAACTGCACCGTGTGCGCGACGACGCCCGCGTCGTCATCCACAACCACCCCTACTACGTGTGCGTGCTCGCCGCGCTGGGCCGGCTCCCCGAACTGGTCCACCAAACGGGTTCGCTCTACCTCGACGACCTGTGCCTGGTCGAGTCCTACGACGGGGAAATCGACAGCCCGGCCCGGGCCGCGGATCTCGCCGCGCGCATCGGGGCTGCCAACCTGACGATCCTGGCCAACCACGGCGTCATCGCGACGGGTCGCAACCTGCCCGAAGCCGTCTACCGGGCGGCATCGATCGAACGGGTCTGCAAGCTGGCCTACGACGTCCTGCTCACCGGCCGGGAACCCGTGCAGATGAACTGGTCGGACATGGCCGGCATGCAGCGGTCGCTGATAGAACGCGCCGCCGACGTGTACTGGGCGGGGGCGGCCCGGATGACCATCAAGGCCGATCCGGATGTCCTCAATTGAGCTGCCCCGCAAGGAGACTGACGAGTGAAATCGATCGATGAGCTGGCCGGCGACCTGAAATTCACGACGGCGAAGACCGGCGACGAACGCTCGGTGACTTTTCTGCCCGACCCGCCCCGCGCCCCACGCCGCTACACGGTGATCTCGGTGGACGACCACATCGTCGAGCCGCCCGACACCTTCACCGGACGCCTGCCCCGGAAGTTCGCCGACCGCGCCCCAAAGGTCGTGGAGACCGGGACCGGGGGACAGACCTGGGTCTACGACGGCCGGGAGCTGCCCAACGTCGGGTTCAACGCCGTGGTGGGCCGGCCGGTGGCCGAATACGGCTTCGAGCCGGTCCGGTTCGACGAGATGCGCAGGGGCGCATGGGATATCCACGAGCGGGTCAAGGACATGGACCTGAACGGCATCTACGCATCGCTCAACTTTCCCTCGTTCCTGCCGGGGTTCGCCGGCCAGCGGCTGCAACAGGTCACCACGGATCGCGACCTGGCGCTGGCCTCGGTGCGGGCCTGGAACGACTGGCACCTCGAGGTCTGGGCGGGTTCGTATCCCGAACGCATCATTGCTTGCCAGCTGCCGTGGCTGCTGGACCCCGAGCTCGGCGCGAAGATGATCTATGAGAACGCCGAACGCGGCTTTCGCGCCGTCACTTTCAGCGAGAACCCCGCGATGCTCGGATTGCCGAGCATCCACTCCGGCCACTGGGACCCGATCATGGCGGCCTGCGCCGAGACGGAAACCGTCGTGAACCTGCACATCGGCTCCTCCGGATCCTCTCCGTCCACCACCGACGACGCGCCGCCGGACGTCCAAGGCGTACTGTTCTTCGCCTACGCCATTTCCGCTGCGGTCGACTGGCTGTACTCCGGCCTGCCCAGCAGATTCCCCGACCTGAAGATCTGCCTGTCGGAGGGCGGGATCGGCTGGGTCGCCGGGCTGCTGGACCGCCTCGACCACATGCTCAGCTACCACGCGATGTACGGCACCTGGCAGGCGCTTGGCGAGAGCTTTACTCCCGCAGAGGTTTTCACCCGAAACTTCTGGTTCTGCGCGGTGGAGGACAAATCGTCGTTCGTGCAGCGCGATCGGATCGGCGTGGACAACATCATGCTGGAAGCCGATTACCCGCACTGCGATTCCACCTGGCCGCACACCCAGGAGACGATCCACGAACAAATCGGCGATCTGCCCGCCGACGTGATCCGGAAGTTCACCTGGGAGAACGCATCTCGGTTGTACCGCCACCCGGTGCCGGCCGAGGTACAGCGCAATCCCGACGCGTTCTAGGCGTTCCGGCGCTGCCGCTCGTGCGGACAGGGGCAGTCGGTATCGTCTTGGGCCGCATTACGCTGCGACGCGGCCACCGACGAGGACACCGACGACGACACCGACGCCAGGGCGGGTTTCGCGCACGGCGGCGCCGCGACCCAGTCCATGAACGTCCATATCGCGGCCACCAAAGCGATCAGCAGCAGGGCCGTCGCGATCGCGTGCACCAGCAGGTAGAGGGCGTATCCGGATGGGGATTGCGGTGAACCATCGCCAGCGGCAACCGTTTTGAACGTCGCTATTCCCATCAAGACAGGCCCCCTTTTTGAACCGTCGGCGTCGATCGCCACAAAATCTGCTCGATAGTGTTTCGGAGCGACGCCCGTCGCGGACGGAACGTCTCGCTCCGAATCGACGCGATGCCCAAAAAGCCCTGGCCGCCTGGATCTCGGACGCGCGTTTTGAACCGCAGGCCTTTGGGTAGCCGACGTGGGACGTCGGTCGTCGCGTTTCGCGCCCGGTCGTCGACAAAAGCAGTGGGGATTGGCAGGCGAATGAACACCCTAGCGTTGCTGGCCGGCCGCTACGAGGTGCGCGGCAGGCTTGGCTTGGGCGGCATGGCCGAAGTTCGCGACGGCTGGGACACCCGACTGAACCGGCCCATCGCCATCAAGCTCCTGCACCCGATTTTTAACGCGCAGCCGGACATTCGGCACCGATTCGACGCGGAAGCGCGCGCGGCCGCCGCGCTGAACCATCCGAACATCGTGGCGGTCCACGACAGCGGTGAGCACGACGGCATACCTTTCATCGTGATGGAGCGGTTGCCAGGCAGTTCGCTGGCCGATCAGATAGCCCGCGGTCCCCTCCCGCACCCGTACGTCCGCGCCACGCTCGACAACGTTCTTGCCGCCCTGACGGCCGCGCACCGCGCGGCGATCCTGCACCGGGACATCAAGCCCGGAAACATCCTGGTCGGCGCCGACGGCGCGGCCATGAAGGTCGCGGACTTCGGCATCGCCAAGACCCAGGAGGCCGCCTACACGCGAACGGGCCAGGTCTTCGGCACCATTGCCTACCTGAGCCCACAGCGGCTCGCCGGAGAGCCCGCCAGCGTGGCCGACGACCTTTATGCCGCCGGGGTGGTCGGCTACGAGGCACTCGCGGGGCATCGGCCTTTCCCGCAGGAGAACATGGGCGCGCTGGCCCGCGCCATCCTGCATGACCGGCCGCCGCCACTCGCCCAGCTGCGGCCCGACGTGGATCCCGCCCTGATCACCGCGATCGAACGCGCGATGGCGCCGGATCCCCGGCAGCGCTTCGGCAGCGCCGAGGAAATGCGGGGAGTCCTGCACGGCCGTGGGGCGCCGATGGCCGGGGTGCCGGTCGCCGCCCCGCGGCGCCCGGCGACCAAGGTGCTCGAGATGCCCGTGCCGGCGCGCGGTCCGCGGCTGGCGGGCCGCACCAGGAAGGCGCTCGCCGCCCTGGCCGTCCTGGCGGCGATGATCGTCGTCCCGTTTGCGATCGCGTCGGATCCGGCGCCCTCGAACGCGCCCGCCAAGCCCGTCACGACCAGCACACCGTCGCCGGCGCCGGTGCCGGTCAGCAACCCGGTGCCCCCACCGCCGCCCACGGAACAGCCGCCGGGTCCGCCACGGCACGGCCCCGGCAAAGGCCACGGCAAGGGACACGGCGGCGGGGGAGACTAGGCCGTTCGGGCGGCGACTCCGGCCGGCGATCGCCCCGTGAACAGAATGCGCAAAAGCTCAAAATCGTTTGTTCCGTGGCTATCGCGCACAAGCGCGTCAGCGCCGTCATCGCTCCGTAGCGTCGAGTGCAACGAGGTGTCGAGACCCCCTCGACATCGACACCGACCAGGAGCCCACCGTGTTCACTCAGCCGGAAATGACGACGGGATCAAACGCGTACCGCGCGACGACCACTGCGCTTCCGCAGCGACTGCCCACGCCGCGCGACGGGTATGTCGAGCGCACGGTCATCACCGATGACGGCGTCCGGCTCGCGGTCCGTGACTACAGCGCGGCCGGCGCCCGCGACCACACCGTCGTCCTGCTGCACGGTCTGTGCCTGACGCAGTCGAGCTGGGCCCTGCAGGTCCACCACCTGGTGCGCCGGTGGGGCGACCGGGTGCGAATCATCAGCTACGACCACCGCGGCCACGGGCGTTCCACCGGCGCCGACATGCACACCTACCGGATCGACCGGCTCGCCGCCGACCTCGCCGCCGTCCTGACCGTCTTGGGGGTGAGCGGGCCGCTGACGCTGGCGGGGCACTCGATGGGCGGGATGACGGCGCTGGCCTACCTGGGCGGTCCCGCGGCCGGTCGCCCGGTGGAACCGCAGGGCCTCGTCCTGGTGGCTACGGCGGCGGGCCGGCTCGCCGAGCGGGGGCTGGGCCGCTTGCTGGCCAGCAGGGCCACCGGAGCGCTGTTCGATCTGGTGCACCATCTGCCCCGACGGGCGACGGACCAGGCGATCAACGGGCTGGTGCGGCCCGTCTGCGAGGGCCTCATCAGATATTCCGGCGTCGAGCGCAACGGTGCCGCGTCGGTCACGCAATCCGCCATCCGCACGATTTCGTTGACGACCGCGGCCGGTTTCCTGCCCAGCCTGAAGCAATACGACCAATACGACGCGCTGACCGCGATCGCCGCCAACACGGTCGTCATCAGCGGCGGAGCGGACCGAACCACGCCGGCCGAGCACGCGCGCGAACTGGCCGCGGCCATCCCGGGTGCCACCCACGTGCACCGGCCCACCGCCGGGCACATGCTCCTCGAGGAGGACGCGGACTGCGTCAGCGACGCTATCGACCGCGTGGTGTCCATGGGGCACCGGCCCGCCCGCGACGCGGCCAGTTGAGTGCCACGCAGGGGACGCGAATGTTATGTCCGTGCAAATTCTTTTCCTTTGCTGAGCGGAAAAGCGGCACGGCTGGCTAACGTCGGGCCATCAGCGAACCGCTGAATCTCCGCCGCAGCGGCGGGAGTGAATGGGAGGTGCCCGATGAGGAAGACCGTTGCCGCCGGTGTTCTGGCGTTCTGTGGCCTGATGACCATCGGCGTAGGTGTCAGCAACGCCGAGGAAATCCAGGTCGAAGGAAACTATGCGACGCAGGCCGCGTGCGAGGTGGACGGCCCCCACGTCGAGGTCAACCACCCCGGCACCTTCACCCATTTCTCCTGCCAGCAGCATGCTGACGGCCTCTGGTACTTGTACCTGAGCAACTAAATTCTGCGACCGGCCCGTACCGGTTACAGGTCGGAGGCCAACCGCCGCAGGATGTCGGCCGCGGGCTCCGCGGTGGCGTGCCGATACCCGGTGCCCGCCCACAGGTGGACGTAGTCCGGCTTGCCCGCCGCGGCGGCGGCTTTGCGCATCGGGCTGGTGAGGTAGTGAATCGCCGGATAGCCGAGCGGCGCCTGCGCCTCGTGAGCGTCGATGAACGCGTTGCGCAGGCCGCGGGCCGGGCGCCCGGTAAAGGCCCGGGTGATCACGGTTTCCGTGTAGGCGGGATCGGTGAGCGCCGCCTGATGGGTGGCCGAGGCGCCGCTTTCGGTGGCGCGTAGCAGAACCGTCCCGACCGCGGCCGCCGCGGCGCCGGCGCGGATCACGTCGGCCACCGCCTCTGGGGTGGCGAGCCCGCCGGCGGCCATCACCGGCAGCGGCACCGTCGCGACGATTTGCGCGACGAGGTCGACGATCGGGACGGGTGTCAGCGGCTTAGGCGGCGAGAGCGTGCCCGAATGCCCGCCCGCCGTCGCCGCCTGCACGGCGAGCATGTCCACCCCGGCGTCGCGCGCCTGCGCCGCCTCGTCGGGCGTCGTCACCGTCTGCACCACAACGGTATTGGCCTTCCGCAGGGCGGCGATCACGTCGCCCGGCGGTATCCCGAAGGTGAACGACACCATCGGCACCGGGTCGTCGAGCAACAGCGCGATCTTCTCGTCGAACCGGTCGGTGTCGTCGATCGGCTCGGCGGGAAGCGTCAGACCGAACTGGTCGGCCTCCTGCTGGACGATCGCGGCGTAGGCGCGGTAGCTGTCGGGGTCGACGGGCAGGGGATTGGGCGCAAAGACATTGATCCCGAACGGAATTCCCTCGGCGCGGACCTTCTTGATCTCGGCTTCGACGGCATCCACGGGTTTGTACCCGGCCGCCAGCATGCCCAGGGCGCCGGCCTGGGTCGCGGCCGACACCATCGCCGGCGTGGTCGGTCCGCCCGCCATCGGGGCGGCGACCAGGGGAATGGACATTCCGAACTGTTCCAGCATCCCTTGAGAATATCGGCGAGGCATTGCCATTCCATCCCGGCGCCGGACCTGACAGGATGCTTCACCGTGAAGCGGCCCAACTTTCTGGTAATCGTGGCGGACGACCTCGGATATTCCGACATCGGCGCGTTCGGCGGCGAGATCAAGACGCCGAACCTGGACCGGCTGGCCTACGCCGGCGTCCGGTTCACCGATTTCCACTCCGCCCCGGCCTGCTCGCCCACCCGAGCGATGCTCCTGACCGGGACCGATCACCACCTCGCCGGCATCGGCACGATGCTCGAGGTGGCGATGCCCGAGTTCCGCGGCGCCCCCGGCTACGAGGGCTACCTGAACGACCGCGTCGTGGCCCTGCCCGAGCTGTTGCGCGACGCCGGATACCTGACGCTGATGTCGGGCAAGTGGCACCTGGGCGACACGATCGAAAGGTCGCCGTGGGCGCGCGGATTCGAGCGCTCGTTCGCCTTGCTGCCGGCGGGCGCCAGCCACTACGGGCCCGCCACCGGAGGCGGGTTCTCGCCCGTGGCAACGCTTTACACCGAGGACGACCAATTCGTCACCGTCGACTCCTTTTCTCCTGACTTCTACTCGTCCGACTCCTATGTCGACACGCTGTTGGGCTACTTCCGCGAGCGCTCCGAGGATGACGACCGCCCGTTCTTCGCCTACCTGCCTTTTCAGGCCCCGCACTGGCCGTTGCAGGCGCCGGCGGAGTGCATCGCGACCTACCGCGGCCGCTACGACGCCGGGCCCGACGAATTGCGGGAGGCCCGCCTGGCGGCGCTGAAGAAGCTCGGCCTGTGCCCGCCCGACGTCGAGGCGCACCCCGTCGTGGCCGACGGCGCCCCCGAATGGGCCGACATGACGGACGACGAGCGCGCCCGCTCGGCCCGCAGCATGGAGGTCTACGCCGCGATGGTGGACCGGATGGACCACAACATCGGCCGGGTCATCGACTACCTTGCCGACACCGGCGAACTGGACAACACCGTCGTGATCTTCCTGTCCGACAACGGCGCGGAGGGCGCGATGGTCGAGGCGATGCCGCTGCGCGGCGCCCAAATCGTCGCGCAGATCGAAAAGTACTGCGACAACAGCCTCGACAACCTGGGCGGCCCCACCTCGTTCATCTGGTACGGCCCGCGGTGGGCGCAAGCGGCCACCGCGCCGTCGCGCCTGCACAAGGCGTTCACCACCGAAGGCGGGATCCGGGTGGTCGGGTTCGTCACCTGGCCCGGCTTTGCGCGCCAGGCCGAAATCGGCACGGCCTTCACGACGGTCATGGACATCGCCCCGACGGTGCTCGAGCTCGCCGGCGTCGCGCACCCGGGGACCAGCTACCGGGGCCGCGATGTCGAACCCATGCGGGGCCGTTCGCTGGTGTCGTACCTGTCGGGCGACGCCGAGGCGGTGCACGGCGCGGACACCGGCACCGGTTGGGAGTTGTTCGGGCGCAGGGCGATTCGGCAGGGTGACTGGAAGGCCGTCTATCTGCCGGCACCGTACGGTCCCGGCGCCTGGCAGCTCTACGACCTGTCCGGCGACCCGGGCGAGATCGAGGACCTGGCCGCCGCGCAGCCCGACAAGCTGGCCGAGCTACTGTCGCTCTGGGATCGCTACGTCGAGGAGACCGGCGTCGTCCTCGACCCCATCTCGGTGTTCGACGCCGACCTGTAGAGGCGGGGACCGGCCTCGATTTCGGCGATAGCCGTGGCGGACGGCCGAGTGCTAGCGTCGGCTCCGTGTCAGCAGACGGCAACCCCATCCGAATCGGCATCTTGGGTGCGGCCCGCATCGCGCCTTTGGCCGTCGTCAATCCGGCCAAGCAGCACAGCCAGGTCGAGGTGGCCGCCGTCGCGGCCCGCGACCCGGAGCGTGGGCGGGCCTTTGCCGCCAAACACGGCATCCCGCGGGTGCACGAAAGCTACGACGCGCTGATCGCCGACCCCGCCGTCGACGCGGTCTACAACCCGCTCCCGAACGGCCTGCACGGGAAGTGGACGCGGGCCGCGCTGGCGGCCGGCAAGCACGTCCTGTGCGAAAAACCGTTCACGGCCAACGCCGCCGAGGCGCGCGAGATCGCTGAGATCGCCGCCAATTCGGACCGGGTGGTGATGGAGGCCTTCCACTATCGCTACCACCCGCTGACCCGGCGCGTCGAGGAGATCATCGCCTCCGGCGAGCTCGGCAAGCTCACCCGGGTTGAGGCCGCTATGTGCTTCCCCCTGCCGAGGTTCTCCGACATCCGCTACAACTATTCGCTTGCCGGCGGGGCGCTGATGGACGCCGGGTGCTACTCGGTGCACATGGTCCGCACCTTCGGCGGTTCGACGCCGGAGGTCGTTTCCGCGCGGGCCAAATTGCGGGACCCGCAGGTGGACCGTGCGATGACGGCTGAGGTGAAGTTCGCCGGCGGGCACACCGGCCGGGTCCGCTGTTCGATGTGGTCGACGCAGCTGCTGCAGATCAGCGCGCACGTGGTCGGCGAACACGGTGAGCTTCGCGTCCTGAACCCGGTGTTGCCCAGCCTTTTCCACCGGCTCACGATCCGATCCCACGACGGGCGACGCGTCGAACGCTTTTCGCGCCGGCCCTCCTACGCCTACCAGCTTGACGCCTTCGCGGCGTCGGTGCTGCGCGGCGAACCGGTCAAGACAACGCCGGAAGACGCGATCGAGAACATGACCGTGATCGACGCGATCTACCGCGCCGCGGGCCTTCCTCTCCGCGAGCCGAGTTGAGCCTTCGGTGCACGCGTTCGCCTGCCCGGTGTGTCGCAGCTTCGCCCCGTTCGAGTCGAGCCGGTGCTCGAATTGCTCGGCAGAGCTTGGATTACACGTGCCAAGCCGCGCGATGGTTGCGACCGCGTCCGGAATGGCGGTCGTCGACGGCGAGGTCTGGATTCGGTGCACGAGGTCGGCGACCCTCGGCTGCAACTGGCTAGTCCCGGAGCACCAGGAGATCGGCGGCGAGCAGGGGCGATGCCTAGCCGATTCGCTGATCCGCCGAGAGCCCGACGCGGACGACACCATCGCGGTGGAGAAACTGGCGTCGACGGCGGTCGCGTTGCGCCGCTTGGTTTATCAGCTCATCGACATCGGCTTGCCGGTCGACCCCTACTGGCGCCGGGACGGCGGCCTGGCCTTCGATCTGCTGTCCAGTTACAGCGGCGGCGAGCGGGTGGTGATCGGACACGCCGACGGGGTGATCACGATCGACTTGGTGGAGTCACTCGACGCCTACCGGGAGGCGCTGCGGGTCCATCTCGGCGAGCCCTACCGCACCATGCTGGGTCACTTCCGCCACGAGGTCGGCCACTACTACCAGAACTTGCTCGTCGAACAGGATCCCGGCGCCGCCCGCTTTCTCGACGAGTGCCGCGAGATCTTCGGGGACGAGCGCGTGGATTACCAACACGAGATGGCACGACACTACAAATTCGGCGCCCCGCCGGACTGGGGCGACTCCTACATTTCCGAATACGCCACGATGCACCCGTGGGAGGACTTCGCCGAATGCTTCGCGCACTACCTGCACATCGCCGACACCATGGCCACCACCCGCGAGGCCGGGATGGTCTTGCACGCCGACAGGGTCCGCTTCTCGGTGCCGCGTGACATCGTTCCGCTCGCGTCGTACGACGTGGCGCCGATCGACCATCTGCTCGAAGACTGGAAGTGGTTGGCGCTGTTCTTCAATCAGGTGAACACCGCCATGGGCAAGAACCCGCTCTACCCCTTCCAAATCCCACCGCCGGTGGTCCGCAAGCTGGCGTTCGTGCACAAAGTGATTCGAGAGACAGCGCCGTGATTCGAGGGTCCGCGCCGCAGGGGTAGCAAGGAGAACCGGATGTGTCGCTGGGTTGGATATCTGGGCAGCGCAATCGCACCCCGAGAGCTGCTGCACGATCCGCCGCGCTCACTGATCGAGCAGAGCCGCAGGCACGCACCGAACATGGAGATCCCCAACGGCGACGGAACGGGGCTGGGCTGGTACGAGCACCGCGCGGAACCGGCGCTGTTTCGCAGCATCACGCCGGCGTGGGGCGACGAAAACCTCTTGGAACTGGCCACGGAGATCCGCACCCGACTGTTCCTCGCCCACGTGCGGGCCGGGACCGGGACGCCGGTGCAGCAGACCAACTGCCACCCGTTCCGCTACGGAAATTGGCTCTTCGTGCACAACGGACATGTGGCCGGGTATCAACGGTTGCGCCGGGACCTGCTGCTCGCCGTGCACCCCGACTTGTTCGGCAACATCACGGGATCGACCGATTCGGAGGTGATGTTTCACCTCGCGCTGACCTTCAGCCTCGCCGACGACCCGATCGCCGGGATCGCCCGGATGGCAGGTTTCGTCGAAGCGACCGCCGCCGAAGCCGGCGTGGACGAGCCCGCCCTGCAGATGACGCTGGGGGTCAGCGACGGCGCGCGACTCTACGCGGTCCGGTACGCCAGCGGACCCGAGGCGAACACGCTGTTCGTCAGCCAAGATCCGGCGTCGGTGCGCATGCTCTACCCCGACGACGAGGGAGGAGAGCACTTCGCCGACGATTCCCGTGTGGTGGTTTCCGAACCGTTGACCCGGCTGCCGGGGATGTGGCGGGAAGTGGCGCCCGGGACGGCGCTGATCATCGGGCGTGACGTCGAAGAACGATCCTTCCGGCCCATCAGCCCGGCCGCCGCCTGACGGCTCAGGCCATCTCGGACAACAAGCGGCGCGCCGCCTCGACGCAGGGGCGGAGGCGATCGATGGGGCTGACGCCGGCCAGCGCCAACGACCTTCTCGGGACTTCGATTTCGATCACGACGTCGGCGGGAAGCGCGGAAAGTATTTCGGGTAGCGGCAATTCGCCCTCACCGGGAACCATGCGCTCGAACATGGCCTCCTCCATGTAGTTGTCGCCACGCGGCTGCAGGGTCGTGTCGTTGACTTGGGCATATCCGATGTGATCGGGATCGATGGCCGCGACGTCGGCGGCGGTCGAACCGGATCGAACCAGGTGCATCGTGTCGATCAACAGCCGAAAGTCGGGCCGCGCGACGTGTTCCCGGGCGGCCATCGCGGTGGGCAGGTCGCCCACTGTCAGGCCCGGCACCGGTTCGACGACCGTCTCGATTTCGCGTTGGGCGGCGAGCTCCGTCAGGGCCGCGAACTGGTCGAACGTGCGGCCGAGGTCGGGGTCGAGGCTCACGACGTTGATCCGCGGAACCGCGAGCTCGGCCAGCGCGTCGAGATCGCCTGTGAATTCGCTCATCTCGGCGCCGGGCAGTACCAAGAACCCGTCGCCCAGCGAGATCGTGACGCCGCGGTGATCCATCGCGGCCAGCACGTCTCGCCGCAGTGCCGCGTCCTTCAGGGAGAAGGGCGGGTAACCCAGCGCTACCAGCGGAAGCCCCCGCACCACGGCCGACATGTGCCTGCAACCGAGGTCGGCGGTGAGGTCGACGAATTCCACTGGCGGAAGGCCGAATCCGCCGAGGAAGCCGATGCTGAGGCGGTCCATGCTACGCGGGGCGTCCGGCCAATTGCGCCAACTGGTCGGCGGCCTGGGCTGTTTGGGTGGTCAACGCGATCTTCCCGGAGGTCACCGGCTCGACGATGATCGGCGCCTCGAGCACCATCTCGTCGCGGATGAAGGCGACGTGGTCCTGCAGGTGGGTGGCGGTGAAGGTCGCCCAGGCCCCCGCGGACACCGGGTCCATGGTCAGGCTCACCTCGTAGAAACCGGACGTCAGCGACGCCGGCGGGTCCACGTGGATCAGGGCCAGTTGCATCGTCTCGGGGCCCAACGTATACAGCGTCGTCCGGGCGAGGTCGCAGGTAACCAGGACGTTGGCCGGTGCCACCGGGGCGTTCGGATTCGTGGCGGGGCACTTGTTGGGCGTCGTCGGCTGCGACTTCTGCACCGGCCGAACCGGCAAGGGCTGGATGCTCACCGTGGGCGCCGACTGGGTGGTCGTCGGCACCGCGGCGGTGGTCGGCGTGGTGGCGGAGTTGTGGTGTGGCGCCGAGTGGCAGCCGCACAGCACCGCACCGAGCAACAGGGCGCTCGTGAGGCCGACGGCGCGGTGAATCATTGCTCCAGACTTTCACCCGGCAACCCGTTGTGTCGGCGCGACACGCTCTTTACGGACACTACGAATATAGAGTAATCTCCCCAGGATACCTGCGATGGACAAACGACGAAAGCCCAACCCCACCGAACGCCGCCGCGACCTTTGCGACGCGGCGATCCACCTCTTGTCTCACGACGGGGCCAAGGGGCTGAGCCATCTCAAGGTGGATCGCCAGGCCGGGGTCCCGGACGGCACCACCTCGTTCTATTTCCGGACCCGCTCGGCGCTGCTGCGCGCCGTGGCCGAGCGGCTGGCGGAGCTGGACCTGGCGAGCCTGCAATCCGTGGCGGACGGGGCCGACGGCGCAGACGGTCGGCCGACCAACACGTCGCCGTCGCGGTTGTCGCAGGTGGTGATTCAGGCCGGCAACGAACCGCAGCTGTCGCGAACCCGGGCCCGCTACGAGCTGACCATGCAGGCCACCCGCGATCCGGCAGTGGCGGCGATCCTGCAGCAGGCAACCGACGCATTCACGAAACTGCACCGCGAAATCCTGGTGCAGCTGATGCCGCGCGGCGCCGAGCTGGAGTCGGCCGTGGTCGAGGATCTGAGCAACATCACACTCACCTTCATCAATGGCCTGATGCTGCGCTTCGCCCATGGCGACCGAATCGTCGACACTCCCGAACAGCTCGACGGGATCCTGACGGCGATGGCCACCGGCATCCTGAAGAACCCGAACAAGGGCCGGCTGACCGGAACCGGTGGGGCCGGATGAGTTCCGTGTCGGGGTCTTGCCAGGGCACCCGCCGTATGGTTCTCTACGAGAATAGAGTGAACCCGCCATATTTAAGCGAAGCGTATAAATTGCGCCGCGGCGGATAACTCGATGCGTATACGAAAATGTCGGCGGTAGGAGGGATTTCGTGACGGTGAGCACGGACAGCGATGTCCATTTCGACCCATACGACGTCGAGCTGATCGCCGACCCGTATCCGATGTTCGCGCGCCTGCGCGACGAGGCGCCGCTGTACTACAACGCCGAATACGACTTCTTCGCGTTGAGCCGGTACGCCGATGTCAACAAGGCCCTCGTCGACCACGGCACCTACAGCTCCGCCCGGGGCGTGATCCTCGAGCTGATCAAGGCCAACCTTGAAATCCCCTCGGGCATGCTGATCTTCGAGGACCCGCCGATCCACGACGTCCACCGCAAACTGCTGTCGCGAATGTTCACCCCGCGCAAGATCAACGCGCTGGAGCCGATGATCCGGGACTTCTGCGCTCAGCTCCTGGATCCACTGGTGGGTTCGGGACGATTCGACTTCGTCACCGATCTCGGCGCGATCATGCCGATGAAGGTCATCAGCACGCTGCTCGGCATCCCCGAGGACGACCAGGAGTACATCCGCGACCGCGGCAATGCGCAGCTGCGCACCGAGGCCGGGAAGCCGATGAAGGCCGCGGAGCACGGCCTGTCCGTCGGCGAGCAGTTCGAGGCCTACATCGACTGGCGGGCCGACAATCCATCCGACGACATCATGACCGATCTGCTCAATGTCGAGTTCGTCGACGAGACCGGCACCACGCGGCGGCTGACCCGTAGCGAGATCCTGGTGTACCTCAACGTCGTTGCCGGAGCGGGCAACGAAACCACGACCCGGCTGATCGGTTGGGCGGGCAAGGTGCTCGCCGAGCATCCCGATCAGCGCCGCGAGCTCGTGCGAAACCCCGGGCTCATCCCGCAGGCGATCGAGGAGTTGCTGCGCTACGAGCCGCCTGCCCCGCACATGGCCCGGTACGTGACCCGCGACGTCACTTGGTACGACCAGACGGTGCCCGAGGGCAGCGTGATGATGACGCTCCTCGGGTCCGCCTGCCGCGACGAGCGCCAGTTCGGGCCCGACGCCGGCCTGTTCGATATCCATCGCGAACCCCGGCCCCATCTCACCTTCAGCGTGGGCACGCACTTCTGCCTTGGCTCGGCGCTGGCCCGCTTGGAAGGCCGGGTCGCGCTGGAGGAAGTCCTCAAACGCTTTCCGGAGTGGGACGTCGACCTGGCCAACGCCAGGCTGAGCCCGACGTCGTCGGTGCGGGGCTGGGAAACCTTGCCGACCGTGGTGCCCTGATGACGGGCCGGGTAGCAGGGAAGGTCGCCTTCATCACCGGGGCGGCCCGGGGGCAGGGCCGCAGTCACGCGGTGCGCCTGGCGCAGGAGGGCGCCGACATCATCGCGATCGACGTGTGCGGACCGATCGAAAACCTGGCCTACCCGCACTCCACCCCCGAGGACCTCGCCGAAACCGCCGACCTGGTGAAGGGTCACAACCGTCGCATCGTGACCGCACAGGTCGACGTGCGCGACTACGAGTCGCTCAAGGCCGCGGTGGACGGCGGCGTCGAGCAACTCGGGCGTCTCGACATCATCGTCGCGAACGCGGGCATCGGCACGTTCGGCAACAAGCTGCACAAGATTCGCGAGAACGTCTGGCAGGACATGATCGACGTGAACCTGTCCGGCGTCTGGCACGCCGTGAAAGCCGGTGTGCCGCATATCATCGCCGGCGAGCGTGGCGGCTCGATCGTGCTCACCGGCTCGGTCGGATCGCACAAGGCCATGGCCTACACCGGCCATTACATCGCCGCGAAGCACGGCGTGATCGGCCTGATGCGCGCATTCGCGGTCGAGCTAGGCCAGCACATGATCCGGGTGAATTCGGTGCACCCCAGCCAGGTCAACACGCCGATGACGATGAACGAGGTGACGTTTCGCCTGTTTCGGCCGGACCTGGAGAATCCCGGGCCCGACGATTTCGCGCCGTTCTCGCAGATGACCCACACGCTGCCGGTGCCCTGGGTCAAGGCCGCCGACATCAGCAATGCCGTCCTGTTCCTCGCCTCTGACGAATCCCGTTATGTCACCGGCGTTTCGCTGCCCGTCGACGCGGGTGCCTTGCTCAAGTAGAGAAGTGGAGAAGAACCGATGCCCGAGTACGACTACGAGAAGCTGAAGAAGGAAGCCGAGCAGTACATCAAGTTCGAGAAGGACAAGAAGAACCGGATCGCCTACATCACCTTCGACCGTCCCGACGCCCAGAACGCCACCACGCTGGGCATGCGGCAGAACTACGCCGACCTGATCCACAAGTGCAACGTCGACGACGACGTCAAGGTCGTCGTGATCCGTGGCGAGGGCGAGGATTTCGGCAGCGGCGGGGACCTGCCCGAGCAACGCCCGATGCTGGAGAACCCCGGCCTGCCGCTGTTGCACGAGCTCGCGATCAACGACGACGACGTCAAGTACCCGCCGGGCGGGTCGTACCGCTACCTGTCCACCGTCACGGACTTCTACGCCAAGGCCCGCGCGGGAAACCGCCCGCTGCAAGAACTTCGGAAGATCAGCATCATCGAGGCCAAGGGCTACTGCTACGGGTGGCACTTCTATCAGGCCGGCGACGCCGATCTGGTGGTGTCCTCCGATGACGCCCTGTTCGGGCACCCCGCGTTCCGCTACGTGGGCTGGGGCCCGCGCCTGTGGTGGTGGGCGGAGACCATGGGGCTGCGGAAGTTCTCCGAAATGCTGTTCACCGGGCGGCCGTTCAGCGCGAAAGAGATGTACGAGTGCGGTTTCGTCAACAGCGTGGTGCCCCGCGAGAAGCTGGAAGAAGAGACGCTGAAGTACGCGATGGCGTGTTCGCGCTCCCGGCCCACGGACACCGTCGCGGTGCAGAAGACCTTTTTGGAGCTGTACAAGCAGCACAAGGGCGAGTATTTCGGCAGCCTGCTCACCGGCATGGTCGAGGGCATGTTGCCGCTGATCCAAAACGACGCGCAAGAGGTCGACTTGACCGAGGGCACCTTCGAGAAGGGCCTCAACAACGTGGTGAAGGACAACGACCTGAACTTCCCGCCGGAATGGCGCTTGAGCCGCTCGGGACGGAAGAAGCCCTGACCGCACTGACGGGCTTCCGCATCGTTGAGTTGGCCGACACGGTCGCGGGGGAGTACTGCGGAAAACTACTGGCCGATTTCGGCGCCGAGGTCATCAAGGTCGAGGCGCCGGAATGCGGCAGCCGCACCCGCGCGATGGCCCCCCTCCTCGCCGACGGGCCCGAAGGCAGCGCTCTGTTCGCCTACCTCAACACCAACAAGCGCTCCGTCGTCCTTTCCGACGAGCGCTTGCAAGTGCTGATCGATTCGGCCGACGCGGTCATCGAAGACCGCGAATCGGGCCGCTCCGAACGGCATCCGTCGGTGGTGTTCTGCTCGATCACCCCGTTCGGCGCCGGCGCGCCCGCCGAGTTCCGAAACGCCAAGAGCCTGACCGTTTTCCACGCCAGCGGTTGGGGCTATCACACCCCGAGTCACGCCGATCCGGGCAAGCCGCCGTTGCAGGGACCGGGTCGCTTCCTGGCGGACTACGAGGCGGGTTTGGATGCGGCGCTGTGTGTCGCGTCGGCGCTGTTCGGGCGGCTGCACACTGGTCGGGGCGAGGCCATCGACGTCTCGGGGCACGCGGTGCTGGTCTCCCGCGCCGATTGCATCCTGGGCCGATTCATCACGGGGGAGGTTCCGGCAGCAGGCCGCCGTGACGATTACGACCAGGCGGGCCCGGCGTCGTTCTTCGCCTGCGCCGACGGATTCGTCTACCTGTACATGACCAGCCGGGCCCATTGGAGCGGCCTGAAGGAGCTGCTGGGCCATGCCGACTGGCTGGACGCGTTCGAGGACGACTGGCTGGAGTTCTCCGTCACGGCCGAAAAGGTCGACGCGTTCCGGCGGGGTTTCGCCGCATGGGTCAGAGGCATGCCCAAGGAGTCCGCCGCCGAGCGGGCCCAGCGCCTGGGGGTGCCGTTGGTTCCGGTCAACGAGGCCGGGGATCTGCACCAGTCGCCGCAATACCGCCACCGTGGGTTCTTCCAGAAGGTGAGTCACCCCGCGTTGGGCGAGGCGGCGTATCCCACCGTTCCGTACATGCTCGGCGCGTCGCCGGCCCGAATCACTGCCGCCGCACCCACTCTCGGCGAACACACCGACGCGGTCCTCGACGGGCTCGGCGCGCCGCGCACACCGCCGTCGGCCAGGGCGCCGCAACTCAAGGCGCCCAAGCGGCCGCGCGGCGGACCGCTGCAGGGAGTCCGCGTGGTCGAGCTCACCAAGGTGTGGGCCGGTCCGTACGCCGGCAAGCTCCTGGCGCAGCTGGGCGCCGAAGTGATCAAGGTCGAAACCGCCGGCGCCCCCGAGGAGATGCGGGCCTACGGCGGCACCGACATCAACCACGCCCCATACTTTCTCAGCATCAACCACGAGATCCTCAGCATGGAACTCGACATCAAGGCGCACGAGGGCATGGCGCGGCTGCGCGAGCTGATCGCGCGCAGCGACATCATCGTCAACAACCTGCGGCCGGGCGCGATGGAGCGCCAGGGCTTGGGCTACGAGCAGCTCGCGGCGATCAAGGCAGACATCATCTCGGTGTCGATCAAGATGTGGGGCAACGACGGGCCGCTGGGTCATCAAACCGGTTATGCCCCATGCTTCGCCGCGCTGGCCAGCCTGGCATCGCTGGTCGGCTACCCGGGCGGGCCGCCGCTCGGGACGAGCATGCGCTACGGGGATTCCACCGTCGGAGCCGCCGCCGCCTACGCCGCCGTGGTGGCGTTGCTGCATCGGGAGCTCACCGGCGAGGGCCAGTTCGTCGACCTGTCGGCGGTGGAGACGCTGTCCTCGATGGTGGGGGACTGCCTGCTCGAACAAAGCCTCACCGGAAACCGCCTGGGCTCCAACGGCAACCGGCATCCCGACATGTGCCCCCACGGCTGCTACCCGTGCAAGGGCGGCTCGTGGATCGCCGTGGCCGTGGCCGACGACGCCGAATGGCGCCGGCTGTGCCAGGTATTGGGCGGCGCTGAGCTGGTTGGCGATGCGCGCTACGCCACGATCGACGCCCGGCACCACCACGCCGGCGCGCTGGACGACGACCTGGCGCGGCTCACCCGCGGACACGATGCCGAGGATCTGGCGCAGCGCCTGCGGTCGGCGGGCGTGCCGGCATGCAAGAGCGCCACGGTGATCGACACGATCGGCGATCAGCGTTTGTGGGACCGCGAGCTGTTCCGCTTCGTCACGGATCACCGCGAAGGCCAGCGCCCGATTGTCGGCCCGTCGTGGCGGCTGGCGCGGTCCCCAGCGTGCATCGAACGCGGCGCACCGGACTTGGGCGAAGACACCGACTACGTCCTGCGTGAGATCCTTGGCGCGGGATCAACGACGGGAGGCACGAGGTGACGGCCACCCTGGCGGACACCGCGGCCCTGGTGACGGGCGCCAGCAGCGGTATCGGAGCCGCAACCGCGAAAGCGCTGGCGGCAGAAGGCGCCGCGGTGGCGCTCCTCGCGCGTCGGGCCGACCGGCTCGCCGACGTCAAGGCGGAGATCGAATCCGCCGGCGGCACCGCGCTGGTCGTCACCGCCGACGTGACCGACGCCGACGAGGTATCGGCGGCGGTGCAACGCACACTCGCCGAGTTGGGCCGGCTAGACACCGTGGTGAACAACGCCGGGCTGATGCGGTCCGACCCCGCCGCCGAGGCCCGTCTGCAGGATTGGGACGACATGGTCGCGGTCAACGTGCGCGGCGTCCTTTACGTCACCCGCGCCGCGCTCCCGCACCTGCTCGAGGCGGCGGGCAGCTCGCCGCGCGGTGTCGCCGATCTGGTCACCATCAGTTCCACCGGCGGCTGGGTGGCCCGGCCCAACACAGCGGTGTACTCGCTGACCAAATTCGGGGTGAACGCGTTCAGCGAGGGGATCCGCCAGGAGGTGCTCGGGAGCCGGGTGCGCGTCGGGGTGGTGGCTCCCGGAACCGTCGACACCGAGATCTTCGGCCACCTTTCCGGCCCGTCGCGCGAGGCCGTCGCGCGCCAGACCGCCGGCATGGTCAAGTTGCGGCCCGAAGACATCGCCGACGCGGTGCTCTACATGGTGACTCGCGATCGCCGGGTCGCCGTCAACCACATGCTGGTGCGCGCGGCGGAACAGACTTGGTGAGTTACGGCGAGCGGTTCGGCCTCGCGATCCCGGCCGACCCCAACGCTTTACGCGGCGGCGGCGCGCGGTTTCTGACCGAGGCGTTTCGGGCGTCGGGTGTGCTCGCCGACGGCAACGCCGTCACCGCCGTAACCGAGTTCCGGGAAGTGGCGGGGGGCAGCACCGGGCGCAAGGTCGTGCTGTCGGTCGAATACGCCAGGCCGCAACCCGATCTGCATACCGACCTCTTCGTCAAGTTCTCCCGCGATCTGGACAACCCGGTGCGCGACCGGGGAAGGACGCAGATGGAGCCGGAGGTCCGGTTCGCCGCGCTGTCCCGAACACCCGGATTTCCCATCGCCGTCCCCGCGGTGCAGTTCGGCGACTACGACCGCGAGACCGGCACGGGAATCCTGATCACCGAACGAATTCCGTTTGGCCGCGGGGGAATCGAGCGCCAGTACCACAAGTGTCTGGACTATGACATGCCCGACCCGATCGGCCACTACCGCGCGCTCCTGACCGCTTTGGGGCGCCTCGCCGGCACCTACGGGTCCGGACGCCTGCCGGCGCGGCTCGCCGCGCACTTCCCGCTCGATGTGCGGGCCGCGACCGTGGGGAACCGCGCACCGGTGGGCGCCGACAAGCTGGACCGGCGCGTGGCCCAGCTGGCTGAATTTGTGGAAGCCAACCCCGGGTTGGTGCCCGCCAGCGTTGGCTCGCCGGAGTTCCTGGCGCGCCTGCGCGAAGAGGTGCCGCGGGTCGCGCGTCACGAGCACACGATCATGAGCCAGCTGGCCGACGACTCCGACTACATCGCGCTGTGCCACTGGAATGCCAACATCGACAACGCCTGGTTTTGGCGCGACGGCGTACTGTGCTGCGGCTTGCTGGACTGGGGATGCGTCGGCCAGCTGAACATGGGCATGGCGATCTGGGGTGCCATGTCCGGCGCCGAAACCGATTTGTGGAATGAGCATTTCGACGAGCTGCTGGAATTGTTCGTATCGGAGGTTG
Source organism: Mycobacterium sp. NGS34 (assembly GCF_059812845.1). Lineage (NCBI taxonomy): Bacteria > Bacillati > Actinomycetota > Actinomycetes > Mycobacteriales > Mycobacteriaceae > Mycobacterium > Mycobacterium sp. NGS34. The sequence continues at coordinate 117,886 of NZ_JCALDM010000004.1, forward strand.
AGCGCGTTGGTGGCCCGCACCTCGATCCGGACCGGCTGCGCCGGCACACGCTGATGTACGCCGCGGCGATGGGGGTCGCGTGGTTGTTGGATGTGCCGGCGTTGATGCGTGCGCGATTTGGCGACACCGCACCGGCGAGCCGCACGGATCCGCGGATCAGGGACGACGAGAGCGTGCGTGCGCCGTTGCAGATGCTCGCGAACTTGCTGAATCTTTGGGACCGGAATGGCATGGAATCCCTTGTGTCACATTAGTTTCAGTGGTCACAAATCTGGGATTCTTGTCGGTGGGTGTTCGTACGATTCGGGTATGGGTTCGGGCAGTCGTGAGGAGATCGTCGAGGTGTTCGGCGATCTCAAGGGGGTGCTGAAACGGCTGCGGGATTTGTCCTTTGACGTGTTGACCACCCCGGAACGACTGCGGGCCCTCGCATGCCTGGAATCCGCGGCGCGCGGGCTACGCGCCCCGCAGCACACGGTGATCAATCAGGTCGGCGCCCAAGCCAGCGCCGAAGAACTCGGCGGCACGCTGCGTGGTGCGCTGGCCGACCGGCTGCGGATCACCAAGGCCGAGGCGGCCCGGCGCATCGACGACGCCGAGGATTTAGGTGAACGCCGCGCGCTCACGGGTGAGTCATTGCCACCGCTTATCCCCGCGACCGCGGCCGCCCAACGTGACGGGTTGATCGGCGACGGGCACGTGCGGGTGATCCGCAGCTTTTTCGCCCACCTGCCCGCTGAGGTGGACCTATCCACCCGCGAGGCCGCCGAGGCCGACCTGGCCGGCAAGGCCCGCCACTACCGCCCCGACGAGCTCGCCAAATACGCCCAGCGGATCATGGACTGGCTGCACCCCGACGGGGAATTCAGCGACCAAGAGCGGGCCCGCAAGCGCGGGATCGTTCTAGGTAACCAGGAATTCGACGGCATGTCACGCATCAGCGGGCTGGTCACTCCCGAGCTGCGGGCCGCGATCGAGGCCATGTTGGCCAAGCTGGCCGCTCCAGGGGCGTGCAATCCCGAAGATGAGATCCCGGTCGTCGATGAGACACCCGACGAGCAGGCGGTGCGTCGCGACACCCGCACCAGCGCCCAACGCAACCACGACGCGTTCCTGGCCGCACTGCGCGCCCTGTTCGCCTCGGGAAAGCTGGGCAACCACAACGGGTTACCGGTGTCGATCGTGGTCACCACCACCCTGCCGGAGCTGGAGGCGGCCACCGGCAAAGCCCTGACCGCCGGCGGCACCCTGGTGCCCATGTCCGATGTGATCCGCTGGGCCGGCCACGCCCACCATTACTTAGCGATTTTCGATAAGGCCAAGCCGCTGGCGCTGTATCACACCAAACGCCTGGCCTCACCGGCCCAGCGGATCATGCTCTACGCCCGCGATCGCGGCTGCACCAAACCCGGCTGCGACGCCCCGGCCTATCACAGCCAGGTCCACCACGTCACCGGCTGGAACACCACCCGCCGCACCGACATCGACGACCTCACCCTGGCCTGCGGACCCGACAACCGCCTCGCCGAACACGGCTGGACCACCCGCACCAACGCCCGAGGCGAAACCGAATGGATCCCGCCCCCACACCTGGACCGGGGCCAGCCCCGCACCAACAACTTCCACCACCCCGAACGATTCCTGCGCGACACCGACGACGACAAACCCGTCTGACAGACTGACTGGTAGTCCGCGGCGGACCCACGGTGCCTCGTTAATCGGTGCGCCGCGCCACAACTCGCGCCTCGATGCACACGACGGCGCCAGTGGATTGGCGAGTCTTTCGAGAGCATCCGGATCGGCCTACAGTTAAAGGTTGCCTTGCGGCAATGGCAGGCGTTGCCAATCCAAATCGGGGAAGGAGTTTGGCCAACAAAATGCCCGATCTCACATCAGGGTTCCACATGATCACTTAGCGGCGAAGGTGGTGGGTAGTCAATGAACAAAATATGGCTCGTCCCGATAGTGGCATTCTGTTCGATTTTCTTCATGCCGGCCCCGCAGGCCAATGCCGGCTTGTGTGATTATCCCGCCGTCCTCACCGGCGCCACGGTCTTCTTTTCCCAAGGGGCGTACTGCGATTGGCCGACCGAAATCAATGGATCACATCTGCACTGCGAGGCCGGGGGCATCGGTGTTGACGCCGGTGCGGCCATTGGCGGCGGCGCTACTCTCGGCCTTGGTGGCGCGGGCGTCGGCGGTGTCAGTTGCACATGGAGGTGCCCCGACAACACCATGGCACCGGCACCAAATCCCCCGGGCGCGTGGAAGTGGTATATGGTTCCTGTTCCGACTGCGTGCAAAGATCACATGGAGCCGGCCGGATTTGCGAGCGCACCCGTCCTGCCCGTTGAAGGCATGCCAGTTCCGGCACCACCTCCCGCATCGGTAGGTGGACCGGTACTACCGCCGTTAATGCCGGAAACGGAACTTCCGCACTGACAGGCGGCAGTAAGGTTTTCGATCAGGCGTCGCCCCAGGATGGGCTGGCGGTCAGCACCTCTGGGCCACCGTCGGTGATGTGGACGGTGTCGCGGCGGAGCACCGCGCCGACGCCTTCTTGCCACACGTAGCCGGTGATCGCCAGCACCATCCCGGCGTCGAGGCGGTCGTCTTCGCCTGCGGCCGAAAGCGTTTCGGAGACGACGGGCGGATCGAAACCCAATCCCAAACCGTGCGCGACGGGCGTGGGCGGTACCGGCTCACCGGCGGCATGGTAGGCGGCGAGCAGACCGGCCGCGGGCGCGCCGGGGCGACACGCCGCGATCATCTTGTCGAACAACGCATCCGACCGTCCGAACAGCTTCCGTGTCGAGCCGTTGGCCTCCTTACCCGCCGGCCAGGTTCGGCCGACTTCACCGACGTACCCGTCCGCCAGCGCACCCGCGGCGAAGGCGACAAGGTCGCCGGGCCGTACCTCGCTGTGGCCGCGTCGCCACGGCTGTTCGCGCGAAGTCACCCACGCGACGTCCTGGGTCGCAGGCGTACTGACGCCGCCGGCGGCCATGGCCTCCAGCGCGGCCGCGGCGAGCGCCCGCTCCGACACCCCGGGCCGCAATTCCCCGATGGCGGCGGCGAGTCCGTGTTCCGCCACGCGCAGGGCCGGACCCATCGCCGCGATCTCATCGGGCGTCTTGATGCGGCGCGCCGTCCGCATGGCGGGCTCGGCGTCGACGAGCTCGGCGTTGGGAAACGCTTCCGGTAGCAACGCGGCGAAAGTCGGTGTGATGGCGTCGGTTCCGACCCGGCGCGCCGCCTCGGCCCCGTCGATCTTCTTCAAGACGTCGATCAGTGTCATTGGGTTCCAGGCCAACCCGTAGAGGTGATCGTGGCCGATCTCGTCGGGGACGCCCTCGTCGTCGGTGCTGTTGAGGTAGATGTCACCGGTGGCGCGCACCACGACGCACATCGGACCGAACGGACGCGTCCCGGCGATCCACAGCTGGGGGGCGCCGGTCACGTAACGAATGTTGGATTGTCGCCCCAGCACCAGCATGTCGAGATCGTGTGCGGCCATCTGGGCCAGCGCGCGTTCCCGACGCCCCGTTCGCAACTCGACGGGGTCGGGCGAAATTTCAGTCGCCATAGGGGGAGCCATAGGGGGAGTAGGGGTAGTCGGTGATCGGCGTGTAGCCGTCTTCGGTGATCACCACGATCTCCTCACTGCGATAGCCGCCTGTGCCGTCCTCCCACACCACCGGTTCGAGCACCAGCACCATGCCGGGCGCAAAGACGAAGTTGTCGTCGAACTCCTCGCCGAGATCGGTTCCGATCATGGGTGCCTCGGCCGGATAGGTGCCGATGCCGTGGCCAAGGTAGAAGTGCGGCAGCCACGGCTTGCGACCCCCGTTGGCGGCAATAGCAGCGCGCGCCAGATCGCCCGATGTGACGCCCGCCTTCGTCACCTGGAGCACGGCATCGAGGATGGCTTTCCACTGTCGAAACTGGTCCTGCTGCCGTGGCGAGGGCGGGTCGCCGACCACCCAGGTCCGGCCGAAGTCCGAGCAGTACCCGGCGTAGCTGATGCTGATGTCGGTCCACAGCACGTCACCGGCGGCCAGCTCGCGAGCCGAGGGCAACAGGGGCAGCGCGAGGTCGCCGTGCGTCGTCCAGACACCGGCCTCCCGCGAGCTGGGCATCACCTGCCAGATGGCCTCGAGCATGTTGGTGGTGGCGCCCAGCTCGAACGCACGCCGAACCAGCTTGGCCGACAGATCAATCTGGCGCACGCCCGGCGCCAGGGCCGCTTGCACGTCGACCACGGCCTGTTCGGTGATCCGACAGGCCCGGCGAAGGCAGGACAGCTCGTCGCGCGTCTTGACCAGTTGCGCGGCGCCGAGCACGATCGCGGCATCCGATGGCGGCCCGGCGGGAAAGAGCGTGTCCGCCGATCGCCGCATCGCGCCGGTGAGCTCGTCGACGGCGACGGTCGCGCCCCGCGGGATCAGGCCCGCCAGCGTCCGCGCGAAATCCCGTACACCGCTGTCGAATTCCAGATAGACGGGACCGTGCAGGTGGTCGTCGGGCACCGGCGGATCCCGCGGTTCCAGCGACGCCCCGGCGCGAAGCGGCATGAACAGATGCGGGTGTTCGTCGTCGGCCAGCACGACGGCCACCGGACGCTCCACGTGCGAGAGGCCAGCGTCGATCAAGGCCCAGCTGGCGCCCGTCGCGTACCCGACATAGCCGTTCATCAGGAGGATGAGCGCGTCGACGCCGTGGTCGGCCATCGCGGCGCGAATTCGCGCGCCGGTCTCGGCGCGCATCCGTACGAAGTCCGGCTCGTCGGGAATGTCGATCACCGAGCCGCGGGCGGTGAGCGAGTTCGTCATCGCATCATCCTCCCTTTGTCATCCGGGGTACGTCACGCCGGTGAGCCGTTCGGACATCTGCCACAGCCGGCCCATGTCCGCCTCGCCGCACGCCGAACGGGGGACTGCGGCCATGGTGACTCCGCCCCCGGCGGTTTCGTAGAGGCCGCGCGGCCCGTAATAGGTGCCGCCGCGGGCGTCCGGCGACACCGCCGCGTACAGGGTGGGCTTGATGCCCTCGTCGACGTCGAGCCACATGAACGGCAGCAGCCGCCACGTCAGGCGGGTCAGGCGGGCCTGCAGGGTCGGCCTGTTGCGGCCGTAGGACGCCCCGCTGAGCAGGTTGGTCTTGCTCAGCCCGGGGTGGGCCGCATTGGCCATCAAGCGCCAGCCGCCGAGGCGGCTGCGCCGATCCAGTTCCATCGCGAACATCAATTGCGCCAGCTTGGCCATCCCGTAGGAGCGCATGGGTCGGTAACCATGTTGGGCGTTGGGATCGCCGAAGTCGAGGTTTCGCTGGGTTGCGGCGATGCTGCTGACGGTAACCACCCGCGCGGACTTCGCCGCGCGCAGCAACGGCAGCAGGTGTCCGGTCAGCGCGAAGTGGCCCAGATGGTTTGTGCCGAACTGCAATTCGAATCCGTCGCGCGTCTCCTGGCGCTGCGGCGGCGTCATGACGCCCGCGTTGTTGATCAGGATGTCGATCGGCCGGCCCTCCGCGACCAGCTCCTCGCCCAGCGCCGCCGCGCTGCGCAGCGATGACAGGTCCAGATGCCGGATGGTCAGCTTGGCCCGTGGCGCCTCCCGGCGGATCTCGGCGATCGCGGCTTCGCCCCTGGTTCGGCAGCGAACCGCCAGGACCACGTCGGCGCCCGCCGCCGCCAGGCTCGTCGCCAGGCCGAGGCCGAGCCCGCTGTTGGCGCCGGTGACGACGGCGCATTTGCCGGACAGATCGGGCACGTCGAGGGACAGGTCGGGCTTCACCATGTAACGGGGAGCTCGTACACGCCGTAGGCCAGCGTGTCGTGTTTGAAGGGAAGCTCCTCAAGGGGCCCGGCCAACCGCAGCGTCGGGACCCGGCGCAGCAGGGTGGGCAAGACGATCTGCAATTCCATCCGGGCCAGTTGCTGGCCCACGCATTGGTGGCGGCCGTAGCCGAAGCCGACGTGCGCGCCGTCCTCGCGCAGCAGGTCCAGCCGGTCCGGGTTGGGGAATTGGCGGGCATCCCAGTTGGCCGGCGCGACATCGAGGATGATGCCCTCGCCGGCCCGGATGGTCTCGCCGCCGACCTCGATGTCCTCGACGGCGATGCGACGCTGACCCGTCTGGATGATGCTCAGGTACCGCATCAATTCCTCCACCGCGGTGGCGATCACCTTCGGGTCGTCGGCGTCGCGCAGCAGCGCCCTCTGGTCGGGATGCTCCAGCAGCGCCGCGACGCTGAGGCTGATCATGTTCGCGGTGGTCTCGTGGCCGGCGATCAGCACGCCGAGCGCGAGTTGCGTCGCCTCGCGCACGCTGAGCTCGTCGCCGTTGACGCGTTCGGCGAGGTCGGACACCAAATCCTCTGAGGGGCTTTGCATCTTGGCGCGGATCAGGTTGGCCAGGTATTTCGCCAACGAGGCGGCCCCTTTGGCCGTGTCCTCTTCGGTCGCGTAGCGGCCCGTGCCCCGCTGGGCTTGCTCCTGGAAGAAGTCCGCGTCCTCGTAGGGCACGCCGAGCATCTCGCTGATGACGAGCGACGGCACGGGTAGCGCCAGCGTGCTGACGATGTCACCGGGATTGGGACCGGCCAGCAGCGCGTCGATGCGCTCGTCGGCGATCTTCTGCACCGCGGGGCGCAGCGCTTCGACCCGCTTGAAGGTGAAGGGTTTTGACAACATCCGGCGAAACCGGGTGTGCTCCTCGGCGTCGGAGGTGAAGACGGAACGCGGCCGGGTGTGGACCGTCGCCAGCATGCCCTCGTTCCAGTGCGGGTAGCCCGGCAGCCGGTCGTCGACGCTGGTGCGGGAGTCCGTGAACAACGCGCGGATCGCGTCGTAGCCGTGAATCAGCCAGGGGGTGCTGCCGTCCCAGATCCGCACCCGGCTCAGTTGCCTGGTGTCGTTGAGCGCCAAGGCTTCCGGCGGCGGCGCGAACGGGCAGCCCGGTGCCCGCGTCATCGGAAACTCCGGGACGTGGGTCGCGGTGGTGGTGTCGGTCATTCTGCTCCTCGGTCGTCATCCGCCGCGTTCACGTGCACCGGCGCGCGCCACAGGCCGACGATCGCGTCGATCAGGCCCTCGCCGGCGACCGGCCAGCTCGAACGCGACCGCGGACCGTGTTCGGCGAGCGCGGCCTCATGCTCGGCGCAGGTGTGCATCAGCAGGTTGCGGACCATCGAGATCCGTTCGTTGCGCACCCGCTTGGGCAGGTCGGGGAGGCAGCGGGTGATGCCGTCGATCGTCCGGACCAGCAGCGGCGACGTCAGCGCATCCTTGGTGACGACGTGGCGATAGGTGGGGTCCGCCATCGCCTGCGCGGCGAACCGGGCATACCAGCTGGGCGTCCCCAGCGCGGCCAGATGATCGGTAAGGGGGCGCACCAGCGTGCCCACCCAATCGCGGAGCTCGGTCGAATCGCCGATGTCGGCCAGCATTTGCGCGCGCAGCTCCTCGATCGGCTCGCGGTGTTTGCTCTCGATGGCCCGGAGCAGGTCGGTCCTGGTCCCGAAGTGGTAGCAGGCCGCGGCGTTGTTGCCCTGCCCGGCGACCTCACTGATCTGGCGGTTGGACACGGCATACATGCCACGCTCGGCGAACAGCACCTCCGCGGCCGACAAGATCGCCTCGCGGGTGCCGGTCGACCTCCCGGAGCGGGCCATCCTCTGAGCGGTCATCGACCCAGTGAACACGGCCCGCGATATTAAATCAAGCAATTTATTTCGATCCGACAAGTTCGCCGAGCCCGTAATTTTGCAGGCCTCCACTCGTACTTCTCCTGCGGATTTACCGGCTCGGCGATTGTCGGTCCGAACGAATTGACCCGACCGCGCCGGACTAGAGTACGCGTGTGAATCCGCTGCAGCGGGTGGCGCGAAACCCGACCGCATACACGTGGCTGATCCTGCGGGGGCGAGCGGTCGCCGAAGGAATCGAAGCCCTGCTCCGGTTCGCAACCAACGGACGCCTCGGGGTCCTGGACGTGACCGGTGTACCCAACATCCAGGTGACCACCTCGGGGCGCAAGACGGGCCTCGCCCGCACAGCCACCGTGCAGTGCGTCCCCGACGGGGATTCGCTACTCGTGGTCGGGTCCAATTGGGGCCTCGCCCGGCATCCGTCGTGGTCGGCGAATCTCAAAGCGACGCAACGGGTCACCGTTCGCAGGCGCGGGCACCGCTTCGTCGCGAAGGTGCGGTTGCTCACCGGCGAGGAGCGCGACGAAGCGTGGGCGCGGGTGGTCGCGAACTGGCCGAATTATCAGATCGCCCAAGACCGCGCCGGCGGACGCCAGTTCCGCCTCTTTCGTCTGACGCCGGCCGACTGACCGGCGCTCAGCCGGCCAGCCCGCTTTTGATCGCCGCGTCTTGTTTCTGGCCGACGTCGGTGACGAGGTCCGGGGGCACGAGCGCGTCGGGCGGCCCGTCGAATTCAAGCTCCGCGAATGCCTTTCCCTCGCTGAACATCAGCACGGTGACGCTCTTGGAGCCGTCGGGCGAGGGTCCCGAGATCGTCGTCCCGCCGGTGCCGATCGAGATCGGGTCGGGCACGCCGTGGACATAACCGTCCGTCGACGCCTTCGCCGATTCCAGGGCGCGGAGCGCGGCCGGGGGATCCGGCAGGATCTCAATGCTGTCGTAGATGACATACGAATCCAGGGGTGTGCGGCCCCGGTCGCGAAAGGTGGTCGTGGCGCCCGGCCGACCGTTCGGGTTGTTGACCGGCGTTGAGGCCCTGAAACTTCCGGGCGCGTTGATGTCGCCGGCCCGGATCAACAGCCCGGTGTAGTCGGGCGGATCGGCGAGCGCGCGCGCCGGCGTCCCGATCAGCGTCGTAGCGGCTATCAGCGCCGGGGCGCCCCAGCGGGCGCCGCGCGCCATCACGCCGGCCCGAGCGCGTCGAAGATCAACTTCCCGTACATCGCCATGCGATCCGAGCCGAGGATGCCCGGCCCCATCTTGTTCATCACGTAGGAGACGGTGGCCTTCCGGTCGGGCCACATCAACACCATCGAGCCGCCCCACCCGCCCCAGAAGCAGATCTTCTCGTCGGGAACGTAGGGGAGCGAGTCCTTTTGGGGAAGCCCGTATCCGAGGCCCCAGCGCAGCGGCGCGGGCAGCACGAGGTCGACGCCGCTGGCCTGTTCTTCGAAGATCTTCTCGACGGTCTCGGGCTTTAGCAGCCGAACCCCACGAGCCTTGCCGCCCAACGAAATCACCGACAGGATCGTGGCCAGCGACCGCGCGTTCCCGTGCCCGTTGAGGGCGCCCATGTCGGCGTCGCGCCACGCCGGCGTGTTGGCGGCATCGGCATTGGGCGGCGGACCGATGAAGGTTTTGCGCATCGGGCTGTCCTCGGGGAGCGACTCGAGGGGCAGCTCCAAAGGAGGCGGCGGCACGATCTCGGCGATGCGGTCGTAATCGGCACGCACCGCGCCGATTTGGAAGTCGGCGCCCAGCGGGCCGGCGATTTCGTCACGGACGAACTCTTTCAGCGTTTGGCCCGTGACGCGGCGAATCAGCTCACCGATGAGATGGCCCTGGTTGTGGGCGTGGTAGCCCGACGCGGTCCCGGGCTCCCACCACGGCGCCTGCGCCGCCAGGGCCGTCGTGGCCCTATCCCAGTCGTACATGTCCTCGGTGGCGAACGGCAGGTCCCAGCCGGACACACCGGATGTGTGCGACAGGATGTGGCGAATCTCGATGTCCTGCTTGCCGTTTGCGGCGAATTCCGGCCAGTAGGCGGCCAGCGGTGCGGTCGGCTCGATCAGGCCGCGGTCGATGAGCATCAGTGCGGCCAGGCTGGTGACCGTCTTCGTGGAGCTCCACACGTTGACGATGGTGTCCTCGGCCCAGGGGGTCGTGCGTGCCGCGTCGCTGTAGCCGCCCCAGATGTCGACGACGGTTTGGCCGCCGATGTCGATGGCGATGCAGGCGCCGACCTCTTCGCCGGAGGAGATGTTGTCGGCCAGCGCGGTCCGGACCTCGTCGAATCTGTCGTCGCAGTGCCCGTGCACCACGCTTGTCACCACGAACGGAACATATGCGACGGTGCAGCCGGGAGCAAGGGTGCTAACCCGCGACCTGGCTGGTGATGTGCGAGAGCAGGTCCCGCGCGACCCCTGCGGGCGGTGTGCGGCCGCCCACCCAGATGGCGCGCAGTTGGCGCCTGAGGTTCAACTCCGGGACGTCCACCGTGCGGAGCCGCCCGATCGCCAGATCGTCGGCGACGGCCAGCCGGCTCATCACGGCGGGCCCGGCGCCGGCCGCAACGGCGGCGCGCACGGCGGCGGCGGAGGACAGCTCGAGGACCGGTTCCGCCTGTCGGGTCGAATCGCCCAGCGCGTGGCGCAGCGCGGTGGTCAGCGAGTCGCGCGTCCCCGACCCGGGTTCGCGGGTCACCAGCGGTGTCCGGCTCAGTTCCGCAGCGGTGATCGGTCGCTGGCGCTGCGCCCACTTGTGATTCGGGGGAACGATCAGCACGAGGTCGTCGTGCCCGACCACCCGGGTGCGCAATCCCCTTGGCGCGTGCGGGGTCTCGATGAACCCCAGATCGGCTTTTCCGTCGCTGACGGCGGTGATCGCCTGGTCGCTGTTGGTGGCGGTCATGATGACTTCGGGCGTCGCGGCGCCCAGCCGGCTCGCCGCCACCTGGAGCGACACCAGCCAGCGCGGCATGAGCTGTTCGGCGATCGTCAGGCTGGCCGCCACTTTGACGCGCTTGCGACGTTCGGATCGCAGTGATGCCAAGCCCGCGTCGACGTATTGGGCGACGTCGAGCAGTCGATCCGCCCACTCGGCGACTACGACTCCGGCCGGCGTCAGTCGCGAACCCCGCGGGGTGCGCACGACGAGCGCGATGCCGGTCTGCGCCTCGATCGATGCCAGCCGCGCCGAAATGGCCTGCTGTGTCAGGCCGAATTCCCGGCCCGCGGCGGCCAGGCTGCCGGTCCGGGCGATCGCCGTAAAGATCTCGAATGCCGACAGGTCGGGCATGTGGGTGCTGAGCGGCATGGCGATCCTCCGATGGGCACAAGGCGGCTTTGTGGCATTCGGGCCTGACACAAGTAAAGCTTGTGACCCCACAAGATTCATCCCCCTGGCCGCGACCGGTCGGCTGGGGAACCATTGCTTACATGACAACGAGCGCCATGGCCCCCGCAACAGCATCGTGGGGCAAGCGCGACGACATGATCGTGCGGGGGCGCCTGCCGTACAACGCCGAACCACCGCCGGCGGTGCTGGCCGACAGCGACATCACCCCGATCGACGCGTTCTACGCCCGCAACCACGGCCGGTTTCCGGATATCACGCCGCAGCACTGGCAGCTGGCGGTCGCCGGGCTGGTGGACAGGCCGCTCGCGTTGACATATGAGCAGCTCACCACCGAATTCGACCAACACGACGTGGTGGCCACCCTGGCCTGCGCCGGCAATCGGCGCGCCGAGATGCTGCGGGTGCGGCCCATACCGGGAAAGGATCCCTGGGCGCACGGGGCGATCTCGACGGCCGAATGGCGCGGCGTGCGGCTGGCCGACGTCCTCGCGGCCGCCGGCTCGCGCACGGACGAGGGGCTGCATGTCGCCCTCCAGGCCCCCGACGTCGCAGCGGAGGCCCGGCCTGTCCAGGCCTACGGCGGCTCGATCCCTCTGGGTAAGGCGATGTCGCCGGAAGTCCTGCTGGCGTGGCAGATGAATGGCGAACCCCTGCCCCGCGCCCATGGCGGGCCGGTTCGGCTGGTGGTGCCCGGGTACATCGGGGCGCGCAGCGTCAAATGGATCACGGCCGTCACCGTGCAAGGCCGCCCGTCGGACAACTACTTCCAGGCGCACGACTACCGCATCCTGCCCGCGGACGCCGACCCCGACACCGCGGCCGGCGGCGAGGGCATCGCGCTGTCGTCGTTGGCGCTGAACTGCGACATCCTCGATCCCACCGACGGCGACCGGGTGTCCCGCGGCCCGCTGACCATCCGCGGCTATGGAATCGCGGGCGACGGCCGCAGCGTCGAACGCGTCGACGTATCGCTCGACGACGGCCTCACCTGGCGCCGGGCCGACCTGCACCGCGCGCCCAGCAAGTGGTCGTGGCGGCCGTGGTCGCTGGTCGTCGACGCCGAGCCCGGGCCCATGCGCATCACGGCCCGCGCCTGGGACGACACCGGTACCGCCCAGCCGGAGTCGGCGGCGTCGCTGTGGAACCCGCGCGGATACGCCAACAACGCGTGGGCGCGGGTGGCCCTGACCGTGGTGTGAGCCGGCTAGCGGCGATCGCGAGGGCGGCGGAGCCGGGCGAAGCGGGTCGCCGCCATGGGCTACGTCCCGTTGGACTTCTGCAGCCGCGCGATCTCGCCGCCCCACACCGACTGGGCGCCCGCGTCGCCCGTGCGATAGACCTGGATCGTCGACGAGATACCCACGGCGAGCGCGATTATCGCGGCGACGAGGTGGGCGAGGAGCCGGCGCTTGTCGGATCGGCGTTCGACCACGCGCAGCACGACGAGGCCGATCGCGACTACCAGCATCGCGGCGGCGAAATAGACCATGGTGCCGCCCCGTTCGGCGTGTTCCTGCAGGATGGGGCTGGGCTTTTTCCGCAGGTCATACAGCCATTCCCCGGCGTTGACGGTGATCGGCGTGATCACCATCGTCGCGACGGCCAGCGCCAGCGTGAGCCACATCAGCTGTCCCCGCCGGGCCGGCCGCCACAGGCCGCACACGATTTCGAGCAGCGCGGTCAGCGGCACGAGCACCACCACCAGATGCAGCCACAGGGCATGCGCCGGCAGGCCGTTGACGACGTTCATACGTCAGCCGCCAAGCCCCTTCTTCACCGCGTCGTCTTGCTTCTGGGCGACGTCGGTGACGAAGTCCTGCGGCGGGAGCGAGTCGACCGGCCCGTCGAATTCGAGCGTGACGAACGCCTTGCCCTCGGTGAACAACAGCACCAAGATCCCCTTGGAGTTGTCCGGCGCGTTCCCGGACACCGTCGTTCCGCCGGTTCCGACGTTGAACGGTTGCGTCGTCGGATTCTTGATGTTGCCGCCCTGCGCGCCCTTGGCCGCGTTCAGCGCGTTGGTGGCGGCGCCGGGGTCGGCGAGCACCTGGATGGTGTCCTTGATGACGTGGCTGTTGTCGTCGGTGCTGAAGGTGATGGCGGCGCCCGGCTGCCCGTTCGGGTTGCTCGTCGGAGGGGCGGGGTTGAACTGTATCGGCGCGTTGATATCGGTCGCCTTGATCAACCAGCCGGTGTAGTCGATTGCCGGTGCCGCGGACGCGGAAGTGGGAGCCGCGCTGCCGGTACCCGACGCCGGGCTGGATGAGCCCGACTTCGGCGTCGATGACGTCGAGGGCGCCGGCTTACTGCCGCAGCCGGCCACCGACGCCGTCAGCGCCGTGGCGACCGCAACGCCGGCGACCATCGTCCGAGACGTCCGAGAAACCCTCATCGCATCGCGCCCCTTCCAGGCTGATTCTGGCGGCACAGTCGACCGGTGCCCGAATCGCACAGTACATCGCCAGGGGCCAGCGGGGGCCGCGCCGTTGGGAACGACCTAATCCAGTTGGTCGCGCAGGCAGCGCAGGGTGTGGGCCAGGATGCGAGACACTTGCATCTGCGACACGCCGATGCGCTCGGCGATCTGGCTTTGCGTCATCGACTCGAAGAACCGCATGTGCAGCACCTGCCGTTCCCGCTCGGGCAGTGCGCCCACGATGGCACGCACGGCTTCGCGGTTGGTGATGTGCTCGATTTGCGGATCGACGTCGCCGACCGCGTCGGCCACCAGGCGGGGCTTGCCCGACCCGTCGGCCCCAAGGGGCGCGTCCAGGGAGTCGAGCCGATAGGCATCGCCCGCGACAAGGCATTCGATGATTTCCTCGCGCGGGACCTCCAGCACCCGAGACAGCTCACCCGCGGTGGGGGCGCGCCCCAGCTTTTGGGCCAAATCGCTGGTGGTGCGACTGATTTGGACATGCAGTTCACGCAAGCGTCGCGGCACCCGCATGCCCCAGCTGTAGTCGCGGAAATACCGCCGGACCTCGCCCATCATGGTGGGAACCGCGAACCCGATGAAGCTTGGGCCCTTGTCGGGATCGAAGCGGTTCACGGCGTTCATCAGCCCGAGGCGGGCGACCTGAATTAGATCGTCGAGGCCTTCGCCACGCCGAGCGAAGTGGCTGGCCACGTGGTCCGCCAGTGGTAGGCAACGAGCGACGATGCGTTCGCGCTGACGGGCGTACTCGTGGGATTCCGCGGGCATCTGGCGCAGCGCGACGAACATCTCGACAACGTCGTCGTAGGAATCGTCCGTTTTTCTGCTGGCTTGTCGGGTGGGTCGCGATGGGGTCGCTACGCCGGTCATCGGCTAGAACGCATCGCCAAAAGATTTGTGCAGGAAGGGATTTGCATTGTTGGCCCACTTTCGGGGTCGTGTGCGGCGGGGCATCGCAGAAATGCGCACAATCGCCTCCGCCACACCTGTATCCGCCGGACAAGTCGGTGATCAGCAGCAACAACGAGGGGTGACCGGAGTGTTTTCGCCGGAGCCACGCCATACTCAGCAGCAGTGCGGCTGACTTACCGCTTTTAGCTAAACGGCGACCTGTCCAGAAACGGACTTCACTGACGACTATACGCTCCATCGGGCACACCCCGCGATTGCTCAGCTCAGCGGGATCGGGAGCGAAGCATTGTTCAGCTTTTCAAGTTCGCTGGCCGACGCCAGGGCGAAGCCTTGTCGCTGGGTGCCCCGCCGGCAGCAACGCCGTGAGGGTAGCCGGGACGCGCCTCAGTTACGGGCTTCTCATTCTCGGACCGCCTGGGTACTGTTCGGCACATGTTTGTCACCGCCACGCGCGAACTGCTGCTCGGCGCCGAGAATGCCGCGCGCACAGGGCATTCGGAGGATTCCGAGGCGCACACCGATGTCTGATCCGCGGCTCGACGGGCGCGGCGTGGTGGTATCGGGCGGCAGCCGCGGCGTGGGGCGCGCGGTCGCCGAACTGCTGTGCGACCTCGGCGCCGGCGTGGTGGTCAACGGGCGCGACGCGGACGCCGTGGCCGAGACCGTGGCGGCCATATCCCACGCCGGCGGGCGAGCCACCCCGGTGGCCGGGGCCGCGGACAACGAGCGCACCGCGAACGCGCTCGTCGACGCGTGCGTGAGCACCTACGGGCGGTTGGACGCCCTGATCAACTGCGCCGGGATCGCCGAGCCCGCCGGTTCGTCGATCCTGAACATCTCGCCGGAGGAATTCGACCGCCTGATCGGCGGGCACCTGGGTACGGCGTTTCACACCTGCCGGGTCGCCGCCCGCGTCATGGCGGCGCAGGGCCACGGATCGATCGTCAACACCAGCTCGGTGGCGTTCCTCGGCGACTACGGCGGCACGGGTTACCCGGCCGGCAAGGGCGCCGTCAACGGGCTGACGATGGCCATCGCGGCGGAACTGAAGCCCTACGGGGTGCGGGCGAACGTGGTGTGCCCCGGCGCCCGGACGCGGCTGTCGACGGGGCCGGAGTACGAGGAGCACATCGCGGACCTGCACCGCCGAGGATTGCTCGACGAGATGACGATGCGGGCCTCGCTCGATAGCGCCCCGGCGGCCTTCGTGGCCCCGCTCTATGCCTACCTGGCCGGCGACTTGTCCCGCGGCGTGACGGGCCGGATCTTGGTGGCCGCGGGCGGATTCGTCGGCAGCTTTGACCGGCCCACGCCGCGGGTGCTCGGATACCGCGATCACCACAACGCCGAACCGTGGTCGGTCGAGGAGCTGCACAAGATGGTCGGCAGTGACCGGGTTCGGTGAACCGATGAGCGCGCGGGCACGTATCCAATGAAGTGACGGGCCCGCTTCGGATACTTGTCATCGGCGCCGGCGTGAGCGGGATTTCCGCCGCGCGCGGACTGCTGCGAGACGGCCACGACGTCACGGTCTTCGATCAGCGCCAGGACACGCGGGCCGGCGGCGGTGCGGTGACGATCTGGTCCAACGGCGAGACGGTGCTGCGGCAACTGGGCGTCAACATGGCCGGGGCCGGCCAGCTGCTTTCCCGGGTGCGGGTGCTGACCTCCCGGGGACACCAGCTGGCGAGCCTGGACGTGGACGCGATGGTCGACCGGCTGGGCGCACCCGTTCGGATGGTGCCGCGCCGCGTCCTGCTCGAACGGCTTCTGGACGGCTTCCCCGCCGATCGCATCCGCTGCAACGCCCGCGCGGCGCGGGTCGTGACGCACGCCGATGGGGTCCAGGTCGAATTCGACGACGGCAGCGTGGCCCGGGGCGACGTGGTGATCGGCGCCGACGGCCTGCACTCCGTCGTACGCGATGTCGTCGGCGCCCCCGCCGCGGAACCGACGGGCTGGTGCAGCTGGCAGGGGCTCGTCACCCTTCCCGGGCTCGTCGACAAGCGGATGGCGATGATCGTCATCGGCGAGCGCGGCAACACCGGCGTGTGGCCGGCCGGAGGTTGCGACGTCCAGTGGTGGTTCGACCTGCCCTGGTCCCGCGACTTCGTCAGGCCGCCGCGCCCGATCGACGTGATCCGGTCGACTTTCTCCGGGTGGTCCGACACCGTCGACCTCGTCCTGCGCAGGCTGACCGACGAGGACCTGGCCGGTTCGCCCTACCCGCACTTTCGGCACCCGCGGCTTCCCCCGTTGGTCCCGGGTCCGGTGACGTTGCTGGGCGACGCCGCGCACACCATGCCGCCAACGCTCGCGCAGGGAACCAATCAGGCGCTGCTCGACACCATGGTGCTCTGCAAGGAGCTCTCGCATGTCCGCGAATCGGTACCCGCCGGCGCCCTTTCCACGGAGATCTGCGCGGCCCTGCGCCGCTACGAGGGGGCCCGGCGGCGCCGGGTCGGCGCCGTGTCGCGGGTCGCATCGCTGCAGGTGGCCCACGGGGAAGCCGTGTTGTGGCCGGCCGCGATGATCCCCGACCGGCTACACACCTGGATGCTGACCACGTTTCTGCGGTGCACGAGCCATCGCCGGCTGTCGGCGGCGATCGATCGGGGCCTCGGGGCGGCAATGCCGATCGCGACGGGCGGCGGGTGACCGTGTCGACCGACGGTCCCGTGCGGGTGCGCGGCGAACTCGAGGCGCCGTCACGCTGGCTCTGGCTCGTCAAGTGGTGCGTGCTGGCCGTCCCGCACTACCCCATCTTGATCCTTCTCTATCTGGTGTATCCGCCGCTGACGATCGTCGCCGGCGTGGCGATCCTCTGCACGGGGCGCTACCCGCGCCCGATATTCGACTTCAACGTCGGGGTGCTGCGCTGGTCGTGGCGGGTGATGAATTACCGCTTCCCGATGAACACCACCGACAGGTACCCGCCCTTCGCGCTGGCCTCGAGGCCCGACTATCCCGGCGACCTGGTGGTCGACTACCCGGAGCGCCTGAGCCGCTGGGCCGTGCTGGTGAAGTGGTGGCTGCTCGGGCTCCCGCAGATACTGCTGTGCTGGGCGATGGAGCCGCTGCTGCAGGTACTTTGCGTCATCAACGCGGCGTGGTTGCTGTGCAAGGGCTCGATTCATCCCGGCATGTTCGACCTGCTCATGGGCATCGTTCGGTGGCGCTACCGGGTGGCGGTGTATGTATCGTTGATGAGTGACGGGTATCCGCCGTTCCGACTGGATCTAGGTAGCAGATAACGCGCGAAAATCCTTTATTCCCATACATATATCGGTTCGGTCAGCCGATGTTCGACCGGCTCTTCTACAACCGGTATCGCCGGGCGGCGATCGCACACGCGACCGGCCGGCTGCTGATGGTCGGCCTGGGGCCGGGAACCGATCTGAAGTTCGTGCCACCCGCGGTGACGTCGGTCGCCGCCGTGGAGCCGGTGGCCGCGTTCCGGCGAATGGCGTCGCGCGTCGCGGATACACACGGCATCGCCGTCGACATCGTGGATGGCACAGGAGAGTCGATTCCGTTCCCGGACAACAGCTTTGATTCGGTTCACATCGGGCTGGTGCTGTGCTCGGTCGACGACGTGGCGGCGACGCTGGGGGAGATCCGCCGCGTGCTGGTCCCGGAGGGCCGGTTGGTGGTGCTCGAGCACGTCCGCGGGGACGGGGCGACGGGCCGGTTCCAGGACCTGGTCGCGCGGCCCTGGTCGTGGTTTGCCGCGGGCTGCCATCCGAACCGCCGAACCGTCGATGCCATCGCCGCCGCCGGCTTCGACACCTCGGGGCTGCGCAGGATCCGAACCCCGGTGCCCTTCCCGTGCAAACCGCACCTGGAGGGCTTCGCCACCGTGATCGGCGATGTCGGCTAGGCCGACATTGAACTATTCCGGCCCACATTTCGTGTAGTCGTAGACGCTGCTTGTTGTCGTGCTGGCGTTGCCGTGCTGACTGCGCCGGCACGATCGTCGCGGCCCTCACGGAAGGGACTGGGGTCATGAATTTCTCGGTATTGCCACCGGAGATCAACTCGGCGCGAATCTTCTCGGGTGCCGGCTCCGGTCCGATGTTGGAGGCGGCCGCGGCATGGGACGCGTTGGCCAACGAGTTGGGGTCGGCGGCGTCGTCGTTTTCGTCGGTCACCTCGGGCCTCACCCAGCAGGCGTGGCGGGGGCCGGCAGCGGCGGCGATGACGGCCGCGGCGGCGCCGTATGCGGGGTGGCTCAGTGCGGCGGCGAGCCAGGCGACGGGCGCGGCCGGGCAGGCCCGGACGGTGGCCAGCGCGTTCGAGGCGGCGTTGGCGTCAACCGTGCACCCGTTGCAGGTGACCGCCAACCGAAATGGATTCGTGCAGTTGGTGATGTCGAATCTGTTCGGGCAGAACGCGCCGGCGATCGCGGCCGCCGAGGCCGAGTACGAGCAGATGTGGGCCCAGGATGTCGCCGCGATGGTCGGCTATCACGCCGGCGCCTCGGCCGCCGGCGGGGCGCTGGGGCCGTTGCACAACCTGGCCACCCAGCTCGCGTCGGCGCTGGGACTGAGCCCGGTCACCAACCCCGTCGCCGGCGACCCGGATTTCATGAGTCAAACCACCAACTTCGGCGGCCTGTTCTCATCGACGTCTATCGCCGATCCGGACGACGGTCATTTCGTCGGGACCAATCTCGTGAGCCCGCTCTTCACAGCCTCGTTGACCTCCGGGCGAGAAACGACCCTGGGCCTGGGCGCGCCCGGGCAGACGATCCTCACGTTCCAGAGCCCGGTCGCACCCTTCTTGAACAATTCGATCGCGCTTCCGGTCACGGACCCGCTGGCGCCGCTGTTCACCGCGCTTCTTCCGCTCGGCTTCTGATCGTTCGCGGGCACCGGAGGGGAGTGCCCGCGCTCGCGACGACTACTCGACGCTGACGGCTTCGATGATGTTGAGCCGGGCCGCGCGTCGTGCGGGCGGCACCGAGCCCAGCAGGCTGATCGCCAGCGCGCCGAGCGTGAAGGCACCCGCCATCCAGCTGGGCCGGAAGGTGACCTGGAAGTTCATCATGTCGCCGCTGACCAGGCTGAACAGCCATTGGTCCGTCATGCCGAACGCCAGCCCCAGCGCGCCGCCGACGACGCCGATTCCGGTCGCCTCGGCGAGGACCATCCGCAGGATCGACCGTCGGCTGGATCCCATCGCCCGCAGCACGCCGATCTCGCGACGCCGTTCCAGCACCGAGAGCGTCAGCGTATTGAGCAGGGCGACCGCGGCCACCAACACGACGATGATCCATACGGCGTTCGCGATGAACATGCTCTGATGCATCGGCGCCTCCAGCCCCGCCAGCTTGGCGCGCCCGTCGTACACGTAGTTCGGCGCGGGCACCGCGCGGCGCACGTCGGCGACGAGGCGACCGGCGTCCGCGCCCGGAGCCGCGGCGATCTCCAGCGTTGTCGTCACCGGGCGGTCGAACCAGGCGCGCAGTTGATCGAGTCCCATCCCGACCGTGCCGATCACCGTGGAGAAGTACGGCACCAGGGCCAGCACGGTCGTCTGCTGCGCGCCGTGTGGCGTTTGCATCCGCAGTTGCCCGCCGACCCGAACGTGCAGCGTCCTGCCCAGGTTCTGCGTAAGCACCACGCCCCGCCCGTTGAGCACTTGGTCGCGGATCCGCGGGTCGAGGGCGCGGTAGAGCGGATCGCCCGTGCCGGCGGAAAAGCCGTCGAGCATCACGCGGGTTCCGCCCACTTCGGCGAACCCGAGCGCGCCCTCGGTGACGCGCCGCACGCCCGGCAACGCGGCCACCTTCTCCGAAAGGCCTTGCGGCAGAGCGTCCGTGGGATAGCTGTCGGGGGAGTTCGCGCTCACCCAGACCGGGACGCCGGCGACCGAGGCGAAGATGGTCCGCGCCGAGCGGATCATGTCGGCGTTGGTTCCGGTGATGGTGACGGTGGTGACCACCGCGATGAGCACCGTCATCACGGTCGCCCACACCCGGCGCGGCGCCCGCTGGACGGTCGCCGCCGCAAGCGCCCCGACGGAGCCGAACACCCGCGCCGCCGCGGCGGTGGCGTCGACGATGGGCGCGGTCAGCGCGAATCCCAGCGCTACCTCGGCGGAGAACACCGCCGCCATCGCGACGAACGCGAGAACGCCTCGCTGGTTGACGACGACCGCGATCGATGCGGCGAAGACCGCGATCGCGCCGATCCCGCTCGCGACGCGCAGCCACCGCGGCACGCGGTCCGCGACCGAAACCCCGACGGGGGCCAGCGCCTCGATGGGCGCGACCTTGTACACCTGCCGCGCGGCCATCGCCGATGCCACGACGCTGGTGAGCGCCGTGGCCGCGACCGCGGCCGGTATCGCATAGCCCGGCAGCCAGTACTCGATGCGGGCCTCCAGCCCCTGGGTCATGGCCGGCGGCAATCGGCCGATCGCGATGCGGCCCATCACAATCCCGAGGGCCGAGCCCAACGCGCCGCCGATGAGGCCGAGGATCGCCGCCTCCGCCAGCATGTCGCGGACGATGGTGGCGCGTCGGCCGCCGATCGCACGCAGCATCGAAATGACCGGTCGCCGTTGGGTTATCGCCATGGTCATCGTGGTGTAGATCAGGAACGCGCCGACCATCAGGGCGACCATCGCCCCCATCAGGGCCATGTAGTTCATCAGCTTGACGCCGTCGCCGGCCCGGGTGGCCCGCATGCTGGGCTCCGCGACGATCGCCCGGCCGTTGACCGCGGCGGTGATCGCGGCGCGAACCCGGGCGAGGTCGGCGCCGGGTTTGGTGGTGACCAGGATGGAGTCGAGCTGGCCCGTGCGTCCGGTGATGTTCTGCGCCAGGGCGAGTGGGGCGAGGACGTAGTGCCCGCCGTTGAGCGCGGCTACCTGCTTGCCCGCGAGGACCTCGCCGACGGTCACCGGCCTCGACCCCAGTTGGAACGTCTCACCCTTGGCGTGGCCGACGCCCGGTCCGACACGCACGGCGTCGGCCGGTCCCGTCGGGCCGGGCGATTCGCGTTTCAACGCGTCCTTGAGGGCGCCGCCCAGTGCGGCCAGGCGCTCGTCGGCACCGAACAGCAGGACCGGGCCCGACGACGTGGGCGCCGACGTCCGGATCAGCGGCGCCGCCGTCGCGACCCCGGGGACCGCGGCGACGTCGGCGGTGATCGTGTCGGGAAAGCCCGCGTCGGTGATGCCCGACACCTCCAGCGAGGCGATGCCCGCGACGCCGTCGGCGAGCCGGTTGACCGATCCGCTGATCGAGCCGAAGATGCCGAACACCGCGACCAAATACATTGCCGACACCGCCATTACGGCGACGGACGCGCTGGTGCGGCGGCGATGCACCGCGAGCTCGCGCAGGCTGAACAGGCGCAGCCGGCTCGCGGCGGCGGCAATCGCCGAGCCCGGTGTCACACCATGACCTCCGACCGCCGGTCGGCGCCGACCCGCCCGTCCTGCAGCACGATCACCCGGTCGGTCGCGGCCGCGGCTTCCGAATTGTGGGTGACCATCACCACCAGCCGGCCTCGGCCGGGCTCGTGGGCCACCTCGCCGAGCAGCGCCAGGATCGACGCGCCCGTCGCGGAGTCGAGGTTCCCGGTCGGTTCGTCGGCGAGGATCAGCGGGGGATCCATCATCAGTGCGCGCGCGACCGCGACCCGCTGCATCTGGCCGCCGGACAACTCGGCGGGCCGGTGCTCGGTCCGGTTGCCGAGCCCGACGCGGTCCAACAGCCGAATCGCGTCCGGCTTGGCCCGGCCCAGCCGGACGCCGTCGAGCAGCCGCGGCACCGCGACGTTCTCCCACGCCGACAGCGTCGGCAACAGGTTGAAGAACTGAAATACGAAGCCGACGCGATGGTGGCGAAATTGCGACTGCTGCTCATCGCTGAGCCGGCCGATCTCGTCGCTGTCGAATTCGATCGACCCCGAATCGGGGGAGTCCAGGGCACCCAACAGGTGCAGCAGGGTGCTTTTGCCCGCGCCCGACGGCCCGACCACCGAGATGAAGTGACCGCCCTCGAGGCGCAGGCTGATCTCGTCGAGGGCCCGCACGGATTGACCGCCGACCCGGTATTCGCGCACCACGTCGCGCAGTTCGATGGTCAGCGGCCGTTGCGTACCGCCGGTGTCGATCCGTCCGAACATGGCCCTCCCCGCGCGCACCCCGTACCGCAAAAAGCGCTGGTACTTCAGATCACGAGGCCGCGCCGCGATCGGTTCATCGCGGCGCTCGACAGCGGACCCGGCGAGTTTGGGATGTGAAACGCGAACCCGCGTCCTACGCTGTCCTCCGGACCGCAGGAAGGTGCCCCAGAAAGGTGTTGCCAATGCAACCGAACCCGCTTGACCCAGTCGCCAGCGAGAGGCTGTCGCACGCAGGCAAGGTGTTCACGACCGATCTGTCGATCAACGAGTTCGCCCTGCTGCACGGGGCGGGGTTCGAACCGATCGAGCTCGTGATGGGCGTTTCGGTCTATCACGTGGGCTACCAGTTCACCGGCATCAGGCAGCAGTCCGAGCTGCCGGTGCTCACCGAGGCGACGTACCGGGCCCGCTGGAACGCGATGTCGCGGATGCAGGCCGAGGCCGATTCGTTGGGGGCCGACGGCGTGGTCGGCGTGCGCCTGGAATGGCGTCATCAGGGGGAGGGCGAGCATCTCGAGTTCATCGCGGTCGGCACCGCCGTGCGATACACCGCCAAGCCGGGGGCGTTTCGGCGCCCCAACGGGCAGGCGTTCACCAGCCACCTTTCCGGTCAGGACCTGACGACGCTGCTGCGATCGGGCTTCGCCCCCGTGGCGTTCGTGATGGGCAACTGCGTGTTTCACGTTGCCGTGCAAGGGTTTATGCAAATGCTGAAGCAGGCGGGACGCAATGCCGAGATGCCGCAGTGGACGCAGGGCAGCTACCAGTCCCGGGAGCTGGCCATGTCGCGGATGCAGAGCGAGGCCGAGCGGGACGGCGCGAACGGCGTTGTCGGTGTGCACTTCGCCATTTCGAATTACGCGTGGGGACATCACACGGTGGAGTTCTACGTGGCGGGAACGGCGGTGCGTCGCAGCGGCGAGCCGCAGACCCTGACGCCGTCGTTCGTCCTGCCGATGAGTGACTGATGACCGTGTTCGATCACGAGCGGGTCAGTCACGCCGTCGGGTCGGCCCTATCCGGTCCCGGCGGCGTCGCGCTGGTGGTCAAGGTGTTTGGGGGCGTTCCCGGGGTGATTGTCACGCCGGCGCGGCGGAGCCTGTTCCGTTCACAGCCCGAGCGGGTTCAGATCGGCGACTGGCGCTACGAAGTGAGCGCTGACGGCCGGCTCCTCGCCGCGCACGTGGTCAACGGCGTGGCTATCGCCGAGGAGGTCCTCGCCGCCGGCGCCGTCGGTCCGCACATCGCCCGGGCGCTCGGCCAACTGGTGAGCGGTTACGGCCCGACGATCGTCCCCAACATCGACGCAGCGCTCGAAGCGCTCGACACGGGCGCCGGTCCCCGCTTCTGACTTCCTCGCGCGCGACGACTTTCGGGCGCGGCGGGGGTCTATACCGGCGTCATCCCTGCCGGGTATTGGAGGCTCACATGTTCGAAGGCGCCACCCGCGACACCCTCTGGTCCGCGGTTCACGCGGAGCGCGCCGCGCTCGCAGACGATCTCGCCGGCCTGAACGACGCGCAATGGGCGCAGCCGTCACTGTGCGGAGAGTGGGTCATCGAGGAGGTGGTCGCGCACCTCACGGCCGCGGCGAGCATCGGTCGGCTGCGCTGGTTGGCCAGCGCCCTGGGCGCTCGATTCGACTTCGACCTGCACAACGCGCGGCGCCTGGCCGAGCACCGCGGCGCAACGCCCGCCGAGACGCTCGACCGGTTCCGGCGGGTCATCACCAGCACCACCGCGCCACTGGGACCGACGGCCGCGTGGCTGGGCGAGGTCGTCGTGCACGCTCAGGACATCCGGCGGCCTCTCGGACTCCTCCGCACACCGCCCGTGGACACCGTTGCCGCGGTCGCGGGCTTTTACGCCCAGCGGGACTTCGCGGTGCGCAGCCGGAGCGCGATCGATGGTCTGCGGTTGGAGGCGACCGACGGTTCCTTCGCCACCGGCGCCGGGCCTCTCGTGAGCGGCACAACCCTGTCCCTGACGATGGCGATGGCGGGGCGCCAGGCCTACTGCGACGAGCTCACCGGCCCGGGCGTCCCCGAGTTGCGCGCCCGTTGCGCCGCCGGCTGACTTCACTCGCCGGCGACGGGTTGGCTCTGGTCGATCGCAACCACCCACCGGCTGAACCGCCAGACGCCATCCTGCTTAACGGCGGTGAACTCGTACCGGCCGGTTAGGTCGGGGGTGGGCGCGCCGCCGTCCTTGACGGCGAAAACCTGGACGTAGCAGTGGCCGGTGGCTTCGGTATCGCTTTGGCCGGAGAACCAGAACGAATTCAGAGCGTGGCGACGTTGGTTGTTCTCCGCCTTGAAACCCTGTTTCCTGACCGCGAGCAGGCTCATCACGGTGTCGATGTCCGCCGACAGCGGCCGGCCCTCGTGCAGCAGGACGAGCTGCGGTGACTCGGTGAACAGGGCGCGAAAGTCGTCGAGCAGGTTTTCGTCATAGGTGTAGGCGTAGGCCCCGAACAGGTTGATGATCGCCAGCCGATCGGTGACGTCGAAGTCCACCCGGCCGACGTCCCCGATCATCACCACTCCCCGATGCTCCCATGCGCGACCGCGCCGCCTATCGAGAAAGGCCATCGCACTGTTGAATGCTTGGTGGGCGCGAAGCCCGGCCCGCGAGGAGGCTGCCATGACCTACGACCTGATCATCCGGGGCGGAACCGTGGTGGACGGCACCGGCGCGCCGGCGCGGACCGCCGACGTAGCAGTCGCCGACGGGATCGTCGCGGAGGTCGGCCGCGTCGCCGGCACCGCCAGGCGCACCGTCGAGGCCGACGGGCTAACCGTCACGCCGGGATTCGTCGACGTGCACACCCATTACGACGGGCAGGCCACCTGGGACCCGCACCTCACCCCTTCGTGCTGGCACGGCGTCACGACCGCGATCATGGGCAATTGCGGCATCGGTTTCGCGCCCGTGCGGCCCGATCGGCACGGCTGGCTCGTCGACCTGATGGAAGGCGTCGAGGACATCCCGGGCTCCGCGCTGTCCGAGGGCATCACGTGGGAGTGGGAGTCGTTCGGCGAGTATCTGGACGCACTCGAACGGATGCCGCGCGCGGTGGACGTCGCGGCGCAGATCCCGCACGCGGCCGTCCGCGGCTTCGTCATGGGTGACCGCGCGCACGACACCGCGACGGCGGTGGACCTCGACGCGATGAGCCGGATCGTCGCCGACGGCCTGCGAGCCGGGGCGGTGGGCATGTCGTTCGGACGCACGGCGGGGCATCGCAGCGCGTCGGGCGAACCCGTGCCGGGAACCTACTCCGAAGAAGAGGAACTCGCCGCGCTGATGGCCGTGATGGCCGAGGTGGGTTCCGGTGTGCTGCAAGTGGTTCCGGCCGGCGTGGGCGGCGCGATGGGCGGCGACGAGCGGCACTCGATCGACGCCGAGATCGAATGGATCACCAGGCTCGGGCGCGAGTACCGGATACCGCTCACCTTCCTGGCGATGGTCAACGAGCAGGATCCGCACGACTGGCGGCGCTGGTTCGCGGCGGTGCACGACGCCAACGCGGCCGGTGCGGCGATCCGCCCCCAGGTCGCCAGCCGGGCCTTCGGGATGCTGATGGGCCACCAGTCGCGGATGAATCCCTTCCGGCACCGCGCGACGTACCGGCCGCTGATGGAACTGCCGCTGGCGCAGCGCGTTCTACGCCTCCGCGATCCGGAGGTGCGGGCGCGGATCCTGGCCGACGCGCCCGATCCGACGCCCGAACCCTCGGCGGACCAACTCAACAGCCACATCTTCAAGCGCCTGTATCCGCTCGGCGAAGCGCTCGACTACGAACCCGCGCCCGAGGCCAGCATCGCCGCGATCGCCGAACGGGAGCGCCGTGACCCCTGGGAGGTCACCTACGACGTGCTGCTCGGCGCGCAGGGACGCGAATTTCTGCTGCTGCCCCTGCTGAACTACGCCGGCAACAACTACGACCACCTCTACAACATGATGGCGGACCCGGTGAGCCTGCAGGGGCTGGGCGACGGCGGGGCGCACTGCGGGATCATCTGCGACGCCAGCATGACCACGTACCTGCTGTCGCACTGGGTGGGCAAGCGGACGCGCGGGCCGGGCCTGTCGCTGGAGGCCGCGGTCCACCGCCTCACCGGCGACCCTGCGGGTTTCTACGGGCTGGGCGATCGCGGCGTCCTCGCTCCCGGGCGGCGTGCCGATATCAACCTGATCGACCTGGACCGGCTGGGGCTGCACTACCCGGAGCGGGTGGAGGACCTGCCCGGTGGCGCGGGCCGGTTGATCCAGCGCTCGGAGGGCTACGTCGAGACGATGGTGCGGGGCCAGACCGTCGTCGCCGAAGGCGAACTGACCGACGCGAGGCCCGGCGGGCTGGTCCGGGGGCGCAGGCCGTCCTAAATGCGTCCCGCCGCGAAGTCGGCCGCCTGGTCGACCATCCCGGCCTCGACGTATTGCCGGTGCGCGGCGGGGAATCCCGAGCCCGAGCAGACCGGATCGTTGGGAACGCACAGCTCGATCGTCTTCGGTGCGTACAGCGGACCGACCGTGACCGGGGGCTCGTTGATGATGCTCATGAACTGGGTCGACGGCTTGCCGAACAGCGCGACGGCGGCGACGTGGTTGGCGACGTCGGGCGGCATCGGCTGGGGCGGCTGCGCGAGATTCGCCCCGTCCGGGACCCGGTTCGCGGTGACGAAGCCCATGACGGCCGCGCCCTGGGAATATCCGCCCAGCACCATCTTGGTTCTGGGGCAGTTCGCGGCCATCGACTCGACGTGGTGGCCGGCGTCGGTGATGCCGTCGATCGCGGTGGGGAAGTCCGTGGTGGCCGGGTAGTTGACCGGGTACACGCCGAGCGATCGCGTGCCGACGCGCGAGCGCAGGGTGTCCACGAAGTCCTGCCCGACGCGGCCGACGCCGGGGGGCTCGGTGGTACCTCGGGCGAAGACCACCTCGACGTCGGGGCACGGCTCGGCGGTGGCGAACGGAACGGGCGCGGCCAGCAGCGCCCAAATCGGCGCCGCCGCAGCACAAATGAGACGGAGGAGGGGAGGAAACTTCACGCCCGAAATTTTGTCACAGCCCGGTAACGGATGCTCGTCGAGCGCGGGCCGCTCCCGACGGACTCGACGGCCTGCGTAGGGGACGACCCGAACCCCCGGGCCCCGGAAACGCCGCAGCTCAGGGCGTAAGAAGGGGATGCCGGACCGGTCGCAAGCCGGGCGAGCCGAAATGCGCGATAACTCCCAATGATGTGACCAAGTCGGCCGGATTACGTCTGGGTGTCCGGCGCGGCGGTGGCGCGTTTCCCGGCGCCCCGCCGGCGCAGCACCGAACGGGCCGAGCGCAGCACGCCGCGAAACGCGTACGCGGCGGCAAGCACACACAGCAGAATCAGCAGGATGAACATGGGCAGCCAGTTGCTTCGCTCGTGGCTGACGTCCCACCAGACGATGGTGAACAGCAGCGCGCAGAGCAAGAGCACCATGTCCCGCCAATTGCCCCGGTAGGACAGGGCGGCCCGGCGCATCGCACGGTTCCTGTCGGCGACACCGATCAGGTCATCGATGCGCTCGTCGATGATGCGTTGCATTTCGGCGCGTCGGGTGATCGCGTCGGTAGGGAGCCGGTCGAGCAGGTCCATGTCCTCTTTGATCAGCTCTCGGTAGTTCGGGCCCCGGAATTGCCCGGCCACGATGGCCAGCATCGCGCCGCCGAAAATGGGGGCGCTGTTCAGCGCTATCGCTCCCAGACCTGCCATGTCCCCTCCTTCGTCGGTCGTCGTCCGGTCGTCGTCAAAGTCGGTTCGTTGAGGATGGCCGAACTCGGGGGAGGGATCAACCACTCCCGCGGTATCAGGACGCTCGTGACGGGCGCCCGCGCGCCTGCGCCGGCTCGGCTGCCCGCAGCGCGTCCATGGTGCGCATCAACTGCGGGTAGGCGATCGCGGGTCCTATCCACCGGGTGAGGTAGCGGCGCAAGTCGGCGCCGGTGCGTGGGGGCCGGCCGGGGTCGGTGAGGAAGGATTGCAGCACCCGCAGGCCGAATTCGTTCAGCTCGTCCAGCCCGGTCTCATCGAAACCGTAATGCTCCCAATCGATGTCGAAGCGATGCAGCATCGACAGTCCGAAGGCCAACGCGGTATCGGAGATGATGGAGACGCTCTGACCGCTGCGGTGGCGCAACACGAAACCGACCTGGTCGTCCGACGCCAGCTGCTCGATGGCGAACGCCATGCCTTCCGTCATCGCCACGACCGGGTCGGTCACGCCTTCGAGCTGGGTCGCCAGGCGGTCGAGGAACCCGTCGGCCGACCGCATCGCGGCCGCCACCAGCAACGCCTGGGTGCCGGGGAAGTATCGGTAGACGGTCTGCCGCGTGACGCCCAGGGCGCGCGCCACGTCGGCGATCCCCATCGCCGGGCCCCGCTCGTCGATGATCCGGTCCGCGGCGTCCAGGATGCGCTCGATCGCCTCCTCGTCGGAGGCGGGCGCGTTCCCTGCCCAGCCGTGACTGCGCATGCTCAGCCGATCCTCACAGCTGGATAATAGCGATTCGGTTGGGCCACTGGCCTTTAGGCGGCGCAGGCTTTCAGAATCAGACCGACGGCCTCGTCGAGCTGCCCGGCGATCTCCTCATAGCTGACGAAGCGGGCCGTCAGGAGGGCCCCGGAGAACGTCATCTGAAGCGCGGACTTCACGGCTCGCGGCCACCCGGGACCCAGCGCCGCCGCGATGCGCCTGGACACCTCTTCGCCGATCTGCTCCCGCAGCGGCTTGACGGCGGGGTCGTCGGCCATCAGCGCCGCGCCGCAGGCCGTCGCCAACTCGGGTTCGTCGGCGACCATCAGCGCCATGTCGCGCAGCGTCGCGCTGACCCGCGCCTGGGTGGTGTCGTTGACGTCGGTGTGCAGCGGCAGGTCCCGCAGGAAGCGCAGGTACACCGCCGCCACCAGCGCGCTCTTCGACGGAAAGTACGTGTACGCGCTGGCCGGGGACACGCCGGCGCGGGTGGCGACCGCGCGCATCGTCAGGGTCGCGTAGGAGGACGCCCGCAGTTCCTCCAGCCCGGCGTCGAGGACCTTGCGGATCGTCTGCGCCGGCCGGCGGTCGGAGCGGCGGGCCGTCCCCGCGTCCGTCGGAGTGGCCGCCTCTCTAGACACCGGTCCAGTGTAGAAACGCGGCGGCCGATTTAGGGTGGCGCCTATGGCCGAGGACGACCGGCGTCGCTGGGACGAGCGGTACGCCGCCGCCGGGCCGCCGCCGGCGGGCGAGGTCGGGCCGCCGGGCTTCGTGGCGCGCCACGCCGAGCTGTTTCCGACCGCGGGACGCGCCCTCGACCTCGCCTGCGGACAGGGAAGCGGCGCGGTGTGGCTGGCCCGCCGCGGCCTGGACGTCTGGGGGTGCGACGTCTCCGCGGTCGCCATCGACCAGGCGCGCGAGTTGGCGCGGCTCGCCGGCGTCGGGGACCGCTGCCGCTTCGAGGTCGTCGACCTCGACGACGGGCTGCCCGCCGGTCCGCCCGCCGACGTGATCCTGTGCCATAACTTCCGGGACCGCCGCCTCGACGGGGCGATCATCGAGCGCCTGGCGCCGGGCGGGCTGTTGGCCGTCGCCGCGCTCAGCGAGGTCGGGGCCGCGCCGGGGCCGTTTCGCGCCGCGCCGGGCGAGCTGCCCGCCGCGTTCGCCGCGCTCGAACTCGTCGACGCGGGTGAGGGCGACGGTCGCGCGTGGCTGCTGGCACGCGGCTGATGCGCCGCACTCGGATGCGGGCCCGTAACCGGTAATGTCACGACGATGGAGCGGCGCGTGCTCGAAGCGATCATCTATGAACGCGAACCGCCGATTGCGCGGATCATCCTGAATCGGGTCGACAAGGCCAATACCAAGGACGCGGTGTTGGTCACCGAGGTCGACGACTGCCTGCACGAGGCCGACCGTGACAAAGAGATCAAGGTCGTCATCATCAAGGCCAACGGGAAGGGCTTCTGCGGCGGACACGTGGCCCGCTGGGGCCCGGACGAGAACCCCTACCCGGACTTCGGCAACACCTTCGAGGAGCTCTACAAGGGCACGGCCGACCTGTTTCTGTGGCCCACCCTGTATCTCTGGGAGTTTCCCAAGCCGACGATCTCGGCGATTCACGGCTATTGCATGGGCGGCGGAATCTATCTCGGCCTGCTGACCGATTTCTGTGTGGCCTCCGAGGACGCGTATTTCCAGATGCCGCTTGCCCAGAGCCTCGGGGAACCCGGCGGGCACACCATGATCGAGCCATGGTTGCTGATGAACTGGCACCGCACCATGGACTGGCTGCTGCTGGCGCCCACCCTGTCCGCGCGCGAAGCCCTCGACTGGGGCCTGCTGAATAAGGTTGTGCCGCGCGAAGACCTGGAAGACACCGTCGAGGAGATGGCGCGCAGGATCTCCCAAATCCCGTTGACCACGCTGATGGCCGTCAAGAACAACGTGAAGCGGGCCTGGGAGTTGATGGGCATGCGGGTGCACCTGCAGGTCAGCCACATCTTGACGAACATGGTGGGCGCCGCCTCGGATGTGCAGGCGCGCCGTGCCGAACTCATGCAATCCGGCATGAAGCCACGCGATTTCGTCGGCCGCGACGAATAGGTTTTAGCGCGAGCAGACACAGAATCGCACTGTGAAGGCTCAGCGCGTGCGATTCTGCGTCTGCTCGCGCGTTTAGCGGGCCCTCTCGCCCGCGATCCGGCGACCGGCGGCGTGCCGCGCGGCGACGTAGCCGAACACCATCGAGCTGGCGATGCTCGCGCCCGCGCCCGGATACGTGCGGCCCATCACCGTCGCGGTGGTGTTGCCCGTGGCGTAGAGGCCCTCGATCACCAGGTCCTGTTCGTCGAGGACCTGCGCGTGCTCGTTGGTGACCACGCCACCGCACGTTCCGACATCCGCCGGGAAGACCCGGGTGGCGTAGTAGGGCGCGCGGTCGAGCGGGCCGACGGCGGCGTTGGGCCGGTAGCCGGGATCGCCGAGGCAGTCGTTGTAGGCCGACTGCCCGCGCCCGAAGTCGGGGTCCAGGCCCTTGGCGGCGAACCGGTTGAACCGCTGGATCGTTTGGGCCAATTCGTCGGCGGGAAGGCCGATCTCACGGGCGAGGTCGGCGATTGTGTCGCCGCGTTTCACCGCGCCCTTTTCGATGAGTTCCGGCGGCAGGCCCTGGTTTCGCTTGAGCGGGTTCGTGCTGGTGACGTACCTGTGCACGTAGCCGTCGTCGAAGATCATCCAGCAGGGCACCGCCTTGTTGGCGTACATCGCCTTGCCGACCTCGACGTAGGAGTTCGACTCGTTGCAGAATCGCCGGCCGGTCGCGTCGACGTAGATGGCGCCGGGACGCTGCCGGCCCGAGCCGAGGGAGGCGGCCGCGGCGCCGCCGTTCGCGATGAAAACCGAAGGCAGCCACCAGGCTTCGTCGAGCAGGTCGGTCTTGGCGCCCAGCCGCATCGCGGCCTGCAGGACCTCGCCGGTGTCCCCGGCGTTGGCGATCGACCACTGCGCCTCGTTGGGCTGATCGCCGCTGTACTGGCGGCGCATCTCCTTGTTGTGGCCGAATCCGCCCGCGGCCAGCAGCACGCCCTTGCGCGCCTCCACGTTCAGTGGCGCGCCGCCATCGCGGGACACGCGCGCGCCGACGACGCGGCCGTCTTCGACGATGAGGTCTTCCATGGCCGCGTTGGTCCACAGCGGGGGCTGCCCGTCGCCGAATTCGATGAGCGCCTTGAGCATCTGGGCGATCAGCGAGGCGCCGTTGGTGAGGATTTGCCGGCGACGGGCCCGCGCGGCCGCGGTGCGCAGGAACACCCGGGTGGCGACCGCGAACGCGTGCGGCGACCGGTTGTAGTACTGCACCGAGCGCAGTTCGTTGGTCAGGACGACGAACCCGTAGTTCTTGGCCAGCGGCGGCTGCACCTTGTCGCTCCAGGTGCCGAGTTCCGCGGCATCGAAGGGGATGCCCTCGATGGCGCGGCCGGACTCGTTGCCGCCCTTGTGGTTCGGGTAGTAGTCGCTCCATCCGGCGCACCGGATCAGCCGAACGCCTTTGCGGATAAGGAAATTGATCATTTCGTAGCCCGCGGTGAGGAACATCTCGCGGCGCGCGGGCGAGGACGGCGCGCCGATGTCGCCTACCACGTCGGCCAGGTAGGCCAGGCCGTCCTCGTGCGAATCCGCGATTCCCTCGGCCCGCATCAACGGGTTGTTGGGCAGCCAGACGATGCCACCGGAGAGCCCGGTCGAACCCCCGACCAGGGCCTGCTTCTCGATGATCAACGGCTCGAGCCCGCAGTCGATCGCGGCCAGCCCGGCCACCATGCCGCCGCCGCCGCTGCCCGCGATGAGCAGGTCGACGGAGCGGTCCCAGCGGGTGCTCATCGCTTCTCCGAGCCGAAGCCCAGGTCGGCGAGCGGCACGTCGATGGTGGTGTTGGTCTTCTGGATCGCGGGCACCAGCGCGTCGTATGGCAGGCCGGCCAGGAAGCCGTCGATGACGCGTTCGAAGTTCGAGATCAGCCCCTCGATCCGGTCCGACAGTCGCATGTAGTCAAACCCCTTGGAGTGCAGGCCTTTCTGTTGTCGCGGCAGGTTCGAGAAGTCCTGCGCGGGGATGGGCGGCCAGCGCGGGTCGTCGGGCGCCATCGGCTCCGGCGGGGTGGGTTTCTCGGTGGTCTGGTCCGGCGGGATGCGGGTCAGCGACCAGATCTCGAACAGCGTCTCCTCCGGGCCGAGCGGGCGGATCCGGTAGGACGAGGCGCTGCTGTACTGAGGCAGCAGAAAGTAGTGCGGGAAGGCGAAATTGATCGCTTCAGTGATGCCGCGCCGCTCCAGCTCGTTGAGGTCGGGCATGTCGCAGCCCCGGGCGCGGTGCCAGTTGACGATGGCGTCGTTGAGCGCGGACCGCCAGGCGGCCATCGCCGCGGCGGGATCGGCCGGCAATTCCATGTTCTGCAGGCCCTCGGCGATGCGCACGTCGTTCTCGTGGGTCATTCCGGCCATGCCCTCGCCGAGGGTGCGCATGAAGTACAGGTTCGTCTGGGCCAGCCCCGGCGGTTTCGAGGTGCTGGGCATGGATGACGGCAGCAGCTGCGGGTGGGTCTGCGGGACGTGGTAGCCCTCCATGAAGGCGGCCGTCGCGAGCTTCCAGTTCACCGGAAGCCGGCACGACTGCCACCACTCGACGCGCAGCGACTCGACCTTCCAGGCGTCGTAGATCGAGGCGAACGGCTCGAAGCAGTCGCGCATGGGCGGCGCGTCGTCGTCGAGGTTGATCCACGCGCAGCCGCCCCAGAGTTCGCACCGGACTCCGACGAGTTGCAGGTCGTCCGCGCCGAGGTTGTCCTCGGCGAACTCGTCGGGCCGCAGGACGAAGGTGTTGCGTCCGTCGATGGCCCAGCACCAGCCGTGGAATGGGCAGACGAAGGTGCGGCGGTTTCCGTTGCCCTCCACCAGCTTTACCCCGCGATGGCGGCACGCGTTGTGGTAGGCCCGCACGTTTTCGGCGTCCATCCGGACGACGATGACGGACTCGTCGAGGATCTCGTACTCGACGTAGTCGCCGGGCTTCGGGATCTCCTCGAGCCGGCAGGCCATCTGCCACACGCGGGGCCAGAGCAACTCCGCCTCGAGGGCGTAGAACTCCGGGTCGTAGTACCGCTGCTTGGGGATCCGGTCGGGCCGCCGCACCGCCCACGGCACCGGCAGCGGCGCCCAGTTCACGTCGGGGTGGGTGCTTTCGGTAGTCACCATGTCCGTTCCCTCGTTTATACGATCCGTGACGCCCGGCCTTGCCAGTAACGTTCGCGAATGCGCCTCTTGTACAGCTTTCCGTTGGGGTCGCGCGGCAACTCCGCTTCGAATTCGACTGTGCGCGGGCACTTGTAGCCGGCCAGGTGTGCCCGGCAGTACGCGATGAGCTCCGCCTCGAGGTCGGGCCCGGGCGCGACGCCGTCGGCCGGCTGCACGACGGCCTTGACCTCCTCGCCGAACTCGTCGTTCGGGACGCCGAACACCGCGGCGTCGACGAGTTTGGGATGCATGACCAGCAGGTTCTCCGCCTCCTGTGGGTAGATGTTCACCCCGCCCGAGACAATCATGAACGTTGACCGGTCGGTGAGGTAGAGGTATCCGTCCTCGTCGACATAGCCCATGTCGCCGAGCGACCGCCAGCCCCGATCGTTGGAGACCGACGCGGTCTTGGCGGGGTCCTTGAAGTATTCGAAATCCGGCCCGCCCTCGAAGAACAACTCGCCGGACTGGCCGACCGGAAGTTCGACCCCGTCATCGCCGACCACGTGGACGGGGCTGAACGGCTTGCCGACCGAGCCGGGGTGGGCCAGCCACTCTTCGGGCCCGATCGTGGTGCCCGCGAATCCCTCGGTGCCCCCGTAATATTCGTGGATGATGGGACCGAACCACTCCATCATCCGGTGCTTGACGTCCACCGGGCACGGGGCCGCCGCGTGGATCACGCATTCCAGGCTCGAGACGTCATACTTGCGCCGCACCACCTCGGGCAGCTTGAGCATGCGCACGAACATCGTCGGCACGAACTGGGCGTGCGTGACGCGGTGCGTCTCAATCAACCGCAGCACGGCCTCGGCGTCGAACTTGCGCATCAGGATCGAGGCGGCGCCGACGCGGTGCACCGCCATCGTGTAGTTCACCCCCGCCGCGTGATACAGCGGTGCGGGGGAGAGGTAGACGCTGGAGGAGTCCATTCCGTACTTGTGGATCAGCGCCAGCTCCAGGACCGATTGGGCCCACGACCCGTTCCCGTCGGCCGGCAGCGACCGCCGCACCGCCTTGGGCCGTCCCGTGGTGCCCGACGAATACAGCATCTCCGACCCGTCCGAGGGCGGCGGGGCGTCGCCCGCCGCCGCCAGGGCGTCGTCGTACGAGCACCAGCCCGGCAGCGCGCCCCCGACGGCCACGTGGATCCCGACGCGCGGGTTGGCGGCGCGGAGGTGCGCGGCGAGGTCGGCGTCCGACGCGTCGACGAACACCGCCTTCGCGTCGGAGTCCTCAATGACGTAGGCGACCTCGTCGGGCGTGAAGTGGGTGTTGACGGCGGTGTAGTAGAGCCCGGAAAGCTGGCAGCCCCAGGTGATCTCGAAGAACTCGGGCCGGTTCGGCAGGACCAGCGCGACGCCGTCGCCGCGCCGTAGCCCGGCCCCATGGAGTGCGGCCGCGACCCGTTGGCTCCTTTCGTACAGGTCGCCGTACGGGATCGTGCCGCCGTCCGCGAGGATGAGGGCCTGCGACTGCGCGGCGGTGCTCGCGTGATCGGCGATGTTCACCAGCGGACCTCGCGACGGCTCAAGTGGTCGCCGCGCCGTCGGTGGCCGAGGCCGCCGCCGCGGCCTGGCGCCGGGCCTGCTCGGACGGCAGCACCTTGTCCTTGAACACCGTCTGGATCAGTTGCTGCACGTCCTTGCTGAGCGCCGCCAGCGCGACGAGGTCGTTGGAGCTCTGCCAGTGCACCCGCATGCCCATCAGCTCCCAGGCCCGCTTCAGGTTGGCCTTGGTCGCCAGCAGCGTCGTCATCGGCGCCTGGGCGATGTGGCGGGCGATGGCGTCGGCCCGCGCTTCGAGTTGGTCGCGCGGCACGACCTCGTTGACCAGGCCGACCTCCAGCGCCTTCTTCGCGTCGATGACCTCGGCGAGATACAGGTAGTACGCCGCGCGCCGCCAGTTCATGAAAACCCATGGCTCGATGGAGCATTCGCCCGACGGCATGCCGAAGCCCTGCAGCGGCGGATAGGAGAAGTACGCGTCCTCGGCAGCGATGACGATGTCGGTGGTCAGCCCGTAATGGGTGCCGCCCCCGACGCAGTAGCCGTGCACCGCGGCGATGGTCGGCTTGGAGAACTCCCACAGGTTCAGGATCGGCTTGACGAACAGGTCGGTCTGCGGCTTCCACGGGGTGCCCATCACCTGGGCGGCCTCGACCATCGCCGGGTAGTCGACGGAGTTGTTTCCGATCGCGTGTCCGGAGCAGAAGCCCTTGCCGTTGGCCTTGAGGATCAGCACCTTGATGTCGTAGTCGCGGTCGGCGTCCAGCAGCGCGGCGTCGACCTCCTCGGACAGCTTCTGGTCCTGGGCGTTGGCCTTCTCCGGCCAGTTCAGCGTGACGCGTGCGATCGGGCCTTCCTTTTCGTAGATGATTCTCTCGCGGGTCTCGTTGAGATCCATTGGCGGCCTTACCTTTCGTTAGGAACTGATGACGCCGATTTCGGCGCCGATGTCGTAGGTGGCCCCGACCTGGCCGGTCCACTGCACGATGCCCGAGGCGCCCGCCTCGATCTCCTGCTCCACCTTCTCGGTGGCGATGACGTAGATCGGGGTGCCCTCCTCCACGCGCTCGCCGGCGTCGACGAGAAGGCCCGTGAGCTCGGCCTCCGAGACGGCCACCGAAACGCGCGGAATCCGGATGACGAAGTCAGCCATGCACTTTGGCTCTCTCGAGCGTGCGCAGGGCGGCCGCTACGATGCGCGCCGGCGACGGGTACACTTGCGCCTCCAGCGCCGCCGCGGCGGGGTTGGGGACGAACCGGGCGGCGACGCGCTCGATGGGCGCGGCCAGCTCCCCGAACAACTCCGATTGCAGGGTGGCGGCGATCTCGGCGCCCGGGCCGGCGAATTGGACCGCGTCGTGCACCACGACGACTCGCCCTGTGCGGCGCGCGGATTCGACGATCGTCTCCACGTCGAGCGGCACCAGTGTGCGCAGGTCGACGACCTCGGCGCTGACGCCCTGCTCCGCCAGCGTGGCCGCCGCCGCGAGCGCGTCGTGCACGGGGCGCCCGTAGGCGATCAGCGTCACGTCGGTGCCGGGCCGTTTGACATCGGCCTGGCCGAGGGGGATCGAGAATCCGGGTTTGACGGGGACGGGCCCCTTCTTGCCCTGCAGCCGGATCGTCTCGACGAACAGGCAGGGGTCCGGATCGAAGATCGCCGACGTGAGAAGGCCTTTCCCGTCGCGCGGGGTGGACGGCACGATCACCTTCATGCCGGGGATGTGCATGAACCAGGCCTCCAGGCTCTGGGAGTGCGTGGCGCCGGTGGCCAGCCCGGCGTAGACCTGGGTGCGGATGGTGATCGG
This sequence comes from Mycobacterium sp. NGS34, assembly GCF_059812845.1. Lineage (NCBI taxonomy): Bacteria > Bacillati > Actinomycetota > Actinomycetes > Mycobacteriales > Mycobacteriaceae > Mycobacterium > Mycobacterium sp. NGS34. The sequence goes on from NZ_JCALDM010000004.1 coordinate 155,559, forward strand.
CGCCGTCGTCCGCCCGGCCGTCATGAACCGCAGTTTCGCGGCGTTGTTGATCAGCTGGTCGGCCGCGATGCCGATGAAGTCCATGATCATGATCTCGGCCACCGGCAGCATGCCGTCGATCGCCGCGCCGATCGCGGCACCGACGATGGCGGCCTCGGAAATGGGCGTGTCGAGGACCCGTTCGTGGCCGTACTTCGTCGACAGCCCCGCCGTCGGTCCCGAGGCGCCGGGGTCGGCGATGTCCTCGCCGAGCAGGAACACCCGGTCGTCGGCCGCGAGCGCCTCGTCTAGCGCGAGGTTCAGCGCCTCGCGCATGGTCATCTCTTGTTCCTGCGTCATAGCGGGTACCCGATCGGGGTCGCGTACACGTCGCGGTCGAGTTCGTCGACCGAGGGGGGCTCCGCGCCCATCACCGTCGCCAGGGCGGCCTCCACGCTGGCCAGCGCGTCCTGGTCGATGCGGTCGAGCTCGTCGGCGCCGCAGATGCCGGCGTCCGCCAGGTGGTCGCGGAACCGGGGCACCGGGTCGGCGGCGATGGCCGCGGCCAGTTGCTCCTTGGGGATGTAGGGCATCCGGTCACCGAAGTAGTGACCGCGGAAGCGGAACGTCACGCACTCGATGAACGTGGGGCCCGCGCCGGCGCGCGCCCGCCGCAGCGCCTCGTCGAGCGCCGACTTCACCGCCAGCGGATCGTTGCCGTCGACGCGGACCCCCGGCATGCCGTAACCGTCCGCCCGCTGCGCGACGTGCTCGAGCTTCATGGTGTCCGACGTCGGCGTCATCTCGGCGAACAGATTGTTCTGGCACACGAACACCAGCGGCAGGTCCCACAGCGCGGCCATGTTGGCGGCCTCGTGGAACGAGCCGGTGTTCGTGGCGCCGTCGCCGAAGCTCACCACCGTCACGCGGTCGAGGCCTTTGCGCTTGCCGGCCATTGCGAGCCCCACCGCCACCGGAGGCCCGGCGCCGACGATCCCGGTCGAGAGCATGACGCCCCTGGCGGGGTTGGCGATGTGCATGGTGCCGCCCTTGCCGCGGCTCGCGCCGACGGTGCGCCCCATCATCTCGCCGTAGATCTCCTCGAGCGGGACGCCCTTGCCGATCAGGTCGTGCAGCCCGCGGTAGGTCGTCACCAACTGGTCGTCGGGCCGCAGCGACACGCCCATCGCGGCGGCGATGGCCTCCTGGCCGCGCGACGGCCAGTACACGCACATGAACTCGCCGGTGCCGATGCCCTTGGAGAGGCGGTCGTCGGCCGCCTTCATCAGGACCATGAGTTCGTAGAGGCGACGCGCGATGTCCGCTGCGGATCGACCGTCGCTCACCAAGCCCCTCCAGTTCGGTTGTGCGACATCTGTTTTACGTCCCCGACCACGGCTTGACCTTGAGAAAGCCGCCGCCGTCGACGCGGAGCTGCTGGCCGGTGACGTAGCGCGCGGCGTCCGAGGCGAGGAACAGCACGGCCTCGCTGATGTCCTCGGGTTCGACGTAGGGGATGGGCATCGCCTGGACCACCGGGAAGACGGGTTCGGCGTCCTCGCGCTTGGGCTCGGACAGGTCCGGCCGGAACGCCCGGTACATCGGCGCGCTGTGCAGCATGTCGGTGTTGACATTCGTCGGGTGCACCGCGTTCATCCGGATGCTGAACGGTGCGAGAGCCAACGCAAAGTCGTGGACGTAATGCGCGGCAGCCAGTTTCGCGAAGGCGTACCCGGCCCCTCCGGGTCCACCGGACACGCCGCCGCCGGTGTTCAACGACGACATGAACGCCGCGTTGGACCCGATCACGATGATCGACGCCCCGGTCTGCAGGTGTTTGAGGCTCGAGTGCACCAGGTTGAGCACCCCGAGCAGGTCGACGTCGACGGCGTCGGCGAACGCCTGGGGCGGCAGGCCCGCGGTGAGCGGGCAGATGCCGGCGTTGGCCACCACGATGTCGAGATGGCCGAACTCGGCCACGCCCTGGTCGATCGCGGTGGCAAGCGCCACCCGGTCGCGCACGTCCGCGATCGCCGTGAACGCGCGCTGCCCCTCCTTCTCGACCAGCCGGGCCGTCTCGTCGAGATCCTCCGGCCGGGCCAGCGGGTACTCGTTGGTCTCGATGTCCGCGCAGATGTCCACCGCGATGATGTCGGCGCCCTCGGCGGCCAATAGCCGCGCGTGCGAACGTCCCTGCCCCCGCGCGGCCCCGCTGATCAAGGCCACCTTGCCCGTCACCCTGCCCATATCCCGTCCCTTTGCCCTAAATCAGCGACCCACGTTGGGGGCCAAAGCTATTCGCTGTCAAAGAATTGGGAAGGCGCGCACTCACCGCAGCGCGGAGCGGGGTCGGCCCAATGGTCGGCCCCCTCGCATCTCTTCCACGAAAACCGCGCGTGGCCGCAGCCGGGCTGTCGATATCCCTTAGAGTAGCTAGAATACTTAAAATAGCAAGAAAGGCGGATGGTGCCCTTGTCCGGCGTGCTGAGCGGTGTCCGAGTGGTCGAGTTGGCGTCGTGGACATACGTGCCGTCGGCGGGGGCGGCCCTGTCGGACTGGGGCGCCGACGTGATCAAGGTGGAGGGCGTCGCCACGGGGGACCCCGGACGCGCGCTCGTGGTCGGTGGCTTCACCCGCGAAGCGGCCCGCCCGGACGCGGACTTCATCCTGGAGTTGGGCAATCGCGGCAAGCGGAGCATCGCCATCGACATCAAGTCCGAGGTGGGCCGCGACCTGTTCGGCCGTCTGCTGGCCAGCGCGGATGTCTTCCTGACGAACTGGCTGCCCGGCGCGCTCGAGCGGGCCCGGCTCACCGTCGAGGACATCCGCGGGTTCAACCCGAAGATCATCATCGCGCGGGGTACCGGGCTGGGGGTCCGCGGTCCGGACCGGGATCGCGGGGGCTTCGACGCGGCCACCTACTTGGCGCGCGGCGGGGTGGCGTACACGCTCACGCCGTTCGGCACCGACACGCCGGCGGTCCAGGGCCCGGGGTTCGGCGACCTGCAGGGGGGCGCGACCCTGGCCGGCGGGGTGTGCGCCGCGTTGTTTCACCGGGAGCGGACCGGCGAGCCGACGATCGTGGATTCCTCACTGTTGGCGCAGGCGATGTGGGCGATCGCGCCGTCGATCTCGGCGGCCGACTTCTTCGGCATCGACGGCATCCCGGGCGCCCCGCCCGGGCTGGCCATCAACCCGCTGGTGAACCGCTACAAGACCAGGGACGGCAGGTGGATTCAGTTGGTCTTCCTGCAGCCCGACAAGTTCTGGGCCGGCTTCTGCGAACGCATGGGCCTCGGCGAGCTGGCCACCGACGAGCGGTTTGTGCCGTCGAGCAACCTGATAGCCAACGCGGCCGCGGCGACGGAGATCTTCGCGAACACGTTCGCTCGCAACGACCTTGCGCACTGGCAAAAGGTGCTCGCGGACGAACCCGGGGTGTGGGGCGCGCTCGCGACGCCGCGCGAGACCCTCAACGACCCGCAGGTAGAACCCAACGGGTACGTCGTGACCAACGTCGACGACCACGGGGAGAAATACCGAATCGTCGCGGCGCCCGTTCAATTCGACGAGACCCCGCCATCGCCCGCCCGCGCCCCGGAACACGGCCAGCACACCGAAGAGATCCTGCTCGAACTCGACGTCGACTGGGACGACATCGCCAGGGCGAAGGACCTCGGGGCCATCCTCTAAAGGCCCGCCTGTCACCCGGCCGCGGCGGCCTTGCGGACTGCGATTTTGGCGCGCACCGCGGCCATGTCCAGCGATTTCACCTGGGCGATGAGGTCCTCGAGCGCGGCCGGCGGCATGGCGCCGGGCTGGCTATAGACCAGAACGCCGTCGCGAAACGCCATGATGGTCGGCACGGAACGAATCCCCAGCGCGGCCGCCAGGTCGAGTTCCGCCTGGGTGTCGACCTTCGCGTGCACGACGTCGGGGTGCGATTGCGCCGATCGATCGTAAACGGGCGCGAAGGCCCGGCAGGGCCCGCAGTAGCCGGCCCAAAAATCAACCAGCACAAGCGGGTTGTCGAGAATCGTCGACTCGAAAGTCTCGTAGGAGAGGTCGGTCGTCGCCATCGTGAATTCCTTCCGGTTCGGTGTCCATGAGTTGTCTAGGGGTGACAACTGATACCCTATGGGGTATATTCCTCGTTAGGCCGATTGATACCCCCATGGGTACCCTGTGGGTAGCGTTCGGGAGTACGGGGAGACGGAGGATTCAAAATGATTGGTGATCAGGACAGCATCGCCGCGGTGCTCAACCGGCTGCGCCGCGCGCAGGGGCAACTCGCCGGGGTGATCTCGATGATCGAGCAGGGCCGCGACTGCAAGGACGTCGTCACCCAGCTCGCGGCGGTCTCGCGCGCGCTCGATCGCGCCGGGTTCAAGATCGTCGCGACCGGGTTGCGGGAATGCGTCACCGGGAGCGCCGCCGACGGTGGGGCGCCGCTCAGCGAGGCGGAGCTGGAGAAGTTGTTCCTGGCGCTCGCCTGAGCGCCCCGGGGCACGACTGAAAGGAGTCATGATGGACATCGCGCTTGCGACGCCGCTGCACACCTCGTTCGAGGACGCGGTCGCCCGTACCCGCGCGGCGCTCGCCGAACAGGGCTTCGGCGTGCTGACCGAGATCGACGTGAAGGCCACGATGAAGGCCAAACTGGGCCACGACATGGAGGACTACCTGATCCTCGGCGCCTGCAACCCGCCGCTGGCGCATCGCGCCGTGCAGGCCAATCGCCAGATCGGCCTGCTGCTGCCGTGCAACGTCGTCGTGCGCGCCGACCCGGAGGATGCCGGCACGGTGCTCGTCGAGGCGATGAATCCGGGGCTACTGGTGGAGGTCACCGGTGAGCCGGAGCTGCGTCCGGTCGCCGAAGAGGTTGGGGACCGGCTGCGCGCGGCGATCGAGTCACTCAAGAGTGGTTCGCCGGTGAGCGCCGAGTAGGCCGACATGTCAGACCATCAGCATCACCACGAGGTCCTGCAGGAGCTGTTGCCTCAGCACCGCGAGCTGCGCAAGCAAATCCCGGAGGTGTACAAGGGGTTCGCTGCCCTGAGCGGGGCCGCCCTGGCCGACGGGGCGCTGAGCCGCAAGGTCAAGGAGCTCATGGCGTTGGCGATCGGGATCGTCCAGGGCTGCGACGGGTGTATCGCCTCGCACGCCCAGGCCGCCGCCCGTGCGGGTGCCACCCGTGAGGAGGCCGCGGAGGCCATCGGCGTGACCATCCTGATGCACGGCGGCCCGGCCACGATTTACGGCGCGCGCGCTTACACGGCGTTCTGCGAATTCGCCGACGCGGAGGCGGGGGAATAGCGGGAGCCCCTGACGAATGTCCCGATGTTGAGGGACCAAAGTCATTGTCTGCCAATGATGTGCTGACCTTTGCCGCCCCGAGTCGTAGGTTTAGGCGCGGAGCACACCATGACTGCATTCTTACGCAACAGCGACGCGTTCACGTGGGCGATGGAAACCGACCCGCGGCTGCGATCGACCGTGGTCAGCGTCGTACTGCTGGACCGGTCGCCGGACTGGGACGAGGTGCGCGACCGCTTCGACCTCATCAGCCGCAAACTCCCGATGTTTCGGCAACGGGTGGTGCCCTCTCCGCCGCCGGCCCCGCCCCGCTGGGAGTACGCCCCCGACTTCGACCTCGACTACCACGTCCGGCGCGGTGTGGCGCCAGGGGCCGGCACGCTCGACGACGTGCTCGAGATGGCCCGGTTGGCCGAGATGCAGGACTTCGACAGGGCCCGCGCGCTGTGGGAGACGACGCTGATCGACGGCCTGGAAAACGGTGGCGCGGCGATGATTTGCAAGTTCCACCATGCCCTCACCGACGGGATCGGCGGCGTGCAGATCGCGATGAACCTGTTCAACCTTTCCGAAGACCTGTATGAGCGTGAGCCGCTGCCGCCCGAGCCGGCGGCGCCCACACCGTCGTGGGTCAGCGGCTACCGCGACACCTGGCGCTACGACGCCGGCCTGGTGGCGAATGCCGTTGCCGGCGCGGCCAAAGCGGCGCCACGGCTCGTCTACGACGGTGTGCGCCGGCCCGTCGCGACGGTCCGATCGGCCGCGGCCATGGCGGGCTCGGTCTATCGGATGATGCGGCCGATCAGCCGCCCCGGCTCCCCACTGGTGACCGACCGCGGCCTGATCCGCCATCTCATGGTGCACGAGGTGCCCATGCCCCAACTGCGCGAGGCGGCGCACCGTTGCGGTGGTGCGCTCAACGACGCGTTCGTCTCGGGCGTGGCCGGTGGGCTACGCCGGTATCACGAGAAGCACGGCGTCGCGATCGGCGACCTGCACCTGTCGATGCCGATCAGCCTGCGAACCAAGGCCGACGACATGGGCGGGAACCGGATCACCTTGATGCGCTTCGACGTTCCCGCGGGTGAGGCCGACCCGGCCGCGCGCATCCAGGAGATTCACCAGCGCGCCGGTGCGGTGCGCGACGAGAAGTCCGTCCCCTACACGCAGCGGATCGCCGGCGTCCTCAACCTGATGCCCCGCTGGTACATCGGCTCGGTGCTGCGCCACGTCGATTTCGTCGCCAGCGACGTGCCCGGGGTGCCCGTGCCGGTGTTCCTGGGCGGCGCACCCGTGCGCGCGCAGTACGCCTTCGGACCCACCATCGGCTCGGCGGTCAACGTCACACTGCTCACCTACGTCGACAAGTGCGCCTTGGGCATCGACGTCGACACCACCGCCATACCGGATTACGACGTCTTCTACGATGCCCTGGTGGCCGGTTTCGACGAAGTGCTGGCTCTCGCAGGCTGATTCGCGCGATCCCGGATCGGTCACAAGCGCGTATCGATTCCAGCGGTGCTCTGGCACAACGGCCTTCGCTCAACAAATCATGGCATAGGGCGCCTTTTAGGGGACAAGGCGCGACGACGCGTACCGCACGGGTTCTTTGCCGCCATGCGCGTGGCGGATTCCGTTCGGGCGCAACAGGAGGTATCGACAGCATGACGGCGTACGGCCCGAACTCCGGCGGCATTCTCGACACCGCGCGGGGCATCTTGATCGGACTTCGCCGATGCCCTTCGCAAGTGGCTTTGGACGAATTGCACGGTGCCGCATTGCGTCACAAGGTTCCGGTATTCGCCATGGCGTGGGCGCTGGTCCACCTGGCGGGTGACGGCGAGAAGACGCCGAGCTTCACCGACGCGCAGTCCGCGGCCCGTCGCGAATGGGGCGCCCTGTTCACCGCGCCGGCGGCGGTGCGCTGCTGAGCGGGGGGTAGGGACTTGGCGCCGGCCGGGGTCCTGGGGGGTACCACGGCCGTCGCCAACCAGCCGTTCCCGTAATCCTCAGCGCGTCCAGGCCGACGAGTCGGCCGCCGCGCGCAACGCCGCCAGGATGTGCTGCTCCTTTTCGCGAAAGCGTTCGGTGGGAGCCGGCACCGAGATCGCGACCACGTTGTCGCCGGCGGTGCGCCGTGCGATGGCGGCCGCCGAGATACCCGGGGTGTGCTCGTCGCGGTCGAAAGCGATTCCGGTGCGCCTGATCTCGGCGATCTCGTCGCGCAGCACCTGGGCCGCCGCGGGGCGTAGGCGAGCGATGACGGCCTCGGCCCCGGCCTCGTCCAGCGCCGCCAGCGCCGCCTTTCCGTTGGCGGTCGATTCCAGCGGGAACCGGACGCCGACGGCCGAGACCGCGCGCAGCCGGTGCGGCGATTCGATCTGGTCGACGAACCACATCCGCTGGCCCCGCAGTATCGACAGGTCGACGGTTTCGCCGTCGGTTGCCCGCGCCACCCGTTCGATCGTCGGGCGGAAGATCGTCGCGATCTGTTCCCCGTCGGCGCCGCCGAAACCCAGCAGGCGCTCGCCGAGCGAAAAGCGCCCCTGGGCGTCGACGTTGGCCAGCCCCACCTCGACCAGGCCGACGAGCAGCCGGCGAGCCGTCGATTTGGCCAGCCCAAGCCGCTCGCCGAGGTCGACCAGGCGCAGCCGTCCGGGCTCCGCGGCGATCTCGTCCAGCGCGGCGGCGGCCCGGCGCAGGACCTGGATGCCCTCGTCGCGACCGGTCGGCAAAATTTTCCCCTTAGACGCCCGTTATCGACATTCGTCCACTATAGTGTTCCGCATCGCGGATCACAATGACCCACAATGCGGATCAAAGGAGTTCCCAGATGGGCGGGCTACCAGCCGGGCGGCACTTTTTCCGGGGCGACGACGGGTATGAGGCCGCCCGGCGCGGCACGGTGTGGCACCAACGGGTGCCCGAGCGCTACCCCGAGGTGATCGTGCAGGCGGTCGACGCCGGGGACATCACCGCCGGCCTCCGCTACGCCAAGGCCAACGGGCACCAGGTCAGCATCATCTCGGGCGGGCACAGCTTCGCCGCCAGCCACCTGCGCGACGGCGCCGTGCTGCTCGACGTGAGCCGCCTCGATCACGTCACGGTCGACGCCGAAAAGGGCCTTGCCGTCGTCGGTCCGGGCAAGGGCGGCAGCCTGCTCATGGCCGAACTGGAGGAGCAGGGACTGTTCTTTCCCGGCGGCCATTGCAAGGGCGTCTGCCTCGGGGGTTACCTGCTGCAGGGCGGATACGGCTGGAACAGCCGCATCTACGGCCCGGCGTGCGAGAGCGTCGTCGGCCTGGACGTCATCACCGCCGATGGCGAACAGATCCATTGCGACGCAGACAATCACGTCGATCTTTACTGGGCCGCCCGCGGGGCGGGCCCCGGCTTTTTCGGCGTCGTCACGTCGTTCTACCTCAAGCTGTATCCGCGCCCGGCCGTCTGCGGCACCAGCGTCTACGTCTATCCGTGGGACGTCGCCGACGAGGTCTACAGCTGGGCCCGCAGCATCAGCGCCGAGGTGGACCGCCGGGTGGAGATGCAGGCCATCGCCACGCGCAGCCTCCCGGAGATGGGCATCGACAGCCCCGCGATCGCGTTCGCGTCCCCCGCGTTCGCCGACTCGGAGGAGGAAGCGCAACGGGCGCTCGCCATCTTCGGCAGCTGCCCCGTGGTGGACAAGGCGCTGGTGGCGGTGCCGTACATGCCAAGCGACCTGCCCACCTGGTACACCGCCGTGATGACCCACTACCTGAACGACCACCGGTACACGGCCGACAACATGTGGACCTCGGCGTCCGCCGACGAGCTGCTGCCGGGCATCCGGACGATCCTGCAAACCATGCCGCCGGCCCCGTCGCACTTCCTGTGGCTGAACTGGGGACCGTCCCCGCCGCGCCAGGACATGGCCTACAGCGTGGAGGACGAGATCTACCTGGCGCTCTACGGCTCGTGGAAGGACGCCGCCGACGACGAGAAGTACGGCGACTGGGCCGGATCCAACATGGCCGCGATGTCGCACCTGGCCACGGGAATCCAGCTCGCCGACGAGAATCTCGGCAACCGGCCGGCGAAGTTCGCCACCGACGAGGCCATGGCGCGCCTCGACAAGGCGCGCGCCACCTATGACCCCGACGGCCTGTTCAACAGCTGGATGGGACGGCTCTGATGGCCGGCGAGAAGTATCTGGGTTACCGCGACGACGACGCGAACACCCCGTTCGGCAAGTTCTTCAAGCCCGAAATGGCCTCGTTGCCAACGCATGTGGTGGAGGCGCTACAGCACGGTCCGCAAGGCGGGATGGCGTTGCTGGCGTTCGACGACGCCGCCACCGTCGCCGAGGACGGGTACCAGCGGACCGAGAACGGCTACGGACTCCTCGAGGACGGCAGCCTGCAGGTGTCGGTGCGCACCGACATGCCCGGGGTCACCCCCGCGATGTGGGCCTGGTGGTTCTCCTGGCACGGTTGCGACACCCGCCGCTACAAGCTGTGGCACCCGCGCGCGCACCTGTCCGCCGCCTGGAAGGACGGCCAGGACGACCGGCGATACATCGGCCGCTGGTCGATGATCAGCGAGTACATCGGCTCGACGTTGCTCAACGGCGCAATTCAATTCGTCGAGCCGGAGGCCCTGGGCTGTCCGCCCGACAGCGCGGACGCGGTGTCGATCTGCGCTCGGCTGGGGTCGGGCGACGCGCCGGTCGATGCGGGTTGGTTCATCCATCACATCCGCTCGACGCCAACCGGCGCCGAGATGCGGTCGCGGTTCTGGATGGGCGGACCGCACATCGCCGTGCGCAACGCGCCCGGCGTCGCGTCGCGGGCGGTCCGCCCGATCGCGTCGCGGGTGCTGGGCACGTCGGAGGCGACCGCCCGCAACCTGCTGGTGCACTGCGCGCAGGAGATGAACCACCTGGCGGGCTTTCTGCCCGAGCTGCACGGCGCCTTCGGCGACGACTAGGGCGCGGCGTCGCCAGTTGCGCTCTCGCGACGAGAGATATCAGGCTTGCGGCGAGGCCTGCGGGTGCGGCGCGCCGACCACGACGAACGCCTCGACGGTGGTGGCCTGCTCGAAGCCCTCCACCTCCACCCGCCACTCGTAAAGCCCGGGCTCCAGGGGAATTCCCGCCGGGATGTTGAGCGTGAGCGGCATGCGAACCGAGGTGCCGTGGATCGCCCCGGGGGGACGACCGGCCTCCGCCGACGCCTCGAAAGAGATCCGTTGTGGCCCTTGGGTGCCCATCACCACCACCGGCTCGCCGTCGGTGGTCAGCAATTGACACGTCAGCTTGTGCGGTTTGTTGGTCTCGTCCCAGTCGATGTCCAGGAAAAGCACCAAAGCGAAAGGGGGAGTGGGTGTTTGGCACTGCCGCCAGCCGAGGCCGAGGGCATGGACCTTTCCGGATGCGACGTCGGCCTGCGCCGCGTCCGCGAGGAACAGGCTGATCTTCACGCCCGGGCCGCGATCGCCGTGGCGGTTGTCACCGCGAGACCCTGCCCTGCCATCTCCGCCGCCTCGAGATCCACGAGATCCTTCCCCCCGCCGCTATCGGGAGGATCATACCTTCGCGCGGATCAGGCACGGCGGCCGCGCACCCGCGCCGCCGCCATCCGCCCCCGTGGGCGGAAACCGCGCAAACCGCGGAAACCTAAGCGCCGGCGGGCTTCGGCGATGGGCCTTCCTCGGTCTGGGTCAGCTTCTCGGGGCAGTACGCCGAGGCCGCGATCGCCGCGAACTTGGCGGCGCCGGGGCCCTGGAACCCGGGGTTTTTCTCCTGCAGGTTCTTGACGATCTCCTCGCCCGTCATGCCGTCGTCGGCCGACTTGCACACCTGCTTGCCGGCGGTGATCGCGCGATCGGCGTTCAGGTACGTCAGCCCCGCTTGGGTAAGCGCGTTGAGGAAGGTTTGATCCTTGGCGTCCGGGTCGGCGTAGGCCGGGGCGGCGGTACCGATCACCAGGGCGGCACTGGCCAGCAGCAGTACAGGTTTCATAGTTCCGAGATTCTGGCAAAGCCGGGAAAACCGTGCATCCGTTGCGGCCAACGGGACTTTAACGGCGGCTGGCCACCGGATGAAATCCGATGGCGCCGCGATCACTTGCCGGGTGGTAGCTGCCGCGGGCCTTCCGGTGCACGCAGCTCGCTCGGTCCGTCCCGCCGCGTCAGCTCGGACTCGCGGTCGCGGCCCGCCAGCGCCAGGCCGTCGTCGTCGTTGGCGTCGATCCCGCGCAGCGAGCGCCGCTCGTGGCCGCCCACCCGCATCCGGCCGGCGGCGGACGGTGCTTCGTCGGACGCGGGCCGCGGCGGCGCCTGCCCGCCGGTGTCGGTGCTTTCCGAGTCGAGTGTCACCTTCCGGGTCCGCTTGAGCGCGAACGTGATCTCCTCGACTTCCTCGAAGACGTGACGCGCGGTGCGCAGCGGCTGGGTCGTGTTGTCGATGACCCGGGCGACGAACGGCGGGACCAGCGGGCGAATCCAGCGGGCCGCGGCCCTGGTGGCGTCGGGGAGCGACGGGATCAGCGGCGCCGCCCGCTCATCGTGCGGTTCGACCTCGCCGCCCGGCTCGATCGGTGCGGGCAGGTTCGCGGGGCTTGCGGGCGTCACCCGGACCTCGACGTCCTGTGGGTCGGCGGGCAGCGGGGCGATCGCCCGACTGGCCGCCTCGGCCTCCGCCGCGATCGGCAGGTACATGTCGTCGGCCACCGGCTCGAACGTGCGTTCCGACGACGCGCGCACCGGCGCATCGAGGGCGTCCAGCACCCGCCGGCGCTGCTGTTCGCGGTCGATCTCGGTCTGGGCATCGATGGCGAGCCGGGCCTGCGTGAGTTGGTGTTCGGCCCACATGATTTCGGCCTCGCGGCGGACCTGCGCCCGCTTGATCGCGATGGCGGTTTCGGCCTCGAGTTCGGCGCGCTCGCGGTCGGCTCGCGCGGTCGTGTGGCGGTCGTGCGTCGTCTCGCCCCGCCAGAGCCGCAGGATCAGCGGAAGCACGCACAACAGCGCGAAAAACGCGATCGCCGCCAGCCGCAGCGCTAATGCCCCCGCGCCGGCGAGCGTGAGGTCGTTCATGGCGACCCAGCGCGCGCCCAGCCCCCGGCCGGCGTCGGCGGCCACCTCTTGGCGCGCCCGGGCCACGGCCTGCTCCTCGCGGGAGATGCGGGCGTCCAGTTCGGGGGCCTGGCGGTCACGGGCCGCCAACGCGCCGTCCAGTTGGCGCTGCGCGTCGGCGAGAAGCTCGTTTGCGGTTCGGGTTTCGGGCCCGGCCCCGGGAACGCCGGTGATCCGGGTCTGCGGGCAGGGCGGCGACGGGTTGTACTCGCAGCGCGCCACCACCAGCGCCTGGTCCTGACGCTCGCGGGCCTGCGCGACGGCGACATCGAGCGCGCCCCGCGCGTCCTTGGCCTGTTGCAGCGATGCCGACGCCTGCGCGACGGCGGGCGTCGAGTCGGCGTCGCGCAGGGCGCGTTCGTCGAGACGGTGGTCGATCGAACTCGCGAAGATGACGAGCGAGGCCAGCTCGCCGACGACTGCCCCGACGGCGACCGCTACGGCCGCGCGAGCGGCGACGCCGGGCCAGCGGCGGCCGGCCCCGGCGGCGGTGCCGCGGGTCACCGCGCCCACCAGCAGGCCGAACAGGAGCGTCAGCGCCACCACGGCGGGCGTTGGCCAGCGGGTGGACTCGCGCACCGCCAGGCCCGCGACCAGCCAGGCCAGCGCGGCCCCGAGCAACACGACCGCGCCGGCGAGCGCTTCGTCGGCCTGCGTCACCCGCTCGTGCCGCTCACCGGGCTCACGCCGGTGCCCGCCGCCGAGCCAGGTCAGCGGACCCTGGATCCGCGACGTGAACGAGCGCGACTCAGTGGCTTGCTGGGCGCACATCGGTTCCAAACACCTCCAAGTTCGTCAAGCCTCCCAGGCCGGCGGCCGACGCACCGAATCGAGCCGCCACGCGTGTGGTGATGTTCACAGCGCAACGGGGGTGGGTGCGGGTCACATCCTCGTGATACCCATCGGGTCCGCCCAGCCTGATCCGGGGCCGCCTCTGGTGCGAAATTGCTGCGACGCGAGCCGATCAGCGACCGTTCCGGCAGGGGACGTGAGACGGTATAAGCCTATGCCAAATCACGATTATGTCACCTACGAAGAGTTCGGCCGCAGGTTCTTCGAGGTCGCAGTCACCCCCGAGCGTGTCGCCGCCGCGTTCGCGGACATCGCGGGCAACGAGTTCGCCATGGAGCCCATCGCCCAGGGCCCCGGCGGGATCGCCAAGGTCAGCGCCAACGTCAAGATCCACGATCCCAAGGTGACCCGCCGCCTGGGCGACGACATCACGTTCGTCATCCACATCCCGTTGTCGATCGATCTGCTGCTGGACCTGCGCCTGGACAAGCAGCGCTTCGTGGTCTCCGGAGACATCGCGCTGCGCGCCACAGCGCGGGCCGCCGAGCCCCTGCTGCTGATCGTCGACGTCGCAAAGCCTCGCCCGTCCGACATCACCGTCAACGTGTCGTCGAAGTCCTTCCGCGGCGAGGTGCTGCGCATCCTGGCGGGCGTCGACGGCGAGATCCGCCGTTTCGTCGCGGCGTACGTCGCCGAGGAGATCGACACGCCGCAGTCGCAGGCCGCGCAAGTCATCGATGTGGCCCATCAGCTGGCGGAGGCCTGGCCCTAGCCCGCGCGTCGGGTTTATCCCTTCGGGACCGACGGGTATGCGGAGGCAACGCCCGTTACCGTCTTTTTCAGGAGTGAGAACCCTTGGCGCGAGTAGATGTTTCGATGGCGTCGGAGGTGCCGGCGGAAACCGCCTGGAAGCTGGCGTCCGACCTGCGCCGCTTCGACGAGTGGCTGACGATTTTCGGTGGCTGGCGCGGGCCGGTCCCGGACACGATCGAGAAGGGCACCTGCGTCTCGTCGTGCATCAAGGTCAAGGGCTTCCGCAACATCATCCACTGGCAAGTCACCTGCTACGACGCGCCGAAAGCCATTGAGCTGCAAGGCCGGGGCCGTGGGGGCATCCGGATCGGGGTCGGGGTGACCATTTCCGACGACGATCCCGGATCGAAGTTTCACCTCACGGCGGACCTGAAGGGTGGCGTGCTCAGCGGCCCGGTCGGCGGGCTGGTCGCCAGGGTGCTGCGCTCCGACATCCGGAATTCGGTCAACAACCTGGCGTCCCTGCAGTAGTCACCGCGGCGGCTTATCGGTGTGCCATCCGCGTTCGGCGTCGCGGATTCGCCTGCGGTCCATGGCAAGCCACGCCAGGCCGGCGCCGAAGGCCAGTAGGCCGACGATCGCGGCGGCGACGCCCGCGCGGGCCTGCCCGAGCGCGAAATTGATTACGCACACCGGAAACGACACGGCGGCCGCCGCGACGACGGCGAGGCCGGCCCAGCGCTCCCGGGGGCGTCGTACCATGGTGCCTCCTCGGATGCCGCGTTGGTTACACCGCTTGTCAGCGGCTACCCGAAACGGCCTCCGAGGAAACGACTTTGGCCGGCGACGCCGCTACAGCGTCTGGTGCCGCCCGAAGTACTTGTGGTCCTCGCTGTAGCCGCCGTACCCGCTGCCGATGTCGCGGTAGTCGGCGACGAACTCGATCCCTTTGATCCACTTCACCAGCTTGAAGCCGTGCTGCAGCTCGTTGCGCAGCCGCAGCGGCTTGCCGTGCAGGTAGGGGAGTGGCTGGTCGTTCATGTTGTAGGCCAGCATCGTCATGTGGTGGTCCATCTGGCCGATGTGGTGGGCGTTGTAGTAAATGCCGCCGGTGGCGCCCAGGCCCATCGAATAGAACACCGCCCATTTGGCCTCGGGCAGCGGCTTGACGATGTCCATGATCGCCTTCATCTGCACGCCACCCCATTTGGCCACGCCGGACCACGCCTGGATGCAGAAGTGCTGGCTGATCTGCTCGTGGTAGGGCAGCGCCTTGAGGTCGTCGAGCGAGAATTCCATCGGGTGCTCGACCAGGCCGTAGACCTTCAGCCGCCAATCGCGAAAGTCGTTGGTCTCCAACTCTTTGTACTCGACCGTCTCGGGTAGGCGGCCGTTGCGCCAGTGATGCGGTGAGATGTCCTTCTCGGTGAACGCACCGGGCTTGGGGTCGAGCTGTTCGAGCGCGCGCTGGAAGGGCCCGACGAGCGCATAGCCGACCCGCTGGATCACCCGGGGATGGCGAATCGTGAAGGGGGTGGCCCACACCCACGCGACGGCCGTTACGACCATTGCCGCGGCGAAGATCCAGAAACCCACCCAGCTGTCGTCGTCGCGCGAGGCGAACATGTGGTTGAGGTTCCGCAGCGCGCCGGTGGTCAGGACCATGGTCACGTGCACCAGGATGAAGAACAAGAAGTACACCAGCACCACGAAATGCAGCGACCGCGCGTGCTGGATGCTCAGCCGCTTGCTGAGCCAGTGCACGCGCTGCGACAGCGCGGGTGACATGCCCAGGCCGGTGATCAGCGCCGCCGGCGCGGCGATGAAGACCGTGGTGAAGTACGCCAGCAGCTGCAGGCCGTTGTAGGCGACCCAGCCGTTGTCCTTGGGCCAGTCCAGCGAGAGGTACTGCACCGCAACGGACGCGGCGTTTCCGAACACGTCCCAGCTGGTGGGCACGATGTGGCGCCACTGGCCGGTGGCGAACAACAGCACGTAGAAGACCAACCCGTTGACGAGCCACAGCACGTCGATGCCGAGGTGCCACCACCGGGCCAGCCCGATCGAGTGCCGAAAACCGGGCAACCCGAGTTGCGGTGGCAGCGCGACGGTATCGGCGTTGGCGGTCCACAGCTCGTCGTCGGGCACCGGCGGCCCCACCCGCAGCCACTCGTCCTTGCCCGGTGTCGCGTTGCGGCTGAAGTAGAGCCGGGGGTGGTCACACAGGATCTGGATGCCCGTCCGGATGATGAACATCATCATGAACAAGTTGAAAAAGTGCGTCCACCCGATCCAGGCGGGCAGGCCGGGGCTGACACCGGTGTGAGCGTCGGTTCCCGGGTAACGCTGGATGAACGACTGCACCGCCGGCATGTTGTGCAGGCCCTTGCCGATCGCCACGCCCACGACCAGCAGGGCGAAGCCGATCGGGATCAGCCAGAGCAGGTTGAACCACTTGTCGCGCCCGACGCGCAGCTTCGGGGCCGTCGCCCGACGGGTGAGGTCGAAGCCGCCGCCATACGCCTCGACGTCGATGGTGTCCTCGGCGGTGTGTATTTCGTTGCGGTAGTCGGGGATTGACGTCAGCGGCGTGCCCGCCGCGAGTGTCGATACTGGGCCGTCGTGCGCTGCCCGCCCCCGATGTTCGGTGTTCGTCACGGGGCCGAATTTACCCGAATGCACTTGGATTAATTGGACTCGTTCAGGCGGCTGGGCTCCGCCACGGGTTCTGCGGTAGTCGGCAATAGTTGCCTGGGGCCAAAATCCACCTTGTCATGAATGCAGGTAGCCGCAACTGCTGAACAAATCGCTCAATTTGTACCGCAGACTCGGATCCTTGGCGGTCGCTGTGAGTTTGGGCATAACCTTCTGGACGGCCGCGACCGCGCGGCTCGCGCGGCAGCCCGGTCCGGCTGGGCGTTCGGCGGTTGAATTCGCCGGTTCGGCGCAGGTCAGCAAAATGAATGAAAGCGCGAATTGCGAACAGCCTCGCCATTGGCGGGTTATCGTACGGCGTCCTGTCGCACGCGGGCGAAGGTGGAATCTCGCGTGCGGATAGAAAATACAAATCCAGTTGGAGGTTTACATGACCCGACGGTGGTTGTTTATGGCCCTCGTTGTCGCCGCGGCATTAATGACGGGCTGCTCGAGCAGCAAAACGACAACTTCGGGGCCCAGCCCGTCCGCGAGCGCGTCCACGACGTCGGCAGCTACCACGTCGACGCCCGCTGCTTCGAGCGATACCACCTCCGCAACCGCACCCGTCAGCGCGACCCTGGATTCGAGCCAATGCGTCGACGTCACCGGGGCGAACGTCGATCTGCTCGCCGCGTCGGACAAAGATGCCGCGCGAAAGGCCGCCGACACCTTGGAGCGATACAACCCGCCGGCTTCCGTCAAGGACGCGATCGAACACTTCGTCACGACGGGCGGCGCACACTTCGACGACCCGGACTACACGAAGAACAACAAAGCCCTCGACGGCTGGGTCAAGCAGGTCTGCCCCAGCTAACGGCCACAGGGCAATAGGCGCGCGCTAGGCGGGGTCGCGCGGCCGCAATCGGCGGGCCGGCCGGGTCTCGATCGCGTTGACGGTCAGGGCCCGGCGGCTGATCCTCCAGCCCGCGTCGGTCAGCCAGTACTCGTCGTCGTAGCGCAGGTGCCAGACCACGTCGACGACCTCGTCCCCGCGTGGGCTCCAATGGTGCGCGACGCACGCGACGCGCCCGGCGGCGGTGCCGCTCCTGGAGCCCTCGTCATAGACCTCGCCGACGATGGCGTGTTCGGTGCGGGTGACGGCGGCGACGGCGGCCACGGCGGCGGCGATGGCCTGATGGCCCCGGTGGGCGTGGACGGGCTCCAGCGCGTCCGGCGGCTCGGGCACCCGCAACTCGGCCGTCTCGGTGAAAAGCGTTGTGGTGGAGTCGAATTGACGGTCATCGACGTAGGCCGCGTACCGGTGCACCAAGTCGCTGAGGGCCGCGCGGTCGCTCGCGGAGAGGGTCACGAGCTCAACGACAGCCGCTGGGCGCACGCCGACAGGGCGTCCTTGGCCTCCTCGATGTCGGCGGTCGGCGGCATCGAGAGCACGATCCGGTCGGCCCCCTGCTCGACGAGCCCGCCCGCGCGCTCGGCGTCGATCTTGGTGACCGCATGGCCCAGCGATACTTCCAGCGCCGCCGGGTCGCGGCCCGCCGCCGACGCCTCGTCGCGCATCAGCGCGATCAGCGACGCGAGTTCCGGGCCGGCCACCCCGAGCGGCTGCAGTCCGTCGCCCAACCGCCCGGCCCGGCGGGCCGCCGCTTTGCTGTGCCCGCCGATGTAGATCGGAAGCCGTTCGCCGGCAACGGGTTTGGGATAGCACGTGACGTCGTCGAACTCGAAGAACTCGCCGTGGTGCGACACCCCCTGCGGCGTGTCGGCCCACAGCGCCCGCAACACGGCCAGCTGCTCGTCGGCCCGCCGGCCCCGGCTGTCGAATTCCGCGCCGCACGCCTCGACCTCTTCCCGGAGCCAGCCCACCCCCACGCACAGCCGCAGCCGTCCGCCCGAGAGCGCGTCGACCGTCGCCGCCCGTTTGGCCAGCATCACCGGATGGTGGTTGGGCAGCACCAGCACCCCGGTGGCCAGCCGCAGCCGACTGGTGTGCCCGGCCAGGAACGCCAGCAGGTCGAGCGGGTCGGGAATGGGGCAGTCGGCGGTCAGCCCGACCCGCCCCGAGCTGTCGTACGGGTAGACGCTTTCGTAGCGGGTGGCCAGCACGGTGTGCTCGACGACCACGATCGATTCGAACCCGCACCGCTCCAGGTGCGTCGCGAAGCTCGCCATCCACTCCGGGTTCGCGGTGACACCCTCGGCGACCGGCGCCAGAACCCCGAATTTCAGCGAAGCCGTCATGGCACCAGAAGTTAACAGGTGGTGCTATTCCGGCGGCGCGATCGCCGTGCGGACGGCCTCGGCCAGCGCGGCCGCCCGGCGATCGGTGAATACGTCCTCGAGCAGCACGCCTCGGCCGTCGGGGCCGGTCAGCGGGACCCGCCAGTTGGGGTATTCGTCGGTGGTGCCCGGCTGGTTCTGGGTCCGCCGGTCGCCGACCGCGTCGGTCAGCGCCACCCCCAACAGCCGCGACGGTGTCCGGCCCAGGTACCGGTACAGGGCGAGAACCACCTGCTCCGGGTCGTTTGGAACGTCTGGGCCGCCGTCCAGCAGGCCGACCCGGCGCAGCTCGGCCAGCCAGGCCGCCAGCTCGGCCCGGTCGGATTCGAGCTCGATCTCCGCCGGGCGGGTCAGCAACCCCAGCGACTCCCGCAGCCGGACGTGGTCGCCGGCCAGGTAACCGGCCGTCGGCGGCAGATCGTGGGTGGTGACCGACGACAGGCAGTACTCGCGCCAGCGCTCGGCCGGCAGCGGGCCGCCGGTTCCATCGCGATCCAACTCGAACCACAGGATCGAGGTGCCCAGCACGCCGCGTAATAAGAGGTAGTCGCGCACCCACGGTTCGACGGTGCCGAGGTCTTCGCCGACGACGAGCGCCCCGGCCCGGTGGGCTTCCAGGGCGACGATGCCGATCATCGCTTCGTGGTCGTAGCGCACGTAGGTGCCCTCGGTCGGCGGTGCGCCCCGCGGGATCCACCACAGCCGGAACAACCCGATGATGTGGTCGATGCGGACGCCGCCGGCGTGCCGCAGCACCGCCCGGATCAGCGCCCGAAAGGGGTGGTATTCCTGCTCGTCCAGCCGGTCCGGACGCCAGGGCGGCTGCGACCAGTCCTGGCCGAGCTGGTTGAACTCGTCGGGCGGCGCGCCGGCCGTCACGCCCAGCGCC
This sequence comes from Mycobacterium sp. NGS34, assembly GCF_059812845.1. Lineage (NCBI taxonomy): Bacteria > Bacillati > Actinomycetota > Actinomycetes > Mycobacteriales > Mycobacteriaceae > Mycobacterium > Mycobacterium sp. NGS34. The sequence continues at coordinate 175,339 of NZ_JCALDM010000004.1, forward strand.
ATCACGTCCTGCAGGGCCCAGGTGTCGGCGCCGTTGGGGTGCACCCCGACGGCCAGGTCGTGCATGACGCCCAACGCCATCCCGGCCCGGACTGCCTGGGACTGCGCCGAGGCGAGTTGTTCGTCGAGTTGCCACTGCAGCCAGCGGTGGAAATCGACGGCGTCCGAATTCCGTTCGGCGAACCCCGCGACGCCGGCGGCGCCCGGGTGCTGCAGCGACTCGGGCCACCGATGCCAGTCGTCGCCGTATTCCTCGGCCAGCGCGCAATAGACGGCGAAGTCGTCGAGCGGGGCTCCCTCCCGGTCGCGGAACGCGGCGTAGGCCAGCTCACGGCCCGCCGAACGCGGCTCCCGGTGCAGCAGCCGCAGCGCGGCCCGCTTGGCCGCCCAGGCGCCATCGCGGTCGATGGCGTCGAGTTGGCCCGCCCGCTGTTGCACGTCCGACCGCAGCCGGCGCAGCCGGCCCCGCTTGGTCAGGTCGGCGTATTCGGGGATCGCCTCGACGCGCAGGTAGAGCGGGCTGAAGAAGCGGCGCGACGTGGGCAGGTACGGCGACGGCTCCATCGGGCTGGACGGCGCCGCGGCGTGCAGGGGATTGACCAGGACGTAGTCGGCGCCGTGGCGCGACGCCGACCACACCGCGAGGTCGCTGAGGTCGGTGAGGTCGCCGACGCCCCACGAATGCCGCGACCGCACGCTGTAGAGCTGCGCGGCCAGACCCCAGGCGCGGCGGGCGCCCAGCCGCTCCGGCAGGCCGAGCCAGTCCGGCGTGACGATCAGCGCGGTGCTCGTCTCGGAGTCCCCGGAGCGCAGGTGGACGCGGTGGTAGCCCAGCGGCAGGTGAGCCGGCAGGACGAAGCTGGCCTCACCGATCCAGCGCCCGTCCAGCTCGAACGGCTGGGTGAAGTTGTCGACCTGCGCCACCCCGCCGCGCACCGTGCCGTCCTCGAGCTGCAGCCACACCTCGGCGGGATCGCCGTGCGTCACGTGCACCCAGAACCGGATCTGCTCACCCGTGCGCCCGACGATGGTCGCGGGCATCCGGCGCTCCCAATGCGACCGCCGCTGCGCGGTCAGGGCGGCGTTGCGGTCCTGTTCGGTGCCGGCGGCGACGCCGAGCGCGGCGAGCACCGCCACCAGCGTGTGCTCTCCGACGAGCACGCGCCGGCCGGTCCAGTCGTCGTACTCGGTGGCGATGCCGAAGCGGCGGGCGAGTTCGACCAGCGAGGGCGCGAGCTCCGTCATGTCGCCCATCTTGCTTGAGAAGCGGTTTGGTCGCCTCATCGCCGAGCCCGACGGGCGAAGCTGGCCGTTCGACAGGACTAAGCGGGCGTCCCCGGTTAACATGCCCAGTGAAGACGTGAGGAATCCGGCCGGGGGATGAGTGGGGAACTGCACAAGTGTCAGCGGCGCTGCTGGCACCGTTAGCGACACTCACGACCCGAAAGCGGCCGGATTCGTCTACGCGGCCAGATTGAATCCAAGTGAACGCGCACGGCAACGCGTGGCGAGGTCCGTGCGGGTCCCTTACGGTTGTCGAAGTAATTCGCGCCCGGATATTTTTCAAGGACAATATCCAGGCGTTCTAGCAGACCGGATGGTGAATTAACGTGGCGGAAGAGAGTCGCGGGCAGCGGGGGTCGGGGTACGGCCTCGGGTTGTCGACCCGCACCCAGGTAACCGGCTACCAGTTCCTGGCTCGCCGAACCGCGATGGCGCTGACCCGCTGGCGGGTCCGCATGGAGATCGAGCCGGGGCGGCGCCAGACGCTGGCCCTGGTCGCCTCGGTCTCCGCCGGGCTGGTGATCTGCCTGGGCGCCTTGCTGTGGTCGTTCATCAGCCCGTCCGGCCAGATCAACGAGTCGCCGATCATCGCCGACCGCGACTCCGGCGCCCTCTACGTCCGCGTCGGTGACAAGTTGTACCCGGCGCTGAACCTGGCGTCGGCGCGGCTGATCACCGGGCGGCCGGACAACCCGCACCTGGTTCGGGGAAGCCAGATCGCGAACCTGCCGCGCGGGCCCCTGGTCGGCATCCCGGGTGCGCCGTCGAATTTCGCCCCCAAGACGCCGACGGCGTCGTCGTGGCTGGTGTGCGACACGGTGGCCGGCTCGACCGGGGTCGGGGCGCCGTCCGGCGTGACCGTGACGGTCATCGACGGGACCCCTGACCTCAGCGGCCACCGGCAGGTCCTGAACGGCTCGGACGCCGTGGTGCTCCGCTACGGCGACGACGCGTGGGTGGTCCGGCAGGGCCGCCGGTCGAAGATCGACGCGATGAACCGCTCGGTGTTGCTGCCGCTGGGCCTGACGCCCGAGCAGGTCAGCATGGCCAAGCCGATGAGCCGCGCCCTGTATGACGCGCTGCCGGTGGGGCCCGAGCTGACGGTGCCCGAGATTCCCAACGCGGGCACCCCGGCGACGTTCGCGGGGGCGCCCGGCCCGGTGGGCACGGTGATCGTCACCCCGCAAATCAGTGGGCCGCAACAGTATTCGTTGGTGTTGGCCGATGGTGTGCAGACGCTGCCGCCGTTGGTGGCGCAGATCCTGCAGAACGCCGGCGGCCCCGGCAACAACAAGCCGGTGACGGTGGAACCGTCGGCGCTGGCGAAGATGCCGGTGGTCAACAAGCTGGACCTGTCGTCGTACCCCGACAACCCGCTGAACGTGATGGACATCCGGGAGAACCCGGCGACCTGCTGGTGGTGGCAGAAGACGTCCGGTGAGAACCGGGCCCGCATCCAGGTCATCTCCGGGTCGACCATTCCCGTCGCGTCCAAGGAGATGAGCAAGGTCGTGTCGTTGGTCAAGGCCGACACCACCGGCCGGGAGGCCGACCAGGTGTACTTCGGGCCCGACCACGCCAACTTCGTGGCCGTCACCGGCAACGACCCCGGCGCTAAGACCACCGAATCGCTGTGGTGGCTGACCGACGCCGGCGCGCGGTTCGGGGTGGACGACACCCGCGAAGCCCGCGAGGCGCTCGGCCTCAAGACCGCGCCGAGCCTGGCGCCGTGGGTGGCGCTGCGGCTGCTGCCCCAGGGCCCGACCCTCTCCCGGGCCGACGCCTTGGTGGAGCACGACACCTTGCCCATGGACATGTCCCCTGCAGAGTTGGTGGTACCCCGATGAAACGTGGATTCGCGCGCCCGACACCGGAGAAGCCCCCGGTCATCAAGCCGGAGAACATCGTCCTTCCGACCCCGCTGAGCATTCCGCCGCCAGAGGGCAAGCCATGGTGGATCGTGGTGGTCGGCGTCGTGGTGATCGGCCTGCTGGGCGGCATGGTCGCCATGACCTTCGCGAGCGGCTCGCACGTGTTCGGCGGCGTCGGCGCGATCTTCCCGATCTTCATGATCGGCGGCATGGCGATGATGATGTTCGGCGGCCGGTTCGGCGGCCAGCAGCAGATGAGCCGGCCCAAGCTGGACGCGATGCGCGCCCAGTTCATGCTGATGCTCGACATGCTGCGCGAGACCGCCCACGAGTCGGCCGACAGCATGGACGCCAACTACCGCTGGTTCCACCCGGCGCCCGACACGCTGCCCGCCGCGGTGGGCTCGTCGCGGATGTGGGAGCGCAAGCCGGACGGCAAGGACCTCAACTTCGGTGTCGTCCGGGTCGGCGTGGGCATGACGCGTCCCGAGGTGACCTGGGGTGAGCCCCAGAACATGCCGACCGACATCGAGCTGGAGCCGGTGACCGGTAAGGCGCTGCAGGAATTCGGCCGCTACCAGAGCGTCGTCTACAACCTGCCGAAGATGATCTCCCTGCTGGTCGAACCCTGGTACTCGCTGATCGGGGAACGCGAGCAGGTGCTGGGCCTGATGCGGGCGATCGTGTGCCAGCTGGCGTTCTCGCACGGCCCCGACCACGTCCAGATGGTCGTGGTGAGTTCCGACCTGGAGCAATGGGATTGGGTGAAGTGGCTGCCGCACTTCGGTGACTCGCGGCGCCATGACGCGGCGGGCAACGCGCGGATGGTCTACAGCTCGGTGCGGGAGTTCGCCGCGGAGCAGGCCGAATTGTTCGCCGGCCGTGGCTCTTTCACGCCCCGGCACGCCAGCTCGTCGGCGCAGACCCCGACGCCGCACACGGTGATCATCGCCGACGTCACGGACCCGCAGTGGGAGTTCGTGATCAGCGCCGAGGGCATCGACGGCGTGACGTTCTTCGACCTGACCGGCTCGTCGATGTGGGCCTCCGTCCCGGAGCGCACGTTGGCGTTCGACGAACGCGGCGTGATCGAGGCGCTGCCGCGCGACCGCGACACCTGGATGGTCATCGACGAGAAGCCGTGGTTCTTCGCCCTCACCGATCACCTCAGCATCGAGGAGTCGGAGGAGTTCGCCCAGAAGCTGGCGCGCTGGCGGCTGGCCGAGGCGTACGAGGAGATCGGCCAGCGGGTGGCCCACATCGGCGCCCGGGACGTCCTGGCGTACTACGGCATTGACGATCCGTCCGACATCGACTTCGACGCGCTGTGGGGCAGCCGCACCGACGCGATGGGCCGGTCGCGCCTGCGCGCGCCCTTCGGCAATCGTTCCGACAACGGCGAATTGCTGTTCCTGGACATGAAGTCGCTGGACGAAGGCGGCGACGGCCCGCACGGGGTCATGTCCGGCACGACCGGTTCGGGTAAGTCGACGCTGGTGCGGACCGTGATCGAGTCGCTGATGCTCGGGCACCCGCCGGAGGAGCTGCAGTTCGTGCTGGCCGACCTCAAGGGTGGGTCGGCCGTAAAGCCGTTCTCCGGGGTGCCGCACGTGTCGCGCATCATCACCGACCTGGAAGAGGACCAGGCCCTGATGGAGCGCTTCCTGGATGCGCTGTGGGGCGAGATCGCGCGCCGCAAGACGATCTGCGACAGCGCCGGGGTCGACGACGCCAAGGAATACAACAGCGTGCGCTCCCGGATGCGGGCCCGCGGCCAGGACATGCCGCCGCTGCCGATGCTGGTGGTTGTCATCGACGAGTTCTACGAGTGGTTCCGCATCATGCCGACGGCGGTCGACGTTCTGGACTCGATCGGACGGCAGGGCCGCGCCTACTGGATCCACCTGATGATGGCCTCGCAGACGATCGAGAGCCGCGCGGAAAAGCTCATGGAGAACATGGGTTACCGGTTGGTGCTGAAGGCGCGTACCGCCGGCGCGGCGCAGGCGGCCGGCGTACCCAATGCGGTGAACCTGCCGGCCCAGGCCGGTCTGGGTTATTTCCGCCGGAGCCTGGAGGACATCGTCCGGTTCCAGGCCGAGTTCCTCTGGCGGGACTACATCGCCCCGGGACTCACCATCGACGGCGAGGTGGCCCCGGCGTTGGTGCACAGCATCGATTACGTCCGCCCGCAACTGTTCACCAACTCGTTCACCCCGCTCGAGGTGAGCGTCGGGGGACCGACCATCGAGTCGGTCCACGCGAACGGCGCGAACGGTGAGCTGCCGGCCGAGGTGGCCGAAGCCGAGGGCGAGGACGACGACGGGGGCGTCAGGACGCCCAAGGTCGGCACGGTGATCATCGATCAGCTGCGCAGGATCGACTTCGAGCCCTACCGGTTGTGGCAGCCGCCGCTCAACTCACCCGTCGCCATCGACGACCTCGTCAACCGGTTCATCGGCCGCCAGTGGCAGCAGGATTACGGCACGGAGCAGAACCTGGTGTTCCCGATCGGGATCATCGACCGGCCGTTCAAGCACGACCAGCCGCCGTGGACGGTCGACACCTCCGGGCCCGGCGCCAACGTGCTGATCCTGGGGGCCGGCGGTTCGGGTAAGACGACGGCGCTGCAGACGCTGATCTGCTCGGCGGCGCTGACCCACACGCCCGAGCAGGTCCAGTTCTACTGCCTGGCCTACAGCGGCACCGCGCTGACCACGGTGGCCCGCCTGCCCCACGTGGGTGAGGTGGCCGGCCCGACCGACCCGTACGGCGTGCGCCGCACGGTGGCCGAGCTGCTGGCGCTGGTTCGCGAGCGCAAGCGCAGCTTCCTCGAATACGGGATCGCCTCGATGGAGGTGTTCCGGCGCCGCAAGTTCGGCGGCGAGGCCGGGCCGGTGCCCAACGACGGGTTCGGCGACGTCTACCTGGTGATCGACAACTACCGGGCGCTGGCCGAGGAAAACGAGGTGCTGATCGAGCAGGTGAACCTGATCATCAACCAGGGACCCTCGTTCGGTGTGCACGTGGTCGTCACCGCGGACCGCGAATCGGAGCTGCGGCCGCCGGTGCGTAGCGGTTTCGGTTCCCGCGTCGAGTTGCGCCTGGCCGCGGTCGAGGACGCGAAGCTGGTGCGTTCCCGGTTCGCCAAGGAAGTTCCGGTCAAGCCGGGACGCGGCATGGTCGCCGTCAACTACGTCCGACTCGACGCCGACCCGCAGGCCGGTCTGCACACGCTGGTGGCGCGGCCCGCGCTGGCCACCACGCCGGACAACGTGTTCGCATCCGACAGCATCGTCGAGGCGGTCGGCCGCCTCGCGAGCGGACAGGCCCCACCGATCCGCCGCCTGCCCGCGCGCTTCGGCGTCGAGCAGGTCCGCGAGCTGGCCGCCCGCGACACCCGCCAGGGTGTCGGGGCCGGCGGAATCGTCTGGGCGATATCGGAATTGGACCTGGCGCCGGTCTATCTGAACTTCGCCGAGAACGCGCACCTGATGGTGACGGGCAGACGCGAATGTGGCCGCACCACGACGCTGGCGACGATCATGTCGGAGATCGGGCGGCTCTACGCGCCCGGCGCCAGCGCCGCGCCGCCGCCACCGCCCGGGCGGCCCTCCGCCCAGGTGTGGCTGGTCGACCCGCGCCGCCAGCTGCTGACGGTGCTGGGCTCGGAGTACGTGGAGAAGTTCGCGTACAACCTGGACGGCGTGCAGGCGATGATGAACGACATGTCCGCCCTGCTGGCCAGCCGCGAACCACCACCGGGCCTGTCGGCGGAAGAGCTGTTGTCGCACTCCTGGTGGAGCGGCCCGGAGATCTTCCTCATCGTCGACGACATCCAGCAGATGCCGGCCGGCTTCGACTCGCCGCTGCACAAGGCCGCCGCCTGGGTGACCCGGGCCGCCGATGTGGGCCTGCACGTGATCGTCACCCGCACGTTCGGCGGCTGGTCGTCGGCCGGCAGCGACCCGATGCTGCGGGCCTTGCACCAGGCGAACGCGCCGCTGCTGGTGATGGACGCCGACCCCGACGAGGGCTTCATCCGCGGCAAGATGAAGGGCGGCCCGCTGCCCCGCGGCCGAGGCCTGCTGATGGCCGAGGACACCGGTGTGTTCGTCCAGGTGGCCGCCACCGAGTTCCGCAAGTAGACCGCTACTAGGACTGGCTGCTGAGCTGGGGCTGCGATTCAGCCCCAGCTCAGCGGTAATGTCTTGAGCGCGAAGGTCTTTGACGGGAACTTGATCTCCGGTTGGTAATCCTCGGGCAGTTCGAAGTCGGGGATCTGTTTGAGCCATTCCGCGACGATGATGGTCAGCTCGATGCGCGCCAGGTGCGAGCCCAGGCAGCGGTGCGGTCCACCGCCGAATCCCCAGTGCCGGTGCACCTTGCCGTCCAGGAACAACTCGTCGGTGGACATCGCGTCGCTGCCATCACGGTTCACCGCGGCCATGCACAGCCGGACCGGCGTGCCCGCGGGCAGCATCATGCCCCCCACGTTCACGATCTCCGTCGTGACCCGGGGCGCCACCGGCGCCGACGGCTCCAGCCGCACGATCTCCTCGATGAAAACCCTGATCTGGCGGGGATTGTCGCGCAGCGCGGCGCGCAGCTCCGGCCTGCGCGCCAGTTGGTACAGCGAGAACCCGATGGACGCGGTCACCGTGTCCAGGCCGGCGAGGATCAGCAGGTGGCTCATGCCCAGCAGCTCGAGGTCGCTGAAGTTGCCGTCGCCGGTCATTATCCGGGACAACATGTCCGAACCCGGGTTCTCCCTGCGCTTTTGGATGGCGTCGGTGAGATAGGCCAGCAGCAGGCGCGCCTTTTCGTGGTCCTCCTGCGTCATGTAGGGCCGTTCGCCGATGACGGAGTCCTTCCAGTCGATGATGCGGTCCCGATCCTCGACCGGCAGGCCGTAGAGATCGAGGAAGACCTGATAGGGATACAGCCGCGCGAAATCCGCCATCGCGTCGCACTTTCCCTGTTCGGCCAGCGCGGCGATCATCTCGGCAGCGTGACGCTGCAGCACCGGCCGCGATGCGGCCAGCCCCTGCGGGCTGAAGTACGGCTGCAGGATCTTGCGGTAGCGGGTGTGCTCAGGCGGGTCGAACGCCAGGGGCACCACCGGCAGCGGGCTGCCCGGCGGCTGCAGCGCCAGCCGCGACGAGAAGACCTTGGGATTGCGCAGCGCGGCGAGCACGTCTTCGCGCCGCGTCAGGTAGTAGTGGCCGTTCATGAACACCACCGGCCCGGCGTCGCGCAGGGTCTTCCATCCGACCCCGCGGTCGGCGGACATCGGTAGCTTGGTGTATTCCAGCCGCGGCAGGTGGAAGGTGCCCGGCTGGCCGTCGCCGAGAGTGCTCATGGATCTCCGCTTGTCCGTTGGATTTTGGTGGTGTGCCGCCTCGGGCCCCGCCGCGTGTCGATGGCACCCCAATATCGCACGTGGGGTAGGGGCGCACCAATCGTGTCGGCCCCGATCGGCGACCGTCTCCTAGACTTTATCGACCGGCTAATCTACGTATCGATCGTCAGGTCGGATCCGGGTTTTCGCGAAGACCGCCGAAGGAAACGAAGAAGGAAACCTTGTGAAGGTTCGTCTCGAAACGTCCAAATGCGTGGGCCATGCCCAGTGCTACGCCGTCGACCCAAACCTGTTTCCCATCGACGAATCGGGTTATTCGGTCCTCGAGGAGCACGAGGTGAGGCCCGAGGACGAAGAGGTGACCCGCGACGGCGTGGCCTCGTGCCCCGAGATGGCGCTGATCCTCGAAGAGGACTAGCGGCACAGCAATCCCCACCGCTAGACAAACGAAACATGAACATTCGGTTGTCTCTGGTGAACCGCGGCTGGCCGGGAGTGAACATTGGTTGGCAGGGAATGAACAATTGGCATCGTCGGTCGGCGCGCCTGGTGCGACCAGCTAATGTCGTTCGCGAGCGGCAGTTCAGGCACCAAAGAGCTGTCGCTCGGTTGCTGACAGCGGGTTAGTCGAGGCGGATTGTGCATGTCGTTCCTGACCGGAAATCCAGGCAATCCTGGTGGCGGAGCACCTATCCGGGCAGAGGGAACGCGCGTCGCAGTGCGCGGACTATCCCGTCGAACGGGTTTGCTGGTCGACAGAGTCGTGACCGCGCCCACCATGGGTTGTACCTGACCGCGATGATCGCCGCCGCGATCATGGCCAACTGAGGAGGACACGGTGTTCGACTTCGGAGCGTTACCGCCCGAAATCAATTCCGGTCGGATGTATGCGGGCCCGGGGGCCGAGTCGATAATGGTCGCCGCGACGGCGTGGGACGAGCTGGCGGCGGAGCTGAGCACGGCTGCTTCTGGTTACGACTCGGTGATCAACGATTTGATCAGCGCGCCCTGGGTCGGGCCGTCGTCGACGGCGATGGTCAGCGCGGTGGTGCCCTACGTGAGCTGGCTCAGCTCGGCCGCCGGACTGGCCGAGGACAGCGCCAGCCAGGCCCGCGCCGCGGCGGGTGCCTTCGAGGCGGCGTTCGCGATGACGGTGCCGCCGCCGGTGATCGTGGCCAACCGGGTGCTGCTGGCGACGCTGGTCGCGACCAACTTCTTCGGGCAGAACACGCCGGCGATCATGGCCACCGAGGCCCAGTACATGGAGATGTGGGCCCAGGACGCGGCCGCCATGTACGGCTACGCCGCGTCGTCGGCGGCCGCCACCGTGCTGACCCCCTACCAGGACCCGCCGAACACCAGCACCCCCAGCGCGGCGGCCAACCAGGGCGCCGCCGTCGCCCAGGCCACCGCCCAGCCGGCGGCGCAGACCGTGCTGGATCAGATCGCGGCGATCCCTCAGGTGTTGCAGGGGCTCGCGCTGCAACAGCTGTCGGGTTACACCTTCACGAACTGGCCGTTCTCGATGTTGCAGCAGCAACTGCAGTCCTTCCTCAAATATGGGCTCCCCACCGCGACCAACGACTGGTTCGGGATCCGGGCGAACGGTCTGGCGTTCCCCGCTTCCGGGATCAGCCCGCTGGGCAACGAGATCCGGCAGTTCGCGCAGGCGTACTTCGGGGTGGGCCTCGCAAACTTCGGTTGGTCGATCGGCCAGCAGCTCACCTTCGGCCCCGGTGGTGCGACGGCCGGCGCGGGCGGTGCCTGGTTCCCGACGCCCCAGTTCGCCGGCCTGCACCTGGGCGGGATCGGCGGCCTGGGTGGCGTCCACCCCGCCGGCGCCGTCTCGGCGAGCGCCGGCGAGGCCGGCAGGATCGGGGCGCTGTCGGTCCCGGCGAACTGGACCAACCCGGCGGCGCAAGCAACCCTGGTCAGCGCCGTGTCCGAAGAGACGCCCGTCAACGCAGGGGGCAGCGCGGTGCCGGGCAACGCCCTGCTGCGCGGCATCCCGACCGGCGCCGTCGGACGGCGCAGCGCCGGCTACGGCTACACCACCAAATACGGCTTCCGCTACAGCGTGCTGACCCGCCCGCCGTCGGCCGGATGATCGAGAGACGGCGAATGAACAACAGTTGTCCACCAATGAACAGTTGGCGCTAAGGAGGCGCGACCCGACGGGATCCAAATTAGTCTCACTAGCAAGCCCTGTCTGAAGTGAACTTCAGCAGCGAAGAGCATTCCTTGAAGGTCATCGAGCCTGAAAATTGAGGAGGAAAACAGATGTCGTTTGTGACTACGCAGCCCGAGGCGTTGGCGGCGGCGGCAGGCAGTTTGCAGGGTATCGGCTCGGCGTTGAGCGCTCAGAACGCTGCGGCGGCGGCCCCGACGACCGGAGTGGTGCCCGCCGCGGCCGATGAGGTGTCGGCGCTGACCGCGGCCCAGTTCGCCGCGCACGCCCAGATGTACCAGGCCGTCAGCGCTCAGGCCGCGGCCATCCACGAGCAGTTCGTCAGCACCCTGGGCATCAGCTCCGGGTCGTACGCGGCGACCGAGGCGGCCAACGCGGCCGCGGCCGGCTAGGGGGTTCAGGACATGACAATGGATCTTGGCGCACTTCCTCCGGAGGTCAGTTCCGCGATGATCTACGCGGGACCGGGCTCGTCGTCGCTGATGGCGGCCGCCTCCGCGTGGAACGGCATCGCCGCCGAGCTGACCTCGGCCGCCATGGGCTACGACCAGATCGTCACCCAGCTGGCCGGCGAGGAATGGCTTGGGCCCGCCTCGGGCTCGATGGCCGCGGCGGCGCAGCCCTACGTGCAGTGGATGACCACGACCGCCGGCCAGGCCGAGGAAGCGGCCGCCCAGGCCCAGTCGGCCGCGGCGGCCTACGAGACGGTGCTGGGCTCGGTGGTGCCCCCGCCGGCGATCGCCATCAACCGCACCACGCTGACCCAGGCCCAGGCGACCAACATCCTGGGTCAGAACAACGGGATCATCGCGCAGCTGGAGGCGCAGTACGCCGAGTTCTGGGCGCAGAACGCCTCGGCGTTGTACAGCTACGCCAACCAGTCCGCGGCCGCGACCAAGGTGACGCCGTTCCAAAGCGCGCCCACCGTCGCCAACCCGGCCGCCGCGGCCGTCACGCAATCCGCGGCACCGGCGGCCTCGATCCAGCAGACCCTGCAGAGTTACCTCACCCAGATTCAGCAGGCGCTGGGCGCGCTCGGCTCACCGGCCACGACGAACTCGTTTGTTTCGCAGTTCTCCAACTCCAACCCGTTGATCAGCGAAGTCTGGTTCCTCTTGACCGGCCAGACGATCCTGCCGTCGAACATCGGGACCGCGTTGGGTGGCTACTCGAACTACGCGAGCTTCTTCTACAACACCGAGGGTCTGCCGTACTTCAGCGTTGGTATGGGCAACTTCGGTGTTCAGATGGCCAAGACCCTGGGAGCCATCACCGGGCCGGCGGCGGCGGCCGCCGCCGTGCCCAAGGGCCTGCCCGGGCTGGGCGGCCTGCTCGGCGGCGGCGCCGGTGCGGCGGCGCACTTGGGGAGCGCGACGTCGATCGGCAAGCTGTCGGTGCCGGTCTCGTGGACGGGTGCCACCAGCCCGGCGGCGGCCGTGGCCCACGCCGTTCCGGTCAGCAGCATCAGCGCTGCGCCGGAGGCGGCCGGGGGACCCGGAAACCTGCTCGGTGGCATGCCGCTGGCGGGCGTGGGCTCCGGTGCGGCCAACGGCGCCGGTCCGCGGTACGGGTTCCGTCCCACCGTCATGGCCCGGCCACCCCTGGGCGGGTAGCCGGCTTTCCAGCACAACTGGCGTCGTGGGCGCAGGCACAAGTTGCCTGCGCCCACGACGGCGTTTGGGGTAAAACCCGACCGGTCGACCCGCGAGCGCGCCTAGATCGCGGCTGGCCGGTGGCCCCCTTGGCGCCCATTTCGGCGGCTTTATCTGCGGCCGGATTTTTACCCGGCCAGGCCGCTTTCGTCCCCCCAATCTCCCCGCAACGGGGCCGGCTTGGCGTGCCCGCCGCAGGCGTGTTCGGCGGAATCTTGACACGTTTTCGCAGCTAGCGGGTGGTGATCTCGTGAGCCGGCCGGTCGCCGGCCGGGGCCCGGGTGGCTCCCGTGCCATCGGGCGGGCCGGCGTCGGTCCGGGGCGCCGCCAACTTCGCTCGGAACCGGTCGGGGATTGCGGGCCTTAGCCTCCTCTCAAGCGAACAGCCTCGTAAAACATTCCCGTCGTCTTGCCCGAACTCGCGGAGAAAACATGTCGTTTCGGCCCGGTGGTTCATAGGTGTTGGACTTCGGCGCGCTACCGCCAGAGATCAACTCGGCCCGGATGTATGCCGGCCCGGGTTCCGGCTCGATGATGGCCGCGGCTTCGGCCTGGGACGGCCTGGCCGCCGAGTTGAGTCTGGCCGCCACCGGCTACTCGTCGACCGTCACCGAGTTGACCGGCTCGCCGTGGCTGGGCCCGGCGTCGCGGGCCATGGTGGCCGCCGCGGCGCCCTACATCTCGTGGCTCGGCTCCGCGGCGACGCTCGCCGAGGAGGCCGCGAACCAGGCCAGGGCCGCCGCCGCCGCCTTCGAAACCGCGTTTACGTTGACGGTGCCGCCACCGGTGATAGTGGCGAACCGGGTGTTGTTGGCGACGCTGGTCGCGACCAATTTCTTCGGACAGAACTTTCCGGCCATCGCGGCCACCGAGGCGCAGTACGCCGAGATGTGGGCCCAGGACGCCACGGCGATGTACGGCTACGCGGCCGCCTCGGCGATCGCGACGCAGTTGACCCCGTTCGGCGAGCCGGCACAGGCCACCGACCAAGGCGGGTTGGCCGCCCAGGCGGCCGCGGTCAGCCAGGCCATCGCCACGCCGGCGGGCACCGGCGCCCCGGCCTCGGCCACGGCGACCCCGGCGCTCGCGCTGACCCCCGACGCGGTTTCCATCACGTCCGTATTCACCTCGATCAACCAAGCGCTGCAACAGCTTTCGGCCGGGGCGCTGGCCTCGCAGCTGAACCCGTACAACTGGTGGATCGTGCAGCAGTTCGTCGCACTCAACGTGTCCAACCGAACCGCGTTGTCGCGCACCACCGTGGGACTCGCGTACTTCTCCACCGGGCTGATGAGCTTCTTCGGCTCGATCGCGCAGCAGGTGACGTTCGGTCCCGGTGGGACGACGGCCGGGGCGCAGGGCGCCTGGTACGCGACGCCGCAGTTCGCCGGCCTGCACCTGGGCGCCGTCGGCAGCGGTGCCGTCGGCCACGGCGGGATCGCGGCGAACCTGTCGTCGGCCACCAAGATCGGCGGCTTGTCGGTGCCGCAGGGCTGGGCCGGCTCTCCCGGTGCGATCGAGGAATCGGCCGCCCAGGCGGTCGCCGTCGACTACGCCGCCGACCCGCAGGGTGCGGGCAACGGGCTGCTGCGCGGCATGCCGATGGGCACCGGCAGCCGGCGCTCGGGCTCCGCCTTTCCGCCCCGCGAATACGGATTCAGGCGCAGCGTGCTCGCACGCCCGCCATCCGCCGGATAACCAGCTGTATAGAGCGGCCACCGTGGCCGCGACTGATGAAGGAGTCAGGACATGGCAATCGATTTCGGTGCGTTACCGCCGGAGATCAACTCGGCGCGCCTGTACACCGGTGTGGGCTCGACACCGCTGGTGACCGCGGCCTCGGCCTGGAACTCCCTGGCCGCCGAGCTGAACGCGGCCGCCCTGGGCTATGAGAACGTGGTGACGCAGCTGGCCGGCGAGGAGTGGCTGGGGCCGGCCTCGGCGTCCATGGCCGCGGCGGTGCAGCCGTATGTGGACTGGATGAGCACCACCGCCGCGCAGGCGGAGCAGGCCGCCACGAAGGCGAGCGCCGCCGCGGCCGCCTACGAGGCCGCGTTCGCCGCGATCGTGCCGCCCCCGTTGATCGCGGCCAACCGTGCCGAGTGGGCGCAGGCGGTCTCGACCAACGTGCTGGGGCAGAACACCGGGATCATCGCGCAGCTGGAGGCCCAGTACGCCGAGTTCTGGGCCCAGGACGCCGCGACGATGTACGGCTACGCCGGCAACTCGGCCACGGCGTCGAACGTCACGCCGTTCACCTCGGCACCCGCGATCGCCAATCCCGCCGCTTCGACCATCCAGTCGGCAGCGACCACGTCCGCCGCGACGACGTCGGTCGGCTCGATACAGAACCAGATCAACGCCGCGATAAGCCAGATCTCCGCGCAACTGGCGAGCCTGGCGTCGCCGTTCTACACGCCACTCCAACAGGAATGGTGGTACCTGGCGTCCGCCAGCGGCCCGTTGTCCTCGGTGTGGCAGGTCCTGTTCGGGACACCGTCGTTCCCGGGGGCCAGCCTTTCGGCATTCATGTCGGCGTGGTCGCCGTATGCCGGCGTCCTGTACAACACCGAGGGTTTGCCGTACTTCAGCATCGGTATGGCCAACTCGATGACGCAGACCGCCAAGACGGTCGGGGCGATCGGCGGCGCGGCGCCGGCGGCCGCGGCGGCCGTCCCCAAGGGCCTGCCCGGGCTCGGCGGGCTGCTCGGCGGCGGCGCCCCGCCGGTGGCGGCGCATCTGGGCAGCGCCACCTCGATCGGCAAGCTGTCCGTGCCGGCCGCGTGGTCCGGTCCGGTCACGACGCCCAGCCACGCGACGGCCATCCCGGTGAGCAACGTCCGGGAGGCACCCGATGCGGCACCCGGAAACCTCCTCGGCGGCATGCCGCTGGCCGGGGCGGGCACGGGCGGCAGCGGGGCCGGGCCCCGGTACGGATTCCGGCCGACGGTGATGGCCCGCCCGCCCGCGGCGGGCTAGCTTGTGGATCGGCTAACGGGGGCGACGCGGGCCGGCGGCGGGCCCTCCTCGTCGGCCCGTGAGCGGCATTTGCTCCGGCGCGATTTCGCCGCATCGGTGCTAAGCTCCATACGTGCTGGCCAACGGGCCTTCAACGGCGACCCCGAGGGGTTCACCTTCACGGTTTGCTGTGACGGTCCTGTGAACGCCAGCGGTAGGGGCCAGGCGCTGTTACTGTGTCGTTACTAAAAGTGAATTCGCCGTGCCATCCAGTGAACAATTGCGAACAGGTGGTCGCGGAGTCGGCTTGAAACGGAAGTTGTCATCTACTCTCTTGCACAGAGCAGTGCGGGGGACAATCTTTAGGAGGGAAAAGCATGTCGTTCGTGACCACACAGCCGGAGGCTCTGGCTGCTGCGGCCGGGAGCCTGCAGGGGATCGGCTCGGCGCTGAGCGCCCAGAACGCGGCCGCGGCCGCGCCCACGACCGGGGTAGTACCGGCGGCTGCCGACGAGGTGTCGGCGCTGACCGCGGCGCAGTTCGCCGCCCACGCGCAGATGTACCAGGCCGTCAGCGCCCAGGCCGCCGCGATTCACGAGCAGTTCGTCAGCACGCTGGGGATCAGCTCTGGCTCGTACGCCGCGACCGAAGCCGCCAACGCAGCGGCCGCCGGCTGATCAGGTTCAGCGGTTCGTCGATGTCGGGTCTGACTGCTGGGTCGAGGCCCGGGGATCCGAGCATTCAATCGCCGTGGTTGGGGTTGCACGTCCGCACGCCGGACGTGCCCCGGCCGACGGTATGGGGGGAAAGTCTTTCTGCATGTGGCTCCGCGGTGCGCTGACGCGTAACCGTTGAGCCAGCGTCACTCACAACTGAAAACAAGTCACTCAGAATTAAGGAGAAAGCCAACATGGCAACACGTTTTATGACTGACCCGCATGAGATGCGGGCGATGGCGGGCCGGTTTGAGGTCCACGCGCAGACCGTTGAGGATGAGGCCCGCAAGATGTGGGCGTCGTCGATGAACATCGCCGGTGCCGGCTGGAGTGGCCAGGCGCAGGCGACGTCCTACGACACCATGGGTCAGATGAATCAGGCGTTCCGCAACATCGTGAACATGCTGCACGGTGTGCGTGACGGGTTGATCCGCGACGCGAACAACTACGAGCAGCAAGAGCAGGCCTCGCAGCAAATCCTCGGCAGCTAGCGCGAAAAGCGCAGGTTGCGTACCCTTTGAGACGTTAGGAGAACACCGATATGACAATCAATTACCAGTTTGGCGATGTGGATGCCCATGGTGCGACGATTCGCGCCCAGGCCGCGTCGTTGGAAGCCGAGCACCAGGCCATCGTTCGCGATGTGCTGGCCGCTGGTGACTTCTGGGGTGGCGCCGGTTCGGTGGCCTGCCAGGAGTTCATCACCCAGTTGGGTCGCAACTTCCAGGTGATCTACGAGCAGGCCAACTCGCATGGCCAGAAGGTGCAGACGGCCGGCAGCAACATGTCCAGCACGGACAGCGCCGTCGGCTCCAGCTGGGCCTAGCTCGCAACTTCAGGCGCGGCAGCACACCACATAATAGGTGTGCTGCCGCGTCCTGCGGTTTCCGTAACTTCGACCACTTCTGAGGCTATCGATGGACCAACAGAGCACCCGTACCGACATCACCGTCAACGTCGACGGCTTCTGGATGCTTCAGGCGCTGCTCGACATTCGCCACGTCGCGCCTGAATTGCGATGCCGCCCGTTCGTCTCGACCGACTCGAGCGACTGGCTCAACGAACACCCCGGCATGGCGGTGATGCGTGAGCAGGGCATCGTGGTCGGCGACGAGGTGCACGAACAGGTCGCGGCTCGAATGCGGGTCCTCGCCGCGCCTGATCTCGAGGTGGTGGCCCTGCTGTCGCGGGGCAAGCTGCTCTACGGAGTCGTCGACGACGAGAACCAGCCCCCCGGCTCGCGCGACATCCCCGACAACGAGTTCCGGGTGGTGCTCGCCCGCCGCGGCCAGCACTGGGTCTCGGCGGTCCGGGTGGGCAGCGACATCACGGTCGACGACGTCGCCGTCGCGGACAGCGCCTCGATCGCGTCATTGGTGATCGACGGTCTGGAGTCGATTCACCACGCGGAGCCCGCGGCGATCAACGCGGTCAACGTGCCGCTGGAGGAAATGCTGGAGGCGACCAAGTCCTGGCAGGAATCCGGCTTCAACGTCTTCTCCGGCGGGGATCTGCGGCGGATGGGCATCAGCGCCGCGACGGTTGCCGCCCTGGGTCAGGCGCTGTCGGACCCCGCGGCCGAGGTTGCGGTGTACGCGCGCCAGTACCGGGATGACGCCAAGGGCCCGAGCGCCTCGGTCCTGTCGCTGAAGGACGGCTCGGGCGGCCGCATCGCGCTGTACCAGCAAGCGCGCACCGCGGGTTCGGGGGAGGCGTGGCTGGCGATCTGCCCCGCGACGCCCCAACTGGTGCAGGTGGGCATCAAGACCGTGCTGGACACGCTGCCCTACGGCGAGTGGAAAACACACAGCAGGGTCTGACATACGTGTGAAACATAAACTTCACCAACGCTTTTGCAGACAACATGCGGTCAGGATGCGAAGACGGCATACTTCTCTAGAATCATCAGCAAATCTTCAAAGCAGTGTCACCACAACCCTTAACGCAAGGCGAGGCAGATGAAATCCGAATTGGTTGAGCTGTACCTCTCCGGGGGCCGCGGCGCCTCGGCGACACGGGGTTACACATTCACAATGACAGGGGGTGCTGGGCGATGACATCGGCCGGAGTAGCTGACGCCTTACAGGCAGAAATCGAGGGCATCGCCCAGCCTCGGGCGGTCGTCGTCGGTGTCATGGCCGGCGAGGGTGTCCAGATCGGCGTCCTGCTGGACGCCAACGCCCCGGTCTCGGTGATGACCGACCCGCTGTTGAAGGTCGTCAACAGCCGGCTGCGCGAGCTCGGCGAGACCCCGCTGGAGGCCACCGGCCGCGGCAGGTGGGCGCTGTGCCTCGTCGACGGCACGCCGCTGCGCGCCACGCAGTCGCTGACCGAGCAGGACATCTACGACGGCGACCGGCTGTGGATCCGGTTCCTGCCGGACACCGAGCACCGCTCGCAAGTCATCGAGCACATCTCCACCGCGGTCTCGGCAAACCTGAGCAAGCGGTTCGCCGCGATCGACCCGGTCGTCGCGGTGCAGGTCGGCGCCTCGATGGTCGCGATCGGCGTGACCGCGGCGTCGGGTCTGCTCGGCTGGTGGCGTTGGCACCACAACTCGTGGCTGCCCACGGTCTACTCCTCGATCATCGCCGCGATCGCGTTGTCGGTGGCGATCATGCTGGCGATGCGTGCGAAGACCGACTCGGACCGGCTGGTCGCGGACATCATGCTGCTGAGCGGCCTCGCGCCGCTCACGGTGGCCGCGGCGTCGTCCCCGCCGGGCGGCGTCGGCTCACCGCAGGCGGTGCTGGGCTTCGGCGTGCTCGCGATCGGGGCGTCGCTCATCCTGCGCTTCACCGGTCGGCGGCTGGCCATCTACACGGCGATCGTGACCGTCAGCGCCGTGGCGGCGATCGCCAGCCTGGCGCGGATGGTGGCGAACACCAGCGCGGTGACCAACTTCGCCTGCGTCGTGCTGGTCTGCGTGCTGGGCTACCAGGCCGCGCCGGCGCTGTCCCGCCGCCTGGCCGGCATCCGGCTGCCCGTCTTCCCGTCGGCCACCAGCCGCTGGGTGTTCGAGGCGCGACCGGACCTGCCCACCACCGTGGTGCGTGCCGACGGCGGCGCTCCGGTCCTGGAGGGCCCCGCGTCGGTTCGCGACGTGGTGCTGCAGGCCGAGCGTGCCCGCTCGTTCCTGTCCGGCCTGCTGCTGGGGCTCGGGGTGCTGATGGTGGTGTCGCTGACCGCGCTGGCGGACCCGCACACCTTCCAGCGGTGGCTGCCGCTCATCCTGGCCGGCTTCGCCGCCGGCTTCCTGATGCTGCGCGGCCGCTCGTACGTGGACCGGTGGCAGGCGATCAGCCTGGCGGGGACGTCGGTGCTCATCGTCGCGGCGATCGTGATTCGCTACGCGCTGGGGTTGCAGTCCCCGCTGGCGGTGTCGATCAGCGTGGCGATCCTGGTCCTGCTGCCGGCGGCGGGCATGACGGCCGCGGCGGTGGTGCCCAACACGATCTACAGCCCACTGTTCCGCAAGTTCGTGGAATACATCGAGTACCTGTGCCTGATGCCGATCTTCCCGTTGGCATTGTGGCTGATGAATGTCTATGCGGCGATCCGTTATCGCTAGCAGCAAGGTGTGGCGCGGTCGCGCATCCCGCGCGACCGTCGCCGCACTTATGCTCACCTCAGGTGCATTAGCCGGTCTGCCTCCCGCGTACGCGGTGTCGCCGCCGACGGTTGATCCGGCGGCGGTGCCGCCCGACGGCCCGCCCGGGCCGCCGGCGCCGATGAAGCAGAACTCCTACTGCACCGAGGTCGGCGTGCTGCCGGGAAGCGACTTCCGGTTGCAGCCCAAGTACATGGACATGCTGAACCTGCAGGAGGCCTGGCAGTTCGGCCGCGGCGCGGGCCAGAAGGTCGCGGTCATCGACACCGGTGTGACGCCGCACCCCCGGTTTCCGCATCTCATCCCGGGCGGCGACTACATCATGTCGGGCGACGGGCTGTCGGACTGCGACGCGCACGGCACCATCGTCGCGTCGATGATCGGCGCGGCCCCGGCCAACGGCGCGGCGACGCCGCCGGCGGCGCCCCGCAAGCCGGTCACCATTCCGACCACGGAGCCGCCCCCGAAAGCTCCGCCGCCGCAGACGGTGACGCTGTCGCCGCTGCCCCAGACCGTGACGATGGTGCCCGCGCCGCCGTCGGAGTCACCTCCGCCGGGGCCGTTCGGAGCGCCCCCGCCGGCCGCACCGGCGGGTCCGCCTGCACCGGCGGGTCCGGGCGTGCCTCCCGGGGGACCCCAAGCCGGACCGGGTCAGGCACCCGCGGCAAACCACGGCGGCGGGACGGTGACCATACCCGGACATTCCAGCGGTGGGCACGTGATCGCGGTCGACAACCCCGTCAACCCGCGGCCGCTCGACCCGCCCAAGCCGCCGCCCCCGCCCCCGGCGCCCCCGGCACCGTCTTCGGCGCCCGACGCGTACAGCGGAATCGCCCCCGACGTCGACATCATCGCCATCCGGCAGTCCAGCAACGCGTTCGGCCTCAAGGACGCTTACACCGGCGACGAGGACCCGCAGACCCGGGCGAAGATCGACGATGTCGAGACCATGGCGCGGGCGATCGTGCACGCCGCCAACCTGGGCGCGACGGTGATCAACATCTCCGACGTGACCTGCATGAGCTCGCGCAACATCATCGATCAGCGCTCGCTGGGCGCCGCCGTGCGCTACGCGGCGGTCGACAAGAACGTCGTCATCGTGGCGGCGGCCGGCGACACCAGCAAGAAGGACTGCAAGCAGAACCCGGCCTTCGATCCCATGCAGCCCAAGGATCCCCGCGACTGGAGCGGCGTGGGCACCGTGGTGACGCCGTCCTGGTTCAGCGACTACGTCCTGACGGTGGGCGCGGTCGACAACGATGGCCGGCCGCTCACCCAGGGCGGTCAGGGCCAGGGTTCGACCAGCGTCGCCGGACCCTGGGTGGGCATCGCCGCGCCGGGCACCGACGTCATCGGGCTCTCGCCCCGCGACGACGGTTTGATCAACGCCATCGATGGCCCGGACAACTCGCTGCTGGTGCCGGCCGGCACCAGCTTCTCGACCGCGATCGTGTCCGGGGTGGCCGCCCTGGTCCGCGCCAAGTACCCGCAGCTATCGGCGTATCAGGTCATCAACCGGTTGGAGCGCACCGCCCGCGCGCCGGCACGCGGGGTGGACAACCAGGTCGGCTACGGTGTCATCGACCCGGTGGCGGCCCTGACCTGGGACGTACCGGAAGGCCCGGCAAAGCCGCCGCAGCAACTGTCAGCACCGCTGAACATTCCTAAAGCGGCGCCGCACCGGGATATGGTGCCAGTATGGGTGGCAGCCGGAGGGTTGACCGCAGCATTACTTATCGGCGGCGCCGTGTTCGGCATAGCAGTGTTCATGAAGCGGACACGGAAGCAGCAATGAGGTCGGAGCAGCAATAGCAATGAAGGCGCAGCGAAGTTTCGGATTGTCTTTGTCGTGGCCGCGGGTCACCGCGGTGTTTGTCGTCGACATCCTGATCCTGTTGGTGGCCAGCCACTGCCCGGCCTCCTGGCAGGGGGAGCACCACATCGCGTTCTGGGTCGGCGTCGGCCTCGCGGCGGTGGTCACGCTGCTGTCCCTGGTCACCCACCACGGCCTCACCGTGACCTCCGGCCTGGCCACCTGGCTGTGGGACTGGTCGGCCGATCCGGGCACCGCGCTGACTGCCGGCTGCACGCCGGCGATCGATCACCAGCGCCGGTTCGGGCGCGACCGGGTCGGCGTGCGTCAGTACGACGGCCACCTGGTGAGCGTGATCGCGGTGGACGGCGGCGACGACGACTCCGGGCGCCACCGGCACCGGAACACGGCGGCCATCCTGCCGGTCCACGCCGTCGCCGAGGGCCTGCGCCAGTTCGACATCCACCTCGACGGCATCGACATCGTCACGATGAAGGTGCGCCGCGGCGGCCCCGAGTCCAGGGCGGCCGAGAAGTCCAAGCTGGACGACTGGGGACCAGAGGAGTGGGGCGTCGTGAGCGACCAGCCCACCTCCTACGTGCGCCGCACCTGGCTGGTGCTGCGGATGAACCCGCAGCGCAACGTCGCCGCCGTGGCGGCGCGCGACTCGCTCGCGTCGACCCTGGTGGCGGCCACCGAGCGGCTCGCCCAGGATCTCGATGGGCAAAATTGCGTGGCCCGCCCGCTGACCGCCGACGAGCTCGCCGAGGTCGACAGCGCGGTGCTGGCCGACCTCGAACCGACCTGGAGTCGTCCCGGATGGCGGCACCTCAAGCACTTCAACGGTTTCGCCGCCAGCTTCTGGTTGACCCCGTCGGACATCACCACCGAGACGTTGGAAGACCTGTTGTCGCCCGACGTCGGTGCGGCCGTCGTCACGATCCGGCTCATCACCAGCGGCGGCCGGCCGCAGCTGTCCGCCTGGGTGCGCTACCACAGCGAGCGCCGCCTCCCCAGGAGCGTGTGGTCGGGACTCAACCGGCTCACCGGCCGCCAATTGGCGGCGGTCCGCGCCAGCCTGCCGGCGCCGGCGGCCCGCCCGCTGTTAATCGTCCCCAGCCGTCCGTTGCTCGACGACGATGATCTGGTGCTGTCGGTCGGTCAGGAGCGGGAGAGCGCAGCGAGCGTGCCCGTCGCGCAATGACGCGCTCGCAGTCCACCGCCGAAGACGCCCGTAATGCAATGGTCGCCGGGCTCTTGGCGTCCGGAATTTCGGTCAACGGGCTACAGCCCAGCCACAACCCGCAGGTGGCTGCGCAGATGTTCAACACGGCCACCACGCTCGACCCGGGGATGTGCGACGCCTGGCTGGCGCGGATGCTCGCCGGGGAGCAGAGCATCGAGGTGCTCGCCGGCGCGTGGGCCGCGGTCCGGACGTTCGGTTGGGAGACCCGCCGCCTCGGGGTCACGGACCTGCAGTTTCGGCCGGAGGTCTCGGACGGGTTGTTCCTCCGGCTGGCCGTCACCAGCGTGGAGTCGCTGGCCTGCGCGTACGCGGCCGTGCTCGCCGAGGCGAAACGCTACGGGGAAGCCGCGAAGCTGCTCGAAGGCGTCGAGCCCCGGCATCCGTTCGACGAGGAGGTCGTCGAGTACGTGCGGGGCGTGCTGTACTTCCGGACCGGGCGCTGGCCGGACGTGCTCGTCCAATTTCCCGAGGGCAAGACCTGGCGGCACCCGGAGCTGAAGGCCGCGGGCGCCGCGATGGCGACCACCGCGCTGGCCTCGCTGGGCGTGTTCGAGGAAGCCTTCCGGCGCGGCCAGGACGCCGTCGAGGGCGACCGGGTGCCCGGGGCGGCCAACATCGCGCTGTACACCCAGGGCATGTGCCTGCGGCATGTCGGCCGCGAGGAGGAGGCCGTCGAGCTGTTGCGCCGGGTGTACTCGCGCGACCCGAAGTTCGCCCCGGCCCGGGAAGCCTTGGACAACCCCAACTATCGGCTGGTGCTGACCGATCCCGAGACGATCGAGGCACGCACCGACCCGTGGGACCCGGACAGCGCGCCGACGCGCGCGCAGACGGAGGCCCTCCGCCACGCCCAGGAGGCCGCCAAATACCTGGCCGAAGGGGACGCCGAGCTCAACGCGATGCTGGGCATGGAACGGGCCAAGCGCGAAATCAAGCTCATCAAGTCGACCACCAAGGTCAACCTGGCGCGGGAGAAGATGGGGCTCCCGGTGCCGGTGACCTCGCGCCACACCCTGCTGCTGGGGCCGCCCGGGACCGGCAAGACGTCGGTCGCGCGGGCCTTCACCAAGCAGCTGTGCGGGCTCACCGTGTTGCGCAAGCCGCTGGTGGTGGAGACCAGCCGCACCAAGCTGTTGGGGCGGTACATGGCCGACGCCGAGAAGAACACCGAGGAGATGCTCGAGGGGGCGCTGGGCGGGGCCGTCTTCTTCGACGAGATGCACACGCTGCACGAGAGCGGCTATCACCAGGGCGACCCCTACGGCAACGCGATCATCAACACGCTGCTGCTGTACATGGAAAACCATCGCGACGAGCTGGTGGTGTTCGGCGCGGGTTACGCCAAGGCGATGGACAAGATGCTCGAGGTGAACCAGGGTCTGCGGCGGCGTTTTTCGACCGTGATCGAGTTCTTCAGCTACACCCCGGATGAGCTTGTCGCGCTGACAAAGCTGATGGGGCGGGAGAACGAGGACGTCATCACCGACCAGGCCGCCGAGGCGTTGCTGCCGTCGTACACCAAGTTCTACCTCGACGAGAGCTACTCCGAAGACGGGGATCTGATCCGCGGTATCGACACGCTCGGTAATGCCGGCTTCGTCCGCAACGTCGTGGAAAAGGCGCGTGACCACCGCAGTTTCCGGCTCGACGACGAGGACCTCGACTTGGTGCTGACCAGCGGCGAGTTCAGCGATGCCCAGCTGCTCCGGTTCAAGGAGTTGACGGCCGAAGACCTCGCCGAGGGGATCCGGACGGCCGTGGCCGAGAAGAAGCCGTCGTCATAGGAACGCTGGCGCGGTTCTGACGAGCCAACGGCCGCAATCGATTTCGGCGACCCCGGGCGGGTGGTGATTCTCGCGGCGATCGGGGGCCGGGCGCCGATTTCTATGAGCTTTCTATTAATTTCCAATGGGTGAGCGGTTCGCATTGCCGGGCGTTCGCACCGGTGCCACCATGATCCTCAACGCTCATCGCCGAGCGCAGTTTCCCCGCGGAAATGGGTCTTGAGAAGGGGATTTAGGTCTATCGTCGCAAGACGCCTAGAAATCAGGCGGCTTTGCCCTACGCATGGTTTTCGCCGGGTCTCGTCCCGATTCGGGCAACCATGGCGCCCGTCCGTGAGCGCCTCGGGCGATGACGGGAGGTGGGCGCACTGGCCGAATTGACTGTTAACGCATGAGAACAACGACCGTTTCTTTCCGATCCGGTCGCGGCGCGCCGCCGCCGTTTGATTCGGCAACACCCGACATCGCTCGGCGGTTACCTGCCCGTAGCCGGGTCGGACTATCCGCTTTTTCGAAGGAGTAGTCCGATGTATTTCTTTGTAACACAACGGAAATCACCGCGCAACGCAGCCATGCTTGCCGCCGACACCGTGACGGCCGGTTAAGGGAGGTGTTGGCAATGGATTTCGGAGCACTACCACCGGAAGTCAACTCCGCCCGCATGTACGCCGGGCCGGGCTCGGCGCCGATGATGGCCGCCGCGACGGCCTGGGCCGCGCTCGGTGCGGAGCTCGGTTCGACGGCGGCGTCATACGACTCGGTCATCACGGGGCTGACGAGCGAGGAGTGGATGGGGCCGGCCTCCGCGTCGATGGGCGCCGCCGCGGCGCCCTATGTGCAGTGGATGACCAGCACCGGGGCGCTCGCCCAGCAGGCGTCCGCCCAGGCGGCGGCCGCTGCGGCGGCCTACGAGGCGGCGTTCGCCATGACGGTGCCCCCGGCGGAGGTGGCGGCCAACCGTGCCCTGCTCGCGGCGCTGGTTGCGACCAATTTCCTGGGTCAGAACACGCCGGCGATCGCCGCCACCGAGGCGCTGTACGGCGAAATGTGGGCCCAGGACGCGGCGGCGATGTACGGCTATGCCGGGAGTTCGGCGGCGGCCTCGACGCTGACGCCGTTCGATCAACCGGCGGAGACTACCAATCCGGCCGGGCCGGCCGCGCAGGCCTCGGCGGTCACGCAGGCCACGGGCACGGCGGCGGGCACCGGCAGCCAGACGATGGACCAGCTGTTGTCCGCGATCCCGACTGCGCTGCAAGGGTTCTCGTCACCGCTGTCGACTGTCGCGAACCCCGCGGCGGCCATCCCGGGGCAGGGGCTGCTCGACGCGATCCTGAATTTCCTGGACGGCGCGGACGGCAACGCGATCGGCACGTTCTTGAACTCGTCGTTCGTCAACGGATTCGTCTCCGCAGGCTACGTCAGTCCCGCCATCATCGAACCGGCTGTCACGGCCGGGATGTCGGATATCAATGCGGTGGCGGTCTCCTCGACGCCCGGGGCCACCGCGCTGCCACCGATGGGCGCCGGCGCCGGGAACCCGGGGTGGTTGCCGCTGTTGACGCCCGGGGCCGCCCCGGGAGGCATAGCGGGCGACCTGAGCGCAGCGATTTCGGGCGGCACCAACCAGGCGGCGTTGGTCGGGCGATTGTCCGTGCCGCAGGCCTGGACGGCCGCCGCGCAGGTGGAGAACCACGCGGGGGCGACCTTCGCCGGCGGTGGCTGGACCAACGCGGTCGGTCCGGGCGCCGGTGCCGTGGGAGCGGGGCCGGGACCGATACCGGGTATGCCGGGCATGCCCGCCGCGACGGCCGCGGGAGGGTACGGCCACGGCCCGCGTTACGGCTTCCGCGTGACCGTGATGCCGCGCCCCCCGGCCGCGGGATGACGGCCGAATCGTTGCGAACGTGTGGCAGCTGGTTTGACTGATCCGCTGCCCGGGTGCCACCATGGCCTCTGCAAGCACCTCGCTAGGTGAGGCGTCTGCACGGATACAGGCCACTGACCTCGAACGTCGAAAGACGCCCAGGGTCAGGACAGCTCCTCCCGGCTTAAGGGTTGAGCCCAAGTGGCTTCCGGCTCAGATCGGATACGCCGTGTGGTGCCAAAGCTCTGACGAGAGGGGTGCGGCCTCCGGGAGTTTCAGCCCGGGACCTTCACCCCGTGTGCGAGTCGAAGGAATCCCCGTGTGCCCAGGCCGTGAGGAGGTGAGAGCGAAATGAGTCTCGGCGATAGTCCATATTCCAGATCGACCATTTCGATTCGATCCGGCCCCGGCCCCTTTCTGACCGTCTGAACGGCTCACCCCGCCAGACCTCGTACCGACGCGTCCGCCTAGCGGATCGCGCCCGTGGATTGCGCTGAAAACCAGTCATCATTGCCGGCCGGCCCGGGTCACCCTCTATCCGTGAGGAGTAGTCCCATGTCGCTTGTCTTCGCACGCCCGGCCGCGCTCGCTGATGCGGCCCACGAATTCGTCACAGCCACAACATATTTCAGCAGGCACGCCACTCCAGTCGCGGCGCGCTAGGGGAGGGGGCCGACGATGACCGCTGCACTCGACTTCGCAATCCTCCCACCGGAGGTGAACTCCGGCCGGATGTACTCCGGGCCGGGCTCGGGCCCGATGCTGGCCGCCGCCTCGGCCTGGCATGGGCTCGCCGCCGAATTGCATTCCACCGCAATGTCTTACGGCGCGGTACTGACGGCTCTGACCGGTGAGGAATGGCACGGCCCGGCCTCGCTGGCGATGGCGGCCGCCGCCGCGCCATACGCGGCCTGGTTGGGCACGACGGCCGAGCAGGCCGAGCAGACCGCGGTACAGGCCGAGGGCGCCGCGGCGGCGTACGAGGCCGCGTTCGCCGAGACGGTGCCCCCGGCCGTGATCGCGGCCAACCGTGCCCAGCTGATGGCGCTGATCGCCACCAACATCCTGGGTCAGAACACGCCGGCGATCGCGGCCACCGAGGCCCAGTACGCCGAAATGTGGGCCCAGGACGCCGCCGCGATGTACGGCTACGCCGCCTCGTCCGCCGTCGCGACCCAGTTGAGCCAGTTCAGCGAGCCGCAGCGGACCACCAGCCCCAGTGGGCCGAGCGCCCAGTCGGCGGCGGTGGCCCAGGCCGTCGCCACCCCGGCCGGCGCTCAGCAGGGCACCATGTCGCAGCTGATGGCCGCGCTGCCCTCCGCGCTGCAGGGGCTGGCGTCGCCCGCGTCGTCGCAGACTCCTGCGTCGGAGGTCATGGGGCTCCTGACCGGGTCGGGGTCGGGATCCGCCACGCTGGACAACCTTTGGGCCCAGTGGGGACCCAACGCCAACATCTGGAACACCGCCTTCTCATCCGGGTTCTACATGCCCAGCAACACGCTGGCCCCGTTCCTGAGCCTGCTGGGCCAGGGGGCCGCCGGCGACGCGGCCGACGCGGCCGGCCAGGCGATCGACGGCGCGATCGGTGAGGCGGTCGCGGGCCCCGCCGTCGGGGGCGCCGTCTCGACCGGGCTCGGGCACGCGCCGACGATCGGCGCGCTGTCGGTGCCGCCGAGTTGGACCGCGCCCGCGCCGTTGGCCGGGCCGCTCGCGTCGTCGCTCGGTGGAACGCCGATGGTTGCGCCCCCGGCGATGGCGGCCGGCATGCCCGGGGTGCCGATCGGAGCCACGGGCGCACAACCCTACGGGCGCGCAGTGCCGCAGTATGGCTTCCGTCCCACCTTCGTCGCTCGCCCCCCGGCGGCCGGCTAGGACCGGTCGCAGGGCGCCGCCTCACAGGTCGCGCCCGCGCGGATTGAGCTTTCCGCAACCTCGCGATCACACCGCCGGGCAGCGCTGCGGCGCGGTGGCCACGGCGAATCGACCCCCGCCGCTCACAGCAAACTTCCAGCAGCAAATCAGCGTTCGGCCAGCAACGAATGCGTACGCTAGGTGAAATTTAGGGGAGCACCAGATGACGACAAACCATCGATTCGGCGACGTTGACCTGCCGTGACCGGGCGAAAGCGAGGGCAAACGGGCCCGGAGAGGTCGGCACAACACTTGCCGGCGGCGACGGTGCCGTCGGCTCGAGCCGGTTTAGATGCGTCGCATAAGAATTGCGGTCGACGTGCGGGCCCGTGGGCAAAATGCGCGCCACGCATGCGCCGACATTTCACACTCTGACATGACAAATATGTTAATTGCTTAACGTTGTTCAATAGCGACGACGCGTTTCATTAATTGCAGAGGTTGACTATCGCCGAGTCGCCGGAACGCCGCGGCCCGGCGATAAGGTCTGTTTACGCATGGACAAATTAGGCGGCATTTCTGGATGGTTGCTGAAAATTGCCTACTAGTAGACTGGACAATGGTTTCCGCACAGACATGTGGTAGCTGATGAGCAGCATCCTCACAGGCGCAAGCCCGCTGTGACACCTGTCGTTTACCTTACTATTACACGCCAGGAACGCACGATGAATACGTTGCAATCACGATGATCGCTACATAAGGCAGCGGCGCCTGATCGATCGGGCGGGCCGCCGCCTCTGACCCTTTTTCACTAGGAGCGTGGAACCCTGTTGCCGTCATACACGTCAAATCAACGCGTGAATTCAACAGCGGATTCCATGGATTCCATTAGAGCTGCCGCACGGTTGCGGACGCGGCCGAAAGCCGCGCCTACCATGGCGGCCACTTAGGGGAGCGGGAGGAAATAGATGTTGGATTTCGGGGCGCTACCACCGGAGATCAACTCCGGGCGGATGTATGTCGGCGCGGGGTCGGGGCCGATGCTGGCAGCCGCGGCAGCCTGGGACGAGTTGGCGATGGAGCTGCAGTCGACGGCCGCCTCGTACGGTGCCACGATCGAGAGCCTCGCGACCGGGCCGTGGACCGGGCCCTCCTCGATCGCGATGGCAGCGGCGGCGGCGCCGTATGTGGCCTGGATGAGCGCCACCGGCGCGCAGGCCGAGGAGGCGGCCAGCCAGGCAAAAATCGCCGCGGGCGCCTACGAAACGGCCTTTGCGGCCACGGTGCCGCCGCCGGTGATCGCCACCAACCGGGCCCTGCTGATGACGCTGATCGCCACCAATTTCCTGGGCCAGAACACCCCGGCCATCGCGGCCACCGAAGCCCAATACGCCGAGATGTGGGCCCAGGACGCCGCCGCCATGTACGCCTACGCCGCCTCGTCGGCGACCGCGTCGCAGCTCACCGCGTTCACTGAGCCGCCGCAGACTACGAACGCCGCGGCCGCGCCGGCGCAGGCGGCAGCGGTCTCCCAGGCCGGAGGGGCGAGCGGCCTGAATATCGGCACGCAGCTGTCCCAGCTGATCAACTCCCTCCCGACCGCGCTGCAAAGCCTCGGTAGCGGCCTGCTGAATTCGCCGACGACGGGGTCGACCAACCTGTTGTCCGGGCTCGCCCTGCCGCAGTTGGTCAACCTGCCGCCGACGTCGTCCTGGCCGGCGGGTCTGGGAACCGACCTGGCGAACTGGAACACCATCATGTCGACCCTCACCGGGCCCTACTCCCTGCAGGGATGGACGGCGATACCCGGCGGCCCGTTCCTGTCGTTCGGGCAGGCCTACGCCTGGGGCCAGAACGGGCAGGGGGCCGCCGCCTATCTGGCCGGTCCGAAGGCCATCTCCGGGGCGTTGGCGCCGCTGACGCAGGGTGCCAGCGCCGTCAAGCCGATGTTGAGTTCGGCCGTCGGCGCGCAGGGCGCCATGGGCAAGGCGGCCCTGGTCAGCGGCCTGTCGGTGCCGCAGGGCTGGACCGAGGCCGCCCCCGCGATCAAAACGCTCGCCCAGGTGCTGCCGGCCAACGCGGCGGCCGCGCCGATCGCCTCGCTCGCCGGCGAGGAAGGCGTCTTCAGCCAGATGGCCCTGTCCAGCCTGGCCGGACGCGCGGTCGGGGCCGCGGCCTTCCAGTCCGCCGGCGCCGGCGGCGCGACCGCGGCCTCGCTCGGTGGCGTCGTCGCTGCCGATCCCGCGGCGGCCACCATCATCGTCATCCCGGCCATCGAGGAGTGACCATGTTTTACGCAGCATTTCCGCCCGAGTTCAACTCGGGAAGGATCTACGCGGGCCCCGGATCGGGCTCGCTGCGCCAGGCCGCCGCCGCCTGGGAGGGGCTGGCCAGCGAACTGCAGTCCACCGTTTCCTCCTATACGTCGGTGATCGACAGCCTGACCAGCGGCGCGTGGGTGGGCCCGTCCTCGGTGAGCATGGCCGCCGCGGTGACTCCTTATCTGGCCTGGATGCAGGGCACCGCCGCGCAGGCCGCCGAGGCCGCCACCCAGGCCACCGCGGCGGCAACGGCCTATGAGACGGCGTTTTCCGCGCACGTGCCGCCGGCGGAGATCGCGGCCAACCGCAGCCAACTGGCGCAGCTCGTGGCGACCAACGTCTTCGGGCAGAACACCCCGGCGATCGCGGCGACCGAGATCCAGTACGCCGAAATGTGGGCCCAGGACGCGCTGGCCATGGACACCTACGCCGGCTCGTCGGCGGCCGCGGCCGACGTCACCCCGTTCACCGAGGCGCCGCAGATCACCAACGCGGGCGGGTTGGCCGGCCAGGCGGCGGCGCTGACCCAGGCCGCCGGCACCTCAGCCGGCAGCGCGCAGTCGATCGTCTCGTCCCTGTCGTCGTCGCTGACGACGGCGGGCGGGCCGTTGTCGGCACTGCTGCAAACCGGCGCCAACCTGAGCACCTCCTACACGACCACCGTCAACGGCCTGCTGAACGGCCTGTTCGGGCCCAGCGGGGCCAGCACCTTTATGGCCCTGTACAACGCGGTGAAGGTCCCACTGGGCTTCACCACCCAGTTCAACGACATCGGGCTGCTGACGAACTTTCCCGTGTCGCAGTTCCTCAAGTTCGCGCCGCCACCGGCCTACGCGGCGCTCCCGAAAGACGCCCTGGGCGCCGGGCTCGGCGCGCCGAATTGGGGGCGCGGCTGGCTGACGAGTTCGGTCTCGGCGGGCATGGGCAACGCCGGCACTCTCGTCGGCCACCTGTCCGTCCCGCCGAGCTGGGCCACCTCCACCCCGGCCATCCGCACGGTGGCCGCCGCGCTGTCGGCCGCCGGGCCGGACGCGGTCCCGGCCGCCGCGCTCGGGGAGGGTGGGTTGCTCAGCGCCATGTCGGTGGCCGGGATGCTGGGCAGCGCCTTCGGCGCCGGGGCCCCCAGCGCGCTCAGCGGCGCCGGCGTGCGCGGCCGCATCAAACCCATCAAGGACCTCAAGGACGCCCACTCGCCGGAAAACCTCAAGCGGCTGGTGGCCCAAATATCCGAACAGCCCGAAAGCGTGCAGCACCACAACGTCGACCAGGAAGGCCTCGACGCCCTGCTCGAGCAGCTGGCGAAGAAGCCCGGCATCCACGCGGTGCACCTCAGGAAGGGCGACAGGCCACAGGTCGTCCCGTCCGACGCGCAATCGGGTTAGGGCGCAACAGAATTGGAAGGAGACGAATGAAGAGACTACTAACGCTCGCGGGCGCCGTGACCATGACGGTCGGCCTGGCCGTGCCCGCGCACGCCGATCCGCCCCCGCCCCCGCAGGGTGACGATGCCGGCTTCCTGGCCGCGCTGCACCAGGTCGGCATCAGCTACTCGAGCCCGGACGCCGCCGTCGCGTCGGCCAAAGCCGTGTGCACGTGCCTCAACAACGGCGAGTCGGGCCTCGAGCTGGTGCACGACGTGAAGACCCACAACCCCGGCATGGACATGGAGAACGCATCCAACTTCGCCATGATCTCCGCGAAATTCTATTGCCCGCACCAACTTTCCAAGGCCTAGCACCGGATGACCCGCCGGTTGCGGCACAGTGACGACCAGGCGACCCGATCCGGTGCGGTCCACCTGCCGTTTACCTGAGCGTGCTTAGCTGCCGCCGTCCGACGGGGGAGGGAGGTGCGCTGTCATGACGACGTTGAGCGTCGCCGAATTCGCCCTCCGGCTCGGCGTCGGGGTGGGCTGTGGCGCCCTGATCGGGATGGAGCGGCAGTGGCGGGCCCGCATGGCCGGGTTGCGCACCAACGCGCTGGTGGCCGGCGGCGCGACGCTGTTCGTGCTCTACTCCGTCGTCACCGAGGACAGCAGCCCCACCCGGGCCGCGTCCTACGTGGTGTCCGGGATCGGATTCCTCGGCGGGGGCGTGATCCTGCGCGACGGCTTCAATGTGCGCGGCCTCAACACCGCCGCGACCCTGTGGTGCTCGGCCGCGGTGGGCGTGCTGGCCGCCTCGGGCCACCTGGTCTTCACCGCGATCGCGACCGGCGCCGTGGTCGCCATCCACCTATTCGGGCGCCCGCTCGGGCGGCTGATCGACCGCGAAGACGCCGCCGAGGAAGACGAAGGCCTGCAGCCCTACCTGGTGCAGGTGGTCTGTCGCCCGAAGTCCGAAAAGTACGCCCGCGCCCACATCGTCCAGCACGCCGGCGGCAACGACATCACGCTGCGCGGCATCCACACCGGGCACGCCGCCGACGACGAACTCACCCTGACCGCGCACCTGCTGATGGACGGCCCCACACCGGCCAAGCTCGAGCGGTTGGTGGCGGAGCTCTCGCTGCAGCCGGGGGTTCGCGCGGTGCAGTGGTACGCGGGGGAAAAGGCACAGGCGGACTGACCGACTCGGTGCGCTCAGGGGCGCGCCTGCAGCTCCGGCGCGGCTGCGGCCAGCAGCTCGGCGCGGCTGCCGCTCAGCGGGGGGTAGATCCGCCTCGCATTGATGGTCTGCTTGGTGGCCTTGGCCTCGGGCCCGGTCGAAACCACCCTCCGATCCCACCCCTCGGTGTAGACGGCTCCCGCCGGGCCAAGATCGAGAACCGTGACGTACCAAGGGATTCGAAGTGCCAGCATCGGCTCGTCGAACAGGTCGCTGATGACGTTGTAGCCGGCGTGGCGGCCCATCGGACGCCCATGTTGACACGACATCACCGACAGGTGGTCGTCGTCCATGCGCGCTGCCGCCACGTCGCCGGCGGCGAAAACACCGGGCACACCGACCACCCGCAGGTAGTCGTCGACCTGCACCCGGCCCAGTCGGTCGAGCGGCACGGCGAGTTGCTCGGTCAGCGAGCTCGCCCGCATGCCGGCGCACCACACCACGGTGGCCGCCTCGAGCTGTTCCCCCGAGGACAGCGTCACGCCCCGCTCGGTCACCTCGGCGACGCCGGTGCCCGTTCTGATCTCGACCCCATTGTCGGACAGGGCCCGTTCGATCACCGGACGCGCCGAGGACCCCATGTCGGAGCCCACCAGAGGGTTGCGGTCGACCAGGACCACCCGAGGAGGGATTCCTCGCCGAGAAAACAAGGCGCGCAGCCGAATTGGCAGCTCGCTGGCCGCCTCGATGCCGGTCAGTCCGGCACCGACCACGACGACGGTGGCCGCCGCGGGCGTCGGCGAGTCGCCGGCGAGTTCGCGCAGGTGGCGCTGCAGCGAGACGGCGCCGTCGTAGGTGTCGACGTCGAACCCGAACTCCCGCAGCCCCGGGATGGCGGGCTTGACCACGTGGCTGCCCGACGCCAGCACCAGCCGGTCGTACCCGTACGTGGCGCCGCTCGACGTGGTGATCGTGCGGGCGCCCGTGTCGATGCCGGTCACCTCGGCGGCGACGTGGGCGACGCCGACGGGGTCGAGCAGGTCGGCGAGCGGGATTCGGCAGGGCGTCAGGTCGGCTTCGTAGTTGCGCACCCGGATGTCGTGGAAGGGTTTGCCGCTCACCACGGTGATGTCGACGCCGCCCGGGGGGATGGCGAGCTCGTCGCACCGCCGGGCCGCGCCGAGTGCCGCCCATAACCCGGCGAACCCCGAGCCGATTACCACCACTTCGGTCAAGTGCTCAACACCTCTTTGGTACGTGCCGTTACCAGAGTCGGCCGATGGTCGTAATCTATCGGTGTGAATGCTGTCACCGGGTTCTGGTTCGCGCTGCCCCCGCAGGTACGCGACCCGGTGCTGTTCGCCATCCCGTTCTTCCTGTTGCTGTTGACCATCGAATGGACCGCGGCCCGCAAGCTGCAGCGCAGCGAGGCCGAGTCAGGCACCGCGCGGCCGCCGTCCGGCGCGTACCTGACCCGCGACTCCTGGACGAGCATCTCGATGGGCCTGGTCTCGATCGCCACCAGCGCCGGCTGGAAGGCGCTCGCGCTGCTGGGTTACACCGCGATCTATGCCTACCTGGCGCCCTGGCACCTCTCGCCGGCCAAGTGGTCCACCTGGGTCGTCGCGCTCGTCGGCGTCGACCTGCTGTATTACGGCTACCACCGGATCGCGCACCGGGTCCGGCTCATCTGGGCGACGCACCAGGCCCACCACTCCAGCCAGTACTACAACCTCGCCACGGCGGTGCGCCAGAAGTGGAACAACAGCGGCGAGGTCTTGATGTGGGCACCGTTGCCGCTGTTGGGGCTTCCCCCCTGGATGGTGTACTTCAGCTGGTCGCTGAACCTGATTTACCAGTTCTGGATCCACACCGAGCGCATCGACAAGCTGCCGCGGCCATTCGAATTCGTCTTCAACACCCCGTCGCACCACCGGGTGCACCACGGGATGGACCAGCTTTATCTGGACAAGAACTACGGCGGCATCCTCATAATTTGGGACCGGATGCTCGGCACCTTCCAGCCCGAACTGTTCCGGCCCCATTACGGCCTGACCAAGCAGGTCGACACGTTCAACATCTGGAAGCTGCAGACCCGCGAATACGTCGCCATCGCCCGCGACTGGCGATCGGCAAAGCGCCTGCGCGACCGGCTGGGGTACGTATTCGGGCCGCCGGGCTGGCAACCGCGGGGGGCGGACCGGACCGAGGGCGCCGTCCCGCTGGTCACGCCGGGGTAACGCCGGCGCCCTCAAGTGCGAAAAGATCAACGAGGGGTGAGATCAAGCCGTAACGTCACCCTTCGGGTCGGCATTTCACGGAGGGATCGGAGCTCATCATGCGCCGCCTGGCACTGCACGCATTCGCCGTCTCGGCTTCCGTCGTGGCACTCGCATCCTGGCTCCCGCCCCTGCCGGCCAAAGCGGACCCCCCGGTGGTGTTTCCGGGCATGGAGATCCACCAGGACAATCGCGTCTGCACGCTGGGCTACGTCGACCCGGGCCTGAAGATCGCGTTCACGGCGGGCCACTGCCGGGGCAGCGGCGTCGTCTATGACCGCGAACACAACGTCATCGGCCGTCAGGCCACGTTCCGCGACAACACGCCCAGCGGCACCACGGTGGCCACCGACCAGGTGATCAACGACTACGAGGCGATCGTGCTGGACAGCGGCGTCGCCGCCAACAACGTCCTCCCGGGCGGGCGCGCCTTGGAATCCGACCCGGCCCTGGCGCTGCAGCCGGGCCAAGCGGTCTGCCATTTCGGCGTCGTCACCGGTGAGACCTGCGGGACGGTGGAAAGCGTCAACAACGGCTGGTTCACCATGTCGCACGGTGTCCAGAGCCAGCGGGGCGATTCCGGGGGACCGGTGTACCTGGCGCCCAACGGCGGCCCGGGGGAGATCGTCGGAATCTTCAACAGCGTCTGGGGCGATCTGCCCGCGGCGGTGTCGTGGCGGGCCACCTCGGACCAGGTCCGCCAGGACCTCGGGGCGACGCCCAACCCCCGCTGACGCCGCCTACCCGGCCGGCTGCAGCACGAACACCGGAATCGAGGGCGCCCCGGCGAGCAGCTGCTCATCGGTGGAATCCGGCGTCAACCCGCCCACGTAGTCCTTGACCTGCCAGTACCAGCGGGCCAAGTAGCGCCTCAGCAGCTCGGGCTTGGCCGCGTCGCCCACCTCGGTGACGTGAGCGCGTCGCCGCCGCCAGCGCGGGCCCACCTCGACGACGCCCGCCGCCCTCACGTTGCGGGCCCACTGCGTGTTGCCGCGCGGGGAGACCAGGTAGTCCACGCCGTCGACCGTGAGCAGGTTGATCACCACCGCACGCGCTTTTCCGCTCTTGCGGCCGCGGACGCGCAGCGCCCGGGTGCCGGCGATGCTGATGCCCAGCTCGGCGAGCCAGCGGATCACCGCGTTGGCGGCGCGGGCGACGCGCCCCGGTTCTTCGTAGCGCGTGGCCATGATGGGTCCTCTCCGACGTGGTTCGAGAGCAGTGCTCTCTGTGCCGGACACGCTGCCACAGCCGCCGCCAAAAAGCAAGAGCGGTGTTCTCGGTTGTGTCAAACTGGCCGCGTGGGCAAACGCCAGGAATCGCGGGAGCAGATCGAGGCGCGAATCGTCGAACTCGGCCGGCGCCAGCTGGCGGAAGGCGGCGCCGCCGGGCTGTCGGTGCGCGCGATAGCCCGCGACCTGGGCATGGTGTCCTCGGCCGTGTACCGGTATGTGTCCAGCCGCGACGAGCTGCTGACGCTGCTGCTGGTCGACGCCTATTCCGACCTGGCCGACACCGTGGACCGGGCCCGCGAGACCGCGGGTGAGGCGTGGAGCGACGACGTCATCGCCATCGCGCGGGCGGCGCGGGCGTGGGCGGTGGCCGACCCCGCCCGCTGGGCCCTGCTGTACGGGAGCCCGGTCCCCGGCTATCACGCGCCCGCCGACCGGACGGTTCCGGCCGGCACCCGCGTGGTGGGCGCGTTCTTCGACGCCGTGGCCGCCGGCATTGCGACCGGCGATATCCGTTTGACGAATGATCTTGCGCCGCAACCGATGTCGTCCGACTTCGAGCGCGTTCGCCACGAGTTCGGGTTTCCGGGCGACGACCTGGTGACCGCCAAGTGCTTCCTGTTGTGGGCGGGCGTGCTGGGCGCCATCAGCCTCGAGGTGTTCGGGCAGTACGGCGCCGACACGCTGACCGACCCGGCGGCCGTGTTCGACACCCAGCTGCGGCTGCTGGTGGACGTGCTGACCCAGCACTGACCCGGCACTGACCGGTGCGAATTAGAACGTGTTCATCGCGCTTTTGCATGGCCGACGCGGCGGCTCGCGGCAAAGCCTTCCCTGCCCCTTATGGGCGCCTGGCCGGCTGGGCTATCCTGCGAGACGATGACCCTTCCCACTCAATCGCCGACGCAGATCGCCTGGGTCACCCCGGACCTGGATGCCACCGAAACCGCCCTCACCGGCCTGTTAGGCGTTCGCAAGTGGGTGCGGATACCCGAGGTGCACTTTGCCCCGGACACGTGCAGCTACCTGGGCCGGCCCGCCGATTTCGTCGCCAGCATCTCGCTGAGCTACCTCGGAGACATGCAGTTGGAGCTGATCTCACCGGTCCGCGGGGAGAACATCTATAGTGACTTTCTGCGCGACTCGGGGCCCGGTCTGCACCACAT
This sequence comes from Mycobacterium sp. NGS34, assembly GCF_059812845.1. Classification (NCBI taxonomy): domain Bacteria; kingdom Bacillati; phylum Actinomycetota; class Actinomycetes; order Mycobacteriales; family Mycobacteriaceae; genus Mycobacterium; species Mycobacterium sp. NGS34. Next base: position 213,081 of record NZ_JCALDM010000004.1, read on the forward strand.
CTGTATCGAGGCGCCGAGCCCCGAGGGATTCGACGCGGCGCTTGCGGAGGCCGCCGCCCAGGGGGCGCCGGTGGTGCAGCAGGGCGTGATGCCCGGCGGCATCCAGTTCGCCTACGTGTCGGCGCGCCAAGCCGGGGTGCCATATCTGGAGATCGCCTACATCGCACCGGAGATGAGGGCGTTCTACGACTACATCAAGCAGGAGCAGCAGCGATGAGCCGCGCCGGCGACGACGCAATGCGAAGCGGTGAAGAGGAGTGGCGCCAATGAGCAAGGAGATCCCGGCCACGGTCAACGCGGACACCGTGTCCTCCTGGTCGGACGAGGTCGACGTGGTGGTGATCGGCTTCGGCATCGGCGGCGGGTGCGCGGCGGTCAGCGCGGCGGCCGCGGGCGCGCGGGTGCTGGTGCTCGAGCGCGCGGCCGCGGCGGGCGGCACCACTTCCCTTGCGGGAGGCCACTTTTACCTCGGCGGCGGCACCGCCGTGCAGGAGGCGACCGGCCACCCCGACTCACCCGAGGAGATGTACAAGTACCTCGTCGCGGTGTCACGGCAGCCGGACCACGCCAAGATTCGTGCCTACTGCGAGGGCAGCGTCGAACACTTCAACTGGTTGGAGGACTTGGGTTTTCAGTTCGAACGCAGCTACTTCCCCGGCAAGGCCGTGATCCAGCCCAACACCGAGGGGTTGATGTTCACCGGCAACGAGAAGGTGTGGCCCTTCCTGGAGCAGGCGGTGCCGGCGCCGCGCGGTCACAAGGTGCCCGTGCCCGGCGACACCGGCGGCGCCAGCATGGTGATCGACCTGCTCCTCAAGCGGGCCGCGAGCCTCGGCGTGCAGGTGCGGTACGAGACCGGCGCCAGTCAGCTGATCGTGGACGACGCCGGCGCGGTGACCGGCGTGCTGTGGAAGCAATTCACCGAAACCGGTGCGATCAAGGCAAAGTCGGTGATCATTGCTGCCGGCGGTTTCGTGATGAACCCGGAGATGGTGGCCGAGTACACACCGAAGCTGGGCGAGAAGCCGTTCGTGCTCGGCAACACCTACGACGACGGCCTGGGCGTCCGGATGGGCGTGTCCGCGGGGGGCGCCACCCAGCACATGGATCAGATCTTCATCACGGCGCCGCCCTACCCGCCGTCGATCCTGCTCACCGGGATCATCGTGAACAAGCTCGGGCAGCGGTTCGTCGCCGAGGACTCGTATCACTCCCGCACCGCCGGGTTCATCATGGATCAGCCGGACAGCGCGGCGTTCCTGATCGTCGACGAGGTGCACCTGGAGCACCCCAAGATGCCGCTGGTGCCGCTGATCGACGGCTGGGAGACCGTGCCCGAGATGGAAGCCGCGCTGGGCATTCCGCAGGGCAACCTGGTCGCCACGCTGGATCGTTACAACACCCACGCCGCCCGTGGCGAGGATCCCGATTTCCACAAGCAGCCGGAATTCCTTGCGGCGCAAGACAAAGGGCCGTGGGGCGCGTTCGACATGTCGCTGGGCAAGGCGATGTACGCCGGGTTCACCGTCGGCGGGCTGGCCGTGTCCGTGGACGGGCAGGTGCTACGCGACGACGACAGCGTGGTGCCCGGCCTCTACGCGGTGGGGGCGTGCGCGTCCAACATCGCCCAGGACGGCAAGGGATATGCCAGCGGGACGCAGTTGGGGGAGGGCTCGTTCTTCGGGCGCCGCGCCGGAGCGCACGCGGCGGCGTCGAGCCGGTAATTTCGCAGGGAAGGTGCGAGTAAACCCCTGCCGATTTACAGCCTCGCCGCGTCTCGGCCGAAACTCGCCGGCCTAAACCCCGGCCGGTTCCTTCTCCACCGGGCCCAGTCGCCATTCGCCGCCGCCCAACAGGTGCAGCTGCTGGGCGTGGTGCTGCTCGACGGTGGGCCGGTGGCTGACGCTGACCAGGACGGTGTCCGGCAGTTCGGTGCGCACCAGCTGGTACAGCGCGAACTCCAGCCCCTCGTCGAGCGCCGAGGTGGCCTCGTCGAGGAACACGGCCTTCGGCTTGGTCAGCAGGATGCGGGCGAAGGCCACGCGCTGCTGCTCGCCGGGGGACAGCACCTTGGCCCAGTCCTGCTCCTCGTCGAGCCGGTTCGCCAGCGGCGCCAACGCCACCTTCGTCAGCACGTCGTGCAGCTCGCCGTCGGAGACGTCGCCCGGCTCGTTCGGGTAGCACACGACCGTGCGCAGGCTGCCCAGCGGCACATACGGCAACTGCGAGAGGAACATCGTCGCGTTGTCGCCCTCGGGACGGCACAGGGTCCCCGATGCGTACGGCCACAGCTCGGCCAGGCTGCGCAGCAGGGTGGTCTTGCCGGCGCCCGAGCGCCCGGTGATCACCAGCGAGTCGCCGTCGTCGAGCGCCACATCGAGCGGGTCGATCAGCTGGTCACCGGCCGGCGTGCGCACCTCGACACCGCGCAACTCGACCGTCGCCTCGTCGCTCGGCTTGACCAGGATCGTCGGCAGCGCGCGGCCCCGGCTGTTGGCGTCGACGAGCCCGTGCAACCGGATGATCGCCGCGCGAAAGGCGGCGAACGCGTCGTAGTTGTTGCGGAAGAACGACAACGAATCCTGAATGTTGCCGAATGCCGTCGCGCTCTGGCCGACGTCGCCGAAGTCGATCCGGCCGGCGAACAGCCGCGGCGCCTGGATCACCCACGGCAGCGGGACGATGATCTGCGACATCGACCAGTTCCACCCGTTGAAGATGATGGTCCGGCGCACGAACTTGCGGTAGTTGGCGATGATCGGGGTGAAGCGCCGCCACAGCTGCGCGCGCTCGACCCGTTCACCGCGATAGAAGCCCACCGCCTCGGCCGCGTCGCGCAACCGCACCAGCGCGTAACGGAATGCGGCGTTGAGTTTCTCGTTGTTGAAGCTCAGCCAGATCAGGGGATGCCCCAGCCAGACCGCGACCACGGTCGCGACCAGCACGTAGACCAGAACCGTGACGAACATCGCGCGCGGCAACTCGAAGCCGAAAAGCTCCAGGTTGCCGGAGAGCTGCCACAGGATCGCGGCAAAGGAGATCACCGACGCCACCGCGTTGACGGCCCCGAACAGCAGGGTGCTGCCCGTGCCGTTGGACGGGATGTTCGGGGTGCCGCCGGCGTTGGCGGTGAAGATGTCGATGTCCTGCTGGATGCGCTGGTCCGGGTTGTCGATGGTGTTGTCGATGAACAGATCCCGGTAGTAGGCCTTGCCCTCCAGCCAGTCGTCGGTGAGGTGGGCGGTCAGCCAGACGCGCCAGGCGATGATGAATCGCTGGGTCAGATAGATGTCGATCATGAACCGGATGACATACAGCGTCGCCAGCACGGAAAAGATCCCGATCGACATCCAAAAGCCATGGATCCCAGACTCTTTGACGTTGGCGTCGTCCGCCGCGATGCCCTGCACGGCCTTCTGCACCGCCGTGTACAGGTCGTTGCCCTGGTAGCTCAGCAACACGGTGAGCCGCACCGCGAGCAGCACCGACAGCAACAGCACGCCGAGCATCGCCCACACCTTGACGCTGGCCCGGCCGACGAAGTATCCGCGGGTGATCCGCCAGAACTGCCGGCCCCACGGCGTCAGATACCGGAACGCCACGAGCACGGCGAGCAGACAGACCGCGCCGATCACCCAGGCTATGGCGACCCACCGCAGGGAATCGATCGGTGCCGCCGACCAGTTGATCGACGGCGTGAACGGCTTCGGGCCCATGGTCGATGTCTCCTTAAGGTCGAGGCCTGACACGAAATCCTTCGGCGAAGGTACCCGAGGGTTTGTCGATAGGCTGCCTGGATGAGCATCGACGCTCCGTCCAGCCAGACCGTCCATGCCGGCCGACACGTCGCACGCCGGCTCAAAGCCAGCGGCATCGACACCGTGTTCACCCTATCGGGCGGCCACCTGTTCTCCATCTACGACGGGTGCCGTGACGAGGGAATCCGGCTGATCGACACCCGCCACGAACAAACCGCGACGTTCGCCGCCGAGGGCTGGTCGAAGGTGACGAGGCTGCCCGGGGTGGCCGCGTTGACCGCCGGGCCCGGCGTCACCAACGGGATGAGCGCGATGGCGGCGGCGCAGCAGAACCAGTCACCCCTCGTGGTGCTCGGCGGGCGGGCGCCCGCGGGACGCTGGGGCATGGGCTCGCTGCAGGAGATCGACCATGTGCCATTCGTGGCGCCACTGGCCCGATTCGCCGCCACCGCGCAGTCGGCCGACGACGCCGGCCGGTTGGTCGACGAGGCGTTGCGGGCGGCGGTCGGCGCCCCGTCCGGTGTCGGGTTCGTCGATTTCCCGATGGATCACGTCTTTTCGATGTCGGAGGACGACGGCCGGCCCGGCGCCCTGGGGACGGTGCCGCCCGGCCCGGCGCCGGACGCCCAGGCCCTCGACCGTGCCGTCGGACTGCTGGCGGCGGCGCGCCGGCCGGTGATCATGGCGGGCACCAACGTCTGGTGGGGACACGGCGAGGCCGCGCTGCTGCGCCTCGCGGAGGAACGTCAGATTCCGGTGCTGATGAACGGGATGGCCCGCGGCGTGGTGCCCGCCGACCACCCGATGGCCTTCTCGCGGGTGCGCGGCAAGGCCCTGGGCGAGGCCGACGTGGCGCTGATCGTCGGCGTGCCAATGGATTTCCGGTTGGGCTTCGGCAAGGTGTTCGGGCCGGACACCCAGCTGATCGTGGCCGACCGCGGCCAACCCGTCCGCGAACATCCCCGTCCCATCGCCGCCGGCCTGTACGGCGATCTCACCTCGATCCTCTCGGCCCTCGCCGCGACACCTGGCACCGCACACCAGGATTGGGTCGCCGACCTGCGCACGGCCGAGACCGCGGCCCGCGCCCAGGAGAAGGCCGAGCTGGCCGATGACCGGACCCCGCTGCATCCGATGCGGGTCTACGCGGAGCTGGCGCCGCTGCTGGACCGCGACGCCATCGTCGTCATCGACGCCGGCGACTTCGGGTCCTATGCCGGCCGGGTGATCGACAGCTACCTGCCGGGCTGCTGGCTGGACAGCGGGCCGTTCGGCTGCCTCGGGTCGGGCCCCGGCTACGCGTTGGCCGCCAAGCTGGCCCGACCGGACCGCCAGGTGGTGCTGCTGCAGGGCGACGGCGCCTTCGGCTTCAGCGGGATGGAGTGGGACACCCTGGTGCGGCACGGCGTGCCGGTCGTGTCGGTGATCGGCAACAACGGGATCTGGGGGCTGGAGAAGCACCCGATGGAGGCGCTGTACGGCTACTCGGTGGTGGCCGAGTTGCGTCCGGGCACCCGCTACGACGAGGTCGCGCGCGCCCTCGGCGCCCACGGCGAGCTGGTGGCCGCGCCCACCGAATTGCGGCCCGCGCTGGAGCGCGCCTTCGCCAGCGGCCTGCCCGCCGTCGTCAACGTGCTGACCGACCCGGCCGTCGCCTACCCGCGGCGGTCGAACCTCGCCTGATTCCTTCGGGGCGCGAGCGTGCGCAGTTGCACGCGTACGCCCGGCGTGTTCCGGTCAAACACGCACGCTCGCGAGGATTGGGGCTCGCGTACCGTTGACCTGTGCCAAAGACCACCCGGACCCAACCCGGCCGCCTGAGTAGCCGCTTCTGGCGGCTGCTCGGCGCCAGCACCGAGAAGAACCGCAGCCGCTCCCTCGCGGACGTCGACGCCTCGTCGGAATTCGACAAGGAGGCCGCCGATCTCAGCGACGAGAAGCTGCGCAAGGCGACCGGGCTGCTCAAGCTCGAGGACCTCGCCGAGTCCGCCGACATCCCGCAGTTCCTCGCGATCGCCCGGGAGGCCGCGGAACGGACGACCGGGCTGCGGCCCTTCGATGTCCAGCTGCTGGGTGCGTTGCGCATGCTCGCCGGCGACGTGATCGAGATGGCCACGGGCGAGGGCAAAACCCTGTCTGGCGCGATCGCGGCGGCCGGGTACGCGCTGGCCGGGCGGCACGTGCACGTGGTGACCATCAACGATTACCTGGCGCGCCGCGACGCCGAGTGGATGGGCCCGCTGCTGGAGGCTTTGGGGCTGACGGTCGGCTGGATCACCGCGGAGTCGTCGAGCGAGGAGCGCCGCGCCGCCTACGGCTGCGACGTTACCTATGCCTCGGTCAACGAGATCGGCTTCGACGTGCTGCGCGACCAGCTGGCGACCGACGTCGACGACCTGGTGTCGCCCAACCCCGACGTGGCCCTGATCGACGAGGCCGACTCGGTGCTGGTCGACGAGGCGCTGGTGCCGCTGGTGCTGGCCGGCACCACCCACCGCGAGACGCCGCGCGTGGAGATCATCAAGCTGGTCGGCAAGCTCGACGCCGCGACCGATTACGAGACCGACGCCGACAGCCGCAACGTCCACCTGACCGACGCCGGCGCCCGCAAGGTCGAAAAGGCGCTCGGCGGCATCGACCTGTACTCCGAGGAACACGTCGGCACCACGCTCACCGAGGTCAACGTGGCGCTGCACGCGCACGTGCTGCTGCAGCGCGACGTGCACTACATCGTGCGCGACGACGCGGTGCACCTGATCAACTCCGCCCGCGGCCGCATCGCGCAACTGCAGCGCTGGCCCGACGGCCTGCAGGCCGCCGTCGAGGCGAAGGAGGGCATCGAGACCACCGAGACGGGCGAGGTGCTCGACACGATCACGGTGCAGGCGCTCATCAACCGCTACGCCACGGTCTGCGGCATGACCGGCACCGCGCTGGCCGCCGGTGAGCAGCTGCGCCAGTTCTACAAGCTCGGTGTGTCGCCAATCCCGCCGAACGAGCCCAACATTCGCGAGGACGAGTCCGACCGGGTCTACATCACCGCGGCCGCGAAGAACGACGCGATCGTCGCGCACATCGCCGAGGTGCACGAGACCGGGCAGCCGGTGCTGGTCGGCACCCGCGACGTGGCCGAGTCCGAGGAACTGCACGAGCGGCTGCTGCGCCGCGGCGTACCCGCGGTGGTGCTCAACGCGAAGAACGACGCCGAGGAGGCGAAGGTGATCGCCGAGGCCGGCGAGTACGGCACGGTCACCGTGTCGACCCAGATGGCCGGGCGCGGCACCGACATCCGCCTCGGCGGCTCCGACGAGGCGGACCATGACCGCGTCGCCGAACTGGGCGGGCTGCACGTGGTCGGCACGGGCCGCCACCACACGGAGCGGCTGGACAACCAGCTGCGCGGCCGCGCCGGACGGCAGGGCGACCCCGGGTCGTCGGTGTTCTTCTCCAGCTGGGAGGACGACGTCGTCGCGGCCAACCTCGACCACAACAAGCTCCCGATGCAGACCGACGAGGACGGCCGGATCGTCAGCCCCAAGGCGGCCGGGATGCTCGACCACGCGCAGCGGGTCGCCGAGGGCCGGATGCTCGACGTGCACGCCAACACCTGGCGCTACAACCAGCTGATCGCCCAGCAGCGCGCCATAATCGTCGATCGGCGAAACACGTTGCTGCGCACCGCAACCGCGCGCGAGGAACTCGCCGAGCTGGCGCCGGACCGCTACGAGGAACTGGCTCAGGCAATGTCCAAGGACGATCCCGAGTCACGCCTGGAGAAGATCTGCCGGCTCATCATGCTGTATCACCTCGACCGGGGCTGGGCCGACCATCTGGCTTACCTCGCCGACATCCGCGAAAGCATTCACCTGCGCGCGCTGGGCCGGCAGAATCCGCTGGACGAGTTCCACCGGATGGCGGTCGACGCGTTCGCGTCCCTGGCCGCCGACGCCATCGAGGCGGCGCAGCAGACGTTCGAAACCGCGAACGTGCTCGAGGAGGAGCCGGGGCTGGACCTGTCCAAGCTGGCGCGGCCGACGTCGACGTGGACCTACATGGTCAACGACAACCCGCTGTCGGACGACACGCTGTCGACCCTGAGCCTGCCCGGGGTGTTCCGCTAGTCTTCGCCGGCCCGCCGAGCATGCGGCCAGCCGCACACTGGTGCTCGAGCGTGCGGCCAGCCGCACGTTCGGCGGTCGACTAATGTCACGGCTCATGGAGCCCGTGCTTCCGCCCGATCGGGTGTTGACGGTGCCCAACGCGCTGAGCGCCGTCCGACTGTTGCTCATCCCGGTGTTCATCTACGTGCTGCTGTACGCCCACGCCAACGGCTGGGCTGTCGCGATCCTGATGTTCAGCGGGGCCTCCGACTGGGCCGACGGGAAGATCGCCCGCACGCTCAACCAGTCCTCGCGACTCGGCGTCCTGCTGGACCCGGCGGTGGACCGGCTCTACATGGTGACCGTCCCGATCGTGCTGGCGATCGACGGGATCGTGCCGTGGTGGTTCGTCATCACGCTGCTGGTGCGCGACGGGCTGCTGGCTTCGACGCTGCCGGTGCTTCGCAGCCGGGGGCTCTCGGCGCTGCCGGTGACCTATGTCGGCAAGGGCGCCACCTTCGCTTTGATGGCGGGGTTCCCGTTGGTCCTGCTGGGCACCGGCGGGGCGGAGTGGAGCCGCGTGGTGAGGGCCGTCGGCTGGGGCTTTTTGGGCTGGGGCCTGTACACCTACCTGTGGGCGTTCGTGCTGTACGCGGTGCAGATGACGTTGGTGGTGCGCCGGATGCCCAAGCTGAAACAGCCTGTGGGTGGTCATGACTGACGCGGACCGCCTGCTCGGCGGCTACGACCCGAACGCGGGCCGCAGCGCCCACGCCGCCGCGCGGCCGCAGCTGATCCCGGTGCCCTCGCTGCTGCGCGCCCTGCTCTCGGAGCACCTGGATCCCGGCTACGCCGCCGCCGCGGCCAAGCGTGACGGCTCGGAACCCAGCCGGCGCGGACGCGCTTTCGGCTGGCTCTGGCAGGCCCTGGCCGCGCTGCTGATCGCCACGGTGTTCGCCGCCGCCGTCGCGCAGGCGCGCTCGGTGGCGCCCGGCGTACGCACCGCGCAGCAGCTGCTGCTGGAAAGCGTGCGTTCGTCGGAAGCCGCCGCGGCCAAGCTGGGCCAGGAGCGCAGCGCGCTGTCGACCCGGGTCGACGACGTGCAGCGCCACGCGCTCGCCGAAAACGCCCAGGGGCAGCGGCTGCTGGCCAGCCTCGACGCCCTCGGGCTCGCCGCGGCCAGCAAGGCCGTCATCGGTCCCGGCCTGGCGGTGACCGTGACCGATCCCGGTGCCGGCCCGAACCTTTCGGACGTGTCCAAGCAGCGCATCAACGGCAGCAGACAGATCATCCTGGACCGCGACCTGCAGCTGGTCGTCAACTCGTTGTGGGCCAGCGGCGCGGAAGCCATCTCCGTCGGCGGGGTCCGGATCGGACCGAACGTCACCATCCGGCAGGCCGGCGGGGCGATCCTCGTCGACAACAACCCCACCAGCAGCCCTTACAAGATCCTGGCGGTCGGGCCACCGCATTCGATGCGGGACGTCTTCGACGGCAGCCCCGGTCTGCAGCGGCTTAGGCTGCTGGAGGCCTCCTACGGCGTCGTCGTCACCGTGGACCTCGCCGACGGCCTGTCGCTGCCCGCCGGACCGCTCCGGGATGTCAAGTTCGCCAAACAGATTGGGCCCTAGTGAGAGAGCTCTTCGGAAGACAGAGGGGACGCCGCGCATGATCGGCATCGCGGCGCTCGCGGTCGGCATCGTGCTGGGGCTGGTCTTCCACCCCGCCGTCCCGGAGGTCGTACAGCCCTATTTGCCGATCGCGGTGGTGGCCGCGCTGGACGCGGTGTTCGGCGGGCTGCGCGCCTACCTCGAACGCATCTTTGACCCCAAGGTCTTCGTGATTTCGTTCGTGTTCAACGTCTTTGTGGCCGCGCTCATCGTCTACGTCGGCGACCAACTGGGCGTCGGCACCCAGCTGTCGACGGCGATCATCGTCGTGCTCGGCATCCGCATCTTCGGCAACGCGGCCGCGCTGCGCCGCCGGCTGTTCGGGGCGTGACGGGATGAGGTCGTCGTGAGCCAAGAGCCGCCCGATCGCGAGCCGGCCGAGCCCGCCGCGAGCGAGGCCGCGCACCGCGGCCGCCACGAGCTGCCGGCGCACCGCCCCCGTCCCGAGATCGGGCCGGTGCACCGCACCGGGTTGTCCGCGCTGCTGCGGGCCGGCCGGTCGCGGCTGGCCTTCGGCGCGCTGGCGGTCGTGCTGTGCCTCGTCCTGGGGATCGCCATCGTCACCCAGGTCCGCCAGACCAAGTCGGGCGACTCGCTGGACACCGCCCGCCCCGCTGACCTCCTGGTGCTGCTGGACTCGCTGCGGCAGCGCGAGGCCACGCTGAATACCGAAGTCGGCGAACTGCAGAACACGCTGAACGCGTTGCAGGCCTCCGGCAACAGCGATCAGGCCGCCATCCAGAGCGCCCAGGCCCGGCTCGCCGCGCTGTCCATCCTGGTCGGCGCCGTCGGCGCCACCGGCCCCGGCGTCACCATCACCATCGACGACCCGGGGCCCGGGGTCTCACCCGACGCGATGCTCGACGTGATCAACGAGTTGCGCGCCGCCGGCGCGGAAGCGATCGAGATCAACGACGCGCATCAGTCCGTCCGGGTGGGCGTCGACACCTGGATAGTGGGTACGCCTGGCTCGTTGACCGTCGACAGCAAGAACCTGTCGTCCCCGTATTCGATTCTGGCGATTGGCGATCCGCCCACGCTGGCCGCGGCGATGAACATCCCCGGCGGTGCCGAGGACAGCATCAAGCGCGTCGGCGCGCGGATGTCGGTGCAGCAGGCCGACCGCGTCGACGTGACCACCTTGCGACAACCAAAACCGCACCAATACGCTCAGCCCGTCAAGTGAACGTGCCTCGTTGGCAGCGACCAGAACAGGATCACCCGTGAGCGATATCCCGTCCGATCTGCACTACACCGCCGAACATGAGTGGGTTCGACGCAGCGGCGAGGACACCGTGCGGGTCGGTATCACCGACTTCGCGCAGTCGGCGCTCGGCGATGTCGTGTTCGTCCAGCTGCCGGACGTGGGCAGCCAGGTGACCGCGGGCGAGTCCTTCGGCGAGGTCGAGTCGACGAAGTCGGTGTCGGACCTGTTCGCGCCGGTTTCGGGCACGGTCTTGGCGGTCAACGGCGATCTGGACGGCAGCCCGCAGCTGGTCAACTCCGACCCGTACGGGTCGGGCTGGCTGGTGGATGTCCAGGTCTCGGACGCCGCCGATCTCGAGTCCGCGATCTCGGCGCTGCTCGACCCCGAGGCGTACCGCGGGACGCTGACCGAATGACGGTTGCTAATGTGCCTGCCAGCCCCGCTCGGTGATGCGGGCGGCGCATCCGGTTCACGTCGGTCGGGTTTCCGATCGTCCGGTGGGGGGCACATTGCGGACCGGTGCGCGGTACGGTCAACAGATCGACACTTGATAGACACGAGACGGTCAAGTAATCAGCAGTGCGGGGCTAGAAAAACTCAGCAAGCCTCGAGAAACCTAGAGGGGAGCCGGGCGAGCGGCCCGGTTCGGACAACGCCACAGCGGCCAGTGAGGAGCAGCGCGTGACGGACATGGACTCGGACATGGGGAAAGACCAGACCTCTGAGGAAGTCACGGTGGAGACGACTTCGGTCTTTCGCGCCGACTTCCTCAACGAACTCGACGCACCCGCCCAGGCGGGGACCGAGAGCGCGGTATCGGGGGTCGAGGGACTCCCGGCCGGCTCGGCGTTGCTGGTCGTCAAACGCGGACCGAACGCCGGGTCGCGGTTCCTGCTGGATCAGGCCATCACGTCGGCCGGTCGGCATCCCGACAGCGACATCTTCCTCGACGACGTCACCGTCAGCCGTCGCCACGCCGAATTCAGGTTGGAAAACAACGAATTTCACGTCGTCGATGTCGGTAGCCTGAATGGCACGTACGTCAACCGCGAGCCCGTCGATTCGGCGGTGCTGGCCAACGGCGACGAAGTGCAGATCGGCAAATTCCGGTTGGTGTTCCTGACCGGACCCAAGCAGGGCGACGACGGTGATTCCGGAGGGTAGTAAAGGAGGGTAGTGAGCGCACCCGATAGCCCGGCACTGGCCGGGATGTCGATCGGGGCGGTCCTCGACCTGTTGAGGCCGGATTTCCCCGATGTCACGATCTCCAAGATTCGATTCTTGGAAGCTGAGGGACTGGTGACGCCGCAGCGCGCCGCGTCGGGATATCGCAGGTTCACCGCGTACGACTGCGCGCGGTTGCGGTTCATCCTCACCGCGCAGCGCGACCACTACCTACCGCTGAAGGTGATCCGGGCGCAGCTGGACGCCCTGCCCGACGGCGAGCTGCCGCCGATCGGATCGCCTTACGGGGTACCGCGATTGGTGTCGGTTCCCAACGGCGGGGAATCCGACGCCGTGGCCGAGGCCGCCCCGGACGCGGCGGCGGTCGCCCCGCCGCGGGTCCGGCTGAGCCGGGAGGATCTCCTGGAACGCTCCGGGGTGGACGACGAACTGCTGACGGCGTTGCTGCGGGCGGGCGTGATCACCACCGGCCCGGGCCGGTTCTTCGACGAGCACGCGGTGGTCATCCTCCAATGCGCGCGGGCGCTGGCCGAATACGGCGTGGAGCCCAGGCATCTGCGCGCCTTCCGGTCCGCGGCCGACCGGCAGTCCGATCTGATCGCCCAGATCGCGGGGCCTCTAGTCAAGGCCGGCAAGGCCGGCGCCCGGGATCGCGCCGACGACCTGGCGCGTGAGGTGGCCGCGCTCGCGATCACGTTGCACACCTCGCTGATCAAGTCTGCCGTTCGCGACGTTCTGCATCGCTGAGGATTAGACTTCGTTGGACAGCTTGGTGTTCGGCGGGCTGACGAGTTGCGGAGGGCAGACACAGATGGGCGAAGTTCGTGTTGTCGGCATTCGCGTCGAGCAGCCGCAGAACCAGCCGGTACTGTTGCTGCGCGAGGCCAACGGTGACCGATACCTGCCGATCTGGATCGGTCAGTCCGAAGCCGCCGCCATCGCGCTGGAGCAGCAGGGGGTCGAACCGCCTCGGCCGCTGACGCACGACCTGATCAGGGATCTCATTGCGGCGCTTGGGCATTCGCTGAAAGAGGTGCGAATCGTCGATCTGCAGGAGGGCACGTTCTACGCCGACCTGGTCTTCGACCGCAACATCACGGTCTCGGCGCGCCCGTCGGACTCGGTGGCGATAGCCCTGCGGGTCGGCGTCCCTATCTATGTCGAGGAGGCCGTGCTCGCCCAGGCCGGCCTGCTCATCCCGGACGAGAGCGACGAAGAGGCCAACACCGCCGTCCGCGAGGACGAGGTCGAGAAGTTCAAGGAGTTTCTCGACAGCGTGTCGCCCGACGATTTCAAGGCGACCTAGCCGGGGCCTGCCGCGACGCAAACTCGCACGTTTCGCGTGCGATTCTGCGTATGGTCGGCGTGCGGCTAGGCTGGGCGCCGACATCACGGATCCATCTCATCTGGCGCCGCGATCTCGACACGCTGGCCGATAGTGCTGCCAGTTGGGCCTACGGCCGCCATACTTTGATCACGACTTAAGGCGCGGCGGCTATCGAAAAGCGTAAGCTCACTAGCACTCGGGCCTGAGCACACGTGGCTGCGGTGCAGCCAGAGACGCAGCTAACGATGACAGCGCGATCGGCGAGAGGAACCACCGTGAGCGAGCAGCCACGTCAAGAGCAGCTGGACCTAGCTGACCAAGCGAACGCCGCGAGCAGCGACCAGCCCGCCTCCGCGCCGAGCGCACCCGTGCAGCCCGGGCTGTTCCCGGACGATTCCGTGCCCGACGAGCTGGTGGGCTACCGCGGGCCGAGCGCTTGTCAGATCGCCGGGATCACCTACCGGCAGCTGGACTACTGGGCCCGGACCTCGCTGGTGGTCCCCTCGATCCGCAGCGCGGCGGGCTCCGGCAGCCAGCGGCTGTACTCCTTCAAGGACATCCTCGTTCTCAAGATCGTCAAGCGCCTGCTCGACACCGGCATCTCGCTGCACAACATCCGCGTCGCCGTCGACCATCTGCGCCAGCGGGGCGTCCAGGACCTCGCCAACATCACCCTGTTCTCCGACGGCACCACCGTCTACGAATGCACGTCGGCCGAAGAGGTCGTCGACCTGCTGCAGGGCGGCCAGGGCGTGTTCGGCATCGCGGTGTCCGGGGCCATGCGCGAGCTGACCGGCGTCATCGCGGACTTCCACGGCGAGCGCGCCGACGGCGGCGAGTCGATCGCGGCGCCGGAGGACGAGCTGGCGTCCCGGCGCAAGCACCGCGACCGCAAGATCGGCTGACGGCGCCCTTCCCTCTCCGGCACGAGCGTGCACGGTTGTACACGCTTGACGGCGTGTCGTCGCGCAAACACGCACGCTCGCGATGAAGTGGAGTGGGGCTGACCGCGCGGGTAAACTGGGACCCGCATCGCACTCGAGCGGGAGAGTTTCGTGGCCTCCAGTCACGGACGCCGAAGGAGCAATACCTCTCCGTCAACCTCTCAGGCACCCGGACCGCGCAAGTTAACGATGCCTCTGGAAAGCGGTGGGGACCGGTAGCGGTCCACACCCGCCGATGGGGAAAGGCGCCCGGCCTGTGGCCCGGCGCCGAATCTCTCAGGCGCCCGGCGAACGGGTGAAGACAGAGGGAGAGGGCCGCTAGTCCCTCGACCTCAGGAGTTTCGCAGGTGCCCGACAAATCAACGTTCGCAGCGCGGCACATCGGCCCGGACGGCCAGGCCATCGCGGCCATGCTCGACGTCATCGGGGTCGACTCGTTAGACGAGCTGGCCTCGAAGGCGGTTCCCAGCGGCATCCTCGACACCCGCCCCGACGGGGGCGCCGCGCCCGGCCTGGAAAAGCTGCCGCCCCCCGCCACCGAGGCCGAGACGCTGGCCGAGCTGCGCGCGCTGGCCGACAGCAACACCGTTGCCGTGTCGATGATCGGGCAGGGCTACTACGACACGCTCACGCCGCCGGTGTTGCTGCGCAACATCATGGAAAACCCGGCCTGGTACACCGCCTACACGCCCTATCAGCCGGAGATCAGCCAGGGCCGGCTGGAGGCGCTGCTGAACTTCCAGACGATGGTCGCCGACCTCACGGGCCTCGAGGTCGCCAACGCGTCGATGCTCGACGAGGGCACCGCCGCCGCGGAGGCCATGACCCTGTTGCATCGCGCCGCCCGCGGCACGACGAACCGACTGGTCGTGGACGTCGACGTGTTCGCGCAGACCGCGGCCGTGCTGGCCACCCGGGCCCGGCCGCTGGGCATCGAGATCGTCACCGCCGACCTGCGGGACGGCCTGCCCGACGGTGACTTCTTCGGCGTCATCGCCCAGGTGCCCGGCGCCAGCGGCCGGATCACCGACTGGGCGGCCCTGATCACGCAGGCGCACGAGCGGGGCGCGCTGGTCGCCGTCGGCGCGGACCTGCTGGCCCTCACGCTGATCACCCCGCCGGGGGAGATCGGCGCCGACGTGGCGTTCGGCACCACCCAAAGATTCGGTGTCCCAATGGGATTCGGCGGGCCGCACGCCGGCTACCTGGCCGTGCATGCCAAGCACGCCCGCCAGCTGCCGGGGCGGCTGGTCGGCGTGTCCGTGGATAGTGATGGCGCGCCGGCATTTCGGTTGGCGTTGCAGACCCGCGAGCAACACATCCGCCGCGACAAGGCGACCAGCAACATCTGCACCGCGCAGGTGCTGCTGGCGGTGATGGCCGCGATGTACGCCAGCTACCACGGCGCCGACGGGCTGGTCGGGATCGCCCGCCGCGTGCACGGCCACGCCGAGGCGATCGCCGCGGCACTCGGTGGCGCGCTGGTGCACGACAAGTACTTCGACACCGTGCTGGCCCGGGTGCCGGGCCGCGCCGACGAGGTGCTGGCGGCCGCCAAGGCCAAGGGCATCAACCTGTGGCGCGTCGACGACGACCACGTCTCGGTGGCCTGCGACGAGGCCACCACCGACGCGGACGTCGCCGCGGTCATCGACGCCTTCGGGGTCGCGGCCGCCGCGCCGGCCGGCGTGGACATCGCGACCCGCACCTCGGAGTTCCTGACCCATCCCGCGTTCACGCAGTACCGCACCGAAACGGCGATGATGCGATACCTGCGCACGCTGGCGGACAAGGATATCGCGTTGGACCGCAGCATGATTCCGCTCGGCTCGTGCACGATGAAGCTCAACGCGGCGGCCGAGATGGAGCCGATCACCTGGCCGGAATTCGCGCGCCTGCACCCGTTCGCGCCGGCGTCCGACACCGAGGGCGTGCGCCGCCTCATCGCGGACCTGGAGACCTGGCTGGTGGAGATCACCGGCTACGACGCCGTCTCGCTGCAGCCCAACGCCGGCTCGCAGGGCGAGTACGCCGGCCTGCTGGCCATCCACGACTACCACGCCAGCCGCGGCGAACCGCACCGCGACATCTGCCTCATCCCGTCCAGCGCGCACGGCACCAACGCCGCGTCGGCCGCGCTGGCCGGGATGCGGGTGGCCGTCGTGGCCTGCCGGGACAACGGCGACGTCGACCTCGACGACCTGCGCGCCAAGGTGACCGAGCACGCGGACCGGCTGGCGGCGTTGATGATCACCTACCCGTCCACGCACGGCGTGTACGAGCACGACATCGCCGAAATCTGCGCGGCCGTGCACGACGCGGGCGGGCAGGTCTACATCGACGGCGCCAACCTCAACGCGCTGGTCGGGCTGGCCCGCCCGGGCAGGTTCGGCGGCGACGTCAGTCACCTGAACCTGCACAAGACGTTCTGCATCCCGCACGGCGGCGGCGGGCCCGGCGTCGGGCCGGTGGCCGTGCGCTCGCACCTGGCCCCGTTCCTGCCCGGCCACCCGTACGCCCCGGAGCTGCCCGGGGGTCATCCCGTGTCGGCGGCGCCCTACGGGTCGGCGTCGATCCTGCCGATCAGCTGGGCCTACATCCGGATGATGGGCGCCGACGGGCTGCGGGCGGCGTCGCTGACCGCGATCGCCTCGGCCAACTACATCGCCCGTCGCCTCGACGAGTACTTCCCGGTGCTGTACGCCGGCGAGAACGGCATGGTCGCCCACGAGTGCATCCTGGACCTGCGCGGCATCACCAAGGCGACCGGGGTGACCGTCGACGACGTCGCAAAGCGGTTGGCGGACTACGGCTTTCACGCGCCAACCATGAGCTTCCCGGTCGCCGGCACGCTGATGGTGGAGCCGACCGAAAGCGAGAGCCTGACCGAGGTCGACGACTTCTGCGAGGCCATGATCGCCATCCGCGGCGAGATCGACCGCGTCGGCTCGGGGGAGTGGCCCGCCGACGACAACCCGCTGCGGGGGGCCCCGCACACCGCCGAATGCCTGCTGGTCTCCGCCTGGAAGCACCCGTACACCCGGGAAGAGGCGGCCTACCCGCTGGGCAAGGGCTTTCGCCCCAAGGTGTGGCCGCCGGTGCGCCGCATCGACGGCGCCTACGGCGACCGCAACCTGGTCTGCTCGTGCCCGCCGGTGGAGGCGTTCGCCTAGCCCGTCAGCCGAAGCGCTCGACGATGGCCGCGGCGATCTCCTCGGGTGCGTCCTCCTGGATGAAGTGCTTGGCGTCGGGCAGCTCGACCACGACGTGGTCGGGGAACGCCTCGCGCATCCGCGGCAGCGTCGGGCCGGGTTTGAACGCGAAGTCCTTCATCCCCCAGACGAATAGCGCGGGTTTGGCACCGAGCTGGGCGGGCACCTCGCGCCCGAGCCGCGACAGCAAGGGTTCGGCCGCCAGGATCTGTTTGGGCATCTCGGCCACGCCCTTTCGCGCCTCGGCGCTGGGCTGCACGGCCCGGTAGTGTTCCATCACCGCCGCGCTCGGGCGGTGCTGGGTCCCCGCCGGAATCAGGCGCTCCACAAAGAAATTGTGTTGCAGGATCGCCCACTGCATCGGCGGGCTGCCCATCACGCGGCTGAAGATCTTCGTCGTCAGCTCGTCGGTCTTCCAGAACCAGGTGTTGCCCAGCACGACGCCGCGGACCCGGGCGGCGCGCTCGACGGCGACCGCCATGCTGATGGGCCCGCCCCAGTCCTGGCCCATCGTCAGGTAGCCGTCCAGCCCGAGATGATCTACGAACTCGCCGACCACCCGCGTGTGCTCGTCGATCTTGTATCCGAAGCCGGCCGGCCGCTCCGACAGCCCGAACCCGAGGTAATCGGGTGCGATGCAACGGAATCGGTCGCGCAGCGCGACGATGATGTCCCGGTACAGAAAGCTCCACGTCGGGTTGCCGTGACACAGCAGGATCGGCGGCCCGTCACCCTCGTCGACGTAGTGCATCCGCCCGCGCGAGCTGTCGAACCAGCGCGACTCGAACGGGTACAGGCCGGGATCCGGGGTGAAATCGATGTTCATGGCGCTCCCTTCGGGCAACGCCACGATCGTATGTCGCAGGGGTGACAAGCTCTTGTTCGCGAGCGTAACCGCACGGCGAATTCCGGCCCGGTTTTTCGCAGCCAGGTTACGCTCGCGGGGAGCGAGCCGGACGTCAGCCCAGGAACGTGCCGAGGGCCGTGGCGAGATCGGGGGACGCCGACGTGGCGAGGTTCTGGTAGGCGCCGCCGCTGAGCTGGGCGACGGCCTCCCAGGTGGCCCGGTCGGGGTCGGCGCCGAAGTCGATGACGTTGACCGCGATCGGCTTGGCCGGGTCGGCGCTCTTGCGGATGAAGTCCTGCAATCCGGGCCCGTCCAGGGTTAGGTCGGTGTGCGGCCCCGACGTGATCACTAGTATCGAATTCGGTTGCCCCGCAACATATCTAGCCTGAGCCTCCTGGTAGAGCAGGCGCAGCGTGGTGAAGGACACCGCGCCGCCGGCCGACGAGTACTGCTTGTCCAGCGCGGCCGCCAGCGCCGCCGAGCGCGGCGGGCCACCGGCGGGATTGACCGGATCGCCCAGCGGTCCGCTCGCCACCTCCGAGCGTCCCTCGTGGCCGTCGAACGTCCACAGCCCCACGACGGCGGTGGCCGGCAACGACTTGATCTTTTCCTGCAGCGCCCCGATCACGTTGGCCAGCCGCGACTTTCCGCCTTCCTCGGCGGGCATCGACTGGTCGAGCATGATGGTCGCGGCCAGCCCGCTGGACGGGGCGGCCATCGCCTCGGCCAGCGTGGCGCGCATCGCGTCGTCACCCACCGACAGGGTCGAGGGCAGCGCCGCAAAGCTGGTGACCGGGCTGCTCGGCGGCTTGACGCCGTTCACCCGGAAGCCCGCTTTGGCCAGCTTCGCGAGTTGCTCGGGCTTCTGCATGAAGCGCGCGAACCCGTTGGCCGCCGAGGCCTGTTCCTGGTTCACCCAGGAGCCGTTGAGCAGCACGGCGGGATAGTCGGCGACGGGCACCGCGCCTTGCGGCAGCCAGGACGCCAGCGTGCTCTTGGCGTCGGTCAGCGACTCGCCGCGCTGGTAGAGCTGCTGCTCGGTGATGACCACCGCGTGCACCGGCGCGGTCGCCGGGTCACCCGGCTTGAGCAGCGCATTCAACGCCTCGGTCAGGGAGTTGTCCGCGAGCTTGGGCTGGGCGCCCAGCAGCGTGCGCACGGCGCCGGTGCCCTGCGTCGGCGGCGCACCCGCGGGGGCCGCGCCGGCCGCCACGGCCTCGCCGGCCAGCAACGACGCGTCGGCGTTGCCGGTCATCGGCAGCGCCAGCCGCAGCGACCCCCACGCCGGCAGGTTCAGCCCCGCCAGCGAGTTCGGGTTGGTTTGCAGGCCGGGCAGCGCCGCCCAGCCCTGATTGCCCAGGGCCTGCGCAAGTTCCGGCCGCACGCCGAGCATCACCGGCGAGCTGACCAGGGAATGGCTTTCGGTGATCTTCTGGCCCGACGCGGCCAGCCGCGCGGCGGAGATCGAGCTGCCCGGGATCCACAGCGCCGGCTGGCCGCCCAGGTCGGCCGGCCACTTGCCGGCGAAGCCGTTGACGACGGCGTCGGAGCCGGCCGGTTTGACGCTCACCACCATGCAGTGATCGCCGACCGGGCCGGTCGTGGAGTTGTAGCTCTCGGCGAGCTGCTGCACTGGCTCGGCGATCGACGGGTCGGCGATGACGGCGACCGTCTCCTTGCCTCCCACGCAGCGCGCGGCGGCGGTGTGCGAGCGGTGCGACAGCGCGTCACCGAAGAAGGTCCAGAGGATCACGCCGCCCACCACGACGACGACGGCGACGAGCGCGACGATCACCCCGATGCTGACGCCGCGGCGCCCGCCGTCGCTGCGGTGGCCACCGAGCCGCTCGCCCAGCCCGCGGTGCCCGCCACCGAAACGGGACGGCGGCGCGGCGGGCGTCTCGGCGCTCGCCGCGAATTCCGGATACCCGTCGGCGGTGCCGGTCGCGAACGTGTCGTCGGCGGGGTAGGGGTCCTCGTCCGCGTAGAGGTCACCCCCGGTCGGGAAGCCCTCGTCCAGGTAGTGGCCGTAGTCGGCCCACGGTTCGGCGGCCTCCGGCTGGCCTTCGGCGCGGTGGTGTTGACCCGTGTCGGCGTCGGCGTCGGCAGCCGCGTACTCATCGGCCACGTACTCGTCGGCTGACTCGTCGACGGAATCCTCAGGGTCGGGCATGCTGTGCCTACCCATAGTGGTGCCCGCCGCCTTTCCGTCGACCCGTCGCGTGACTTGTGGACTCGGCGCAGATTCTAGTCATTCGGACCGCATTACCTACCGCATGACGGGCCGTTTTCACGCACCCGCGGCGCGGGCCTTGAACTCGCGCCGGCGCCGATGCAGGATCGGCTCCGTGTAGCCGTTGGGCTGCTGCGTCCCGGACAGAATCAGCTCCTGAGCCGCCAGGAAGGCGATGCTGTCGTCGAAGTTGGGCGCCATCGGCCGGTAAACCGGGTCGCCCTCGTTCTGCCGGTCCACCAACGGCGCCATGCGTTCCAGGCTGGCCCGGACGTCCTCGCTGGTGATCACGCCGTGGCGCAGCCAGTTGGCCAGCAGCTGGCTGGAGATCCGCAGCGTGGCGCGGTCCTCCATGAGCGCGGTGTTGTGGATGTCGGGGACCTTCGAGCAGCCGACGCCCTGCTCCACCCAGCGCACCACGTAGCCGAGGATGGACTGGCAGTTGTTGTCGAGCTCCTCGCGGATTTCCTCTGGCGCCCAGGCCAATTCCTTGGCCAGCGGAATGGTCAGCAGCTCGTCGATGGTGGTGCGCTTCTTGCCCGCGAGCTCCTCCTGCACGGCGCCCACGTCCACGTAGTGGTAGTGCATGGCGTGCAGGGTGGCCGCCGTCGGCGACGGCACCCACGCGGTGGTGGCGCCGGCCTTGGGCTGGCCGATCTTCTGCTCGACCATGTCGGCCATCAGCTCGGTCATCGCCCACATGCCCTTGCCGATCTGGGCCTTGCCCTTGAACCCGGCGGCGAGCCCGATGTCGACGTTGGCGTCCTCGTAGGCCTTGATCCAGGTGCTGTTCTTCATCGCACCCTTGCGGATCATCGGGCCGGCCTCCATGGACGTGTGGATCTCGTCGCCGGTGCGGTCGAGGAAGCCGGTGTTGATGAACACCACCCGGTCGGCGGCGGCCTTGATGCACGCCTTCAAATTGAGCGTCGTACGCCGCTCTTCGTCCATGATGCCGACCTTGAGGGTGCCCTGCGGCAGCCCCAGCACGTCTTCGACGCGGCTGAACAGCTCGCAGGTGAACGCGACCTCGGCGGGCCCGTGCATCTTGGGCTTGACGATGTAGATGGAACCGGTGCGGCTGTTCGTCAGCGGGCCGTTGGCGTCACCGGTCTTGAGCCCGTGGATCGCGGCCAGCCCGGTGAACAGGCCGTCCATGATGCCCTCGAAGATCTCTTTTTCCTCGTCGCCGTCGCCGACGGAGACGATGGCATCGTTGGTCATCAGGTGGCCGACGTTGCGGACGAACAGCAGGCTGCGGCCGGGCAGCGTGAGCTCACCGCCGTCACGCGTGGTGTAGGTGCGGTCGGCGTTGAGCGCGCGGGTGAAGGTCTTGCCGTCCTTGCTGACCTGCTCGACCAGGTCACCCTTGTTCAGCCCCAGCCAGTTGCGGTAGCCCAGCACCTTGTCGTCGGCGTCGACGGCGGTAACCGAATCCTCGAAGTCCATGATCGTGGTGACCGCCGATTCCAGGATCACGTCCTTGATGCCGGCCCGGTCGGTTTGGCCGACGGGCGACTGGGGGTCGATCAGGATTTCGATGTGCAGGCCGTGGTTGACCAGCAACACCGACCAGCTGGGGGAGCCGAGCTCGCCGCTGTACCCGGCGAACTTCTCCGGGCTCGCCAGCCCGACGGGCTCGGCCTCGGCGCCGACGCTGATCTGCAGCTGGCCGTCGGCGATGCTGATGCCGGTCGCGTCGGCCCACGCGCCCGACGCCAGGGGGACGGCCTGGTCGAGGAAGGCGCGCGCGTAGGCGATCACCTTGTCGCCGCGCACCCTGTTGTAGCTCGATCCCTTCTCGGCGCCGTCGGTTTCCGGGATGACGTCGGTGCCGTAGAGGGCGTCGTAGAGGGAGCCCCAGCGGGCGTTCGCCGCGTTCAGGGCAAACCGCGCGTTGAGCACCGGCACCACCAGCTGCGGGCCGGCCGTCGTCGTGATCTCGTCGTCGACACCCGAGGTGGTGATGGTGAAGTCCTCGGGTTCGGGCTGCAGGTAGCCGATTTCGCCGAGGAACGCGCGATAGGCCTCGGCGTCGATCGGCTCGATCACGCGGTGCCGGTGCCACTTGTCGATCTGCGCCTGCAGCTCGTCGCGACGGTTCAGCAAATCCTGGTTCTGCGGCGTCAGGTCGGCCACCACTTTGTCGACGCCGGCCCAGAAGCTGTCCGGGTCGATGTCGGTGCCGGGCAGGGCCTCGTTGTTCACGAAGTCGTAGAGCACTCGGGCGACGCGCAGGTTCCCCACCGACACGCGATCAGTCATTTTTCTCCTCCATCGTGGGCCAAGTAACACCTCACCGGCCCTCAACACGCATTGCCTTCAGCGTACCGACCGGCGGCCCGACGGACGTCATCCGCCCGACCCGCAACAGCAGGTCAGGCGCGCGCTAAGAGCTCCAACGGCGGCGCCGCGGCGAACCGCGAGGATCGCTATCCGGCCCGGCAGCCTTGGAGATCATACGGGCTGCGGCGCGGCCGGCGGGCAGCGGCACTACGCGTCGCGCATGGTGCCGACCAGGTCTTCGACCAGATCTTCCATCGCGACCATCGCAACCACCGCGCCGCCGGCCCGGTCATCGTCGGTCACCAACGCCAGGTGGCTGTTGCTGCGGCGCATCCGCGACAGGGCGTCGGCCAGCGGCAACGACGTCGGGACCTGCGGCAGCGGTCGCACCCAGGCCAGGTCGATCACCGTGTTCGGGTCGTTGTCGAGCGTCAGCACGTCCTTGATGTGCAGGTAACCGATGAACTTCCCGTCGGGGTCGGCGACGGGAAACCGCGAATAGCCGCTCTGGGCCAGCGCCTCTTCGACCGCGCCCACGGTCGGGCCCGAGCCCGCCGCGGCCACCGGCACCGCCCGGATCTCGGCGAGCGGCCGCGCCACGTCGCCGACCCGGCGGTACCGCAGCTGCAGCGCCCGGGTCAGCCGGCCGTGCTCCTCGGCGTCCAACAGCCCTTCGGACACCGATTCGGTGATCATCACCCGCAGCTCCCGGGTGGAAACCGCCACGTCGAGCTGCGACTTGGGCTCGACCCCCAGCGCGCGCAGCACCACGTTGGCGCATTTGTCGTAGAACGCGATGAACGGCCGCGCCGCACGCACGTAGGCCAGGTAGGGCGGCACCAGCAGCATCGCCGCGCGCTCGGGGCCGGCCAGCGCGATGTTCTTCGGCACCATCTCACCCAGCAGCACATGCAGGGTCACCACGATCGCCAGCGCGAGCGCCAGCGACAGCGTGTGCAACAGCGCCGGGTGCCAACCGGCGAGGCCGAACGCCGAGCGCAACAGGTTGGCGACCGCGGCCTCACCGATCCGGCCGAGCAGCAGCGAGGCGACCGTCACTCCCAGCTGCACCCCTGCCAGCATGGACGACAGTTGCTCGCCGGCGCGGATCACCACGACGGCCCGCGCCTTGCCCTGCTCCGCCAGCGCCTCGAGGCGGTCGCGGCGCGCCGAGATCAGCGAGAACTCCGCGCCGACGAAAAACGCGTTCACCCCGATCAACAGGATCGCCAGCAGCGCTCCCAGCCAGTCGTTCACTGCGGGCCCCGCCCCGCGGGCGTTTCGCCCAGCTCCTGCAGCTCGAGCACGTCGATGCGCCGGCCGTCCATCCGGACCACCGTCGCCTGCCAGCGCATCGACGCGTCCGGCAGGCCGTCGGAATCCAGCGCGGTCAGCTCCACCGTCTCCCCGGCCGCGGGGATGTGGCCGAGCTCGCGCAGCACCAGGCCGCCGATCGTCTCGTAGGGCCCTTCCGGGGCCCGAAATCCGGTGGCGGCGGCCACCTCGTCGATGCGCAGCAGCCCGTTCACCCGCCAGCCGGCGCCGGCCGCCACCACGTCCGGGGTCGCGTCGTCGTGTTCGTCGCGGACGTCGCCGACGATCTCCTCGATCAGGTCCTCGACGGTCACCATGCCGGCGGTTCCGCCGTACTCGTCGACGACCATCGCGGTCTGCAGGGGGTTGGCGCGGATCTCGGCCATCACGGCGTCGCCGTCCAGCGTCGAGGGCACCACCGGAACGTGCTGCGCGAGCGTCGTCAGCAGGGTGGTGGCGCGCTCGGCCGCGGGGATCGCGAACACCTGCTTGACGTGCACGATGCCGACCGTCTCGTCGAGGTCGCCGTCGACGATGGGGAAGCGGGAGAAGCCAGACTCGGCGGCCGCCGCGACCAGGTCGGCGACCGTCTCGTCGGTTTCCAGCGCGACGATTTTCGACCTGGGCGTCATCAGTTCCTCGGCGGTCAGCTCGCCGAACTGCAGCGATCGCCGCACCAGCGCGGCGGTGGCGGCGTCCATGGTGCCGCTGCGGGCCGAGTTGCGCACCAGCGACGCCAGCTCCTGCGGCGAGCGGGCCGAGCGCAGCTCCTCGGCCGGCTCGATGCCCAGCTCGCGCACGATCCAGTTGGCCGCGCCGTTGGTCAGCCGGATGGCCGGGGTGAACAGCGCCGAGAACAGCAACTGGAAGCCGGCGACGGCGCGGGCGGTCGACAGCGGGCGCGCGACGGCGAGGTATTTCGGGACCAGCTCGCCGAACACCATCGACACCGACGTCACGATCACCAGCGCCAGGAAAGCGAGGATGGCATCGGCCACCCGGCTCGGAATGCCGATCGCGCTCAGCCCCGGATGCGGCAGGTCGGCCACCAGCGGCTCGGTCAGGTAGCCGGTCGCCAGCGTGGCGATCGAGATGCCCAGCTGGGCGCCCGACAGCTGAAACGACAGCCGCTGTTGGGCGCGCTGGATGAAGCGGTCGCGCCGGCCCCCGTGGCGGGCGTTGGAGTCCACGACGCTGCGGTCCAGGGCGGTCAGCGAGAATTCGGCCGCGACGAAGACCCCGTTGGCGAAGATCAGCAGCGCGATGGCCACCAGGCTGATCAGCGTGATGGTGACGTTCATGGCGGAGACCCCGGGGACGCTGCCCGGATCACGGTGCGGGCCTCGACGCGTGCCAGCGGCACGTCATCCCTTTCCCTCAATGCGGCGCAGCGCTTTGCTGCCAGCCGAAACTCACTTGAATTCACATGGTAGCCAACGCGTGCGGCCGGCAGAACGACCGCGGCGGCGCGCTCACCACCCCAGCGGCAGCGGATGGCCCTCGGCGAACCCCGCGGCCGATTGCACGCCGACGACGGCCCGCTCGTGCAGCTCGGACAGCGTCGAGGCGCCGACGTAGGTGCAGGTGCTGCGCACCCCGGAGGTGATGTGGTCGATCAGGTCCTCGACGCCGCCGCGGTCGGGATCCAGCCCCATCCGGGCCGTCGAGATGCCCTCCTCGAACAACGCCTTGCGGGCGCGGTCGAACGCGGTCTCGGCGCCGCTGCGGGCGACGACGGCCCGCTTGGAGGCCATGCCGTAGCTCTCCTTGTAGGGCTGGTCGTCGCGGTCGCGCATCAGGTCGCCGGGGGACTCGTAGGTGCCGGCGAACCACGACCCGATCATCACGTTCGAAGCGCCGGCGGCCAGCGCCAGCGCCACGTCCCGCGGATGCCGGATGCCCCCGTCGGCCCACACATGCCCACCGAGTTTCCTTGCGGCGGAAGCACATTCGAGCACGGCGGAGAATTGCGGGCGCCCGACGCCGGTCATCATCCGGGTGGTGCACATGGCGCCGGGCCCGACGCCGACCTTGACGATGGTCGCCCCGGCTCCCAGCAGGTCGCGGGTGCCCTCCGCCGACACCACGTTGCCCGCGGCCAGCGGCAGGCCAAGCTCGAGCGACGCGACGACCTTGATCGCGTCCAGCGTCTTGACCTGATGCCCGTGGGCGGTGTCGATGACGAGCACGTCCACGCCGACCTCGGCCAGGGACCGGGCCCGCGCCCCCACGTCGCCGCTGATGCCGACGGCGGCGCCGACGCGCAACCGCCCGCGCGCGTCGGTGGCCGGCGTGTACAGCCCGGCGCGGACCGCCCCGGTGCGGGTGAGCACGCCCGCCAGCGTGCCGTCGGCGCCGGTCACCACGGCGACGCCGATCGGGGCGTGCTCGAGCAGGTCGAAGATCTTGCGCGGCTCGGCGCCCGCCGGGGCCGTCACGAAGTCGGTCACCGCCACGTCGCGCACCCGGGTGAAGCGGTCGACGCCCAGGCACGACGCCTCGGTGACCAAACCGATCGGGCGGCCCTCGAACACGACGACGGCGACACCGTGCGCGCGCTTGTGGATCAGCGCGACCGCGTCGGACACCGAGTCGTCGGGCTCGAGCACCACCGGGGTGTCGAGGACCATGTCACGGCTCTTGACGAAATCCACCGTCTGCTGCACCGCCGGGATGGGCAGATCCTGGGGCAGGATCACCAGCCCGCCGCGCCGCGCCACCGTCTCGGCCATGCGCCGCCCGGCCACCGCGCTCATGTTGGCGACGACGACCGGGATGGTGGTGCCGGAGCCGTCGACGGTGGACAGGTCGACGTCGAAGCGCGACGCGACGTCGGAGCGGTTCGGCACGATGAAGACGTCGTTGTACGTCAGGTCATACCCGGGTCGGTGCCCGTCGAGAAACCTCATGCGATTCGGCTTGCCCCCTTTGCGCCCTTCTACACGCAGAAAGGCTACGCGGGCACTTCGCTGCGGTCCCCGCTCCACAGGGTGTGGAAGCGCTTGTCCGGGTCGTCGTCGGTGCGGCCGTAGGTGTGCGCACCGAAGAAGTCGCGCAGCCCCTGGGTGAGCGCCGCGGGCAGCCGCTCGGTGCGCAGCGCGTCGTAGTAGGACAGCGCCGACGAGAAGCCCGGGATCGGGATGCCCAGCTCGGTGGCGGTCACCACGACGCGACGCCAGCCGTCGATCGCGGCCTCGATCGCGGCGCGGAAGTACGGCGCGACGATCAGCGTCGGCAGGTCGGCGTCCTCGTCGAACGCCTCCTTGATGCGGTTGAGGAACTTCGCCCGGATGATGCAGCCGCCGCGCCAGATGGTGGCCAGGTCGCCCGGCGTGATGGCCCAGTCGTACTCGGCGCTGCCGGCCTGAATCTGGTTGAACCCCTGGGCGTAGGCGATGATCTTCGACGCGTACAGGGCCTGCCGCACGTCCTCGACGAATTGCGTTGCGTCGGTTGGCCTTTCGCCGAGCCGCCCGGACGCCAGCCCGGTGGTGGCCTTGCGCTGGGTGACGGAGCCCGACAGCGCGCGGGCGAACACCGCCTCGGCGATGCCGGTGACGGGCACGCCGAGGTCCAGCGCCGACTTCACCGTCCAGCGCCCGGTGCCCTTCTGCTCCGCCTCGTCGAGGATGACGTCGACGAGCGGCTTGCCGGTCTTGGCGTCCGTCTGGCGCAGGACCTTTGCGGTGATCTCGACGAGGAAGCTGTCCAGGTCGCCCTTGTTCCACTCGTCGAACACGTCGGCGATCTCCTCGGCGGTCTTGCCGAGCCCGTCGCGCAGCAGCTGGTAGGCCTCGCCGATCAGCTGCATGTCGGAGTACTCGATGCCGTTGTGCACCATCTTGACGAAGTGGCCGGCGCCGTCCGGGCCGATGTGGGTGCAGCACGGGACGCCGTCGACGTGCGCGGAGATCTCCTCGAGCAGCGGGCCCAGCGACTTGTAGGACTCCGCCGGTCCGCCCGGCATGATCGACGGCCCGTTCAGCGCCCCCTCCTCACCGCCGGAGATGCCGGCGCCGACGAAGTGCAGCCCGCGCTCGCGCATCGCCTTCTCCCGGCGGATGGTGTCGGTGTAGAGCGCGTTGCCGCCGTCGATGATGATGTCGCC
Organism: Mycobacterium sp. NGS34; assembly: GCF_059812845.1. Lineage (NCBI taxonomy): Bacteria > Bacillati > Actinomycetota > Actinomycetes > Mycobacteriales > Mycobacteriaceae > Mycobacterium > Mycobacterium sp. NGS34. Next base: position 241,272 of record NZ_JCALDM010000004.1, read on the forward strand.
TTCCTCCATCGCGTCGGCGAGCTCGTTGATGACGGCGTCGGTCGGGTCGCCGGCCTTGACCATGATCAGCACCCGCCGCGGCTTCTCCAGCGTGTCGAGGAATTCCGCGATGGTTTCCGAGCGCACGAACTTGCCCTCGTCGCCGTGCTCGGACAGCAGCGCGTCGGTCTTGGCGACGGACCGGTTGTGCAGCGCCACCGTGTACCCGTGGTGGGCGAAGTTGCGGGCGATGTTGGAGCCCATGACGGCGAGGCCGGTGACGCCGATCTGCGCGGTACCGGTCTGAGAATTCTTGGAATTCGGGGCACTCATGGCTTGGCCTCTCAGGTCGCAGAACTTTTTCGACAAGCTGTCGGATCACACTGTGGCACAGCCGACTCCGGGAGGCATTCCAGGGTGATGGCCCACTCCGACGCTAGACGGTGAACAGCCGTCGCAGCTCGATGAGCCACGGCACGACCAGCGCCACGGTCGGCATCACGAACACGGCGGCCGCGGCCAGGTATGCGGTGGCCGCCAGCAGCAGGCTGTTGCCGCGGCCCGAGAGCCGGCGCACCCGCACCACCGTGCTGGTGCCGCCCATTGCCAGCGCACCCGACGGCGCCCGCCCGGAGGCGCAGGCGACCAGCGCCCGGGCCAGGGGAGTGCGCCCGGTGGCGCGCACCGCGGCGTCGTCCGCCAGGAGCTCGACGAGCAACTGCACCGCGCGCAGCGCGTTGGCGCTGCGGACGAACCGTGGGAAGGCGGCGTGTGCCGCGGTGAACGCCTCCAGCACCAGGTCGTGGCGGGCGCGCAGGTGGGCCCGCTCGTGGGTGAGGATGGCGGAAACCTCGGCATCGCCGAGCGTCTTCAGCGTTCCCTCGCTGACCACCACCCGGCTGCGCACGCCCGGCAGGCAATAGGCGAGCGGCTGCGCGACGTCCAGGACGCGCAGGTCGCGGGTCTTGGCGCACGGCTGAGCGAGGGCCGCCCCGTGTCCGACGCCGACGAGATCGACCACCATGCGGTGATGGGCCCGCCGCCGCCGATTGGCGATGGCGACCCGCACGACCGCGACCGTCAACCGGACGCCGATCAGCACGGTCAGCGCGAAAACCGCGATGTACGCCGTCCACAGCGGCCAGCCCAGTCGGCCGGCCGCGCCCATGACGCTGGCGGTGGGCCGCCCGTCGGGGCCGGGCACCAGCACCCGGCTGGCGATCGCGATCCCGGCGCTGAACGCCGAGAGCACCGCGGCCAGGGCGACGGCCTGCCACAACACCATCGCGGCACGCGGGGCGCGCAGCGGCCACGTCGCGCGTGCTAGTAGGGCCGGCACCGGGCCGACCAACAGCACCGCGAGGATGGAGAAGGCCAGCGCGGACACGCTGCCAGTCTCCCTCAGTCCTCCGCTGGCGCGCCAGCCGACCGGGCGTTGTCGCGCGGATTGGCTTCCAATTCGGCCAGCGCGCGCCGAAGCGCCTCCGCCTCGTCGGCGCCGACGCGCTCGACGAAGTGCACCAGGGCGGCCTGCCTGCCCCCGGAGTCCTCGGCCTGGGCCAGCGCGTCCACCATCAGCCCGGCGACGAGCTCGTCGCGCCCGTGCACCGGCGCGTACCGGTGGGCGCGATCGTCGCGGATCTGGGAGACCAGATTCTTCTTGGCCAACCGTTGCAGCACGGTCATGATCGTCGTGTAGGCGAGGTCGCGTCGCGCCGACAACGCTTCGTGGACTTGGCGGACGGTCTGGGGCTCCGGCGTGGACCACAGATGATCCATCACGGCGCGTTCCAGATCCCCTAGCCGGGTCAGTTTGGCCATAGTGCGTTCATCTCCTGAGCGTCGAAACCAGCGTACTCCGCTTACTACCGGCCGTCGTATCTATCCGGGCGCAGCGGGGCTCGGTAATACCGAAACCATACCTTGCGAAATTAGGGCAGCCTTGCCTATGCTGATGGCGGTCGAGCGACATGACCGCGGCGAGTCCTGAGGGCTGCAGTGACCCCCGGTCTACTCGATCGGCGAGCCCCGCGCAGCAGCGCGGGGCTCGCCCGTTTCGGGGGATGTTTTCCTCGCCGGTGGCCCGGATCGCCGATGGTGTAGACACATGAGCGTGCCACCGCCACCCGATGCGCCATTGCCGCCGAACTTCACCGCGCCGTTCGACGGCGAATTGGGGCTGCACTACACCGAACTCAGCCCGGACCGCGTGCGCGCCCAACTCGAGGTCACCCCGAAACTGTTGCAGCCCATGGGCCTCGTGCACGGCGGCGTCTACTGCTCGGTGATCGAGAGCATGGCCAGCGTGGCCGCCTACACCTGGCTGAACACCAACGGCGACGGCGGCAACGTGGTCGGGGTCAACAACAACACGGATTTTCTGCGCTCGATCAGCTCCGGGATGGTGTACGGCACCGGCGAGCCGATTCACCGCGGCCGGCGCCAACAGCTGTGGCTGGTCACCATCACCGACGACGACGATCGGGTGGTGGCCCGCGGTCAGGTGCGGCTGCAAAACCTCGAGGCTTAGCCGGCGTCAAGCCCGGCCGAGCCGACCGGCACCCCTCGATCCGGTCGGCCGGAGGGTCAGCTGGCCCGCCTGGCCGCCGGACGTTTTGCCTCCGCCGCCGCCACCGCCAGCTGTTCGATGCGGGTGCGGGCGAACGCCTGCTGCTCGGTGATGGTCAGCTGGCCGCGGCGCGTGCTCAGGAAGGTGACCGTCCACGACAGCAGCGTGCTCACCTTCGTCTTGAAGCCGACCAGGTACACCAGGTGCAGCACCAGCCACATCAGCCAGGCGATGAAGCCGCTGAACTCCAGCGGACCGATCTTGGCCACCGCGGAGAACCGCGACACCGTGGCCATCGAGCCCTTGTCGAAGTACTGGAACGGCTCGCGCTCGGCCGGATCGGCCCCGTTCAGTTCCGCCTTGAGCGTGCTCGCGACGTACTTGGCGCCCTGGATGGCTCCCTGCGCCACGCCCGGCACGCCCTCGACGGCGGCCATGTCGCCGATCACGAACACGTTCGGGTGTCCGGGGATGGACAGGTCGGGCAGCACCTTGACGCGTCCGGCGCGGTCGACCTCGACCGAGGACTGCTCGGCCAGGTCCATGCCCAGCCCGCTGGCCTGGACCCCGGCCGACCACACCTTGCACGCGGATTCGATGCGCCTGGTGGTGCCGTCGGAGTCCTTCACCGTGATGCCGTTGCGGTCGACGTCGGTGACCATCGCCCCCAGCTGGATTTCCACGCCCATCTTCTCCAGCCGCGCGGCCGCCCGCTCGCCGAGCTTTTCGCCGAACGGCGGCAGCACCGCGGGGGCGGCGTCGAGCAGGATCACCCGCGCGCGGGTGGAGTCGATGTGCCGGAAGGACCCCTTCAGGGTGTGGTTGGCGAGTTCGGCTATCTGCCCGGCCATTTCGACGCCGGTGGGGCCGGCGCCGATGACGGTGAACGTCAACAGCTTTGCGCGTCGCTCCGGGTCGCGGGACCGTTCGGCCTGCTCGAAGGCGCTCAGGATTCGGCCCCGCACCTCCAGCGCGTCGTCGATCGATTTCATGCCGGGCGCGAACTCGGCGAACTGGTCGTTGCCGAAGTAGGACTGGCCGGCCCCGGCCGCGACAATCAATGTGTCGTAAGGGGTTTCGTAGGTGTGGCCGAGCAGGTCCGACACGACGAACCGGCCCTCGAGATCGATGTGCGTGACGTCGCCGAGCAGCACTTGGACGTTGCGCTGCCTGCGCAGGACGACCCGGGTGGGCGGGGCGATGTCGCCTTCGGACACGATGCCGGTGGCCACCTGGTACAGCAGCGGCTGGAACAGGTGGTGGGTGGTGCGCGCGATCAGCTTGATGTCAACGTTGGCGTGCTTGAGCTTCTTTGCCGCATTGAGCCCGCCGAATCCCGACCCGATGATGACGACTTGGTGACGACGGTCGGGTGCAGCAGTGGCTTCTGCTTGCGTGCTCATGTGGGGGCAGGCTCCTGATCGGGGTCGCTGGACGCGCGATTCCAGTTAGCTACCACGCTAATAAAGGCGATACCCCGAAACCCAGATCGTAAGCATGTGTAATGAACCACATCACGCATCGGGCCTGGTCGAGTGAACGTGATACTCGTCATGCCCGGTGCGCGATGCGGTTTGCGTTACAACCCCGCGATCGGACGCAGGGCTTCGCCGGCCGCGGTGATGACGCCCGGCGTGTAGAACGGCATGTTGATGATCACCCCGGAGATGCCGGCGTCGAACACCTTGGTCTTGAGTTGCTCGGCGACCGACTCCGCGCTGCCGACCACCATGCGCTGGCCCATCTCGGCGGGAATCTGGTCGGCCTTGAAGTTCTCGTCGACGACCACCGTGGTCAGCGTGCTGGTCTCCAAAGTGGCCGGGTCGCGGCCGATCTCCTCGCATCGCTCCCGCACCACCTTCAGCTTGGCGGGCAGCTCGTCGAACCCGGCGATGACGTTGAGGTGGTCGAAGTGGCGCGCCGCGAGCGGGATCGTCTTCTTCTCGCCGCTGCCGCCGATCATCAACGGAATGTGGTCGCGGAAGCGGGGATTGGCCATCGCCTCCTTGGCCTGATACCACTTGCCGGAGAAGCTCGGCCGTTCGCCCTTGAGCATCGGCAGGATGATCTGCAGCGCCTCCTCGAGCCGGTTGAACCTGTCGGTGAAGGTGCCGAATTCGAAGCCCAGCTGATCGTGTTCGAGTTCGAACCAGCCGGTGCCGATGCCCAGGATCGCCCGGCCCTGGCTCACCACGTCCAGCGTCGTGATGATCTTGGCGAGCAGCGTCGGGTTGCGGTAGGTGTTGCCGGTCACCAGGGTGCCCAGCTGCACCCGTTCGGTTGCGGTGGCCAGGGCGCCCAGCGCGGTGTAGGCCTCCAGCATGGGCTGATCGGGATCGCCCAGCATGGGCAGTTGGTAGAAGTGGTCCATGACGAAGACCGAGTCGAATCCGGCCGCCTCGGCCTCCTGAGCCTGGGCGATAACGGTGGGGAAGAGCTTGTCCACCCCGGTGCCGTAGGAAAAGTTGGGAATCTGCAAACCAAGTCGGATAGCCACGTTGTTCACCGTAGCCACCGGCCCGGTATCAGAACCAGGGTGTGAAACCGATCTGATTCAGCCTCAGGCGAAATGAGCCAGCGCGCCGTGGCTGACGTGCAGCGTCTGGCCGGTGATGTGGCGCGCCGCCGGGGTGGTGAGGAACAGCGCCAGGCGGGCGACCTCGGCGGCGACCGTCGGCGGCGTGCGCGACAGCCCGTCGTAACCGGCCTGCGCGCTGCGCCCGCTGGCCACCGCGTTGACGGTGATCCCGCGGGTGCCGAAGGCTTCCGCCTGGCCCGCGGTCCAATTCGACAGCGTCGCCTTGATCGCGGCGTCGATGCTTCCGGCGGGCGGGTTCTCCGGCACCACGCTGATGATCGAGCCACCGGAGCGCAGGTGATCGCCGACGGCCTGGACGGTCAGCGCCACGGACAGCACCGTGGCATCGAGGGCGTTGCGCCAGGCTTTGGCCGTGTCGGCCATCGAGTAGGTGCGGGGGTCGCCCGCGTCCCAGGCCGGCGCCGGCACGTTGACGATGGTGTCGAGGTGGTGGGGGAACAGCCCGCGCGCCTCGGCGAGACTCGCCGGGTCGGTGGTGTCGCAGACGATGGCGTCGACGTCGAGTTCCTTCGCGGCGACCTCGAGGTCGCTGCGGCTCGCGCCCACCAGGGTCACTTTGTGACCGTCGTCGCGGAAGCCCTCGGCCACAGTGCGCCCCAGCTCCGTGTCGCCCCCGGTGACCAGAACTTCCACGGCCATGACCTCCTCGTATCGACGTTGAACCCAGAAGCTGCCTGGGACCTCAGCGCGTTTATGGCATAAATCTAAGAAGATGTTACTGGACGGTAGCTACTCCGCGAAACTCCGGGCCCCGCGACGCGCGGATTATTTGCATAACTATTCGGCAGCCACTTGTTTGCGGCGATTAGCCGCCGCACCGACCGCATCATCGGCGGACTAGGGTGCCCTCATGCGGCGAATCGGCATCGTGAGCGGTTTGGTTTCGACGGTGCTGGTGTCCGCGCTGGCGTCGGGCCTGCTCGGCTGCAGCTCGAAAACGCCGTCGTCCCCACCCACTCAGCCCGCCCCGACCGCCGGGAAGGTTGTCGTGTTCGCCGCGGCCTCGCTGAAGCCGGCGTTCGGCCAGATCGCCGAGCAGTTCAAGATCCAAAACCCCGGCAGCACCGTCGATTTCGAGTTCGCGGGCTCGTCCGAGCTCGCCACGCAGTTGACCCAGGGCGCCACCGCCGACGTCTTCGCGTCGGCGGACACCGCCCAGATGGACACGGTCGCCAAGGCGGGGCTGCTGGCCGGCCCGTCTGCGAACTTCGCCTCGAACACGCTGGTCATCGTCACGGCGCCGGGCAACCCGAAGAAGATCGGGTCCTTCGCGGACCTCGGCAAGTCGGGGCTGAGCGTCGTGATCTGCCAGAAGCCGGTCCCGTGCGGGTCCGCGACCCAGCGCGTCGAGGACGGCACCGGGGTGCGCCTCAACCCGGTCAGTGAGGAACTCAACGTGACCGACGTCCTCAACAAGATCACCACCGGACAGGCGGACGCCGGGCTGGTGTACGTCACCGACGCCCACAGCGCCGGGAACAAGGTGGCGACCGTGAACTTTCCGGAGGGCGCCGGCGCCGTGAACGTCTATCCGATCGCGGTGTTGAAGAGCGCCGCGCAGGCGACGTTGGCGCAAAAATTCGTGGCGATGGTCACCGGCGACACCGGCCAGAACATCCTGGCCCGGTTGGGCTTCGCCAAACCCTGACGCAGCCGCGTGGACAGACGCGCTACAAACCTCCACATCGACAGCGACTACTAGGTTGAGGCGGTGTAGATCGCCCGATCACGGTTAGGGGTGTACGGATTAGCGAGCGCCGCACGGATCTGCCGCGATGGGTGTACATCCCCGCCGCCGCGGGGACCGCGTTCGTGGTCGTGCCGCTGCTGGCGATCGCGATCAAGGTCGACTGGCCGAACTTCTGGTCGCTGGTCGCCAGCCCCTCGTCGCGGACGGCGCTGCTGCTGAGCCTGAAGACCGCCGCCGCCAGCACCGCCCTGTGCGTGCTGCTGGGCGTCCCGATGGCGCTCGTGCTGGCCCGCAGCACCGCGCGCCTGGTCCGGCTGCTGCGGCCGCTGATCCTGCTGCCGCTCGTGCTGCCTCCCGTGGTGGGCGGCATCGCGTTGCTCTATGCGTTCGGCCGGCTGGGATTGATCGGGCGATACCTCGAGGCCGCCGGCGTCAGCATCGCCTTCAGCACCACCGCGGTGGTGCTGGCGCAGACGTTCGTGTCGCTGCCGTTTCTGGTCATCGCCCTCGAGGGCGCGGCGCGCACCGCGGGAGCCGACTATGAGATGGTGGCGGCGACGCTGGGGGCCCGACCGACCACGATCTGGTGGCGGGTGACATTGCCGCTGCTGCTGCCCGGGATGACGTCCGGGGCGGTGCTGGCGTTCGCCCGCTCGCTGGGCGAGTTCGGCGCGACGCTGACGTTCGCCGGCTCCCGCCAGGGGGTGACCCGAACGCTGCCGCTGGAGATCTACCTGCAGCGGGTGAGCGACGCGGACGCGGCGGTGGCCTTGTCGATCCTGCTGGTGGCGGTGGCGGCGTTGGTGGTGCTAGGCCTGGGCGCGCGGCGACTCACCGGGGTGTCGGCGTGAGTGAATTGCAGGTCCGCGGCGTCGTCGCCGACCGCGGTGTGGATGTGGACTTCTCGGTGGCGGCTGGCGAGGTGCTCGCCGTCCTCGGACCCAACGGCGCCGGCAAGTCGACCGCGCTGCACGTCATTGCCGGGCTGCTTCGGCCCGACGAGGGCGTGGTGCGACTGGGCGACCGGGTGCTGACCGACACCGCGACCGGCGTGCACGTACCAACCCACGAGCGCCGGGTGGGGTTGCTGCTGCAGGACCCGTTGCTGTTCCCGCACCTGAGCGTCGCCGCGAACGTGGCGTTCGGACCGCACAGTCGCCGGCGCGTGTTCCGTTTCGGTCGCGCCGACAAAAAGGCGACGGCGCTGCGCTGGCTGCGCGAGGTGGACGCCGAGGGCTTCGCCGACCGGAAACCGCGCGAGCTCTCCGGGGGACAGGCGCAGCGGGTCGCGATCGCCCGCGCCCTGGCGGCCGAACCCGACGTACTGCTGCTCGACGAGCCGTTGGCCGGGCTCGACGTCGCCGCGGCCGCGGGCGTCCGTGGGGCGCTGCGCGACGTCGTCACCCGAACCGGCTGCGCGGTCATTCTGATCACTCACGACCTGCTCGACGTGTTCACCTTGGCCGATCGGGTGCTGGTGCTCGAGTCGGGACGGATCGCCGAGATCGGGCCGGTCGCACGCGTTCTCACCGCGCCGCGCAGTCACTTCGGCGCCCGTATCGCGGGCATCAACCTGGTCAACGGCACCGTCGGGCCCGACGGCTCGCTGCACGATCGCACCGGCGCCCACTGGCATGCCACCCCGGCCCACGAGCTGGACGCCCGGGTGATCAAGGCGGTCGCGGTGTTCCCGCCCACGGCGGTGGCCGTGTACCGGGACCGGCCGCGGGGCAGCCCCCGCAACACGGTCGAGGTGACGGTGGCGGAGCTGGATGCCCACGGGTCCGCCGTGCTGGTGCGGGGCCGGGAGCAGCCCGACGGTGCCCCGGGGCTGGCCGCGGAAATCACCGCGGACGCCGCGACGGAGCTGCGGCTGACGCCGGGGGAGCGCGTTTGGTTCTCGGTCAAGGCCCACGAGGTCATGCTGTACCCGGCGCCGCACTGACCTGCGCCGACGCGCAAGGTTGCACATCGGCAACATCGCACGAACCGCCGCACGGCACCCTTGCGTCACAGCGGTAACGCGGTAGGTTCGCAGCCATGGATCAGGTGGACCCGAACTCGACACGTCGGAAAGGGCTGTGGGCGACGCTGGCGATCGCCACGGTGACCAGTGCCAGTGCCGTCGCCATCGCGTTACCGGCGACGTCCAACGCGGACCCCGAGGTTCCGACGCCGGTCCCGCCGACCACGACGACCGCGGCACCGGCACCGGCGCCCGCGTCGCCGACGACCACGACCCCGCCGCCGCCCGGCGCGCCGGCGTCGCCGCAGCCCCCGCCCGGCGACCCCAACGCGACGCCCCCGCCGCCGGTCGATCCGAACGCGCCGCCACCGCCGCCCGTCGACCCCAACGCGGGCCGGATCGGCAACGCCGTCGGCGGGTTCAGCTTCGTCCTGCCCGCCGGCTGGGTGGAGTCCGACGCGACCCATCTCGATTACGGTTCGGAATTGCTCAGCAAGACGACCGGCCAACCGCCGGCGCCGGGGCAGGCGCCGCCGGTCGCCAACGACACCCGCATCGTGATGGGCCGGCTGGACCAGAAGCTTTACGCCAGCGCCGAAGCCAGCGACGCCAAGGCCGCCGTACGGCTGGGCTCGGACATGGGTGAGTTCTTCATGCCCTATCCCGGCACCCGGATCAACCAGGGCGCCACCCCACTGACGGGCGCGAACGGGATCACCGGAAGCGCGTCGTACTACGAGGTGAAGTTCAGCGATCCGTCCAAGCCGAACGGCCAGATCTGGACCGGGGTGGTCAGTGGGCCGTCGGCCGGCAACGGGCCGCCCCAGCGCTGGTTCGTGGTGTGGCTCGGAACCTCCAACGACCAGGTGGACCAGGGCGCCGCGAAGGCGCTGGCCGAGTCGATCCAGCCCTGGACGGCGCCGGCGGCCCCCGCACCGGCGCCCGGTGCCCCCGGAGCCGCTCCTGGCGCTCCGGCGCCCGCGCCCGGCGTCCCGGCACCCGCCCCGGCGCCGGGCCAGGCGCCAGCGAGCGAAGTCACCCCCACCGCCGCGCCGACGCCGCAGCGGGCTTGATCCGTCGGGCGCCATCTCTGGGCGCACACGCGCGATCAATTGGACATATGTTTCATAGGCGGAAATCGGGTACTCCCTGAGCACGGCCCAGCGGACCCGCTGGGCTTTGCCAGCGATTGCAAGGAGACCCGTATGGACGTCATCGCAGCAACCGAAGTTCTCGCCCGGTCATCCACGCTGACCAGCGTCGGCTGGATCGGCTACATCATCATCGGCGGCCTGGCCGGCGCGCTCGCCAGCAGGATCATCAGGGGCAGCGGAGCCGGCATCCTGATGGACATCGTGATCGGCATCATCGGCGCGCTGATCGGCGGCTTCATCCTGAGCTTCTTCGTCAACACCGCCGGCGGCGGAATCATCTTCACCTTCTTCACCGCGCTGCTCGGCGCGCTCATCCTGCTGTGGGTCGTCGGCATGGTGCGGCACCGGACCTGATCGCGGCTATCCCGTTGCGGCCGTGACGAATAGCGGCATGATGTAGTGATGGCCTCGGCGGTGACGACCACGACCATGCGCGCGTGGCGAGTGCGCCGCCCCGGCCCCATGGCCACCGGCCCGCTCGAGCAGGTCACCGCCGACGTGCCTCGGCCGCAACCGTCGGAGCTGCTGGTCGCGGTCCGCGCGTGCGGCGTGTGCCGCACCGACCTGCACGTCACCGAGGGCGACCTGCCCGTGCACCGCGATCGGGTGACGCCCGGGCACGAGGTGGTCGGGGAGGTCGTCGAAGTCGGCGCCGAGGTGGGCGACGGGTTCAAACCGGGGGACCGGGTCGGCATCGCCTGGCTGCGCCACACCTGCGGCGTGTGCAAATACTGCCGTCGGGGCGACGAGAACCTGTGCCCGGAATCCCGCTACACCGGCTGGGACGCCGACGGCGGATACGCCGAATTCGCCACCGTCCCAGCCGCTTTCGCGCACCACCTACCCAGCGGTTACAGCGACAGCGAGCTGGCGCCGTTGTTGTGCGCCGGCATCATCGGATACCGGTCGCTGCTGCGCGCCCAGCTGCCGGTCGGCGGGCGGCTGGGCCTCTACGGTTTCGGCGGCAGCGCCCACATCACCGCGCAGGTCGCGCTGGCGCAGGGCGCCGAGGTGCATGTGATGACCCGCGGCGCCGAGGCGCGCGAGCTGGCGCTGGAACTCGGCGCCGCGTCGGCCCAGGGCGCGGCCGATCCGCCGCCGGTGCCGCTGGACGCCGCGATCCTGTTCGCGCCCGTCGGCGAGCTGGTGCTGCCCGCGCTGGCGGCGCTGGACCGCGGCGGCACCCTCGCGATCGCGGGGATTCACCTGTCCGATATCCCGCCCCTGAACTACCAGCGCCACCTGTTCCAGGAGCGCCAGGTCCGATCGGTCACGTCGAACACGCGGGCCGACGCGCGCGCTTTCCTCGACTTCGCCGGTCAACACCACATCGAGGTGACCACGCCCGAATACCCGCTCGCACGGGCCGACGCGGCCCTGACGGATCTGAGCGCCGGCCGCATCGCCGGAGCCGCGGTCCTGCTCGTCTGAGCGGACCTCAGCTCGACAGGTGCCAGACCAGCGCCGCGGCCAGGGCGCCAAGCCCGTTCAGCGACCAGTGCAGCGCGATCGGCGCGATCAGGCTCCCGCTTCGCCGGCGCAGCCAGCTGAAGACGAAGCCTGCCGCCCCGGTGGCCAGCACCGCCAACGTCACCCCGGCCAGCATCCCAGCGAACCCGCCGCCGAACATGCGGGTGAAGCCGACGTTGTTGCTGGTGAGCCCCAACGACGTGGCGACGTGCCAAAGCCCGAACAGCAGCGACCCGCCCAGCGCCACCCCGCGAAAGCCCCAGGCGCGGTTCAGCGCGCCATGCAGCACGCCCCGAAACGCCAGCTCCTCGGGAATCACGGTCTGCAGCGGGATGATCACCATCGACGCGATCAGCGCGCCGGAGATCGTCGCGTAGTGGTTGTTCAGGAACATCGGCCGGGTCGCCGGCAACAGGATCCCGATCGCGATCACGGACGCCACGACGGCCACCGCTCCCAGCGCATACGCCAGCCCGGGCCTCCAGTGTTCGCGGCCGAGACCGAGGTCCGTCCAGCCCAGCCCGCGGTAGCGTATCAACGCGACCAGCCCGACGGCGGCGGCCGGGACGGTAGCGATGCTCGCCCACGGCGTGGTGAAGTGCGCGACGAGGTTGGAGACCACCAGCACGACGACCACCACGGCGATGTCCAGATGGATGCGGAACCGGTGTGGCGCCGACGGCTGTGCGGCAGCGATGGCGTCGGGCATCCGGCAAGTTTACCTGCGCGCCACGCACGGGCAGTTCAGCGAGATTGCCGCCACGGTTGTGCGTGATGCCCCAAGCACAGCCACTACGGCAATCTCGGCGTCAGTTCAGTCGATCTCCCAGGTCCACCCCGAGATCGCCGGGTCGTCCTCGCCGTGCTCGCGGGTGTAGGCGCGGGCGGCGAGGCGGGCGTCGACCATCCGTTGACGCAACACGGCGGCCTGGCTGGCCAGCCCGTCCACCCGGTCGATGACGTCGATGACCAGGTGGAACCGATCGAGGTCGTTGAGCATCACCATGTCGAACGGCGTCGTCGTGGTGCCGCGCTCCTTGAAGCCGCGCACGTGGATGTGCGGGTGGTTGGTGCGCCGGTAGGTGAGCCGGTGGATCAGCCACGGGTAGCCGTGGTAGGCGAAGATGACCGGCTTGTCGCGGGTGAACAGCGCGTCGAACTCCTTGTCCGGCAAGCCATGTGGGTGCTCGGATTCCGGCTGCAGCCGCATCAGGTCGACGACATTGACCACCCGGACCGCCAGGCCGGGCAGCTCGCGCCGCAGGATGTCGGCGGCGGCGAGGACCTCCAGCGTCGGGATGTCCCCGGCGCAGGCCAGCACCAAATCGGGCTCGGCGGTGGCGGTGCTCGCCCACTGCCAGATGCCCAGGCCGCGCGCGCAGTGGGCGATCGCCTCGTCCATGTCCAGGTAGGCCAGCGCGGGCTGCTTGCCCGCCACGATCACGTTGATGTAGTTGCGGCTGCGCAGGCAATGATCCGCCACCGACAGCAGCGTGTTGCCGTCCGGCGGCAGGTACACCCGCGTCAGCTCGGCCCGCTTGTTCGCGACCAGGTCGATGAAGCCGGGGTCCTGATGCGACGCGCCGTTGTGGTCCTGGCGCCAGACGTGGGAGGTCAGCAGGTAGTTCAGCGAGGCGATCGGCCGCCGCCAGGCCAGCTCCCTGCTGGTGGCCAGCCACTTCGCGTGCTGGTTGAGCATCGAGTCGACGATGTGCACGAACGCCTCGTAGCAGTTGAACAGCCCGTGCCGGCCGGTCAGCAGGTAGCCCTCCAGCCAGCCCTGGCACAGGTGCTCGGAGAGCACCTCCATCACCCGGCCGTCGGGCGCGAGGTGCTCGTCGTCGGGCCCGATCTCGGAGAGCCACACCTTGTCGGTCGCGCCGTAGACGGCGTCGAGCCGGTTGGACGCGGTCTCGTCGGGGCCCATGAGCCGGAACCGGTCGGAGTTTCGGGCGACCACGTCGCGCAGGAACGTGCCGAGTATCCGGGTGGCCTCGTGTGTCTCGGCGGCCGGCTGCGGCACCGCCACCGCGTAGTCGCGGAAGTCCGGCAGATCGAGGTCGTGCAGCAGCAGCCCGCCGTTGGCGTGCGGGTTGGCGCTCATCCGGCGATCGCCGCGGGGCGCCAGCGCGCGCAGCTCGGGGCGCAGCGCGCCGTCGCCGTCGAACAACTCCTCGGGCCGGTAGCTGCGCAGCCATTCCTCCAGCTGGGCGCGGTGCTCGGGATTGTCGTGGGTTTCGGCCAGCGGGACCTGGTGCGCGCGCCAGGTGCCCTCGACCTTCTTGCCGTCCACCACCTTGGGGCCGGTCCAGCCCTTGGGGGTGCGCAGCACGATCATCGGCCACACGGGTCGCTCCGAGCGCCCGCCGCCGCGGGCGGCGCGCTGGATTGCCGCGATGTCGTCGAAGGCGTCGTCGAGCGCGGCGGCCAGCTGCTGGTGCACGTCGGCCGGGTCGTCCCCGGCGACCGTGATGGGGCGGTAGCCGTAGCCGCGCAGCAGGGATTCGAGTTCGGCGTGGGGGATGCGGGCCAGCACGGTCGGGTTGGCGATCTTGTAGCCGTTCAGCTGCAGGATGGGTAACACGGCGCCGTCGGTGGCCGGGTTGAGAAACTTGTTGGAGTGCCAGCCGGCGGCCAGGGGGCCGGTCTCGGCCTCGCCGTCGCCCACCACGCACGCCACCACCAGGTCCGGGTTGTCGAACGCCGCCCCGTAGGCGTGCACCAGCGCGTAGCCCAGCTCGCCGCCCTCGTGGATCGAACCGGGCGTCTGGGCCGCGACGTGACTGGGGATGCCGCCGGGAAACGAGAACTGCCGGAACAACTTCCGCAGCCCCTCGGCGTCCTCCTCGATGCCGGTGTACACCTCGGTGTAGGTGCCCTCCAGGTACGCGTTGGCGACCAGGCCGGGTCCGCCGTGGCCCGGCCCGGTGACGTAGATGACGCTGGCGTCGCGGTTGCGGATGACCCGGTTCAGGTGCGCATAGATCAGGTTGAGCCCGGGTGTGGTGCCCCAGTGGCCGAGCAGCCGGGGTTTGACGTGCTCGGACGACAGCGGCTCGGTCAGCAGCGGGTTGTCCAGCAGGTAGATCTGTCCGACCGAGAGGTAATTGGCTGCGCGCCAATACTTGTCGATGAGGGCGAGTTCGTCGTCGGAGAGGGCTGCGACACTGGGAGTCGAGGTTTCTACAGTCACCCCGCCGATTGTCCGCGCCTCAGGTGAACGGCGCCCGTCTACTCTTCACCCCGGGCCCTCGCCTCGTAGGCTCGGCGCTTCTCGACGTCGACGTCGTCGGTGAAGACGTGGTCGCCGCCGAGCAGGCGGTTGAGCCCCTCGGCGATCCGGCGCGGCCAGAACTTCTGGGACACCACCATCGCGCCGGCGGCCTTCGTGACCCGAACCCGCGGCTTCGGGTGGGCCACCAGCCCCACGATCGCGTCGGCGATCTCGGCCGGCTCGGCGTTGCGGAACCCCTTCATGCCGGGCGTCCCGGCGACCAGCTCGGTGTTGACGAACGTCGGCAACACCGTGGAGAACTTCACACCGGCCGAGCGGTACTCCAGCCGGGCCGAGTCGGTGAACGCGATCACCGCGTGCTTGCTGGCGCAGTAGCTGGCCAGGCCGACGATGTAGAGCTCACCGGCCAGGGAGGCGACGTTGATGACGTGCCCGGACCCGCGCGGCACCATGCGCTGCACGGCCAGCTTGCTGCCCAGCATGACGCCGTAGACGTTGATGTCGAGGATGCGGCGCGTGACCGCGTCCGGCTCGTCGATGACCCGACCGACGGGCATGATGCCGGCGTTGTTGATCAGCACGTCGATCGGGCCGAGTTGGCGCTCAACCTCGTCGAGGAAGTCGGCGAACGAATGCGCGTCGGTGACGTCGAGTTTCCCGTAGACGTCGAGGCCCAGCGCGGCGCCCGACTCCTTCACCCGCACCTCGTCGATGTCTCCGATCGCGACCTTGGCGCCCAGGTTGTGCAGCGCGGTCGCGGTCGCCAGCCCTATCCCACGGGCGCCGCCGGTGATGACGACGACCTTGTCGCGGACCTTCAGGCCGATCGATGCCGCATCTGCCATGGCGGGTCCTCCCAGAAAAGTTGACGGGTGTCAGGTTGGCGCTGGGGTAAGCACAGCACTCGACGCCGCGCCGCGCAAATAGCGCCGCGGAAGCCGATACTCACAACCGTGACCGAGGTGCGCGCGGCCGTCCCGGAGGACGCCGACGAGGTGGCCCGGGTGCAGCTGCGCTCGTGGCGGTCGGCCTATCGGGGCCTGATCGCCCAAGACTTTCTCGACGACCTCACGCCCGCCTTCTTTGCCGACCGATACACGTTCGGTCGCGTCGGGCTGCGGAAGCCGTCCACGCTGGTGGCCGTCGACGGCTCCGATATCCGCGGCCTGGCGACCACGGGCCTGTGCCGCGAGGTGGAATTCCCGAATTTCGGCGAGCTGATGGCGATTTACGTCGATCCCGCGCACGCGCGGACGGGGGTGGGCCGGCTCCTGATGGCGGCCGCGCGGGAGCGGCTCCGCATCGTGGGTGTCGCGGGCGCGTTGCTGTGGGTGCTGGAGGGCAACCTCGACGCCCGCCGGTTCTACGAGCGCGACGGGTGGCGTTTCGACGGAACCAGCCGCACAACGACTTTCGGAGGCGCGCCGGTGCAACAGGTCCGTTACCGCTGTGCGCCGGTCTAAGCCGTTGGATTCGTTTGCGGAAAGCCGGAATTGGCGATACCGGTGGCCAGGCAGTTACCGATCGGGCCGCGTTGGTCGAACATCGTCGCGACTCCGTTGGCCACTCCGGCGTGGCCGCACTGGGTCATGGCGGCCAGCCCGACGAACGGCCCGTCGGGCGGGCGGACCAGCGCCAGCGTGTAGTCGGCATTGATGAAGTGCAGGCCGCTCGTGCCGTACTGGCAAATCGCGCTGGTGGCGTCGGCGGCCATGGCCGCGCGCGTCGTCGGGGTGGCGTCCTCGCCGAGTATCAGCGGCACGACGAAACGCACCCACATGAACTTCTGGGACGCCCGCTGCAGGGCCGAGAAATCGCACTCGGTTCGGTCGGGCTCGTCGCTGTTGAAGGCCCAGACGTGCAGCGGGTAGTCGTCGGGCACCGGGCTCGGGGTGTGCGGGATCGCGGGCATCGACACCGGTGACGACCAAATCGTGTTGCCGGGCTGCTCGCCGAGGCGCAGGAAAACCGCCCGGGCCGTCGCAACCGCGGTGCCCGCCTGCGTCAACGCGGCGTCCACGAGCCGGACGCGTCCGCCGTCCCGGTGCACCTCGGTGGTGACCGCGCATGGCTGCAGCGCGGCGCGCCGCGGCAAATCGACTGTCAGGCGGGCTAATTGGAAGTCCGGGTCACCGAAATCGCGTTCGATCGTCCGGCACAGCAGTCCGCCGACGTTTTGGCCCGCGACGTAGGGGCCCCACGGTCCCGCGGCCAGCGGCGTGGGCACGTAGAACTCCCCGTCGGGAACGAAGATCGCCCGCGCCATCTCATCGCCACCCATGCTTAGTGCAGGCTCAGCCACACCAGGCTGGCGCCGCCCACCAGGGCGCAATAGACGGCGAACGGTGTCAGGGTGCGGGTCTGAAAGTACCGGGTCAGAAAACGCACGGCCAGGTAGGCGCAGACGAAGGAGGCGACGCTGCCGGCCAGCACCTGGCCGCCGATCCCGGCGCCCAGCGGCCCGAACAGGTCGGGAATCTTGTAGACGCCGGCCGCCAGGATGATCGGCGTGGCGAGCAGGAACGAGAAGCGGGCGGCGTCCTCGTGTGAGAGCCCGCGCCACAGGCCGGCCACCATTGCGATGCCCGAGCGGCTGATGCCGGGGAGCAGGGCCAGGATCTGGGCCGAGCCGATCACCAGACCGCGGCCCATCGGCAGTTGGGCCAGCCGGTCGTCGATGGCCTCGCCGCGGTGGTCCTCGTGCTCTTCGTCGCCGGTCGGTGAAACGCGGCGGCGCAGCACCTCGCCGGCGTACAACGCGATGCCGTTGAGCAACAGGAATGCCGCCGCCGGAATGGGTTTGCCCAGCGTGGTCCGGAACAGGTGCTCGAGGGCCACCCCGGCCAGGCCCACCGGGATGGTGGCGACCACGATCAGCCAGGCCAGCCGCTCGTCGGGCGTCTGGATCCGGCGATGCCGCAGCGAGGAGAAGAAGCCGGCGACGATACGCAACCAATCCCGCCAGAAGAACACCAGCAGCGCGGCGGCGGTGGCGACGTGCAGGCCGACGATGAACGCCAGATACGGCGACTCGGGGGTGGAGACGTTGAGGTCCCGGGCCCAGCGCCCACCGACCAGCGCCGGCACCAACACCGAGTGCCCGAGGCTGGAGACCGGGAACAGCTCGGTGACGCCCTGGAACGCGCCGACCACCACCGCCTCGACGTAGCTCAACTGCGCGGTCATTGGGCGGGGCGCCTCCATCCGGGATCGTGAACAAGAACTACCGAGCGTAGCCGGTCGAAATTCGCGCGCGAACCGGCTTGGGCGGCTGCACATTTGGCCCCCAAATAAGTGCTCGCGGCCGCCCCCTGACCTGGCGGGTACGGTGGGCGGATGGCGGAGGGGCTGCTCGAAACCGTGCGCGTGCTGGACCTGTCCGGTGGCAGCGCCGACGCGGTCACACGCCTGTTCGCCGATCTCGGCGCCGACGTCCTCAAGATCGAATTCCCCGGCGGCAGCCTGGGGCGCGACGACCTGCCGGCGCTAAACGGCGCCAGCATCCCGTTCGCGCTGCACAACGCCAACAAGCGGGCCGCCGTGCTGGACCCGCTCGAGGACGGCGACTGCGGCCGGTTCCTCGACCTGGCCGCGGAGGCCGACATCGTCGTGGACAGCGGCCTGGCCGGGCACGTCGGCGCCTTCGGGATTTCCGGCGCGGAGTTGGCGGCCCGCTATCCGCACCTGGTGGTGCTGTCGGTCACCGACTTCGGCGAGACGGGTCCGCGCTCCGCCTGGCGTGCCACCGATCCGGTGTTGTTCGCGATGTGCGGCTCGTTGGCGCGTTCCGGTCCCACCACCGGCACCCCGGTGTTGCCGCCGGACGGCATCGCCTCCGCCACCGCCGCGGTGCAGGCGGCGTGGGCGGCGCTAGTCGCGTACTACAACCGGTTGCGTTGCGGCACAGGCGATTACATCGACTTTTCGCGGTTCGACGCCGTCGTGATGGCGTTAGACCCGGCGTTCGGCGCGCACGGGCAGGTCGCCGCCGGCACCCGCCACAGCGGGCAGTGGCGCGGGCGCCCGAAGAACCAGGACGCCTACCCGATCTGCCCGTGCAAGGACGGGTACGTCCGGTTGTGCGTAATGGCGCCGCGGCAGTGGCGGGGGTTTCGCCGCTGGCTGGGGGAGCCCGAGGAGTTCCAGGACCCCGAATACGACGCGATCGGCGCCCGGATGGCGGCCTGGCCCGAGATCAGCGCGTTGGCCCAGGCCCTATTCGCCGATCAGACGATGAAGGATCTCGTCGCCGCGGGGCAGGCGCACGGGGTGCCGATCGCCGCGGTGCTGCCACCGTCCTGGGTCCTGGGCTCCGAACACTTCCAAGAGGTGGGCGCCATCACCGAGGCCGAGCTGCTGCCGCGGGTGCGGACCAGCGTGCCGACCGGGTATTTCGTCGTCGACGGGCAGCGCGCGGGGTTCCGCACGCCGGCCCCGGCCACGGGCCAGGACGAACCGTATTGGCGCGGGAACCCGGTGCTGGTGCGCGCGCCGTCGGGCCGGGTCGGCGACCACCCGCTCACCGGGCTGCGGATTCTCGACCTGGGCATCATCGTCGCGGGCGGCGAGCTGAGCCGGCTGTTCGGCGACCTGGGCGCCGAGGTCATCAAGGTGGAAAGCGCCGACTATCCCGACGGCCTGCGGCAGGCCCGCGCCGGCCACGCCATGAGCGAGTCGTTCGCCTGGACCCATCGCAATCAGCTCGGCCTGGGCCTGGACCTGCGCAGCGCCGAGGGCAAGGGGATCTTCGGCCGGCTGGTCGCCGAGGCTGACGCGGTGTTCGCCAACTTCAAGCCGGGAACCCTTGCCGCCCTTGGGTTTGACTACGACGCGCTGCGCGCCATCAACCCGCGGATCGTGCTCGCGGGCAGCAGCGCCTACGGCGACAGCGGCCCCTGGCGCACCCGGCTGGGCTACGGTCCCTTGGTCCGCGCCGCCACCGGGGTCACCCGGCTGTGGACGTCGGAGGACGCGGGCGACCAGTCCGACACGGGACGGCACGCCTTTTACGACGCGACGACGATCTTCCCCGATCACGTCGTGGGGCGGGTCAGCGCGATCGCGGCGCTGGCCGCGCTGATCCGTCGCGATCGCACCGGCGATGGCGCCGACGTCCACGTCTCGCAGGCCGAGGTCGTGATCAATCAGCTCGACACCCTGTACGTCACCGAGGCCGCGCAGGCCGCCGGCATCGGCCCGATCCGCGACGACACCAGCCTGCACGCGGTCTACCCGTGCGCGGGCGACGACGAGTGGTGCGTCATCTCCATCGGCTCGGACGACGAATGGCGCTGCCTGGCAGGCCTTCTCGACCATCCGCAATGGGCCGACGACCCGCGCTTCGCGACCGGCGAGTCGCGGCTGGCCAACCGCCGCGAGTTGGTCGAACTGGTGTCGGCCTGGACCCGCACCCGCACCCCGCTGCGCAACGCCGAACTGCTGCAGGCGGCCGGGGTCCCGGCCGGTCCGATGAACCGCCCGCCGGACCTCCTCGAGGACCCCCAGCTGATCGGACGAAAGCTGTTCAGCGACATGACTCATCCGCTGATCGAGCGCCCTATGCCCGCCGAGACGGGTCCGGCACCTTTTCAGCACATACCGCCGGCCCCACAACGCCCGGCGCCCCTGCCCGGCCAGGACACCCGCGAGATCTGCCGGGACCTGCTCGGGATGAGCGCGGACGAGACCGAGCGGCTCATCCGCGACGGCGTGCTGTTCGCGACCGCCGGACCGGATTAGGCCGGCCCGGCATTGCCGGCACGTTCGATGCCCGTCGCCGGCCGGATTCATAGTCACGCTAAATTCGTCGCATGAGCGTCGACCCCAGGACCCCGGTGTTGATCGGCTACGGCCAGGTCAACCACCGCGACGAAATCGACCCGGCGGCGCGCTCGGTCGAACCGGTGGACCTGATGGCCGCCGCGGCCCGGGAGGCCGCCGATGCCCGGGTGATCGGGGCCGTCGACTCAATCCGCGTGGTGAACGTGCTGTCGGCGCACTACCGCGACCCCGCGCTGCTGCTGGGCGAGCGGCTCGGCGCCACCGGATTCACCACCCGGTACAGCCCCGTCGGGGGCAACGTCCCGCAGTCGCTGGTCAACCACGCCTGCCTGGACATCCAGCAGGGCCGGGCCGGTGTCGTGCTGCTCGCGGGCGCCGAAACCTGGCGCACCCGCCGGGGCCTGAAGGCCAAGGGCGGCAGGCTCGAGTGGACGGTGCAGGACGAGTCGGTGCCGATCGCCGAGATGATCGGCGAGGACGTCCCGATGTTCGGCGACGCGGAGCTCAAGAGCGGGCTGAATCTGCCTTCCTTCGTCTACCCGCTGTTCGAGCAGGCGCTTCGCGTTGCCAACGGCGAATCCGTCGACAGCCACCTCACGCGCATCAGCGAACTGTGGGCGAGATTCAACGCCGTCGCGGTGGACAACCCGCACGCGTGGATCCGCAAACCGGTGACCGCCGAGGAGATCCGGCGGGCCGGGCCGCAGAACCGGATGATCAGCTGGCCCTACACCAAGCTGATGAACTCCAACAACATGGTCGACCAGGGCGCCGCGCTGGTCCTGACGTCGGTCGAGCAGGCGCAGCGCCTGCAAGTCCCCGCCGACCGGTGGGTGTTCCCGCACGCCGGCACCGACGCGCACGACACCCCGTCCATCGCCGAGCGCGACGAGTTGCACCGCTCGGCGGCCATCCGGATCGCGGGCACGCGAGCCCTGCAGCTGGCGGGCCTGGGCATCGACGACGTCGACTACGTCGACCTGTACTCGTGCTTCCCCTCCGCCGTCCAGGTCGCCGCAGCCGAGCTCGGGCTGCGCGTCGACGACCCGGCCCGCCCGCTCACCGTCACCGGCGGGCTGACCTTCGCGGGCGGCCCGTGGAGCAACTACGTGATGCATTCCATCGCCACCATGGCCGAACTGCTGGTGGCCAACCCCGGGCGCCGCGGCCTCATCACGGGCAACGGCGGCTACCTGACCAAACACAGCTTCGGCGTGTACGGCACCGAGCCGCCGGCCGAATTCCGCTGGGAGGATACGCAGCAGGCGGTGGACCGCGAACCCACCCGGGAGGGCCTGGTCGAGTGGGACGGCGTCGGGACCGTCGAAGCGTGGACCACCCCGTTCGACCGCGAGGGGCGACCCGAGAAGGCGTTCGTGGCGGTGCGCACGCCCGACGGGGCCCGCACCCTGGCCGTCATCGCCGATCCCGCCGCCGAGGCGACGGTGCGTGAAGACATCGGTGGCGCCAAGGTTGCCGTCACCCCGGACGGCACCGCGGCGCTGCGGTAACCGGCAGGCTACATCGCCATAGCCAAAGGTCCTCAATCCGGGGGTAACGGTCGCGTAAGTGACACCAACTTGCCTATTGTCGGGTTGGACGTTGGGGGAGGTGAGCCCAGGTGCACGTCCTGGTTACCGACGCCACCGGCGCAATAGCGCGGCTGGCCGCACGGCAGCTGATCGCTGCCGGGCACACGGTCAGCGGGATTGCTGAGCACCCCCATCCCTGCCTGGATCCGGGCGTCGAGTTTGTTTGCGCGCCGCTGAGCGACCCCGTCCTGCAAGACCTGGCCGATGAGGCCGACGCGGTGATCCACCTGGCCCCGGTCGACACCGGCGCACCCGGCGGCGCGGACATCGACGGCGTCGCCCATGTGACCGACGCGGCCGCCCGCGCCGGCGCGCGGCTGCTGTTCGTGTCCCAGGCCGCCGGCCGGCCGGAGCTGTATCGACCCGCCGAGGAGCTGGTGTCCACGGGTTGGGCGCCCAGCCTGGTCGTCCGGATCGCGCCGCCCGTCGGCCGCCAGCTGGACTGGATGGTGTGCCGCACCGTGGCGACGTTGCTGCGCACGAAGATTTCGGCGGCCTCGACGCGGCCGATGCGTGTCCTGCACGTCGACGACCTGGTCCGGTTCCTGATCTTTTCGCTGGACATCGACCGCACCGGCGCGGTTGACCTCGCCACCCCCGACACCACCAACGTGGTCACCGCCTGGCGGCTGCTGCGATCCGTCGGCCCGCGTACGCGACTGAACGGGGTCCGCAGCTGGTCGAAGTTGATCCCGAAGATGGATATCACTGCGGTGCAAGAGGATTGGGGTTTCGAATTCGGCTGGCAAGCGCTCGAGGCGGTCACCGACACCGCACGCGGCCTCGCCGGGCGGCGGCTCCTTCCGGAGGGTGCGCTCAGCCACGGTGGCCAGGTGGCCCTCCCGGTCGAGGTCCTTCCGCGACCCCGGCCGTCCGACGAGCTGCGCAGCGCGGCCCCCGACGGGTTGGAGGGTGAGTTCGACGACCGGATCGACCCCCGGTTCCCGGTCTTCAGCGCGGCGGGGCTGGGCGAGGCGCTGCCCGGCCCGCTGACCCCGATAACGCTCGACGTCCAGCTCAGCGGGCTGCGCACGGCCAGCCGGGTGATGGGCCAGGTGCTCGCGCTGGGCGGCGTGGTCGACGACGAGTGGAGCAGCCGCGCGATCGCGATCTTCGGACACCGCGCCTACGTCGGGGTGTCGGCCAACGTCGTCGCCGCCACCCAGCTGCCCGGCTGGGACCAGCACGCCGTCGCCCGGAACGCCCTCGCCGACCAACCGCAGGTCGGTGACGTCCTGCCGTTCGGCGAGCCGAAGCTGGCCGAGGGGGCGCTCGGGTCGCTCGCCAAAGCGGTCGTGACCGCGCGCTCGCTGGCGGTGATGCGCCACCTCAAACGCGACACGCTGGCCTACGCCGCCGCCGCGAAGGCCGAACACGCCGATGCCGCGCAGCTGGCCCCGCTGCCGGACGCCGCGCTCGAGGTCCGGGTGCCGCTGCTGCGCGATCGCATCCACCAGGGCTGGATCCTCACGGCGCTGTGGCTGGTCGATTCCGGCATCACCGCCGCGGCGCTGGAACCTACGCGCGCCGCCTCCCGGGTGTCGGGGCTGGGCATGATCGTGGAAAGCACCCGCATCGCGGCCGAGGCCGCCGAGCTGGCGGCGGCGTTGCGAAGTGATCCGCCGTTGTGTGCGCTGGCGGCCGAGGGCAACATCGGCAGCATCCGTGCGTTGTCCCCCGACACGGCCGGCGCGCTCGACGCCGCCGTCGCCAGGATCGGGCACCGCGGGCCGGGGGAGGCCGAGCTCGCCAGCCCGGTGATCAGCGATGATCCGGCGATGTTGTTGACGGCGGCCGCCGAGCTTGCCGACCCCGCCGTGGTCACCGAGCCGGCGCCGCCGCCGACGCGCGTACGGCGACTGGCCGCCAACGCCCGCGGGTCGCGCGAGCTGGCCCACGACACCACCCTGCGGTTCACGCATGAGCTGCGGATGACGTTGCGCGAGTTGGGATCCCGGCGAGTTGCGGCTGACCTGATCGATGTCGCCGACGACGTCCACTACCTCACCTGCGACGAGCTGATCACCATGCCGGCCGACGCGCGGCTGCGGATCAAGCGCCGCCGGGCCGAACGGGAGCGGCTGCAAGCGCAGCGTCCGCCCGACGTCATCGACGGGAGCTGGGCGCCCGCCGACCGGCGCGACGACGCCTGAGCGCCATCACCCCAACAGCCCGCGCAGGAACAGCGCGTTGCGCACGGCGTGGCCGCCCAGATCGTTGTTGAAATACATCCACACGTCCCTGCCGTCGCGGTCCCACTCGGCGATCTGGTCGGCCCAGCGCCGCAGCTGGTCGTGCGAGTAGCTGCCGGCGTAGATCGTGTCCTGATCCGGGCCGTGCATCCGGACGTACACCAGATCGGTGGTGGCGCGTGGCACGCACGCCAGCCCGGCGCCGCTCATCACCACGTAGGCGGCGTTGCGGCGTTCCAGCAATTCGTATACGGCCGGGTCGTTCCAGGAGGGGTGCCGCAGCTCGACGGCCACCCGGATGGATTCGGGCACACTGGCCAGGAAGGCGTCCAGGCGCGCGTCGTCGCGCTGTTGCTCGGGGTGCAGTTGAACGAGCAGCACCCCGCGGCGGTCGCCCAACAGCTGCCAGCAGCGCTCGAACCGCTCGATCCACGGTTCGGGCGAGGACAGCCGCCGGTAGTGGGTCAGCCCACGATGCGCCTTGACCGACATCCGGAACCCGTCGGGCAGCTGATCGCGCCAACCGGCGAACGTCGAATCCTTCGGCCACCGATAGAAACTCGCGTTCAGCTCGACGGTGTCGAAGACCTCGACGTAGCGGGCCAACCGTCGCGCCGACGGCAACCCGGTCGGGTAGAGCACATCCGCCCAGTGGTTGTAGGACCATCCGGAGGTGCCGATCCGGACGGTCAATGCCGGCGCACCTCGTCGTTGTCCACACCGCACCGCTTACCCGCGCCGTCTTCGAGCAAACGGCTGCGCTCACTTCGGGGGCAGGCCGCGGGCGTAGCCGGTGCCCTTGGTGACCCAATCCTGCAGCTGCCGTTTGGTTCGCACGCCGTCGCCTTCGACGCGCAGCCAGCCGCGGGCCTCCCGGCCCGCCATCACCATGGGGCCGACGTGGGCGCGCTTGAGCAGTTTGTCGGTGTCTTCCGGGGGCACCCGGACCAGCAGTCCGCCCTGCCCGCTGGCGGCGACCGACATGTTGCCGTTGATCAGGAATGCCAGACCACCGAACATTCGCTTTTCCTCGACGCCGCGCTCGGAGCCGAGCAGCTCGCGGATCCGGTTGGCCAGGTCTTCGTCGTAGGCCATGGGCCGACCTTAGCCCCGAGGTCCGACAGGCGCCGAGCCTGTAATTTTGCAGGCCTTTACTCGTAGTTCTCCTGAGGATTAACAGGCTCGGCGATTCGCTGTCAGTCCAGGTCGATCCGGATGGTCAGCAGGTCGCTGCCCATCAGTCGCACCACCGCGCTGTTGAGCCTGGGCAAGTCGCCCAGCCGCCGCAGCGGGTCGTCGTCGGGCAGCAAGTGGGCAGTTCCGTTGCGCCATCGGCCGCCGATGCGCACCCGTACTGCGGGAGTGGCCTTAATGTTGCGGACATAGTCCGAATGCTCGCCGTGCTCCGAGACCAACCAGAATTGGTTGTCGACCACCCGGCCGCCGACGGCCGTCCGGCGAGGCTGACCGCTCTTGCGGCCGGTGGTTTCGAGGATGACCCCCGGCATCTGCCGGCCGACCGGATTCACCAGCAGTCTTTGGATGCGATGGACCACTTGCCGTTTCAGGTTCCGAACGTCGGTCATAGGCTGCGATTCTGCCGCATTTGCGATGGGCGAATGTGAGGACAGCCGCCCCCTTGCGGGGGCGGCTGCCACATTCCGGTTTTAGGTACCGGGCGTTCCGACGGTGCCGCCGCCGTTCACCTGGCCTCCGGCGTTGCCGGCGGGCGTGTACGCCTGGAAACCGGCGGACGTGTTGACGCCCCACTGGCCCAGGTCCGGGTTGAAGACGACCGGAAGCTGGGTGCCGTCGGGGTCACCAACGGGCGGAGCCCAGGTGGCCGGGATCCCGTAGCGGTCCGGGTCGTTGTAGTGCCCCGGCGGCGGGAAGCCGTTCTGGCCCGGGGGAAGGGGGCTGCCCGGAGCGTTGCAGTTCACGCCCGGCGCGCCGGGGTTACAAATCGGCTGCCCCGGAATGAAGGGACCCTGGCCCGGACCCTGCAGGTCACGGTCCCCGCCCGGCACGTTCGGCCCGGGCACGTTCGGGCCAGGGCCGGGGACGCCCGGGATGCCCGGATCGGCCAGCGCGAAACCGGCGCCGATCCCGAAGGCCGCGGATCCGAGGCCACCGGCCATCGCGGCGGCTGCGGTGATCTTCTTGAGGTTCATGTGAACTCCTTGTCCAGCTTGGCTGCGACGCACGCAGCGCAACAGCATTGACGGTGTTGTTCAGTTGTCTCCCCAAGCTCCTGGGTTGGGCCTAGGGACAGGGGATGACCCCCTGGTCCCTCGGCTACCCGAGTCGGCCGAGCCGAAAACACGCTCGAGCCGATTATTGGCAGCAGACTCCCAGGTTTTTGACAAGCGACCGGCAGCCGGCGCCCTCCTAGGCGGCGACGGTCGCGGCCTGCGGCACCGGTTCGAGCGCCTGCGCGACGATCTCGGCGACATCCGTCATCGGCTTCACCTCCAGCGCGCCGAGCACCTCGGCCGGGACGTCATCCAGGTCCGGCTCGTTGCGCGCCGGAATGAAAACCGTTGACAGACCGGCCCGCTGGGCGGCCAGCAGCTTCTGCTTCACGCCGCCGATCGGCAGCACCCGGCCGTTCAGCGTGACCTCGCCGGTCATGCCGACGTCGGAGCGCACCTGGCGCCCAGTGGCCATCGACACCAGCGCGGTCACCATCGTGACGCCGGCCGACGGCCCGTCCTTGGGCACCGCGCCCGCGGGCACGTGCACGTGGATGCGCCGGTCCAGCGCCTTGGGGTCGACCCCCAGCTCCGCGGCGTGCGAGCGGACGTAGGACAGCGCGATCTGCGCCGACTCCTTCATCACGTCGCCCAACTGACCGGTCAACTGCAAACCCGGCTCGCCGTCGGTGGCGCCCGCTTCGATGTAGAGCACGTCGCCGCCCAGGCCGGTCACGGCCAGGCCGGTGGCCACACCGGGCACGGCCGTGCGTTCGGCGGACTCGGGGGTGAACCGCGGACGGCCCAGGTAACCGACCAGGTCGGGCTCGTCGATGGTCACCGGTTCGTCGGCGATCTTGGTCGTCACCTTGCGCAGCGCCTTGGCCAGCAGCCGCTCGAACTGACGAACACCGGGCTCGCGGGTGTAGTCCGCGGCGATCTTGCGCAGCGCGGCGTCGGTCACGGTGACCTCGTCGTCGTTCAGCGCCGCCCGCTCCCGCTGCCGGGGCAGCAGGTAGTCGCGGGCGATGGCGACCTTGTCGTCCTCGGTGTAGCCGTCGATCTGAACCAGCTCCATGCGGTCCAGCAGGGCCGACGGGATGTTCTCGATTACGTTGGCGGTGGCCAGGAACACCACATCGGACAGGTCCAGATCCAGATCCAGGTAGTGGTCGCGGAACGTGTGGTTCTGCGCCGGGTCGAGCACCTCGAGCAGCGCCGCGCTCGGGTCGCCGCGGTAGTCGGAACCGACCTTGTCGATCTCGTCCAGCAGCACGACGGGATTCATCGATCCCGCCTCGCCGATGGCACGCACGATCCGGCCCGGCAGCGCGCCGACGTAGGTGCGCCGGTGCCCGCGGATCTCGGCCTCGTCGCGCACGCCGCCCAGGGCGACGCGCACGAACTTGCGGCCCAGCGCCCGGGCCACGCTCTCACCCAGCGACGTCTTGCCGACGCCAGGGGGCCCGGCCAGCACCATCACGGCCCCGGAGCCACGCCCGCCCACGACCTGCAGTCCGCGCTGCGCGCGTCGGGTTCGCACGGCCAGGTATTCGACGATGCGGTCCTTCACGTCGTCCAGCCCGTGGTGGTCGGCGTCCAACACCGCCCGGGCCGCGCCCAGGTCCGTCGAGTCCTCGGTCCGCACGTTCCAGGGCAGGTCGAGCACGGTGTCCAGCCAGGTGCGGATCCAGCCGCTCTCCGGGCTCTGGTCGCTGGAGCGTTCCAGCTTGCCGACCTCGCGCAGCGCGGCCTCGCGCACCTTCTCGGGGAGCTCGGCCGCCTCCACGCGCGCACGGTAGTCATCCGAACCGTCGGGCTCGCCCTCACCGAGCTCCTTGCGGATGGCCGCGAGCTGCTGGCGCAGCAGGAATTCCTTCTGCGTCTTCTCCATGCCGTCGCGGACGTCCTCGGCGATCTTCTCGTTGACCTCGACCTCGGCCAGATGCGAGCTGGTCCAGTCGATCAGGACGCGCAGCCGCTCGGCGACGTCCACGGTCTCCAGCAGCTGGCGCTTCTGCACGTCGGTGAGGTACGACGCGTATCCCGACGTGTCCGCCAGCGCCGACGGGTCGGTCAGGCTGTTGACGTAGTCGACGATCTGCCACGCCTCGCGGCGCTGCAGCATGGCCAGCAGCAGCTTCTTGTATTCCGCGGCCAGGGCCTTGATCTCGTCGGTCGGCTCCGGCTCGGGCGCCTCGGTCACCTCGACCCACAGCGCGGCGCCGGGCCCGGACGCGCCCGCCCCGATGTGGGCGCGGCGCTCACCACGCACGACGGCGGCGGTGCCACCGCCCGCGATCCGGCCGACCTGCAGAATCTTGGCGATCACGCCGTGGGTCGGGTACCGGTCGTCCAGCCGGGGCGCGATCAGCAGCTGTCCCGACTCGCTGGCCTGCGCGGCATCGATCGCCGCCCGCGCGGCGTCGTCCAGCGCAATCGGCACCACCATTCCGGGCAACACGATCGTCCCGGTGAACAACACCGGCACGGACTTGGCTTCAGCCATTCGATCCTCCAAAAGTTGAGTCTGCTGCGCTTAACCCAGCCGGGCGGAGGTTTGTTCCCGACGTGATTTCGCCACGAGTGTGAAGCTGGCCGCACGTTGGACGGCGGGCGTGCGGGCAGCCGCACGCTCGGCTTACACGCTGGCTAAGGGCGTTACGCTGGCGGCGAAATCGGGCCCAGTCGACGCAACTGCGTCACGTGCTTGGGCGACAGCTCCTCGAGGCAGGTGGCGCCAAGTAGTCCCATCGTCCGGATGATCCCGCTCTGCAGGATCTCGATGGCGCGGGCCACGCCCGCCTCGCCGCCGGCCATCAGCCCGTACAGGTAGGCCCGCCCGACCAGCGTGCACCGGGCCCCGAGTGCGATCGCCGCGACGATGTCGGCCCCGGACATGATGCCGGTGTCCACCAGGATCTCGGTGTCCTTGCCCAGCTCACGCGCGACCGTCGGCAACAGGTGGAAGGGCACCGGCGCCCGATCCAGCTGGCGCCCACCGTGATTGGACAACACGATGCCGTCGACGCCGCGGTCCACGACGGCGCGGGCGTCCTCGAGCGTCTGGATCCCCTTGACCACCAGCTTGCCGGGCCATTGGGCCTTGATCCACTCCAGGTCATCGAAGGTCAGGCTGGGGTCGAACATCGTGCTGAGGTACTCGCCGACCGTGCCCGACCAGCGATCCAGCGAAGCGAAGGCCAGCGGCTCGGTGGTCAGCAGGTCGAACCACCACTTCGGGTGCGGCACCGCGTCCAGGACAGTGCGCAGCGTCAGCGTCGGCGGAATCGTCATGCCGTTGCGGTTGTCCCGCAGCCGCACGCCCGGGACCGGGACGTCGACCGTGGCCAGCAGGGTGTCGAATCCCGCGTCGGCCGCGCGCTTCACCAGCGCCATCGAGCGGTCGCGGTCGCGCCACATGTAGAGCTGGAACCACTTGCGGCCCTGGGGAACCGCGGTCACCAGGTCTTCGATCGCCGTGGTGCCCAGGGTGGACAGCGAGAACGGGATCCCCGCCCGCGCGGCCGCCCGCGCGCCGGCGATCTCGCCCTCGGTGTGCATCAGCCGGGTGAACCCGGTGGGCGCGATCCCGAACGGCAGCACGACCGGCTGGCCCAGGACGTTCCATCCGGCGGTCACGTTGGAGACGTCGCGAAGGATGGTGGGGTGAAACTCGATGTCGCGGAACGCCTGTCGGGCCCGCGCGATGGACAGCTCGTCCTCGGCCGCGCCGTCGGTGTAGTCGAACGCCGCCCTGGGGGTGCGGCGTTTGGCGATGCGGCGCAGGTCCTCGATGGTGTACGCGGCGGCCAGGCGGCGCTTGGTCGCGTCGAGCTGCGGTCGTTTGAACTGCATCAGCGGCGCCAGATCGCGCACCTTGGGCATTCGTCGCTTGACGGCCATGTATGCAACCGTAGTCATATGGCATCGGCAAGCGACCCGTTCGATCTGAGACGTTTTGTGTCGGCGCAGTCCGGGATCTACCACTCCGCCGTCGCGGAGCTGCGCGAGGGACGAAAACGCGGTCACTGGATGTGGTTCATCTTCCCGCAACTCCGCGGGTTGGGCACCAGCCCGATGGCGGCCCGCTATGGCATCACCTCGCTCGAGGAAGCCAGCAGTTATCTGCAGCATGAGCTCCTCGGTTCGCGACTACGCGAGTGCACTCGGTTGGTCAACGAGGTGCGGGACCGCTCGATCATCGACATCTTCGGTTCGCCCGACGACCTCAAGCTGCGCTCGTCGATGACGCTGTTCGCCCACGCCACCGACGACAACCACGAGTTCGTCACCGTGCTCGACAACTACTTCTACGGCCAGGAGGACCCTCTGACGCTGGCGCGGCTGACAGGCACCTAGGCCGGGCTTAGGATCCGCCAGCCGTGCGGCTCGACAACGAGCGTCTCGACGACCTCTTGCGGCGGCGCCGAGGATCCGGCGACCACCTCTGCGCGGTCGGCCCCGAGCTCCGGCAGCGCCAGGCGTAGCGGCTTGTCGTCGATGTTGAGCGCGACCAGCAGCGCGTCCTCACCGCTGCGCGTCTCGTAGACGTAGTGCCGGTTTTGCAGCCGCAACGCGGTCGTCGAGGCCGCGTGCAGCCACGGGTGACGGCGGCGCAACCCGACGAGGTACTGGTGCAGTCTACACATCTCGGCGCCGAACGCGTCCAATTCCACAGGGGGAGTGCCGAACTCGGGGCGTACCGCGTCGTCGCCGCCGTACCGCTCCTCCTTGACGCCGCGGAACCCGAGCTCGTCGCCCGCGTACACGCTGGGCACCCCACCGACGGTCAGCAGGATCGCCAGCGCGTGGGCCACGTGCCCGGGTCGGTCGAGGCGGCTGGCGATGCGGGTCACGTCGTGATTGCCGATGAACGTCAGCGGGGCGAAACTGGCGAGAAACTCGTTGTGCCGCTGCAGCGCCCAGTCCAGCTCGAAGAAGTTGCCGTCGTTGAGGGCGCTCCAGATCGCCTTCCACAGCTCGTACTGGGTGGCCGAGTCGAACTTCGCCGCCTCGACCACCGCGGCGTAGTCGCCGTGGATGAGCTCGCCGACGAACCAGGCGTCCGGATGCTGCTCGCGCACCCGCGGCAGCGTCGATGCCCAGAATTGTTGCGGCACAATGTAGGCCGCGTCGAGGCGCCACCCGTCCGCGCCGCGGCGCAGCCAGTGCGCCATCACGTCGGCGACGTAGTCGATGACCTCGGGGTTGTCATGGTTGAGCGTGATGAGTTCCGAGTGGCCCTCGAAAGTATCGCCGCTGAACCAACCCGTCGCCCGGTCGCGATAGCGCGGAAAGTCCACGCCGACGTGATTGAACACGCCGTCGAGCAGGACGCGCAGGCCGCGGCGGTGGGCCTCCGCGACGAAATAGTCGAAGTCGGCGTCTTCCCCGAGCCGGGGATCGATCCGGTAGTGATCGGTGGTGTCGTAACCGTGTGTGCGTGAGGCGAATATCGGGCCCAGCGCAACACCCGAGGCACCCAGCGCGATGGCGTGGTCGAACCAGTCGACGAGCCGCCGCAGCCGATGTTGACTCGGCTGCGACGGCTCGGACGACTCCGGAAATGCGCCGACGAATCCCAGCGGATAGACCTGCCACCAGATGGCGTGCTCTACCCAGGCTGGTGTCGTCACTGGTCAGCCGACGGCGGCCAGTGTCTGGGCGGTGACGATCGCTTGCGCCACACCCGCGACGATCGCCGCGGCCTTCAGCGCCTCGAGGATGGCCTCGCGGTCCACGCCCGCCTCGCGCAGCGTGTGCTCGTGGGCGACGACGCAGTGCGAACACCCGTTGATCGACGACACCGCGAAGGACCAGAGCTCGAAATTCGCCTTGTCCACACCCGGATTGGCGATGATGTTCATCCGCAACCCGGCCCGCAGATCGTCATACTGGCCGTCCAGGAAGCCGCGGCCCCGGTAGAACACGTTGTTCATGCCCATGATGGACGCGGCTCCCAACGCCGCCTGGTACGCCTCGGCCGACAGGTAATCGCCCGCCTCGGCGCCAATCTCGGCCAGCACCTGGGTGTTTCGCGTGGCCGCGGCGCTGGCCAGCAGGGTGCCCCAGAGCTGCTCCTCGCTCAGCACGGTGCTGCGCGTGATCGAGCCCAGGTTGAGCTTGAGGTCCTTGGCGTACTCGGGCAGCGCGGCCTTGAGGTTCTCGACGCTCATCTCGCCCCCCTTACGCCGATGCCTTGAGCAGCTCGCCGGCGTCGATGGTCGGGTCGCCCTTGCGCCAGTTGCAGGCGCACAGCTCGTCGGACTGCAACGCGTCCAGGACTCGCAGCACCTCGTCGACATTACGCCCCACGGATCCGGCGGTCGCCGAGACGAATTGGATTTCGTTATTCGGATCGACGATGAAGGTGACCCGGTCGGCGACGCCGTCGGCGTTGAGCACGCCGGTGGCCAGCGCAAGCTCCCGCTTGATGTCCGACAGCATCGGGAAGGGCAGCTTCTTGAGGTCTTCGTGCTGCGCGCGCCACTGGAAGTGCACGAACTCGCTGTCGATCGAGACGCCGAGCACCTGGGCGTCGCGGTCGGAGAACTCGTCGTTGAGCTTGCCGAACGCCGCGATCTCCGTCGGGCACACGAAGGTGAAGTCCTTGGGCCAGAAGAAGATAATGCGCCACTTGCCGTCGTGGTCCTCGTTGGTGATGGTGGTGAAGTAGTCGCCGGGTTGCTTGGCGTCCACCTTCGACAGGTCACCGCCGATGAGCGCGGTGAGCTGGTAGGCGGGGAATTGGTCGCCGATTGTCAGCAGGGACATATCGCTCCTTAACTGGAATTATTCAAGATTAGTCGTCTGCCACCATCTTGCCGCTCCGCCGATTTGAAGTAAAGGTGATATATCACACTATACTTATAGGTATGCCAGATAAGATCTATCAGCCGACCGTCGCCGGCCTTCGCGCGTTCGTCGCGGTCGCCGAAAAGCAGCATTTCAGCAGCGCCGCAACGAGTCTCGGCGTCAGCCAGTCCACGCTGTCGCAGGCGCTGGCGGCGCTGGAGGCGGGGCTGGGGACCCAGCTGATCGAAAGGTCCACCCGACGTGTCTTCTTGACGACGGAGGGAACACAGCTCCTGCCCCGGGCCCAGGCCGTGGTCGAGGCCGTCGACGCGTTCAGTGCCGCCGCCGCGGGCGCCTCCGATCCGCTGCAGGCCGGCGTGCGACTGGGCCTGATTCCCACCGTGGCGCCCTATGTGCTGCCGACGGTGCTGGCCGGGCTGGCCGACCAACTGCCGTCGCTGACGTTGCGGGTGATCGAGGACCAAACCGAGCGGCTGCTGCGGCTGCTGCGCGAGGGGGCCCTCGACGCGGCGCTGATCGCGTTGCCCGCCTCTGACGTGCCGGGCGCGGGCATGACGGCGATCCCCATTTACGACGAGGACTTCGTGCTCGCGTTGCCGCCCGGGCATCGGCTGTCGGGCAAGCGCCGCGTGCCCGCGACCGCGCTGGCCGAGCTGCCGCTGCTGCTGCTGGACGAGGGGCACTGCCTACGCGACCAGGCGCTCGACGTCTGCCAGAAGGCGGGCGTGCGCGCGGAGCTGGCCAATACCCGCGCCGCGTCGCTGGCCACCGCGGTGCAGTGCGTGACCGGCGGCCTGGGGGTGACGCTCATTCCGCAGAGCGCGGTGCCGGTCGAGGCCGCCCGAAGCCGGCTTGGGCTCGCGGAGTTCGCCGCGCCGCGCCCGGGGCGCCGGATCGGCCTGGTGTTTCGCTCCTCGAGCGGCCGCGACGAGTCCTACCGGCGACTGGCGGCGACGATCGGCAAATTGATCGGGAAGGAACACCAGGTACGCCCGGTCAAATAACCGCTCGCCGGCGGTAAGTTCGGCGCATGGAAAAGGTGATCGCGGTACTGATGCGCCCGGAGCCGGACGACGACTGGTGTGCCCGCCAACGGGGTCACGTCGCCGACGCGCTGTTAGAACTGGGCCTGTTCGGGCTGCAGGTGAACGTCCGGGACAGCGCGGTGCGTCACTCGCTGATGACGCTGACGACGATGGACCCGCCGGCGGCCGCGGTGGTGAGCATGTGGACCCAGCAGTGCTATGGCGACCAGATACAGGCGGCGCTCAAGTTCCTCGGCCAGGAATGCGAGCAGCTCGCCGCCTACCTGGTGACGGAGTCGGTACCGCTTTCCGCGCCACCTACCGAACCCGGTTGTCGGACAACGGGTCTGGCCAACATCGCGTTGCTGCGCCGCCCCGCACATCTGGACCAGGCGACCTGGCTGGCCCGGTGGCAGGGCGACCACACCTCGGTGGCCATCGAGACGCAGTCGACGTTCGGCTACACCCAGAACTGGGTGGTGCGAGCCCTCACCCCGGACGCGCCGGGAATCGCGGGCATCGTCGAGGAGTTGTTCCCCGAGGAAGCGATCACCGATCTGAAGGCATTCTTCGGTGCCGCCGACGACGACGACCTGCAATACCGGCTCGGCCGGATGGTCGCCAGCACAACTGCATTCGGCGCCAACGAGAACATCGACACCGTGCCGACCAGCCGCTACGTGTTCAGGACACCATTCCGGGATTGAGGACCGCTCATGACAACGCTCGACGAGGCAGTGGCGCTGGCCAAGGGGGAAAGCGGTCTTGCCGTGGTCTCGACGATTCGCGCCGACGGAACCGTGCAGGCTTCGCTGGTCAACGTCGGGCAGTTGCCGAGCCCGGCCACCGGGGAGCCCTGCCTGGCCTTCACCACCTACGGCAAGGTCAAGCTCGCCAACCTGCGGGCCCGCCCGCAACTGGCCGTCACGTTCAAGAACGGCTGGCAGTGGGCGACGGTCGAGGGCCGTGCGGAGTTGGCCGGCCCGGATGACGCGCCGGGATGGCTGAAAGACGCCGACCAGTTGCGGCTGCTGCTCCGGGAGGTGTTCACGTCGGCCGGGGGCACGCACGACGACTGGGACGAGTACGACCGAGTCATGGCCAAGGAGCGTCGCGCCGTGGTGCTGATCGAGCCGACCCGCGTCTACAGCAACGGCTGACCGTTAGGCTGCAGCCGTGACGCTGCAGATCGACGACAAGAACCGGGTGCGCACCCTCACGCTGAACCGGCCCGAGGCGCTCAACGCGTTCAACGAAGCGCTGTACGACGCGACGGCGGACGCGCTGCTCGCGGCCGCCGACGATCCCGAGGTCGCCGTCGTGCTGCTCACCGGCGCGGGCCGCGGGTTCAGCGCGGGCACCGACCTCGGCGAGATGCAGGCGCGGATCACCGACCCGGACTTCACGCCCGGAAAGCACGGCTTCCCCGGCCTGATCGACGCGCTCGCCGCTTTCCCGAAGCCCCTGATTTGCGCCGTCAACGGCGTCGGCGTGGGCATCGGCGCCACCATCCTCGGCTACGCCGACCTGGCCTTCATGTCGTCGACGGCGCGGCTCAAGTGCCCCTTCACCAGCCTGGGCGTGGCCCCCGAGGCGGCCTCGTCGTACCTGCTGCCGCAGCTGGTGGGCCGGCAGAACGCCGCCTGGCTGTTGATGTCCTCGGAATGGGTCGACGCCGACGAGGCGCTGCGGATGGGTCTGGTCTGGCGGGTCTGCGATCCGGAGGACCTGCTGCCCGAAGCCCGTCGGCACGCGGAAGTCCTTGCGGCCCGGCCGATTTCGAGCCTGATGGCCGTCAAGCACACGATGATGGAACCGGTCCGTCCGGAGATCGCCGCGGCGAGCGCGCGGGAAAGCGCTCACTTCGCCGAATTGATGGGCACCCAGGCCAACGCCGCGGCCCTGGCCGACTTCAACAAGCGCTAGCTACTGGGCGGGCTCGAATTGTCGCGACGCCGCGATGATCGCGCGCAGCGTGCGCCTGCAGCGCCCGCAGTCGCCTCCGGCCCCGCACGCCTCGGCGACTTCTTTGGACGTCGACGCGCCCCGCGCGACCGCGTCGGACACGGTCTGGTTGGTCGCCCCAACGCACAGGCACACGTACATCAGCGCACCCCTCGGGCGGATGTGTAAGCCGAGCGAAGAAGCCGCATGTTAGCGAAGTCTACCCTAAGTAGGTAAGCGATGCCTAACCCCAGGTCCGAGACCCACGCGACACACTGAGCACAGCCATACCTTCCTGGAAGATTCCAATTCGGCATGGCAAAGTGCTGCTAGCGCCCGGTGTTTCAGCCCAGCCCGCCGCCGCGGCCAGACGTGACAGCCCTCAGACGCTAGGAGTTGACCATGCAAGGTGATCCGGACGTTCTGCGTCTGCTCAACGAGCAACTGACCAGCGAGCTCACCGCGATCAACCAGTACTTCCTGCATTCCAAGATGCAGGACAACTGGGGCTTCACCGAGCTGGCCGAAAAGACCCGCGAAGAGTCGTTCGACGAGATGCGGCACGCGGAGGAGATCACCGACCGCATCCTGCTGCTCGACGGGCTGCCGAACTACCAGCGCCTCTTCTCGCTGCGCGTCGGGCAGACCCTGCGCGAGCAGTTCGAGGCCGACCTGGCCATCGAATACGAGGTGCTGGAGCGGCTAAAGCCGGGGATCATCATGTGCCGCGAGAAGCAGGACAGCACCAGCGCCAACATCCTGGAAAAGATCGTGGCCGACGAGGAAAAGCACGTCGACTACCTCGAGACGCAGCTGGAGTTGATGGAAAAGCTCGGGGAGGAGCTGTACTCCGCGCAGTGCGTCTCGCGTCCCCCCAGCTGACGAGTTGATTGCCGCCGCCTGACGCTGGGCACCCGTATGCATCGGGCGCCGACGGAAGGGCAGGCATGACGAGCACGACACCGGCTGCGGTTCCGACCCGCCAGGCCCACGAGTCGACGCCCGGCGACGCCGCGGTCAACCCGCAGCGACGGAATTTCATCTTCGTGGCGGTCCTGCTCGGCATGCTCATGGCGGCACTGGACCAGACGATCGTTGCGACCGCGCTGCCGACCATCGTCGCCAACCTCGGCGGGGCGGGCCATCAATCGTGGGTGGTGACCAGCTACCTGCTGGCGTCGACCATCATGACCGCCCTCGTCGGCAAGTTCGGTGACCTGTTCGGCCGCAAGCGGGTGTTCCAGGCGGCCGTGGTGTTTTTCGTCGGCGGGTCGGTGCTGTGTGGGCTCTCGACGTCGATGGGCATGCTGGTGGCGGCGCGCGCGCTGCAGGGCATCGGGGGCGGCGGGTTGATGGTGACCGCCATGGCGCTGATCGGCGAGGTGATTCCGCTGCGGGATCGCGGCCGCTACCAGGGCGCCATGGGAGCGGTGTTCGGCGTCACCACGGTGATCGGACCGTTGCTCGGCGGGTACTTCACCGACCACTTCACGTGGCGCTGGGCGTTCTGGATCAACGTGCCGATTTCGATCGTGGTCTTCTTCGTGGCCGCCGCGGCCATCCCGGCGCTGGCCGACCGCAGCAAACCGGTCATCGACTACGTCGGGATCCTGTTCGTCGGGCTGGGCGCCTCGGGGCTGACGCTGGCCACCAGCTGGGGCGGCACCACCTATCCGTGGGGCTCGGCGACCATCGTCGGGCTGTTCGCCGGCTCCGCGGTGGCCCTCGGGATCTTCGTATGGGTCGAAAGCCGCACGGCCGCACCGATTCTGCCGACCCGGTTGTTCGGCAGCCCGGTATTCACGGTGTGCTGCGTGCTGTCCTTCGTGGTGGGGTTCGCGATGCTGGGCGCGCTGACGTTCCTGCCCACGTACATGCAGTTCGTCGACGGCGTCTCGGCCACCACGTCGGGCCTGCGCACGCTGCCGATGGTGGTGGGAATGCTGACCACGTCGATGGGCAGCGGCGTGCTCGTAAGCCGCACGGGCAAATACAAGATCTTTCCCGTCGCCGGCACCGCGGTGATGGCGGTGGCGTTCTTCCTGATGTCGCGCATGGACCCGTCGACGTCGACCCTGGTGCAGTCGCTGTTCCTGATCATCCTCGGCGCGGGGATCGGGATGTGCATGCAGACGCTGATCCTCATCGTGCAGAACACCTCGAGCTTCGACGATCTCGGCGTCGCCACCTCGGGCGTGACGTTCTTCCGCACCATCGGAAGTTCTTTCGGCGCAGCGATATTCGGTTCGCTGTTCACCAACTTCCTGCACGGCCGGATCGGTCCGGCCCTGACCGCCGGCCGCGCGCCGGCCGCCGCGGCCGCTTCACCGGAGGCCCTGCACCGGCTGCCCCGCGATATGGCCGCGCCGATCGTGAGTGCCTACGCCGACTCGCTTACCCAGGTGTTCCTGTGGGCGGTTCCGGTCGCGCTGGTCGGCTTCGTCTTGGCGCTGTTCCTGCGTGAGGTGCCGCTGCGGGGCATCGGCAACAAGCGGAGCGACATCGGCGAGGCGTTCGCCATGCCCACCAACCAGACTCCCGACGAGATGCTGGAGGCCGCGGTCGGCCGCCTGCTGCGGGGCGTTCCCGGCATGCGACTGCGCAGCATCGCGATGCGACCCGACTGCCGGCTCGACGTCGCCGGGTTGTGGGGCGTCCTGCGCATCAACCGCTACGGGCAGATGTACGGGGTAGCGCGGCTCACCGACATAGCGGACTATCTACGCATCCCGTTCGAGGTGCTGGAGCCCACCTTCTCCCGCCTGGTCGCGACCGGTTACGCGCGGGGCGAGGGCGACGAATTGTGGCTGACCCCGGCCGGGGCGCACCAGGTCGAATACGTGCATTCGCTGCTGCTGGCCTGGCTGGTCGACAAGCTGGAGCGCTCGCCGGGCTTCGAGGGCCGGCCCGACCGGCGACAGGTGCAGGCCGCGCTCGAGCGCGTCGCGCATCGAGTTCTGGCCCAACGCGATTGGGACAGCGAGACGCCGACGGTGGCCATAAACGCGCTAGGCCAGGGGCCCGGGCGTACTATCTCGCCATGAGCCGAATCGGAACGTTCGCTGACGACGACATCTATGGCTGGGCCGCGAAGTCTCCGGACCTCGGCGGCGCGATCGCCAACTTCAGTCATGCGGTCTACACCAAGAACCGGCTGCCCATGCGCACCCGAGAACTGGCGCGCACGGTCATCGCCCACGACAACGAATGCACGGTGTGCATGAACACCCGCGACGCCGACGGGCCCGCGGCGGGCGTGGACGAGGAGCTCTACGAGCACGCGCTCGAGTGGCGCACTTGGCCGGGGTACAGCGAACAGGAGCGCCTCGCGGCCGAGTTCGCGCACCGGTTCGGCACCGAGCACACGAAGCTGCGCGATGACGAGGACTTCTGGGCCCGCGCCAACGAGCACTTCTCCGAGGAGCTGCTGGCCGACCTCGCCATGTCCTGCGCCCTGTGGGTCGGGATGGGCCGGATGCTGCGGACCCTCGACATCGGTCAGGCCTGCATGCTCACGTTGCCCAGCCGCGCCTAGCCGTCGCGACACTGCAACCGCTGCGACGACGCGCCGAGAACCGCCGCGGCCAGTTAAGTTTCGCGGGCACAAACACCGCCATCGCCGTGTTGCGATACCTGTGAAGATTCGCTTCGGTGTCGGGCTGGGCGCGGACACCGCTCCGGACCGGCTCGCCGGCATCGTCGATCACCTGGAGAGCAGCGGGGTGGACTCGCTGTGGTTCTCCGAGCTGGTCTACTCCCCGGCGGTCGATCCGGTAGTCGGCATGGCCTACGCACTCGCCCGCTCCACCCGGTTGAAGGTCGGCACGTCGGTGGCCGTGCTGCCGGGCCGGCATCCGGTGCTGGTGGCCAAGCAGCTCGCGTCGTTGGCGGCCGTCGCGCCCAAGCGGGTCCTGCCCGTCTTCGGTTTGCGTTCGGCGATCCCGGCCGAGCGCGAGGTGTTCGTGGTCCCAGACGGGGAGCGCGCCACCGTGTTCGACGAGGCGCTGCGGGTGCTGCGCGCGGCGCTGGTCGACGATTCGGCCAGCTTCAAGCCATTTAAAGGCCGGTACTTCACCGTGAGCCGGGCCGCGGTCGCCCCGCGGCCGTCGCCGCCGCTGGACATCTGGCTGGGCGGCTCGGCACCGGCGGCGTTTCGGCGCATCGGCGCGCTGGCCGACGGCTGGCTGGGCAGCTTCCTCACCCCGGCCGAGGCGCGCGCGGGGCGCGAGGCGATCGAACGGGCCGCGGAGCGGGCGGGAAGGCGAATCGAGCCCGACCACTACGGCATCTCGCTCGCCGTCGCGGACGGCGAGCTGTCCCCGGAGCTGGTGGCCGCGGCGCGGCGGCGTCGCCCCGAACTCGATCCCGGCGAGCTGATCGCCGCCGATTGGGATCGGTTGCACCGCCAACTCGACGGATACATCGACGCGGGGCTGACGAAATTCGTCATCCGGCCGGCGGGCAAAGCGCCGCTGGACGCTTTCCTCGATCGGTTCGCCGCCGAGTTGATCCCGCGCCAGAACTGATCGAGTTGCCACAATGGCTGCCATGACAGCCACGCCCCTCGCCGCCGCCGCGATCGCCCAGCTGGAGGGGGAGGGCGTCGACACGGTCATCGGCTCCGTGGTGAACCCCGCCGGTCTCACGCACGCCAAGACCGTGCCCATCCGGCGCACCAACACCTTCGCCGATCCCGGCCTGGGCGCCAGCCCGTCGTGGCACGGGTTCGCCATCGACCAGAGCGGCATCGCGTTCACCGACGAGGTCGGGGTGGTCGGCGATCAGCGCCTGCGCATCGATCTGTCCGCGATGCGGATCGTCGGCGACGGGCTGGCCTGGGCGCCCGCCTCATTTTTCGAGCAGGACGGCACGCCCGTTGCCGC
The DNA here is from genome assembly GCF_059812845.1 of Mycobacterium sp. NGS34. NCBI lineage: Bacteria > Bacillati > Actinomycetota > Actinomycetes > Mycobacteriales > Mycobacteriaceae > Mycobacterium > Mycobacterium sp. NGS34. Next base: position 282,362 of record NZ_JCALDM010000004.1, read on the forward strand.
GTGCGCCCGGGGCACGCTGGGCCGGATCGAGGCCGCGCTCGACGAAGCCGGACTCCAGGCGGTCGTCGGGCACGAGATCGAGTTCCTCCTGGTCGCCCCCGACGGTGGCCGGCTGCCCGCGGCGCTGTGGGCGCAGTACGGCCTCGCCGGCGTACTCGAACACGAGGCCTTCATCCGCGACGTCAACGCCGCGGCCACGACGGCCGGGGTGGCGATCGAGCAGTTCCACCCCGAGTACGGGGCCAACCAGTTCGAGATCTCGCTGGCGCCGCTGGCTCCGGTCGCCGCCGCCGACCAGCTGGCGGTGACCCGGCTCATCATCGGCCGAGCGGCCCGCCGCCAGGGGCTGCGCGTCAGCATGTCACCGGCGCCGTTCGCCGCCAGCGTCGGATCCGGAGCGCACCAACACTTTTCGCTGACGAACGGCGAGGGTCCGCTGTTCTCCGACGGCTCCGGGCGCGCGGGCATGACGGCGGCGGGGGAGAACGCCGTCGCCGGGGTGATCGCGGGGCTGCCCGAAGCCCAGGGAATCCTGTGCGGATCGATCGTGTCGGGTCTGCGGATGCGGCCCGGCAATTGGGCCGGGGCCTACGCGTGCTGGGGAACCGAAAACCGGGAGGCCGCTGTGCGGTTCGTCAAGGGCGGGCCCGCGAGCCCGCGCGGCGCCAACGTGGAAGTCAAGATCGTGGATCCGTCCGCCAACCCGTACCTGGCGACCGCGGCGATCCTCGGCCTGGCGCTGGACGGCATCGAGCGCGAGGCCGAACTGCCGCCGGAGATCAACGTCGACCCGGCCAACCTGTCCGAGTCGGAACGCGCCGAGGCCGGCATCGTGCTGTTGCCCGAAGCCCAGTCGGAAGCCATTGCCGCGCTTGATGGTTCGGCGCTGCTGCGTCGCGTCCTGGGCGATGCCGCGGTCGACATGGTGGTCGCGGTCCGCCGTCTGGAGCATGAGCGCTACGGCGACCTCGATCCGGAGCAGCTGGCGGACAAGTTCCGCATGGCGTGGAGCCTGTGAACTTCCCGGGCCTGGCCGAACACATCGATCGGGTGCCGCTGATCGACCAGCACGTGCACGGGTCCTGGTTGGCGGCGGGGGATAGGGCGCGGTTCGAGAACGCCCTCAATGAGGCCAACACCGAACCGCTCGTCGACTCCGGCTTCGATTCCCAGCTCGGCTTCGCCGTGCGCGCCCATTGCGCGCCCATCCTGGGGTTGCCCAAACACGTTGAACCGCAGCTGTATTGGGAACGTCGGGGCCAGCACACCGAGGCCGAATTGGCGCGCCTGTTCCTACCGGCCGCCAACGTGAGCGACTGGCTGATGGACACCGGGATCGACGGCGTCGCAGGCCTCGACGAGCTTCGCGACTGGTCCGGCAACGGTGCTCACGAGGTCGTCCGGCTCGAGCAGGTGGCCGAGCAGGCCGCGCAGGCGCCGGGCGACTACGCCTCGGCCTTCGAGGAGATCCTGCACCGGCGCGCGGCCACGGCGGTCGGCACCAAGTCGATCCTGGCCTACCGCGGCGGGTTCGACGGGGACCTGAGCGAACCGTCGGCGGCCCAGGTCGCCGAGGCCGCGGGCCGGTGGCGCGACGGCGGCGGCACCCGGCTGACCGATCGGGTGCTGCTGCGGTTCGGGCTGCACCGGGCGCTGCGGCTGGGCAAGCCCCTGCAATTCCACGTCGGGTTCGGCGACCGCGACTGCGACCTGCATGAGGCCAACCCGCTATTGCTGCTCGACTTCCTGCGACAATCCCCACCCACGCCAATCGTGCTGCTGCACTGCTATCCCTACGAGCGCGAGGCCGGCTACCTGGCGCAGGCGTTCAACAACGTCTACGTCGACGGGGGGCTGAGCGTGAATTACCTGGGGGCGCGCGCCCCGTCGTTCATCGCGCGGCTGCTGGAAATGGCGCCCTTCCGCAGGATCCTGTACTCGTCGGACGGGTACGGCCCCGCCGAGTTGCACTTTCTGGGTGCGGCTTTGTGGCGCAAGGGCATTCATCGCGTGTTGAGCGGATTCGTCGCCGACGGAGAGTGGAGCCAGGACGACGCGATCCGGGTGGTCGACCTCGTCGCCCGCGACAACGCCGCCCGCATCTACCGCGTTTGACCCCCGGTATCACCGGGGTACCCCGCCGTAATGGCGACCATGGGGGACGTCCTGGGGTGGGCCCGCAACCAGGTGGTGTCGCGGGTCCCGAAAGCCGACCTGGATCAGCGCGACCCCGACTACATCCGCGACCAGCTTCCGGGAACCTGGCTGCTGGCGTCCCTGTATTTCCGGGCCGATGTGCGCGGGCTGGACCGCATTCCGGCCGACGGGCCGGTGCTGCTGGTCGGCAACCACAGCGGCGGCAACGTGCCCCCGGACACGTTCGTGTTCACGCTCGCGTTCTGTTCCTACTTCGGCGTCGAGCGGCCCTTCTATCAGCTGGCCCACAACCTCGTCGTGTCCGCGCCGCCGCTGGGCTGGCTGCGCAAGTTCGGGACCGTCGCCGCCAACCCCGAAAACGCCCGCCTGGCATTGGAATCCGGGGCGGCGCTGCTGGTCTATCCCGGCGGCGACTACGAGGTCTTCCGCCCGTCTTGGGAACGCCACAAGGTGGACTTCGGCGGCCGCATGGGTTACGTGCGGCTGGCCCGCGAAACGGGTGTGCCGATCGTCCCCGTCGCCAGCGTCGGCGGCCAGGAGAGCGCGCTGTTCCTCAACCGCGGGCAGTGGCTGGCCAAGCTGCTGATGGCGGACAAGTTGCTGCGGCTCAAGAGCATCCCGATATCGCTGGCGCTGCCGTGGGGCCTCAACATCAGCGACCTCGCGGGCCACCTCCCGCTGCCGACGAAGATCGTCATCGAGGTGCAGCACCCCATCGACGTCGACGGCTCGGAATTCGAAGACCAAGCCGTGCACGACAAGGTGATGGCCAGCCTGCAGGGCGGCGTGGACCGCCTGGCCGCCGAGCGTCGATTCCCGGTGATCGGCTGATGCGCGTCGAACGCCGCTGCGTGATCAACGCCGACCGCGACGCGGTCTGGAAGATCGTCAGCGACCCGGACTGCTACCCGTCCTTCATGACCAGCCTCGAGCGGTGGGAGTCGTCCAACGACATCGACCGCGGCCTCGGGGCCCGCTACACCGTGCACTGGAAGATCGGCTCGGTGCCCGTCGGCGGCCTGATCGAGGTGGTCGAATTCGACGACCGCCGCGACCTGGCGTGGGTGGGCATCACCGGGGTCAACCTGCGTGGGCGCATCCGCCTGCGCGACGCCAGCGACGGCAGGACCAAGGTGACGTTCCGGCTGTCGTACCAGGCGCCCGGCGGCTTGATCGGCTACATCGCCGACCGCATCGCGGTGCGACAGGTGGGCCGCAACCTGTCCGAAACCCTCAAGTGCCTCAAGCGCCTGGCCGAGACCTAGGCGTTCTAACGCGAGCAGACGCGGAATCGCCCAATTTTGGGCTTTAGTAGGCGATTTTGCGTCTGCTCGCGCTGGCCACCGGGGCCAGATGCGCCGCCCGCATCCGTTCGTAGTCCGCCCGTGCCAAGCCGCCCTCCGCATCGTCGTCTCGATTCCTATCCTTCCGGGGCGAAGAGCGCCATGCTTACGCCGGGGCCAGTTAGCGAGGAGGTAATACTCGTGAATTTCGGGGAATTGCCGCCGGAGGTCAACTCCGCGCGGATGTATATGGGAGCGGGTTCAGGCCCGTTGATGGTGGCCGCATCGGCATGGGACGGGCTGACGGCGGCGTTGAGTTCGGCGGCAGGCGCGTATCAGGCCACGATTGTGGAGCTCACCGGCGGACCGTGGTTGGGCGCGGCGTCGGTGGCGATGGCTGCGGCGGCCTACCCGTACGTGCAGTGGATGAACACCACCGCCATACAGGCAGAGCTGACCGCCAACCAGGCCAGATCGGCAGCAGCGGCGTACGAGGCAGCGTTCGCCGCCACGGTGCCACCGCCGGTGATCGCGGCCAACCGGGCGTCGCTCTCGGCGTTGGTGGCCACCAACGTCTTCGGCCAGAACACCGCCGCGATCGCCGCCACCGAAGCCCAGTACGCCGAGATGTGGGCCCAGGACGCCGCCGCCATGTACGGCTACGCCGGCGCCTCGGCGGCTGCGACGACCCTGACGCCTTTCAGCACCCCGGCGCAGAACACCAGCCCGGCCGGGGTCGGCGCCCAATCGGTCGGCGCCGCGGTCTCGTCGGCGCGATCGACGGTGTCGCAAACCATGTCCGCGGTGCCCAACGCGCTGGGTAGCCTTGCTGCGGCGTCATCGCCGTTCGATCCGGTGACATGGCTGCTCGACCTCTTGAACAGCCCCCTGGGCACCGCGCTCAACACCTTCAGCGCCGCGGTGAGCATGCCCGTCAACACCATCGGCAATAGCGGCTCGTTCTTGGCCGTCGACGCGATCTACTTTGTGGCCCCGTTGATCTCGGCGGCATTCCCAGGGCTCGCGCCCGTGGCGCCAGTGGCCGGTGCGGTGCCGGCGGGCCTGGCGGCGTCTGATGTCTCGACCCTGGCGGGCTCGGTGGGCGGCGCGGACGTGTCCGCGGGCCTGGGCCGCGCGGCGTCGGTCGGCGAGCTTACCGTGCCGCAGGCCTGGGGCAGCGCGGCGCCCGAAATCCAGCTTGCCGCACGGGGTTTGCCGATGGCAGGCGTGGGCGCGTTGGCGCCGGCGGAGGCGGTCGCCCCGGCCGGCTGGTTCGGCGGCATGCCCCCGATCGGCAGCGTCGTCAACGCACCGCGAACTGGGGAGGCGCCTTCCCGCGCCCGCGGCCGTCACAAAGTGATCCCCGAGATCGCGACGGGCGGGAGCCTGCTGCCGAGCCCATCGGATTCTCCGGCGAAGCCGACGCGGCGAGATTCGGACGGCGAGTTGGGTGAACGCGAACGCGCCGAACTGAACGAGTTGCGCCAGGAGATGGCCGATCTCGCGATGGAACGGGATGCGGTGGCACGCTTGATCAAGGAGGCGATCCGGCCATGAGCCTCTTTGATTTCGGGGCATTGCCGCCGGAGGTCAACTCCGGGCGGATGTATATGGGAGCGGGTTCAGGCCCGTTGGTGGCGGCCGCGGCGGCCTGGGACGGGCTGGCGGCCGAGCTGGGTTCGGCGGTGAGTGGGTATCGGGCGGCGATCCTGCAGCTCACCGGCGGACAGTGGCTGGGCGCGGCTTCGGTGGCGATGGCCGCGGCGGCATTTCCCTATGTGCAGTGGATGAATACCACCGCCATACAGGCCGAGTCCACCGCCAACCAGGCCAGGTCGGCGGCCGCGGCGTACGAGGCAGCGTTCGCCGCCACGGTGCCACCGCCGGTGATCGCGGCCAACCGGGCGTCGCTGATGGCGTTGGTGGCCACCAACATTTTCGGCCAGAACACTCCCGCGATCGCAGCCACCGAAGCCCAGTACGCCGAGATGTGGGCCCAGGACGCCGCCGCCATGTACGGCTACGCCGGCGCCTCGGCGGCTGCGACGACCCTGACGCCGTTCAGCACCCCGGCGCAGAACACCGACCCGGTCGGAATCGCCAGCCAGTCCGCCGCGGTCGGCCAGGCGACCGGCACACCGGCGGCATCGATCCAGTCGACGCTGTCACAGCTACTGGATGCGGTGCCCAACGCGCTGCAAGGGCTCGCCTCGGGCGGGCCGGCGCAGTGGCTGCTGGACCTGCTGAACAGCGCACCGGTCCAGGCCTTCGAAGGCCTGATGTTCGGCACGTCGGGTTATCAAAACCTCTTCAGCACGGGAGCCTTCCTGGCCTCGGGAGTGTCGTTCCTGATCGCGCCCGTCGAAAACCCGTGGATCCAATCGGGATTGGTTCTGTCGGCACCGGTGGTTGCGGTCTCCGATGTTTCCGGGGCCCCCTCAGGCACAGGGTCCACTCTGGTGGGCTCGGTGCGCGGTGTCGACGCATCGGCAGGCCGAGCCGCGTCGATAGGCGGGCTTTCGGTGCCGCAATCCTGGGGCAACGCCGCCCCCCAGATCCGGCTGGCCGCCACCGGATTGCCGATGGCGGATGCCGCCGCGTTGCCTCAGGCCGGGGCGACGGGCTCGCTCGGCGGGATGCCCGCGATCGGTCCGATCGGCAGCATCGTCAACGCGCCTCGGAACGGCGCCGGTGCCCCCGTCGGCCGCGCGCGGGCCCATGCAGACGGGGCCCCGACTGAGCGGTCGCCGGCCCGCTGGCAGGGCTTCGACCTGTTGAACCCGGACACGCAGTCGCTTTTGAGCGAGCGGGAGGAGCTCGTTGCGCTACGGAAGGGGGTCGCCGACCTGGCCAGGGAGCGCGATGTGCTCAAACGTTCTGCAACCCTGTTGATCCAGGAAGCTCTGCAGCGCTAGACGACGGGCGGATCGCCAAATCCGTTGCAGTCGAGGTCATTAGCTCTGTTTCGGTGCGATCATCCGGCGCGCGCAGCCCAAAGTGGACGGTGGCGAACCCGCTGCTCAGTGAGACGTAGCGGGCGTCGACGAAGCCTGATTCCCGCATCGTCTCGGTGAGCCCGTCCCGTGACAGCCAGGTGCGAATCGAATCGGAGGTGTAGTGATGGGCGTCGCGGTGCCAGGCCACGGCCCAGCCCAGCGCCGGCATCAGCACGAAGTAGAGCGCGTCGTGCAGCAGCGTCAGCATCTTCGAGTTCGGCTTGCTGAAATCGAGGACCATCACCCGGCCACCCGGCCGCAGGACGCGCCGGAATTCGCGCAGCGCCCGGCCGCGGTCCGCGACGTTGCGCAGCCCGAAGCTGATTGTGACCACATCGAACGACGCGTCCGGGAACCGCAGGTCCATGGCGTCGCCCTCCTGGAAGTCGACGCCGCCGAGGTGTCGTTCGCGCGCGACCGCAAGCATCGCCGCGCAGGAGTCGACCCCGACGACCTTGCCCTCCGGCCCGACCGCCGCCTCCTCCCGGAAGGCCAGGTCCCCGGTTCCGGTGGCGACGTCGAGCACCCATTCGCCCGGACGCAGGGCGCACAGCTCCATGGCCTGCCGCTTCCACAGGCGATGAAGCCCGAGGGTCCACAGATCGGTCATCACGTTGTAGCGCGAAGCCAGCGCGGAAAACAGCTCCTTGACGTAGCTGCTCTTGGCCTCGTCGGATTCGTTCCACCGCCGGGTGATCATCGGATCTGTGCACCCCTTCCGGTCGAGGTCGGGTTCGCCCTCGCTCGGCGATCGGCGTTGCCGACGCCATGATGCTTGTCTAACATGTGTTGAATAGGCTTGACTACTGGTAGGAGCCAGCCACGATCCGAAGGCATCCGCCATGCTGCACTTACTGCCCAAATTTCACCCGCAATCCGATTCTCCGGCGGCCGACGCCGAGACCCATCACCACCGGCCGGGCGGGACGGTAATCGCGGCGATCGGGCACATTCACATCGGATTACCCGAGCCGCGGACCTACCCGCTGCATGAGTCCCGTTTTTTCGAGGACGAGCTGATGTCCCGCCTGATGGAGCACCTCTGAATCATTCTGCGCGCTAACCGTTTTCGACGGTACCGCGCCCAGTTTTGCGACCCCAGCGAAGGACCCGTCGGACGACGTCCTTACGCAGGGTTGAATCTTTGGTTGAAATGCCGAATGCCGGGGCGCGATGGCGATAAAGTGCCGTCCGCCGGGGGTCTGGTGATATCGAGCAGGAGCACAACGATGTCCTATCTGGTCTCGGGCTTACTCAACGCCGGCAATCTCATATCGGGCTTGTTTGGCCTGAGCAACTTCTTCAAGTAACTCTCGACGACACCGTCGTCAAACCAACGCCGTTGCGTCGAAAACCCAGCTGGTGTCGGCGGTCGCCAAGTTCTCGAAGTGATTGGGCGGCGCGAAGGCCACGAGGCTTCCCTGGGCATCTTCTACCCGCGTCTGTGGCCGCTGGTCGCCGAGGAAACCTGAGCCGCGGGCAGCGGCTCAGGTCTCTCGGCGTCCGCCCGACCCGCGGAGTTCACACGGCGGAAACCCGTGATCGCCGTCTGACTGCGTAGCCTGCCTCCATCCTCGAACACATTGATCCCTTCATCGGCACCGCCGCGACGCAGCTACCGCCGCCGCGGGACCTCGCTGCGACCTGGTGGTGGCCGAAGCCGCAGGTGGGCAACACCCACCCCGGAGCGGTCTCCCCCTTCGGCATGGTGTCTGCCTGCGCGTACTCCGGTGCCTACCCGACCGGTTACGGCCGGTACCCCAAGATCACCGAGGGACTGCCGCCGGAGATCTTCGCGGAGACCCAGGCGTCGGGGTTCACGCACTTCCAGCAGTCCGGCACCGGGGCGATCCGCAAGTACTACAACTACGCCCGCGTGACGCCGATGCTGGACCCGCTGGACAACCTCGGGACGGCGTGGGCGCTCCACGCCGAGACGTCGTCGCCGGGGTACTACGCGGCGACCCTCGACAACGGCATCCGGTGCGAGATCACCGTGGGGGACAAGGTGGCGGTTCACCGCTACGCGTTTCCCGAGCACCGCAACGCCCGCGTCGTGCTCGACCTGTCGTGCGGCGGCCTGGTGATCGAGCACGGTCGGACGGTGCCGCTGCGCGCGCAGGTCGAGAACCTCGGCCGCGGCAAGGCGCAGGGCACCGTGGTCATGGAGGGGGTGCCGCTCTCGGTCGCCGTCGAGGTCGAGGCCCCCGGTTGGCGCCAGATGCTCTGGCACGACAAGCGACTGATCGACGGGGGCACCCGGCTCGACTTCGACTACATCCGCCCGACCACCCTGCGGCCGTTCGGGCTCTTGTTCATGGGGCCGGCCCAGGCGGGGACCGTGATCGAGGTCCGGATCGGGTTCTCCCTGCGCGGCACCGAGCAGGCAACCGACAACCTGCGCACCGAGTGCGATCACGGCAAGTACGCCTTCGACGTCGTCCGCGCCCGGACCCGGAAGAAGTGGAAGGAACACCTCGACCTGATCCAGGTCGAAGGTGGCTCCGAGGCGCGCCGTCAGGTCTTCGGGACCGCGCTCTACCACTCCCTGATCAAGCCCTGTTTCGGTGACGACGAGTCCCCGTTCTGGCCCAACAGCGGGCCGTTCGCGTTCGACGTCTGCACCATGTGGGACATCTACAAGACCCAGATCCCACTGCTCATGGCGATCGTGCCGGAACGGGCCGCGGACCTCCTGGAGTCGTTGATCCGGGTCTGCGAGGAAGAGGGCAACTTCCCGGTCGGCTACCGGATGGCCCGCGGGGCGGACCGGTTCTTCCGGCAGGCGAGCGCGTTGGCCCACACCGCCCTTGCCGACGCGCAGGAACTGAACCTGCGGGAGATCGACTGGAGTTGGGCCCTGGTCCACATGGTCGACGACCTGCGGCGGATGTACGGCGAGGACTTCATCGAGAAGGGCATCGTCCACCCCATCACCCACACCCTCGACCTTGCCTACGCCTACTACTGCACCGCCAAGGTCGCCCGCGCGGTCGGGGACACCCGGCTCGCCGCGGAGTCCGAGGAGCGCAGCGCGGGTTGGGTGAACGCGTTCGACACCTCGAACGGCCTGTTGAAGGACTCGGAGTACTACGAGGGCGGTAAGTGGAACTACTCGTTCCGGTTGATGCACGACATGGCCGGCCGGATCGCTCTCGCCGGCGGGGACGAGGCCTTCGTCGGCATGCTCGACACATTCTTCGGCTACTGCGCCGAACCGGTGACCCAGCCGGGCATCGAACCGAAGCCCGCCGAGATGGAGATCGGCTACGCGCTCAACCGGTTCGAGGGATTGAACAACGAACCGGACATGGAGGCCCCGTGGGCCTACCACTATGCCGGCCGACCCGACCGGACGGCCGAGGTGGTGCACGCGGCGCTGACGTGGCAGTTTGGCACTGGCCCCGGTGGCCTGCCCGGTAACGACGACAGCGGCGGCCTGTCCGCCTGGTACGTGTGGGCGTCGCTGGGGCTCTTCCCGGTGGCCGGCCAAGGTCTCTTCTTGGTGAACACTCCGGCTTTCGAGCGTTCCCGCTTACTGATCCGGGGCAAAGAGTTGACCATCACTACCAGCGGATTCGTCGAGCAGCCGATCGGGTCCGACGGCATCGACTCGACTCCGTCGGTGCAGTACGTGCAAGCCGCAACGTTCAACGGCACACCGCTTCAGGGAACCCACATCTCTGCCGGGGAGTTGCACGCAGCAGGAACGCTGCACATCGAGCTGGGTCCGGAACCCAGTTCGTGGGGCCGGTCGGAGAGACCTCCGTCGGCCCGAGGCCCTGTCCCGACGACCCAGGGTGCACCATGAACCGTCCTCTTCGTCGTCTCGTCATCATCGTCCGAGCCGACCCGGTGATCTGCGGCCACAGCGGCGAGGCCCGTAACCTCGCCGAGGTCGCGCTGAAGCGCGGGTTCGACGACGTTCGACTGTTGACGTGGCCGATTCCCGTATTGGAAGGTGCAGGACTCCCGCTGAAACCCTTGGATCGCCTGCAGGAGTACAGTCCCGGCATCACCGTCGAGCGGCCCGAACCGGTCGGTGACTACCGCGTCCCGGACGGTCGCTACACGGCCGGCCTCACCGGGCGCCTGGTGGAACTGCTCACCGACGGTGTTCCGACGACCTGCCTGTCGATGTACCTGATGCCGCACACCATGGTGGTCGGGGATGCGGTGAACGCCGCCGCCGCAGCAGGTCTCGACACGGATGTCACCACGATCGCGAAGGCGGTCGGGTCGGATGTCACGAATGTGATTCGTAACTGCCTGCTCGACGGGGGGGTCGGTGCCGCGATCGCGTTGATGGCCCGCTACTTCGGCAACGACCGGGTCGTCGCCGTGTCGGAATACACGAAGGACGAGATCGTCGCCGCGGCAACCGAACTCGACGAACGCGCCGGGACCCGGTTCGCGCAGGAATGCCGCGATCGGATCGAGATCAGCTACCCGGCGATCAACACCGGGGCGTTCCTCGACCTCGACGAGGACGCGGTCGAGGCGGCCCTGGCCAGTCGAGGGCTCGAGCGCAACGGCTACGTCCTGTTCCTGTCCCGGGTCGCCCGGGCCAAGGGCGTGGACGACCTGATCCACGCCTACCGCGATTCCGCTGCGGCGGAGAAGGTCAAGCTCGTCGTCGCCGGCACCGGACCGCAACTGCAGGAGTACAAGGACCTGGCGGCGGGGGACGACCGCATCGTCTTCCTGAGTGACGTGGACGACGACGAGAAGCCGCTGCTGATGCGCGGCTGCGCGGCCTACGCCCTGCCGACGCGGCCGGAACCGGAGTTCGTCGAGACCTTCGGGATCGCCCTGACCGAGAAGATGCTCGCGGGCGGTGGCCCCGTCATCACCTGCCTGACCGGTGGGACCGGGGAAGCGGTGGGCGACACCGCGTTCATCGTGCCGCACAGCGACCGGGCGGCGCTCGCGGAAACCATCGACCGGGCGATCTCGTTGCCGGAGTCCGAGCGACACGCGATGGAGATGAGAGCGCGACAGCACGCTCTGACCTTCGATCGGTTCCGGGTCTTCGACGACATGTTCGGGACGAGCGAGTCGCCGGGGTACATCGGGCCGGCCGAGTTGGCGGCCACCGGCACCTGAACGGGCCCCTCCGCCGTCGAGCGGTACCACGGCCGCCCCGGCGTGCCCCAGGATCAGGCGTGGATCGAGTCGTTCTCCGGGCATTCTCGTTCACGAAAGCCACAAATTAGCCTCCGCGTGGCCGCTCGGGGGGCGTGCCGGTCTCGGCACACCAGCGCAGAAACCGGGACACTCCCATCGTGTAGGTGGTGATTGTCGGGTCGGATTTACCGGCGGCGCGCATGGCGCGATTCCACGACGGCACCTCGGCGGCGAGATCTAGCAAAGGGTCTGACACGTCAATGGTGTGACGTATAGCGTTGTGCTAGTCGAACATCACTCGAACATCGCCCTTAAAGCGGGTAGTGTCAGACTAACGCTGTGGCATCAAATACCCAGCTAGTGTCCGCATTCGCAAGATTCTCGAAGTGGTTGGGCGGCGCGAAGGCCACGAGGCTGTTCATGTCCCAATAGTCTTTCCACACGGTGATCTTGCCGTTCTCGACCTTGTGGACCGTTACGAACCTGAGCACGCCCCGCTCGCCCGACGCGAAAGTCCAAGTCTCCGAATGCTCGTAGATGACGTCGGAGCCGTTGGACACCAGCACGCCGTCGTGGTTCTCGTAGGCCGCCAGCGGCTCGAGGCCGATCTTGAGCCGCTTCACGATGTCTTCGGGGCCGCGCGCGGCCAACGCGGGGACAGGCATGTCGACGTACAGGCAGTCGTCGCTCAGGAACGTCTTCACCGCATCCCAGTCCCGTCGCGAGAGCGCCTGCCACATGCCGACGACGACATCCTCGACCGCGACTTCAGAAACCTCTGTCATAGCGGCAAATAAACCGGGTTACCCCACACGTGTCAACCATCGCCTCTTCGGCGCATACTCACCGGCATGAGCACGCGCGCCAAGGTGTTGATCGTGATCGCACTGGTCGGACTGCTGGCGGGGGCGGGCGGGTCGCTGGCACGCGGGTTCTGGGGGACCAGCCAGGATTGCCACGACTGGGTGAACACCCACGGCTACCAACTGGTGCGCGACGACTGGTGGGCCAAGACCCACGGCTGCGTCGCCAGGACACCCGCCGGCGCGGAGGTCTATCACGACGAGGAATTCCGCAATAAGGCGATCGGATGGGCTTGGCAATTCGGGATTTTCACGGCCGGCACGTTGCCGGCGGTGATCATCGTCGCGTCGGGTGCGCTCCGCCGGCGAAGCGGATCGTCGGGCCAGGATCCTTAGACACAAACCAACCGCGCATAAATCTCGTTGCCGGCCGCGACTTTGCCGCATACTTGGCGTCGTGACATCGCAGCGCGATACCTCCGAGGAGATCGGGGCCAATCCGGTCGACGGCCTGCTGACCCGGCGCGACGCCATCCGACGGCTGGCGATTGTCGCCGTGACGGCGGCCCCCACCACGCTCATCGCGGCCTGTTCCGGTAACCGAAGCTGGCCCGGCCGCCGTCGTCGGCGCCGCCGCTAATCCGATGGTGGCGACCCGCGGCGCCCGGCTACGCCGCGCTTGCGATCGCCACTAATCCGATGGTGGCGACCCGCGGCGCCCGGCTACGCCGCGCTTGCGATCGCCACTAGGCCTTAACCGGGGCCATCGACCGCGCCGGCCCCAGCACCACCGGGAGCGTCGACCAACCGCGCAGCACCCGCGTGTCCCGCCGGCTCCCGGTGCCCGCCGCCCGCACCTGCGGGAAACGGTCGAAGAACGTCCGCAGCCCGACTTCCCCCTCGGCGCGCGCGAGGGCGGCCCCCAGGCAGAAGTGGCGCCCCCCGGAGAACGCGAGATGCCTTCCCGCGTTTGGCCTTTCGATGTCGAAGCGGTCGGGGTCTCCGAACACCGACGGATCCCGGTTGGCGGCGGCCAGATATATCACCACCAAGTCGTCCCGCTTGATCCGCATGCCGGCGACCTCGACGTCCCGCACCGCCACCCGCGCGGTGAGCTGGACCGGGGAGTCGAGCCGCAGGATCTCCTCGACCGCGTTGGGCCACAATTCGGGGCGGCGACGCAACGTCTCCAGATGCTCGGGGGTGTCCAGCAACATCCGGATCCCGTTGCCCAGCAGGTTCACCGTGGTCTCGAAGCCCGCGGCCAACACCAGGCCTGCGATCGCCTGTAGTTCGTCCGGGTCGAGATGTGTTTCGGCGGAACCACTTTCAGCGGTTTGGATCAGCTGGCTCATCAGGTTGTCGCTCGGGGAGCGGCGCAATTCGCTCAGGTGATCGGAGAGCCAAACGTTGAATCCGACGATCCCTTGCTGCACCGTGCGGTATTGCCGCCACGGCAGTCCGATGTCCAGGCTCGGCGCGCCGAGCTCCCCGAACTCCAGGACGCGAGGCCGATCCCGCTCGGGAACTCCCAAGATGTCGCTGATGATCGCGACCGGAAGCTGCGAGCAGTAGCTCCCGACGATATCCACCACGCCGGGCTGCCCGGTCAGCCGATCCAACAGATCGGTCGCGGTGTGCTGGACGCCGTCGCGCAGGGCGGCCACCGCCCTGGGCGTGAACACCGCCGACACCGTCTTGCGGTAGCGGGTGTGGTCCGGCGGCTCGACGGCCAGCAGCGACGGCGCGCGCAGCGGATGCAGGAGATCGTCGTTGGTGCGGCGCTCCAGCCACCGCAGCGGGGCCGGCAGGTTCGAGCCCATGTTCACCACACGGAAGTCGTCGGACCGCAGCAGCTCGTGGGCCAGGGCATGGTCGGTGGTCAGGTAGTTGACGCGGCCCTTCACCAGCGGGCCCTGGGCGCGCAGTTGCTCGTAGAACGGAACCGGATCGTTGGCCACCGTCGGGTCGGCGATCAACCTGGCCTGCAGGTCGCCCCGCCGCATGCCGATCGCGGCGACGCCGCGAATGAACCCGTGCATCACGAGCCAGTGCAATCTCTCCTTCACGGGGCCTCCATCAGCTCGGGTGGTCTGGGACCCAGCGTAGGCGGAATTCGCCTGAGCGCTCAGCAGTCGGCGGTGATCTTGAAGTCGGTGGTCACCGTCTTGTTGGGATTGCTGCTACTGATGCCGTAGGCGCTGCCGGTAATGGTGTAGGAGTTGTTGGTCAGGTCGACACGCGCGTCTCCGACTCCGCCCTGCCAGAAGCTGCCGGTGAACCCGGCGAAGTTGCGGATCTTCACCCACTGCGGGATGGCCCGGTAGCCGCTGAGCATCACCACCGCCTCGACGTGCGCATCGTGATCGCCGATGTCGAGGGTCCGGTACGACTGGTTCTGGCTGCACGCGGCGGGACGTGCCGTCTGGGTGGCGCCGCCGATGGTCACCCGGGCGGCTTTCCGGGGCACCGTCTGCGCGTGCCCGCACCCCACGACGCCGGCCCCGGCGATCAAGACGAAAACGGCTGCGATCCAACGGTTTCGCACCAGGCCCCCTCCCTTATTGCTGCTTCGGCATCAGCGCGGGCAGGGCCTTGACGATGCGGCCCCGCACCAACTCCGGGCTCAGACCCTTGAGCAGGTCGATCACGCGAATGCTCTTGGGCACGTACCAGTGCAGCCGCTTCGGGTTGTGGTAGGCCTGCCAGGCGGCCTCGGCGACGCTACTCGCCGGCATCAGCCGCATCATGCCCTTCTTCGGCGCGCTCGCGCGGAGCTCCTCGCCGGACATCGCCGGCCTGCCGTCGTCCGAGTGATTGGTCGTCGTGGTGAGGATGGCGGTGTCGATCAGGCCCGGCAACACGTCCGCGACGCGCACTCCGTGGCGTTGCCATTCCACGCTCAGCGCCTCGGTCAACCCCTTGACCGCGTGCTTGGTCGACGAGTACACCGCGATGCGCGGCATCCCGTAGGTGCCCGCCGAGGACGACGTCGAGAACATCAGGCTGCCGGGGGTCTTCTTCAGGTAGGGCAGTGCGACGTAGGCGCCGGTCAGCACCGCCTTGTAGTTCACCTCCACGACGCGCATCGCGGCCTCGTACGGCACGTCCTCGAACCAGCCCGATTCGCCGATGCCGGCGTTGTTCCACATCATGTCCAGCCCGCCGTCGGCGTTGCCGGCGCAGAAGTCCGCCAGCGCGCCCTCCAACGCGGCCTTGTCGGTCACGTCGACCGCGCGGGTCCACAGCCGGTCGTCACCCAGCTCTGCGCGCAG
Organism: Mycobacterium sp. NGS34; assembly: GCF_059812845.1. Lineage (NCBI taxonomy): Bacteria > Bacillati > Actinomycetota > Actinomycetes > Mycobacteriales > Mycobacteriaceae > Mycobacterium > Mycobacterium sp. NGS34. The sequence goes on from NZ_JCALDM010000004.1 coordinate 298,003, forward strand.
CGTGGTCAGCCCGTCGTCGTTGCGGTCGACCGCGCCGACGCGCCAACCGTTGGCGTGGAACAGCTTGGCTCCCTCGCGGCCCATGCCACTGCCCGCACCGGTGATGAAGACCGATTTCACGTCGCGTCAGCCCGCCTCGACCACGTCTTTGATCCGGTTGAGGGTCTTGGTCATGTCGCGAACGTTGCGTCGCCTGCGCAGGAATCCGCCCAACAACCAATAGACGCCAAGCCACGGCGCGGGATTGAGCCGAAACGACTCGGTCACGTCGGTGCCGCCGTCGCTGGGCGCCAACCGGTAGTGCCAGTTATTCACCGCCCGGTCGCCGAGCATCACCGCGAACCCGAATTCGCGGCCGGGCTCGCACGCGGTTACCTTGCACGTCGTCCAGTACACGGGTCCCATCTCGTTTCGCCGAACGTGGCCGCGAAACTTGGCGCCGAGCGCGGGGCCGGTCGCGTCGCCCAGCCACTCCGCCTCGAACACTTCCGGGGAGAACCGCCCCGTGTTGCGAACGTCCGCAATGAGATCCCAGATCTTGTCCGCGGGCGCCGCCATGTGAACCGTCGCCGAACCTTCCATGGGCTGATCCAAACACAGCTTCGCCCCGGCTCATAGGGCGCGATATTTGTCAGTGCGGGATGGCGGCCTGGATAAGCCCGTTGATGATCTGTTTGATGCCCTGGGCGGGGTGCGTGTACACCGCGATCGGGAGGCCGGACGCCGAGCCACACTTCGGCCACGGGTCGAGTCCGTCCTGCGCGAAAACCCGGTTGGCGACGGCGATCTGCTCTTCCCTGGACGCGGCCGCCGGATTGCCGACGCCACCGTAGGAGGCCCAGGTGCCCGGCTTGAATTGCAGCCCACCGTATTCGCCGTTTCCGGTGTTGGCGTGCCAGTTGCCGCCGGACTCGCATTGCGCGACCGCGTCCCAGTTAGGGGCGCCGGGAGCGGCGCCTGCGACGCCGGAGGAACTCAGCGATGCTGCAACGAACCCACCGATGATGGCGGACGTGACGAGAGGCTTGCAGAGTTTTCTCATGCCAGACATTTCGACGGGCGTGTCCGAAGCGTTACCGATTCGAAAAGGTCGCGAGATAAGCCGCCTAGCAGGGAAATTGGGCCGCTGACCAGCGAAATCGGAGCTTTAGAGAATGGTGAGAAATGGCTAAATTAGCCCTGGCAATACGACTGGGTCGCACGCGAAAGGGCTTGTTGGTAAAGGCCGTCGAGTTGGCGGGCGCGTACGACGTCGCTCCGGGCGGCGTCCAGGTCCGCGGCGCAGCCCGCCGAGTGCAGCAGGTCCCAGCCGGCCACGATTTGGGTCAGCATCGTGTGGTTGAGGCCGTCGATCGTCGACCGCGACTGCGACAGATCCGGCGCCACCGTCGGCGCGGCCGCCGGGTTCAGCTTCCAGTCGGCGAACCGGCTGTATTCGATCGCCTCGGTGGCGCTTATCTGATCGCCGAAGACGCGGGTGACGTAGTCCGGGTCGATCCGCGCGGCGCTCGCCTCGGCGCCCAGTTTGGCGAGCTCCTGTTGGACCCGGCCCGGGTCCTCGATGGCACCGCGCGTATTCCATTTGAAGGCGGCCACCGGCTCGGCGACCTGCAGCCGCTGCGCGGCCGCGTCGACCAACCCGAGTAGCTGACTGTCGGCGTCACCCCGCGCGTCCGGCGCCGCGAGCAACAGGACGGCCACCACCCCGGCCAACGCCATGCGCCCCACCCGGCGGTGGAACCGACCGCAAGTGCCCGTCATGACCATGATTCTCGCCCGACTCCGCCTTTCCGCCGAGTTAGCCTGACACTGATGTCTCAGGTGTCCCGCGGAGATTGGTTGCGCTCGACGCAGGTTCGCGCGCTGATCGCCGCCGCGCTTACGGCCTCGCTGGTCTTGGGCGGAACCATCCTGTTGGTGGACAGGCTGCACACGACGCCCTCCGACGTCCTCGACCATCCCGCCAACCCGGTCGGCGACGACCAGTCCGAGGCCCAGGCCGTCGAGTCGGCCAGGCAGATCGTCACCCTGACCGGACTGCGGACGGCGTCGGCTGGCTACACCCTGATGTCGTGCAAGAACCGTGAGGACCCGCCGTACCAGGGCGCGATCTACCTGACCTTCGCGCTGCCGGCCGATGCGCGGCCGGAGGCCTACTTCCCGACGCTCGCGGCGACGCTCGCCGGCCACGGCTGGACCGAGGGCCTGCCCCCCAACGATCACCTGTTCGCCAGGTCCCTCACCAAGGACGCCGTCACGGCGATCGTGTACCGCGAGACCGACGCCCCGAACGTGGGCGTCCTGCGCGTCTACGGCCAGTGCCGGAACATGAACAACCACCGCACCGACGCGACGGCGTGGACCGACGTCACCGACCGGGTGAAGGCCTCCTAACGCGCTACTGCGCCTGACCTCGTCGTCAAGCGCAGTAGCGGAACCTCCGGCAGGTCAGGTGTTATCCACCGCCGCCGGGGGTAGCGCCCAGGCTGCTCTGCAGGTCGCCCTTCATCGCGTTGAGCTGCGCTCCCCAGTACTCCCAGCTGTGGGTTCCGTAGGCGGGGAAGTTGAACACGGCGTTGTGGCCGCCCGCGGCGTTGTAGGCGTCCTGGAACTTCTTGTTGACGCCGATCATGAAGTTGCTCTCGAGGAACGTCGCCGGCAAGTTGGCCCCGCCCAGCTCGTTCGGGGTCCCGTTGCCGCAGTACACCCAGAGCCGGGTGTTGTGTTCGACGAGCAGGTTGACGTTGACCAGCGGGTCGTTACGTTGCCACGCGGGGTCGTTGTCCGGCCCCCACATGTCTTCCTTCTTGTAGCCGCCGGCATCGCCCATCGCCAGGCCGATCCAGCCCTGCCCGGTGGACGGGCTGAGGTAGCCCGACAGCGAGCCGGCGTAGACGAACTGGCCCGGGTGGTAATTCGCCAGGTTCATCGCCGACGCACCCGCCATCGAGATGCCGATCGCGGCACTGCCGTTCGCCTTGACGCTGCGCTGCGACGACAGGTAGCCGGGCAGCTCGCTGGTCAGGAACGTCTCCCACTTGTAGGTCGAGCAGCCGGCCTTCCCACACGCCGGGCGGTACCAGTCGGTGTAGAAGCTGGACTGCCCACCGACCGGCATGACGACCGACAGGCCCGACTTGTAGTACCACTCGAACGCGGGCGTGTTGATGTCCCAACCGTTGTAGTCGTCCTGGGCACGCAGGCCGTCGAGCAGGTATACCGCGGGGGAGCCGTCGCCGCCGCTTTGGAACTGCACCTTGATGCTGCGTCCCATCGACGCGGACGGAACTTGCAGGTACTCGACGGGCAGACCCGGGCGCGAGAACGCCCCCGCGGTCGGCGAGCCCCCCGCAAGACCGATCAGGCCCGGCATGGTGACAGCAGCCGCCGCACCGACCAAAAGCCGGCGCCCCCAGGCCCGGATCTTCTCGCTCACGTCTGTCATACCTGCCCCTTGTCCGTCCGTGTGATCGCGGTCTCAGCAGGAATTTACCGGTTCATTGATCGAAATGTCGATCGGGACGCGTTGGTGTCTCAGTTTCGTATCGGTTTCGGTCGGAATTTCGCATTGTGGATAAGCCGACGGCGGTGGTGCGAGTGCCGGCGCGACGGGTCCCCGGGTTAACCACCTTTGCGCCGGAAAGACCGAGGCAGCAGCGGTATCGAGCGCCGTGGGCCCGGGGGAGCCGGCGGCATCCGACTTACGGAAAGGCCACTTCCGATCGAAATTGGCGGGGCCGATTTCCGCCGTGCGGCGCGCGACGTACTCCGGTGCCGCCGGGAGTGTCGGAGTTGGTCGCCCACGCGTTCGATTGGCGCCGGCGGCGCGGCAATTTTTCGCGGCCGTAAAAGGTGGGCCCATTGAAATCGCGGAGCGCGTCACCAGCCGTTTTACGTCGGCTGCCGGGCCGCGATTCCCGGGCTTACGGCGTTCGCCTGCGACGATGGCGGAGATTTGGAACCGGGGGAGCCGAACTCGCGCGGACCGCGTAGGCTCTCACGGAGCAAGCCGATGGAGACCACACATCCCGGTCCGTTCCGGCCCTCATAGAACCGCCGCGCCAGCCTTTTTGGTGCGTGAGTGCGGCCTGAGGGCGTAGGCGGTCCGGGACCGATTGAGGTGCAGACTTGGACACGGTACTGGGGCTATCGCTGACGCCGACCACGGTCGGGTGGGTCCTGGCTGAAGGGCACGGCGCAGACGGCACGATCCTGGACCACCGCCAGCTGAGCCTGAGCGCCGGCCGCGGCACGCGCACCCTGAACACCGCGGAGCAAGTGGCGGACGAGGTATTGCGGGTGGATGCGCTTGCGTCCGCCGGCGAGCGCCGGGTGCGGGTCATCGGACTGACTTGGAACGACGATTCGGCCGCGCAGGCGGCGCTGCTGGTGGAGGCCTTGACCGATGCCGGCTTCGACAACGTGGTACCCGTTCGGTTGCTGGAGGCGGTCGAGACCCTGGCACTCGCGATCGCACCGGTCATCGGATACGAGCAGACCGCCGTGTGCATCCTCGACCACGAGTGGGCCACGGTCGTCATGGTCGACACCCGCGAAGGCCAGGCCCAAACAGCCGTCAAGCACGTGCGCGGTGGCTTCGACGGGCTGACGTCCTGGCTGAGCGGGATGTTCGAACGACCCACGGGCTGGCGGCCCGGCGGGGTGGTTGTCGTCGGCGCGGGCAACGACGTCGACGGATTCTCGTGGCAGCTCGAAAAGACCTTGCCCGTACCGGTTTTCGCGCAGACGATGGCTCAGGTGACGATCGCGCGCGGGGCGGCGCTGGCCGCGGCGCGAAGCACCGAATTCACCGACGATCAACTCGTGTCGCACATCGGTGAGCCCGCCGTAGCGCCCGAGGCGCGCCCCCGCAAGCTGTCCTACGCCGGTGCCATGACCGCGTTGGCCGCGGGAGCGATCACCTTCGTTTCGTCGCTTTCGCTCGCCCTGGGCATTCAACTGGCCCCGGCCAGCGAGTCCGCTCCGGGCAAACGGGTCGTGCACGCGCCTCCGCCCCAGATCGCCGAGGCCGTCGCGCCCGCTCCCGCCCCGCCGCCGGAAGCGGTGCCGCCCGCCCCGCAGTCGAAGGCGCCCGCGGGCGAACCGGCCCCCGAGCCGGGGTCCGGAGGGGAGCAGCAAGCCGCCGCCGGCGAGCAGCAGCCGGCCTCGAACGACCGTCAGCCGTACTTGACCCGGGTGCTCGAGCACATCCCCGGGGACACGGGTGAACCCGCGCCGCCCCACGCGCCGACGCCCTAGCTCAACCGTTCTTGGCGTAAGCCGCGCTGAACGACACCGTCACCTCGTCGTCGACCCGCAGCGAGCCTATCAGCAGTGAGTACGGCTTGACGCCGTAATCGGTTTGGCGGACCCGCGATTCGGCGGTCATTCGCCACTGGTCACCGAGATCCTCTGTGCGCAAATCGATTACGTGCTTTCGGGACTGCCCGTTGATGTGCAGCTTGCCGGCCAGGCGGTAGCCGTCGCGGCTCTTCTCGATCGTGTCCGCCATGAACCGGATCTCGGGATAGCGGTTGGCGCCCAACGACTTCAGCGCGTTCGATTTCACCAGGGCCTTTTCCGGCCCGGACAACGCCTTGACACCGCCCTCGCCGCGCAGCACCTCGAACGACTCGACGTCGACGGTCAGTTCCGCGGTGACCGGCTCGGCGGCGGCCCAGGCCACCGTGGCCTCCCAGCGCGTCATCGCGATGGTGAGCCGATGGCCCATCCGCGCCGCCCGGCCCGCGACGCCGGTGCGGATCAGCAACTCGCCGTCGGAGGCGGTCAGGGTCCACAGGTCGGTCACAGCGCGACCGTCGTCACATCGTCAAAACGGTGCGGTAGTGCGCTCGCCCCTGTTCCAACGCCGCAAAGCCCTCGGCCGCCTGCGCCAGCGGCAGCTCCTCGATCCACGCCCGCACACCGGACAGGACCGCGAAATGCATGGTGTCCTCGACGTCTTTGGCCGTGCCGGAGGGATGGCCGACGATGCTGACACCCGGCGTGATGAGCTGGATCGGACTGATCGGCAACGGTTCGGGTGTCACGCCGATGGTGACGAGCTCGCCTTGCGGCGATATCCCGCCGACGGTCGCGGCCATCGCGGGCGAGTTGCCCGCAGTCGCGAGCACGACCGCCGCGCCGCCCAGGGCCTTCAGCGCTTCGGCCGGGTCGGCGGCGGTGGAGTCAATGTAGTGGTGGGCGCCCAACTTCCGGGCGTCCTCCTCCTTGCCGGCGCCCCGGTTGATCGCGATGGTCTCGAAGCCCATCGCCCGCGCGAACTGCACCCCGAGGTGGCCGAGCCCGCCGACGCCGAGGACGGCGACCCGGTCGCCCGGCACCGCCTTCGTATGCCGCAGGGCGTTGTAGGTGGTGACGCCGGCGCAGCCCATCGGCGCGGCCTCGGCGTCGGACAGCCCCGCCGGTATCCGGGCGAGCGCGCTGGCCGGGACGGTCACCGACTCCGCGTACCCACCCGGGTATTGATAACTGGGCACCTTCCCGTTTTCGCAATGAATGAAGTGCCCTCTTCGGCATTGATCGCAGTGGTAGCAGCACCCGCCGAACCAGCCGACCGCGACGCGATCGCCGACCGCGAAACCCTCGACGCCGGCACCGAGTTCGGCGATCGTGCCGGCGATTTCGTGCCCTGGGGTCAGCGGCCACGTCATCCCGGGGAAGCCACCCGCGACAAAGTGCGCGTCCGTGCCGCAGATCCCACAGGCGGTGACCGTCAGCCGCGCCTCGTCGCGGCCTGGTGGCCTGGTTTCGACATCGACCAGTTCCAACGGTGCCCCGGCCGACGCTACGTGAACAGCTCGATGGGTAGCCATGCGCTTGAGGTTAGTGCGCGGCAGGCGATTTCGCTCCGTCGGAGTGGTAGTCGACCTGCCAGTGCTTGATGCCGTTGAGCCAGCCGGAGCGCAGCCGTTCGGGCTTGCCGATCGATTCCAGGTTCGGGATGCCGTCGGCGATCGCGTTGAACATCAAATCGATCGTCATGCGCGCCAGGTTGGCCCCGATGCAGTAGTGCGCGCCGGTGCCACCGAATCCCACGTGCGGGTTGGGGTCGCGCAGGATGTTGAAGGTGAACGGGTCGTCGAACACCTCCTCGTCGAAATTGGCCGAGCGGTAGACCATTACCACCCGCTGGCCCTTCTTGATCTGGACGCCGGACAGCTCGTAGTCCTCGAGCGCGGTGCGCTGAAACGACGTGACCGGGGTGGCCCACCGCACGATCTCGTCGGCCGCGGTGCCGGGGCGTTCCTTTTTGAACAGCTCCCACTGGTCGGGGAAATCGGTGAACGCCATCATGCCCTGGGTGATGGAGTTGCGGGTGGTCTCGTTGCCGGCCACCGCCAGCAGGATCACGAAGAAGCCGAACTCGTCGTCGGAGAGCTTGTGGCCGTCGATGTCGGCCTGCACCAGCTTGGTGACGAGGTCGTCGCCCGGGTTCTTCGTCCGGTCGGCGGCCATCTGCATGCCGTACGTGATGAGTTCTACGGACGCGGTGATGGCGTCGTTGTTGGCGAACTCGGGGTCCTGGTCGCCCACCATCTCGTTGGACCAGTGGAAGAGCTTCTTGCGCTCGTCCTGGGGGACGCCCATCAATCCCGCGATGGCCTGCAACGGCAGCTCGCACGAGACCTGCTCGACGAAGTCGCCGCGACCCTCGGCGGCGGCTTCCTCGACGATGTGCCGCGCGCGCTCGGCCAGGTCGCCGCGCAGCCGCTCGATCGCCCGGGGCGTGAACGCCCGCGAGATGATCTTGCGCAGCCGGGTGTGCTGCGGCGCGTCCATGTTGAGCAGCACGAACTTGCCGCGTTCGACCTGCTCGCCGACGGTGCCGTCCTTGTACCGCGGCAGGGCCGTCTTCTGCAGGCTGGAGAAGACGTCGCTGCGCAACGAAACCTCTTTGACGTCCTTGTGCTTGGACACCACCCAGAAGCCGCCGTCGTCGAACCCGCCCGCCCCGATCGGCTGCTCGTTCCACCAAATCGGCGCGGTCCGGCGCAACTCGGCCAGCTCCTCCACCGGGAGCCGCTCGGCATGGATATCCGGGTCGGTGAAATCGAACCCGGGCGGCAGATTCGGCTCCGTGGTCGTCTTCGATGCTGACAAGGTGCGCTCCTTCATACGAAGTCGTCTAGTCGTCTTCTTTGTGCCAAATAAACCACTGCTACACCACCGTTGGGAAGGATTGCGGCAAGATCGCCGGGCCGAATTGCAACGTGTTCACCGCCGATGAGTTTCGCGGGCGCCGCCGGTCTGTATGGGCATGCACATAGTTCTGAGCGACTTCATGAGTCTGGACGGCGTCGTCCAAGCCCCGGGCGGCCAGGGCGAGGACAGCGACGGGGGATTCGCGCACGGCGGTTGGTCGATGCGGTACTTCGAACCCGAGACCATGGGGCCGGCCGTCTCCGAGCTACTGGCCGAGACCGACGCGCTGTTGTTCGGCCGTCGCACCTGGCAGTCGATGGCGGCAGCCTGGCCGGGTCGCGCCGGCGACGAGTTCGCGGACCGGATGAACGAGATCCCCAAGTACGTAGCGTCCCGGACGCTCGGCCAGGACGATCTCGACTGGCCCGGCTCGACCCTGCTGCCCGCGGACGACGCGATCGGCGCGATACGCGAGCTGCGCGGGCGAGACGGTCGGGCGCTCCAGGTGATGGGCAGCGCGTCGCTGTCCGCGCAGCTGATCGAGCACGACCTGGTCGACGAATACCGGCTGATGCTCGAGCCGATCCTGCTCGGCGGCGGCAAGCGGGTGTTCCCCGACGACGGGCGGGCCCGCGCACTGGAGCTGGTGTCCGCGACGCCGACGGGCACCGGGGTACTGATCTGCACCTACCGGCGCCGCTGACGGTCCCATATGCTCTGATGCAGGTCACAGGCGACAGGCGGGGTGGAACATGATTCGCGAACTGCTCAGCGCCGCTTCCATAGCGGGCATCACGATCGGCGTGGCGCCGTGCGCGGCCGCCGATCCGCATTACGACGGCGACGTGCCGGGGATGAACTACCAGGCGTCGCTGGGCGCGCCGTGCGACAACTACGAGAGCTTCATCTTCGGGCGGGGCCCCAGCGGTCAGGCGGAGGCGTGCCACTTCCCGCCGCCGAACCAGTTCCCCGCCGCCACCACCGGATACTGGGTCATCTCCTATCCGCTGTACGGCGTGCAGCAGGCCGGCGCGAAGTGCCCGGGCCCGCAGGCGGCGGCACAGTCCGATCGGGGTCTGCCCATGCTTTGCCTGGGAGACAAAGGCTGGCAAGAGGGATGGTTCACCGGTGCGGGGTTCTTCCCCCCGTCGGGATGAACGGCTGACGCGATGAGCCGGGCCCAGCTCCCCGAAGCGCCGGTGCCGCGCTGGCTGCGGTTCGTCCTCGCGTCCGATCGCGCGGGCTCGGCCTGGTACGTCGGGGCCGGCTTCTTCTTCGCGCCGGTGCTGGCCGTGCTGTCGCCGTGGCCGGCGGTCACCGCCGCGCTGTGGGGGATCATCGCGGTCACCGGACTATGGCTGGGCCTCCTCGGCATCGCGATGGCCGTCGGGCTGGCCCGGATATTGCGGTCCGGTGCCGAGATCCCGGAGGATTACTGGCGCACCCTGGTGAACTACTAGAGCAATACCAAAGGTCCTGCGACAAAAGGAGATTCCGATGGGCTTCAATCCGAAAGACGCGGTCGACGCGGCCCGCGACATCGCCACCAACGCCGTCGAGAAGGCGTCGGACATCGTCGAACACGCCAGTGACATCATTCGGGGCGACATCGCGGGCGGCGCCAGCGGCATCGTGCAGAACTCGATCGATATCGGCACCTACGCGGTGGACCGGACGAAGGAGGTCTTCACCGGTCCCGGTAGCGACGAAATCGACGAAGTCGACGACGAGTAGTCGTCAGACGGTGGCGGCCTCGTTCAGCTCGTCGAGCCTGTTGGTCGCTTCCAGGTACTCCTGCACCCACCGCTCGATGACGGTCGCCGTCTTCTCCACCTTGGTGAACTGACCGACCACCTGGCCGACCGGGTTGAATGCCACGTCGACGGACTCGTTGGGGTACCTGTTCGTGGCGCGCACCGCCATGCCGGAAACCATGTACTGCAACGGCATTCCGAGCGGCTTGGGGTTGTCGGGCTGCTCCCACGCCTCGGTCCAGTCGTTGCGCAGCATCCGGGCCGGCTTGCCCGTGAACGAACGGCTGCGGACGGTGTCGCGGCTGCCCGCCTTGACGTACGCCTGCTGCTGCACCGGCGTGTTCGAGGACTCCTCGACCATCAGCCACTGCGAGCCGGTCCAGGCCCCTTGGGCGCCCAGCGCCAGGGCGGCCGCGATCTGCTGGCCGCTCCCGATGCCTCCGGCCGCCAGCACCGGCACGGGCGCGACCTCCTTAACGACCTGCGGCCACAACACGATTGAGCCCACCTCGCCGCAGTGCCCGCCGGCCTCGCCGCCCTGGGCGATGATGATGTCGACGCCAGCGTCGGCGTGCTTGCGCGCCTGCGACGGCGAGCCGCACAGCGCGGCCACCTTGAGCCCGGCCTCGTGAATGTGCTTGATCATGTCGGCCGGCGGGGTGCCCAGCGCGTTGGCGATCATCTTCACCTTGGGGTGCTTCAACGCCACCTCGACCTGCGGGGTGGCCGTCGCCTCCGTCCAACCCAGCAGCTGCAAGCTGTCCCCGTCGCTGTCTTCCACCGGCACGCCGTGGTCCGCGAGGATCTTCTTGCCGAAGTCGAGGTGCTCCTGCGGCACCATCTTGCGCAGCGTTTCGGCCAGCTCCTCGGCCGACAGGTGCGAGTCCATGCCCTCGTATTTGTTCGGGATCACGATGTCGACGCCGTAGGGGTGGTCGCCGATGTTCTCGTCGATCCAGTTGAGCTCGATCTCCAGCTGCTCGGGCGTGAAGCCGACGGCGCCCAGCACGCCGAAACCACCGGCCTTGCTGACAGCCACCACGACATCGCGGCAGTGGGTAAAGGCGAAGATCGGAAACTCGATGCCGAGTTCGTCGCAGATCGCGGTGTGCATGCCTACTCCTGGAAGCTTGACCTGTTGTGAAGATATGCGAAAAGAACTGAAACGTGTTCTAGTTTAGTACGGACCCCGCTGACGTGGCCAGCCGCCCCCGGCCAGCGCGTAGCCACTACGACGTATCGCGGATGTGTCGCGGCGCGTCAGGTGGTCCACAGGACCACGAACGCCAGCATACTGCCGAAGCTGACGAGGTGGTCGCGGCAGATCGCCCGCGCCAGCCGCGTCTGTTCGGCCGGCCCGTCCGCCCGGCGCCCGAGCCGAACCGCCGCGGGCACGGTGCGCGTCAGCGCAAGCGCAATCGGGACACCCGCGAGTGCCGCCGATATCGCCAGCAGCCACCCGGGGTCGTGGCCTTTAGCGGCCTGAATCCCCAACGCGGCCAACAAGATCAGCATGACCAGGGCGATGAGCCGGCTCATCGGCCGCGATGTTGTCGTCGCCCGGTGGTAGTAATTCGCGATCGAAGCGAGCACGGGCTCGGCCAATTCCTCACCCGCGCTTCGGTTTTGGAGAACCTGGACGTCGAAAATCAGGTCCATCCACAAGACGGCGAGCAGAAAGCCGCTGCATGCAGTGAGTAACGGGGCCACGACGCTCGTTACCTCCAGTTCGCCTGGGCGCCGCAAATGCGGGGTTGATTAATTGTTGTCCGCTTAGCTGCGGCTGGGAACCAGCTTTGAATTGTTGTAAACGTGTCGAATTAACGGCCGGAAATGCCTACCATTCGCCCGGGGCCGAGTGATGCGGAGGTTGTCGGATGTCGTTTGTGGTTGCAGTTCCGGATGCGGTTGCGACGGCGGCAGAGAATGTGGCGACTATCGGCTCAACACTGAACGCGGCCAGTTCGGCCGCGGCGGCCAACACCACCGGCGTACTCGCCGCCGCAAGCGACGAGGTGTCGACGGCGATCGCCTCCTTGTTCTCCAGTCACGCCGCCCAATACCAGTACGCCAGCGCTCAGGCCGCGGCCTTTCACGCCCAATTCGTCCAGCTTCTGCAGGGCACCGGCGGCGCCTACGCGGCGACCGAGGCGGCCAGCGCGAACCCGCTGCAGACCATCGCGCAAGACGTGCTGGGGGTCATCAACACCCCGACCGAGCTGCTGCTGGGGCGTCCGCTGATCGGCCCCGGCACCGATGGCGCAGCCGGCACCGGGGCGCCGGGCGGCCCGGGCGGGCTTTTGTTTGGTCGCGGCGGCAACGGCGGCTCGGGTGGCGCCGGTCTGGCCGGCGGCGCCGGCGGGCCCGCGGGCCTCATCGGCGCCGGCGGGACCGGCGGGATAGGCGGTCCCGGCATGGCGGGCGGCGCCGGCGGGACCGGCGGGTGGCTGTGGGGCAACGGCGGCGCCGGCGGGACGGGTGGGGGCGCCCTCCTCGCCGCCCTTCCGGGCGGTGTCGGCGGCGCCGGCGGCAACGCGTTCCTGATCGGGTCCGGCGGCGCCGGCGGGACTGGCGGCGCCGGCGCGCCCATCGCCGGCAGCAACGCCGGTGCCGGCGGCACCGGCGGCAACTCCGGTTTCCTCTCGGGCATCGGCGGGGCCGGCGGGGCTGGCGGCAACGCCACCGCTGGCCCGGGTACCGGGGGCGCCGGCGGCGCCGGCGGCAATGGGACCGGCCTCTTTACCGGCTTCGGCGGGGCCGGCGGCGCCGGCGGCGACGGCTTGGTCGGCGGGGCCGGTGGGGCCGGCGGCCAGGGCTTCGCTCGGATCCCGTTCGGGATCGACTTGAGCCAAGGTGGGAACGGGGGCGCCGGCGGCGCCGGTGTTGCAGGCGGCGCCGGCGGCGCGGGCGGCAACAGCGGTTCGTCCGGCTTCTTCGGGATCGACCTGACCCAGGCCGGCGCGGGCGGCGCGGGCGGGGCCGCCACGACCGGACTCGCCGGGGCCGGGGGTGCCGGCGGCGCCGCCGCTGCCCCGGACTTCATTGGGTGGGGCGCGTCCATCGGCGGCAACGGCGGCGTGGGCGGGGCGGCCAGCGGCAACGGCACCGGCGGCCTCGGCGGCGCCGGCGGTACGGCAGCCACGGTGGCCGGGATCGCCGGCGGCGGCGCGGGCGGGGCCGGCGGCGCCTCGACGCTCGGCAACGGCGGCACCGGCGGGGCCGGTGGCCTGGCGGCCGCGCTGGGCGGCGCCATCGGCGGCGCCGGCGGTCACGGCGGCGCCGCTCCGTCTGGCAACGGCTTCAACAACGGCGGCGACGGCGGCGCGGGCCTTGGGTTCTTCAGCGCCGGCGGCGTCGGCGGCGATGCCGGCACCGGCAGCGGCGGTGCCAACGGCGGCAACGGCGGCAACGCCGGGTTGGTGAGCGGCGGCTCCTTCACCCCGTCGATATTCGGTATCGGCGGCAACGGCGGCAACGGCCACCTCCCCGGGCACGGCGGCACCGGCGGCCTCGGCGGCCTGTTTGGAGCGCCTGGCAAGAACGGAACTCCCTAGCGGCTGAAACCACTTCCGTCACTTTGGTTTCAGGGGTTTCATCTCGGCGATTCTGTCGGTGGGCTGCCGTAGTCTTTCGAACATGAGTTCGAGTACGCGCGAGGAGATCGTCACGGCCTTCGATGCGTTCAACGGGGACCTGAAGCGGCTCTGCGATCTGTCGTTTGACGTGTTGACCACCCCGGAGCGACTGGCGGCGCTGGAGCAGTTGGAAGGCGCGGCCCGCCGGCTGCGGGCCCCGCAGCACGCGTTGATCAATCAAGTCGGCGCGCAGGCCAGCGCTGAAGAGCTGGGCGGCACGCTGCGCTGCGCGCTGGCCGACCGGTTGCGGATCACCAAGGCCGACGCCGCCCGGCGCATCGACGAAGCCGAGGACTTAGGTGAGCGTCGCGCGCTCACCGGCGAGTCGCTGCCGCCACACCTGGCCGCAACCGCGAGCGCCCAACGCGAAGGGCTGATCGGCGAGACGCACGTGCGGGTGATCCGCAGCTTCTTCGCCCACCTGCCCGCCGAAGTGGACCTGTCCACCCGTGAGGCCGCCGAAGCCGACCTGGCCGACAAAGCCAGCCACTATCGCCCCGACGAGCTCGCCAAATACGCCCAGCGGATCATGGACTGGCTCAACCCCGACGGCCAATTCAGCGACCAACAAAGAGCGCGCAGGCGCGGAATCACCATCGGCGCACAAGAATTCGACGGCATGTCGAAAATCAGTGGCACGGTGACCCCGGAGTTGCGCGCGGCCATCGAGGCGATGTTGGCCAAGCTGGCCGCCCCCGGCGCATGCAACCCCGAAGATGAGATGCCCTTCGTCGACGCGGCGCCCGACGACGCTGCGGTGCGCCGCGACAGCCGATCCCAAGCCCAACGCAATCACGACGGACTGCTCGCCGGGCTGCGCGCAATGTTCGCCTCGGGTGAGCTCGGCAGCCACAACGGATTACCGGTGTCGATCATCGTGACCACCACGCTCAAGGAGCTGGAGGCCGCCGCCGGCAAGGCCCTGACCGCCGGCGGCACCCTGGTGCCGATGTCGGATGTGATCCGCTGGGCCGGCCACGCGCACCACTACTTGGCGATCTTCGACCGCGGTAAAGCGTTGGCGCTGCATCACACGAAGCGGCTGGCGTCACGCGCACAACGAATCGTGCTCTACGCGAAGGACCGCGGGTGCACCAAACCGGGCTGCGACGCCCCCGCCTATCACAGCCAGGTCCACCACGTCCGCAGCTGGGCGGCGACGCGCCGCACCGACATCGACGACCTCACGCTGGCCTGCGGACCCGACAACCGGCTCGCCGAACAAGGCTGGACCACCCGCACCAACGCCCGCGGCGAGACCGAATGGCTGCCGCCGCCTCATTTGGACCGCGGCCAACCCCGCACCAACAGCTTTCATCACCCCGAACGATTCCTCCGCGACACCGACGACGACCCGTAGCGGCTCTTGATCGTCTCCGGCGTCGCGGGGTAGCGTGGTGCTGCCAATTACGAAACCATGCGTAGCGTAATTCGCCGGAGTCCCGCCTACCGGAAGGATCGGCTTGATGCGCAGCCGCTATGCCGGCCATCCGTTCACCACCCCGACGGCCGAAATCGCTGCCGCGCTCGAGGATGTCAGCATCCCGACCCTGCTGCTGTCGCTCGTCCACATCACCGGCGACCCGCGGTTCATCCGGGACTTCAAGCCCATGGGGATCTTCCTCAACGAGGTCCAGGGGTTCATGTCGGAGGAGGACAAGGCCCGGGCCCGCGCGGCGGCGCTGCCGGTGATCACCGACTACCGGGACCGCGGTTGCCCCGAGCCCGAGCCGCTGAGCCCCGAACTCATCCGCGAAATGATGGACTGGGCCGCCTGCGAACACGTGACCGACGATTACCTGCCGCTGATCCTCGAGGAGATGGACCTCGAGGGCGTAGACCCCCGTCGCCCGGCCGCGCTGCCGGCCGACGCCGCCGCCGAGCTACCGGTCCTGGTGGTCGGGTGCGGCGAATCGGGCATTCTGGCCGGAATCCGCCTCAAGCAAGCCAACATCCCGTTCACCATCGTCGAAAAGAACGCCGGGCCCGGCGGAACGTGGTGGGAGAACAGTTATCCCGGCGCCCGCGTCGATGTCGCGAACCATTTCTATTGCTACAGCTTCGAACCCAACAACAAATGGACTCACTTCTTCGCCGAGCAGCACGAGTTGCAGGACTATTTCACCGAGGTGATGAACAAGCACGACCTCGCCGAGCACATCCGATGGAACACCGAGGTGCTCGCAGCCGAGTGGAACGACGGCGACGGCGCCTGGAGCGTCTCGGTTCGCGGCGCCGACGGCGCGACGACCACGCTCACCGCGCGGGCGGTCATCACCGCGGTCGGGCAGCTGAACCGGCCGAATATCCCCGAATTCGAGGGGGCCGACAGCTTCGAGGGACCGTCGTTTCACTCCGCCGCCTGGGACCACTCGGTCGACCTGACGGGCAAGCGCGTCGCGCTGATCGGCGCCGGCGCCAGCGGATTTCAGATCGCCCCCGCGATCGCCGACCAAGTCGAGCGGCTGACGGTGTTCCAGCGGACCGCCCAATGGATGTTCCCGAACGCCATGTACCACGACGAGGTCGGCGACGGCGTCCGCTGGGCGATGCGCCACCTGCCGTTCTACGGGCGGTGGTATCGGTTCCTCGTGCTGTGGCCCGGCGCCGACAAGGGCCTCGACGCGGCGGAGGGCGACCCGAACTACGCCGATCAGGACTACGCCGTCAGCGACATCAATGCCGCCGCGCGAATGATGTTCTCGCAGTGGATCACCAGCCAGGTCGGCGAGGGCCCGGACTCCCAAGAGCTGTTGGACAAGGTGCTGCCCGACTACCCCGCCACGGGCAAGCGAACCCTGCAGGACAACGGCAGCTGGCTGCGGACACTGCAACGGGACAACGTCGAGTTGGTCCGCACCCCGATCCAGAAGATCGCCCCGCATGGCGTGATCACCGAGGACGGCGTGACCCATGACGCGGACGTCATCGTCTACGCCACCGGGTTCCGGCACACCGACGTGCTGTGGCCGCTGAAAGTTCGGGGCCGCAACGGGATTGACCTGCACGACATGTGGGGGAGTCGTCCGTACGCTCACCTGGGCATCACGGTGCCCGGATTTCCGAACTTCTTCATTGTCTACGGACCCGGAACCCACCTCGCCCACGGCGGCAGCCTCATCTTCCAATCCGAACTGCAGATGCGCTACGTCGACCAGTGCCTGCGGCGCCTGGCGGAGCAGAAGCTGCATTCGATCGAGCCGAAGGCCGAGGCCGCCACCGCGTGGCACGAACGAACACAAACGCAGATCAAGAAGATGGTCTGGTCGCACCCGGCCGTCAAGCATTCCTACTTCAAGAACGCCGACGGCGAGATCCACACCGTCAGCCCGTGGCGCCTCAACGAATACTGGGCCGCGGTGCGCGAGCCCGACTGGTCGCAATTTCTTGTGCGAGAACGAAAGTGAGCACACCAGCATGCGCACGGTAGTCGTCGACGGACCCCGCAACATCCGAGTCGAGACCCGCCCGGATCCCGCTCTGCCCGGCCCGGACGGAGCAATCGTCGAAGTCACCGCCGCCGGCATCTGCGGATCCGATCTGCACTTCTACGAGGCCGACTTCCCGATGCCCGATCCGATCGCGCTGGGCCACGAAGCCGTCGGCACCGTCGTAGAAGTCGGGCCCGAGGTGCGCACGGTCAAGGCCGGCGACCGGGTCATGGTGTCTTCGGTGACCGGCTGCGGCCACTGCCCGGGGTGTGCCACCCGCGATCCGGTCCTGTGCTACTCCGGGTTCCAGATCTTCGGCGGGGGTCTGCTCGGCGGAGCGCAGGCCGACCTGCTCGCCGTGCCCGCCGCCGATTTCCAGCTGTTGAAGACCCCCGAGGGGATCAGCACCGAACAGGCGCTGCTGTTGACCGACAACCTGGCCACTGGCTGGGCCGCCGCCCAGCGCGCCGATATTCCGCTGGGCGGCACCGTGGCCGTGATCGGCCTGGGCGCGGTCGGGTTGTGTTCGCTGCGCAGCGCGCTTTTCCAAGGCGCCGCAACGGTTTTCGCCGTCGATCAGGTCGATGGCCGGCTGGACCGCGCCGCCCGGTGGGGAGCAACGCCGATCAAGGCGCCGGCGGTCGAGGCCATCCTCGCGGCGACGGGGGGCCGCGGCGCCGACGCGGTGATCGACGCCGTCGCCACCGACGCGTCCCTGACCGACGCCCTCAACGCGGTACGGGCGGGGGGCACGGTCTCGGTGGTGGGTGTGCACGACATGAATCCGTTTCCGCTCAACGCTTTGGGCTGCCTGATCCGCAGCATCACGCTGCGGATGACCACGGCCCCGGTCCAGCGGACCTGGCCGGAGTTGATCCCGCTGCTGCGGTCCGGCCGGCTCGACGTCGACGGAATCTTCACCACCACACTGCCGCTGGACGAGGCGGCCAAAGGCTACGCGACCGCCGAGGCGCGGTCCGGCGACGACGTGAAGGTCCTGCTGACGCCTTAACCCGAGCGCGTCGCCGTGATGTATTGCGAGTGCATGAAAGCGTCGATCTTGACGTCGACCTCACGCGGGGTCATCCCATAGCCGGCCTGCAGGTCCAGCGTGTTGCGGACCGGTTCGACCGCCCAGCCGTGCGCGGCGAGCCATTCCGCCGGGTCGGACCGGGGTTCGTAGGTGAGGGCGGAGAAGTCGACGTCGCCGGACATGTTGACCCCGGGATGGTCGGCTTCCAGGGCGGCGAGCTGCCGGCGGTCCAACCGCGATCCCAGCGCGCCGATGGCGATTTGGCTGCCGGTCGCGCTGAGCCCGCCGATGCGGGTGAAGAGCGCGTTCTGGGCCTCGTCGGTCAGATAGGGCAGCACCCCCTCCACCGACCAGGCGCTGGGCGTCTCCGCGTCGAAGCCGGCCGCCTCCAACGTGCGCGACCACTCCGTGCGCAGGTCGGCCCCCACCTCGACGCGGCGGGCCTTCGGCGTCGCGCCCTGCTCGGCCAGGACGCGGGCCTTGAATTCCAGGACCTTCGGCAGGTCGACCTCGAAAACCGTGGTGCCGGACGGCCATTCGAGGCGATAGGCCCGCGAGTCCAACCCGGCGGCGACGATCACCGCTTGCCGGATCCCCGCACCTCCGGCCGAGGCGAAGAAGTCGTCGAAAAACCGGGTTTGCACGCCGTACAGGCGCGGAAAGGCCATCTCGTCGTCGGAGGTTCCGGGATTGGCGAGCACACCGGCCAGGTACGGATCCTGCGAGGCCGCGATGAACGCCTTCGCGTATTCATCCCGGACCAGCGGTTGCGGGCTCACCGCGTGCAGCGCCCGCCATCCCGCGACCAGCAGCGCCGTGTAGCCCACGCCGCTGACGATGTCCCACTGGTCGTCGTCGGAACGAAGCGATCCGAATTCCGGTGTGGTGCTCATGAAAAACCAACGTACCCGTCACAGCTCCAGCAACACCGTGACCGGGCCGTCGTTCACCAATTCGACGTGCATGTGCGCGCCGAACACACCGGTCTGCACCTCGGCGCCCAGCGCTGTCAACGCGTCCGCGAACACCGTCACCAGCGGTTCGGCGACCTCGGCGGGGGCGGCCGCGTTCCATGACGGACGGCGCCCCTTGGCGGTGTCGGCGTACAGGGTGAACTGGCTGACCACCAAGATGGGCGCGTTGACGTCGGACGCGGACCGTTCGCCGGCGAGAATGCGCAGATTCCAGAGCTTTTCGGCCAGCCGGCGCGCCTTGTCGGGATCGTCGCTGTGGGTGACACCGACGAACGCCAACAGGCCCTGGCCGTCCGGCCGGATCGCTCCCACCTCCCGGCCGTCGACCGACACCGACGCCGACGAGACCCGTTGCACCAGAACCCGCATGGCCCTCGATGCTGCCAGGTTCGCCGCGAGAAGGTTGGGTAGGCTCGTCACGTGTCCGTGCTCGTCGCATTTTCGGTCACCCCGCTGGGCGTCGGCGAGGGCGTCGGCGAGATGGTCGCCGACGCGGTTCGGGTAGTGCGCGAGTCCGGCCTGCCCAACAAGACCGACGCCATGTTCACCGTGATCGAGGGCGACAGCTGGGAGCAGGTGATGGGCGTCGTCCAGCGCGCCGTCGAGGCGGTGGCCGCCCGCGCGCCCCGGGTCAGCACGGTGATCAAGGTGGACTGGCGAGCGGGGGCCCACGACGCGATGACGCAGAAGGTCGCCACCGTCGAGCGTTATCTGGCCGGCGGTTAGCCGCGCACCGCGTCCCGGAACGCCCGCTCGGCCGCGTCGCCGTGGACCGCGAACACCACCCTTTCCAGCGAGCTCGCCCGGTGCTGCCGGACGACGCCGACCATCAGCCGAGCCGCGTCGTCGAGCGGAAAGCCGCCCACGCCGGTGCCGAATGCCACCAGCGCGAGCGAGCGGCAGCCGAGTTCGTCGGCCTTGCGCAACGCGGAAGCCGTTGCGCGCGTGATGCTCTCGGCGCAAGTCGGGCCGCCCAGCTCCATCGTCGCCGCGTGGATCACGTAGCGCGCCGGCATGTCGCCGGCGGTGGTTTCGACCGCGTCCCCGAGCCCGATCGGGGCTTTCTCGGTGGACTCGCGTTGCACCTCGGGCCCGCCGGCGCGGGCGATTGCCGCGGCGACACCGCCACCGTGCCGCAGCTGGGTGTTGGCCGCGTTGGTGATCGCGTCGACGTCGAGCCTGGTCACGTCCGCCTGCAAAACCTCGAGCTCGATCATCGGCTCATTGTCGCGCAACGCGTGGCGAAATAGGCTGGTCTGGCTTTCCAGGGAGGCAGGTGAAGCCGTGACTAGCGAGACACCCGCGAACGGCGGACGAGGCGGCGACGCCGGACGAGGCGGCGACGGCGGACGAGGCGGCGACGGCGGACGGGGCGGCGCAGGCGGACGAGGCGGCGACGGCGGACGAGGCGGCGATGGCGGCGCAGGCGGCGCAGGCGGGGCGCCCGGAGCCGGTGGCCAACCCGGCCAACCCGGCCAACCCGGACAGCCCGGTCAGCCCGGTCAGCCCGGCGCCCCGACGGCTAAGGCCTGACGCTCGCCCTCTCGCGGACCAGCGCGTAGAGCCGCCACAAGTCCGGCACGCCCTTGAGCTCGTACTCACCGCGCGGCGCGAACTCGCGCCCGGAGCCCGCCACGATGTCGCGCAAGGTCGAGGACACCAGCACCTCGCTCGGCCCGGCCAGCGCCGAAACGCGCGCACCGATGTGCACCGACAGCCCGGCGACGTCGTTGCCGCGAACCTCGATCTCGCCCGCGTGAATGCCGACCCGCACCTCGACGCCGAGCACACGCACCGCCTCGACGACGGCGTCGGCGAACGAAATTGCGGCGCTGGGACTCACAAACGTCGCGAGGAATCCGTCACCCGCCCGGTTCCTTTCGGTCCCGCCGAATCGCCTGATCTCCCGGCGGACGACGTTGTCGTGCCGGTCGAGCAGATCTCGCCATCGTTGGTCGCCGAGTTCGGCGGCGCGCTGAGTACCGCCGACGATGTCGGTGAACACGATCGTGGTGAGCACGCGCTCGCTGTCGGAGCCCCCGCGAACGCCGGTGATGAACTCCTCGATTTCCCCGAGCATCGGCCCGGCGTCGCCGACCCAGTACAGCGAATCCTCGCCCGGCAGTTCGACATAGCGTGCGCCGGCGATGTGCTGCGCCAGGTAACGACCATTGTCCACCAGGATGAATTGGACGTTATCTCGATGCAGGATAAGGGTTTTCACGCCGATGCGCGGGAGCGTGTCGCGTACGTCGCTCTCGGTCACGACCTTGCTCACGGCACGCGCCATGCTCGGCGACGCCGCGCGGTTGCCGGCGATGTCCCACCACGCCCGAAACGCGTCGTCGCGGGCGACGCTGGGCGCGATGATTCCCAGCACGTCGAACCCCTGTTCAACCGCGTCGGGCTCGATCGCGACGGACGTGAACGGGTCGGTGGCGCTGGGCCGGGCGCCGACGGGGTAGTCGGGCGCCCACAACACCCGCGCGGTGCCGTTGACGATCACCAGGCTGCGCACCCGTTCGGCGTAGTCGGCGGCGAGCACCAGCCCGCTCATCGCGTTGTAGCTTGTCGCCAGGACGGCCGCCTGCTCGCAGCCGACCGCATCCATCACGGCGATCGCGTCCTCGGCCCAGAACTTCGGCCCGATCATCTCCAGCGACGGCACCCGCGACGACAGGCCCATTCCGCGAAAATCGAAGCGGATCACGCGGCTGAACGACGCTAGGCGCCGGTAGAAGCGGTGCAGGGAGGGCTCGGCGTCGATCGAGTCGATCGGTATCGACGGTCCCGCCAGCAAGACCAGGTCGACCGGGCCCTCGCCGAAGACCTGGTAGGCGATGTCGATATCACCGCATTTGGCGTAGCGAATCCGCGGCGCAGACGTCCCGGCCACCGCCTCAGGCTAGTGCAGGCAACCGACACAAGGCACGCCAGTAGGCTCATGCCGGTGAGCGCACGCGCAGGCATCGTCGTCACCGGAACCGAAGTCCTCACCGGGCGCGTCCAAGACGCGAACGGCCCCTGGATCGCCGATCGCCTCCTCGAGCTGGGCGTCGAGCTGGCGCACATCACCATCTGCGGTGACCGCCCGGCCGACATCGAGGCGCAGCTGCGTTTCATGGCCGAGCAGGGCGTCGACCTGATCGTCACCAGCGGTGGGCTCGGCCCGACGGCCGACGACATGACCGTCGAGGTGGTGTCGCGCTTCTGCGGCCGCGAGCTGGTCCTCGACGAGAAAACCGAGCACAAGATCGCCGAGATCCTCAAGAAACTGATGAGCCGCAATCCCGCGTTCCAATCCGCTCTGGACCCCGGCACTTTCGAGTCGATCAGGGCCGCCAACCGCAAACAGGCGATGATCCCCGACGGCGCGCATGTCCTTGACCCCGTGGGCACGGCCCCGGGCGTGGTGGTGCCCGGCAAGCCCACGGTCGTCGTGCTTCCGGGGCCGCCGCGCGAGCTTCAACCCATGTGGCACACGGCAATTGAGACGCCCGCCGCGCAGGAGGCGATCGCCGGACGAACGACCTACCGGCAGGACACGATCCGCATGTTCGGGCTGCCCGAGTCGGGGCTGGCCGAAACGCTGCGGGACGCCGAGAAATCCGTTCCCGGTTTCGAGCGCCTGGAGATCACCACCTGCCTGCGCCGCGGGGAGATCGAAATGGTCACGCGCTACGAACCGGACGCCGCGGACGCCTACGCGCGCCTGACCGAGGTGCTGCGCGAGCGCCACGGAAAGCAGATCTACTCCGAAGACGGCTCGAAGGTGGACGACCTGGTGGCCCGGTTGCTGCAAGGCCGCTGGATAGCGACGGCGGAATCCTGCACCGCGGGCCTGCTGGCGGCGCGACTGACCGATCGGGCCGGGTCCTCGGACTACGTGGCCGGTGGCGTCGTGTCCTATTCCAACGAGGCGAAGGCCCAACTACTGGGCGTCGACCCGGCTCTCATCGAACAACACGGCGCGGTGTCCGAACCGGTGGCCGAGGCGATGGCGGCGGGCGCGCTGAAACGCTTCGGCGCGGACACCGCCGTCGCGATCACCGGGATCGCCGGCCCGGGCGGAGGCACCCCGGAAAAGCCCGTCGGCACAGTATGTTTCAGCGTCATGCTAGGCGACGGCCGTACCGATACCCGGACGCTGCGGCTGCCCGGGAACCGCTCCGACGTCCGCGAGCGGTCGACGACGGTCGCGATGCACCTGCTGCTGCGCATGCTCGGCGCCGCCGAATAGCCTCACGTCATTTCGGTTGGCAGGAAAGCGCTTTCGGAGGTGCCGAAGCGAATCCCCGTGGCATCCTTGCCGATCAGTGTGAGGAACGCCACGGCGATCAGTACCGGCACGATCGTCGCCGCCAAAGCGAAGGGGTAGCCGTGTGACTCGGCCAGGCGTTCCTGGATGGGCAGGTTGAACGCGGCCAACAGGTTGCCGAGCTGGTAGGTCACGCCGGGGTAGAGGCCGCGGATGGCGTCCGGGGACATCTCGGTGAGATGGGCGGGGATGACGCCCCACGCGCCCTGCACGCAGAGCTGCATCAGAAACGAGCCGAGGCACAGCATCGCCGCGCTGTGCGAGTAGGCGAACAGCGGCACGATCGGCAGGCCCAACAACGCGCAGAAGATGATCGTGTAGCGGCGGCCGAACCGCTGCGACATCGTCCCGAAGAACAGGCCGCCGATGATGGCGCCGACGTTGTAGACGATCACGATCAACTTGACGGTCGCGCTGGGCAGCCCGGCGCCGTGATTGCCCGTTGCCCCCAAGAACGTCGGGTAGACGTCCTGGGTGCCGTGACTCATCCAGTTGAACGCGGTCATCAGCAGCACCAGGTAGAAGAATCGCCGGATGATCGCCCCGTCGCGCAGCACGTCGCGGATCCTGGTGCTGGTGAGCCGCATCCGGTCCTGCGCGGCCTCCCACACCTCGGACTCCTCCACCCGGTAGCGGATGATGAGGCTGATCAGTGCCGGGATGATGCTCAGGGCGAACAGCCACCGCCACGACAACCCCAGCCAGTTCATCACCACCAGCGACGCGACGCTCGCCAGCAGATAACCGAACGCGTAACCCTCCTGCAGCAGCCCCGAAAAGAATCCGCGCCGCTCCACCGGAACCTTCTCCATGGCCAGCGCGGCCCCCAACCCCCACTCACCGCCCATGCCGATGCCGTACAGCAGCCGCAGCACCACCAGAACGGTGAAATTGGGCGCGAACGCGCACAGGAACCCGACCACCGAGTAGAACATCACGTCGACCATCAGGGGCAGCCGCCGACCGACGCGGTCCGCCCACAGCCCGAACAGCAGCGCGCCGACGGGGCGCATGATCAGGGTCGCCGTCGTGACGAACGCGACCTCCGCCTTGCTGATATGGAAGGTCTTGGCGATGTCGGCGTAGACGAGCACGACGATGAAGTAGTCGAAGGCGTCCATCGTCCAGCCCAGCAACGCTGCGACGAACGAGTTCCGCTGATCGGCGGTCAACCTCTGTCGAGGACTCTGTCGAGGGCTTCGTGTGGTCACTTCAGCATCGTGCAGTACCGGGCGGCGATGCGCGAGAGTAAGTTCCGGATACATGCGAATCATCGACGCCGACGGACACGTCGCCGAGAACCCCTCGCTGGCAATCGAAGCGATCAAGCGCTGGCCCGACCACGTCAGGCCCAGCACCGACGGGCGGCTGCGGTTGGTGTTCGAGGGCCGCAACTATCCGGAGGACGAGGGGCCCGGCGCCGGTTGCCCGCCCGAGCACGGGATCAGCAAGGCGCCCGACATCAATTGCCGCTCACCCGAGGGCGTGCTGGGCGACGCCGACCGCGATCACATCGACACGATGGTGCTGTATCCGAGCATGGGGCTGTGCGCCCCCAGTCTCGAGGACCCGGAATTCGCCGCGGGATTCTCGCGGCTCTATAACCAGTGGATCGCGGATTACTGCGCCTCCTCGGGGGGCCGGCTGCGCGGCGTGGGGGTCACCCCGATCGAACACGGCCGGGCGGCCATCGACGTGATGACCGAGGCCAAGGAGCTGGGGCTGGTGGCGACGCTGATCCCGCCGGCGCTCAAGACCCGCAACCTCGACCATCCCGACCTCGATCCGTTCTACGCCGCCGCCGTCGAGCTTCAGATGCCGCTGGGCGTGCACGGCGCACCCGGCATTCATCTGCCGAAGATCGGCGTGGACCGCTTCACCAATTACATTCAGGTGCACTGCATCAGCTTTCCGTTCGACCAGATGACGGCGATGACCGCGATGGTCTCCGGCGGCGTCTTCGAGCGGCACCCGCAGTTGCGGGTCGCGTTCCTCGAGGCGGGCGCGGGGTGGGTCCCGTTCTTCATCGATCGGCTGCACGAGCATTACGAGAAGCGGGGCGACTGGGTCGAGCGCGGCTGGCGCCGCGATCCGCACGAGTACCTGGCCGCGGGCAACATCTTCGTGACGTGCGAGCCGGAGGAACCGATCCTGCCCGGCGTGATCGACGTGCTCGGCGCCGACTTCATCATGTTCGCCAGCGATTACCCGCACTGGGACGGCGAATGGCCGGAAAGCACCAAGCACCTGCGAACCCGCGCCGACATCAGCGAGGAGGCGCGCGAGAAGATCGGCGGGCTGAACGCGCAGCGTTTCTACAACCTCAACTGAACCGCACCCGAGCGAGTGGGAGGATTTCCCGCATGGGCCCATTTCTGCTTCGCGCCACATTGAGCGGACTCGCAATGTGGATCGTCACGCTTTTCGTGCACGGCATGAGGTTCGTCGGCGGCAGCACCACGTTGCAGACGATCGGCATCATCTTCGTCGTCGCCGTGATCTTCGGTCTGGTCAACGCGTTCATCAAGCCCGTCGTTCAGATCCTGTCGATCCCGCTGTACATCGTGACCCTCGGCCTCTTCCATATCGTCATCAACGCGTCGATGTTGTGGATCACCTCGTGGATCACGGTGCACACCACCCACTGGGGACTGGAGATCGATCACTTCTGGTGGACGGCGATCTGGGCCGCGATCATGCTGTCAATCGTGAGCTGGGTGCTGTCGCTGGTCATCCGGGACGTCACGCGCGCCTGAGGCGCCCAAACCTTCACCGCGCCCGCCAGCGCGGCGGTCGTTTCTCGGCGAACGCGCGCGGCCCCTCCTTGGCGTCCTCGGTCTCGAAAACTCGGTCGCTGTGCCGGGTTTCGTTGTCGTAGGCAGCCTTGAGGTCGAGCGCCAAACCTTCGACGACCGACTGCTTCGTCGCGAAGACCGCCAGGGGGGCGTTGGCAGCGATGCGGTCGGCGAACTCGTAGGCGGTGTCCATCAGCCGATCCGCCGGGACCACGCGGTTGACGAGTCCCATGGCAAGGGCCCGGTCGGCGTCCACCATGTCGGCCGTCAGCAGCAGCTCCATCGCCAACGGGTAGGGCATCTGACGCGGCAGCCGCACGGTGGTCCCACCGCCCGCGAAGAGGCCGCGCTTGGGCTCCATCACCGCGAAGCGCGCCTCGGGGACGGCGACCCGGATGTCGGTGGACGTCAGCATCTCGAAGCCGCCCGCGACGCACGTCCCGTTCACCGCGGCGACGATCGGCTTGTACACCGGAAACCGGTGCAGCACCGCGTGGATGGCGTCGTCCTTGTTCCACCCCGCGGGTCTGGGCAGGTCGCCGGTGAGTTCGGGGATGAACTTCTTGAGGTCGGCGCCCGTGCAGAAGTCCCGCCCGACGCCGGTGATCACCGCGACCCAGGCCCGTTCGTCGTCGCGGAACGCCGCCCAGGTGTGAGCCAAGTCGCGAAAGTGGGCCATGTCCAACGAGTTTCGCGTCTCGGGCCGGTTGATCGTGATGGTGGCGACGTGATCGTCCAGCCGGTAGTCGATGCTCACCGCGCGGCTCCCTCGACCAGACCCACCACGTCGCGCGCGCACCCCCACGACAGGGTCACGCCGTTGCCGCCGTGGCCGTAGTTGTGCACACACAGTGCTTGTCGGGGAGCCCGCCCGAGGGGCTCGGCTTCCACGCGCACCGACGGCCGGTCGGGACGGAGCGCGGTGATCGTCTCGAGCACCTCGGCCTCGCCGAGTCGCGGCTCGATCCGGCGGCACCGTTGCAGGATGCGGTCGCTCACCGCGGGATCCGGGGTGGTGTCCCAGCGGTCGGGGATGCTGATGCCGCCGCACACCACGCGCTGGGGGTGCGGGAAGAAACAGGTCCATTCCGGACCCTCATCCAGCTCGATAAAAAGTTGCCGCAGACCGGGATTGGCCAGGACGACGTGCTGGCCGAACCGCGGCCGCACGGTGTCGTCGCCCGTCAGAGCTCCTGCGCCGAGCCCGGCACAGTTGACGACGATCGGTGCGGCGTCGGCGACCTCGGCCAACGACGCGACCGGGCGCGCCTCGATTTCGCTGCCGGCCGCGGCCAGGCGCCGGGTCAGGTAGTCCAGGTAGTGCGGCATGTCGATCATCGGCATGGTGGCGCGGAAGCCGGCGCCGAAGCCCGCCGGGACGTCGCCCGAGTCGGCCGGCCGCAGGTCGGGGATGAGCTCGGCCGCCGGCGAGGCCGCCTGCGCTTCGACGAATCCCCCGACCGCCAGCGCCGGCGCCATGCGAACGCCGGTGCCGGGGTCGTCGGCCAGCTTGGTGAACACTTCCAGGGAGTGCTCGCTCCAACGGAGTGTCGCCGCGGCGCGTTCGGCGGGCCGCGGGGGAGCCCATACCGCGCCCGCCACCGCCGAGGTCGTCTGTTGCGGCATCTCGGCCGCCCACACCCGCACCGGCCAGCCCGCCTCGGCCAGCAACACGGCGGACGTCAGACCGCTGACGCCGGCGCCGACGACGATGATCTGCTGGGCGTCACCCGCGTCACTTGCCAATGGCAGCAAGCTCCCGTCAGGAATGGGGGGGTTGCTGGCCGTTCTGGCCGCCGAGCAGCCCGTTGAGAATGCCCAGAGTGCCTTGCACACCCGCGGGCGGCGCACTGGGCGGCACGGCGGCGTCGGGGGTCAGCTGCCAGGGCTGGCAGCCCGTTGTCTTGAAGGACTTGTCGGTCGGATCGATCTGCACGACCTGCGGCTTCTTGCTCATCGCGTTGTCGATGAGGTTGCCGTCGGGGTTGCCCGACCGCTTCCAGTAACAGGTGCCGTCGCCGACGGGACCCGCCGAGCTGTAGATGCCCGGCGCTATGTCGGTTCCGACCGCATACGTGCCGTCGTGGTCGATCGCCGTCTTGGGTGCCGACGCTGGTGACGCGCCCGGCGAAGGTGACGGTCCGGGTGAGGCGGCGGGCGAGGGCGGCGGCGTCGGCTCCGGATCGGCGCCGGCGACTCCGGCGGACATGGCCCAGCACGCAAGGAGCAGCCCGGCACATTGCCCCGCCACGGATGCCTTCACCTTGGACCCCATGAACCAGCAGCTTACCGGCGCGGGCAAGTCATTTCACATCGATGTCGACCGAGCACGGAGCGGAAGGGTCCACGCGTGAACTGCTGCTGGCCACGCTGGCATCAGCGATGTCGTAGCGAGCCCACCCCGCGTTGGCTCCCTGCCCGCCAGTTCCAATTCCGGTCGCCTTCAGCACGGTGATCGGTGTGAGCGGACCGGGGGCAACCCACCCCGCAGGCACCCCGGGTGACGCCGTCACCCGATAGTCGTTGTCGTGGGGCAGCGGGCCGTCATCGCTTTGGCACGCCATTTGATCCGAGGTGTGGGTGGGGGGGTGGGGGGCGTCGTCGGCTCGCGACCTGTCCGATGCCCAACAGTCCGGGCAGAAGCCCCAATAGATGATCTCGGCGCCGTCGAGGTGGAAGCCGTTGGGGTCCGGAACGGATAAGCAGGGCGCCGCACCGGTCGCGCAGTCAACGTCTTCAATCGCCCCACAGGTCCGGCAGACCGTGTGATGGTGGTTGTCGCCCACCCGGGTTTCGTAGCGGGCGACCGAGCCCGGGGGCTGAACCCGTCGCAACAGACCCACGTCGGTCAGCGCGTGCAGGATGTCGTACACGGCCTGCCGCGACACATCGGGCAGGCAGGCGCGCACCGCCCCGATAATGGATTCCGTGTCGGCGTGCGGATTCAATTCCACCGAATGGAGCACCGCGATCCGCGGGCGGGTCACCCGCAGATCGGCCGAACGAAGCCGTTCCGCATAGCGCGCGACCGACGGCACCTCAACCATTCGAAGATCTTTTCTGGAGTTGATCAAGGTCTTGACCCCTTCCGTCGGGCCGGGAAACCCGCGATGTCCGCCGCCCGATGAGAACGGAACTTTCACGGCGGAGCCCACGCTAGGGCGCGTTTTCGCGAAATAGTCGGTTTTCGCACAAATCGCGTCAGCTTTTTGAACCGCGGCTCGCGGCCGCAACCAAACATTCGGTCCGAAGGCCTAAAAGGCTTCCAGTCGAACGAGATTCGATTGCTATATGGACGTACGGTTTGCTAATCGCCGGGTTCGTGTGGCCACTGTGACCAGTCCGCGGGCGGCAACTTACGTCAGCCGGCGCACCTTGCCCGCGTAGCCCAACGCGTGCTCGTACACCTCGAGGTTGTCGCGAGAAATTCTCGCGTGCACGGGACGCTCCAGGAAGAAGCGCAGCACCGGGTTGTAGGCGTGGTACGTCTCGTGGAAGGTCAGCACGGTGGTGCCGTCGGGCTGCTCCTCGAGTTCGTGATAGCCCTCCGCGCGGGACCACAGTGGCGCGCCGACCGCCACATAGCGCGACAACTTATTGACCTCGGCCTCGGTCACGCTCTCCCAGGACCGCCCCTTGCCGCCGGACAGCAGGTACTTGGGAACCGGGAAGATGCAGGTGCGCACCAAGCCCTCGCCCGCCTCGTTGCCTTCGTTGAGGATTTCCATGCTGCCGGTCGGCCACGTGAGCACCCGCGGCCGTGGCGCGTCCGGCGGCACCGGCGGGTGCAGCACCCGCCACACCTTCCTCGGCGGCGCGTCGACATGGAACCGCACGGTGTAGGACTGCATCAGCTCTCTCCAACCAGGCTATCCCCAGGAATCCCAAAAAGTGATCGTCTCCGCTGCCGGCCGCATGGCCGGCCGGAAGTCGGTGCCGATGGTGTAGGCGACCGGGAACAGCGCGGCCTGGGTGGCCGTCGGCGGAATGCCGAGCAACTCGGCCACCTCCTTTTCCCTGGCCAGGTGCATCGTCGTCCACACCGATCCCAGCCCACGCGACCGCAGCGCCAGCAGGAAGCTCCAGCCGGCCGGAATGATCGACGCCCAGGCCGACGCCGCGGTCAGCAGGTTCGAGTTGTCGATCCGGTTGTCCAGACAGGGGATGACGTGCACGGGCACCCGGGCCAGCGTGTCGGTCAGGGCCAGCGCGCCGGCGTACACGCGCTGGGTCTGCGGATCGGACGCCTCCTTGGCCGCATACGCGAGGTACTCGGCGCCGATACTGCGGTAAATGTCGCCGATCGCGGCGCGCTTGTCGGCATCGGTGATCACCAGCCATCGCCAGTCCTGCGCGTTGCTCGCGGTCGGCGCCTGCATCGCGAGCCGGATGCACTCGAGGATCACATCACGACCGACCGGCCGGCTCAGGTCAAGGCGTCTGCGCACCGCCCGGGTGGTGGTCAGCAATTCGTCGACCGAGGCGAGGTCCATCAGGCGAGGTCCATCAGAGGTCGATCGCGCACGACTGGTCGACGCCCAGGACGGTCAGCGAACGCCCCAGGCCCAGGAACACCGCGACGCACAACGTGAGATCGAGGATCTCCTCGTCGGAGAACGACTCCCGCAGCCGATCGAAGAACGCGTCGCCCATCGACGCGTGGTCGGTGGCGAAGCGGTCCGCGTACTCGATGGCCAGGCGCTGGCGCGGGGTGTAGCCGGGGTAGCTGGCGTACGCGGCGACGTTGTCGTACAACTCGGGGGCGACCCCGGCGTCCAGGACCGACTGGGCGCGGAAGTCCGAGCAGGCGACGCAGTCGTTGATCTGAGCGATTCGCATTCGGGCCAGCTCGCGCTCCTCGGGAGGCAGGATGCTCTGCTGGTATGCGCCCCGAATCATCCGCTCGACCATGGAGCCGAGCGGCGGCCGCAGCGACCAGATCATGGCGGCTTCGCCACCGGGGCCATCCGGGACATTGACTCGGGCCATACGTGAACTCCTGCCCGGGGAAGATCGTTACCTAGTGGAGCAAACCAGATTCTCAACTCGGCTGTCTAGGTCGGCGCACGCATGCAATTGTGCGTATGTATACCCGGCGCGGACCCGAAAATTTGGTTGGCTACGGTCCGTTGGTTGAGGGCGCTCATCGGGCGGGCGTCCCGAATGTGGAGGTCTGTGCGTGCTGTTCATGCACGAGGTGCACAAGGTGCGGGGCCGCAGCGAGGACGACTTCGAGGCAGCGTTTCGACAGGGCTGGATGCCCATACTCGCCGCCGGGAGCGACGCGCGGTTGCTGTGGTACGCGAACCAGGCCCATGGCAGTGGACCGGCTTACACGGTGGTCACCGTGACCGCTGTCCGCGACGGCGCGGCCTGGGAGCGCCTGACCACGCGGGTCCAGAAGGGCGATCTGCAGGATTGGATGCGCCACCTCGACGAGCTCCGCCACGAGGTCGACGCCAAGCTGCTGGTCCCGCTGCCGTGGTCGCCGCTGCAGGAGGTGGCCCTCGACGAGGTGCCGGTCGACGGGCGCGAGCACGAGATGAGCCTCTACATGGAAGACACCATGTGGCCCTATGAGGACAAGTTCGAGGAGTACATCGTCAGATGCGGTGAGGTCTACGCGAAGAGCCTCGGCGAGCCGTCGTCCATGCTGACGATGCACGCCGCCTTTCAGCCCGCGCTCGGCAGCCATGTGCGCCGTGAGGTGATCCTCATGCAACGGATCAGCCGGCCGGAGGCGTTGCTCGATCTGCTCCGCACCCACATTCCCGCCGAGTACCGCGCCCCCGGGACGTGGATGTACGACGCCCTGGACCTGCGCGACCAGTGGACCAGCCGGCTGCTGCGCACCTCGACGTGGTCGCCGCTGTATTAGGACCGCGGATGAACACCGGGACGATCCACGAGGCCGCCGCGACCGGCGATCCCACCCGTGCCGCCCTGATCATCGACGGGCGCATCATCAGCTACGCCGAACTGGCGGCGACGGTGCGACGGTGCGCCGCGGCCCTGGCCGCCCGGGGCGTGGTGGCCGGGCAGCGGGTCGCGGTCGTCGACAACGGCAGCCTGCTGTCGATCGCGGCCGTGCTCGGGGCGGCGCGCCTCGGCGCCGCCGCCGCGCTGATGAATCCCGCGTTGACTCCGCCGGAGCTACAGGGACTCCTGACCAACGCCGGATGTGCGGACGTGGCGGTCGCGGGGGAGCAGTACGTCGGGCGGGTGCGCGACGCGGGTGCGCCGACGGTCCTGACGGTCGCCGACCTCACGGACGACGGGCCCGAGCCCCCGCCGACCGCCGGCGACGGGGAAGCCCTTGTCCTGTTCACCAGCGGCACGACCGGACTGCCCAAGGCCGTCGGCATCTCCGCCCGGCAGCTCACCGCCCGGATCACCGGGATGGCCGCGCCGTTCCGGGCGGACGCCGCACCCGCGGTGGGGATGATGTGTGTCCCGTTCTTTCACGTCGGCGGCTCGCTCGGCACGCTCGGCAGTTTGTACTCGGGAAACACCTCGGTGGTGCAGCCGCGCTTCGATGCCGGCGAGTGGCTGCGGCTGGTGGCGGAGCACCGGGTGACCGCCACCTTCATGGTGCCGACCATGCTGCAGCGCATCCTCGATCACCCCGACTTCGCGACCAGCGACCTGACGTCCCTGGTCGCCATCGCGTACGGCGCCGCCGCCGCGCCAATTGCCTTGGTGCGCAGGGCAATGGCCGCGCTTCCTCATGTCGCGTTCGCCAACGTGTTCGGCCAGACCGAGACGCTCGGGGCGTACACGACGCTGCTGCCGCAGGATCACCGCGATCCGGCCCGGGCCGGTTCGGTCGGGCGGCCGCTGCCCGGGGTGGACGTGCGGGTGGTGGACCCCGCCAGCGGTGAGGACGTCGCGCCCGGAACCGTCGGCGAGCTGTGGGTCAACACCACCCAGAACGTCGCTGGGGGCTGGTTGCGCACCGGTGATCTCGCCCGCCGGGATCCCGACGGCTACATCTTCCCGTGCGGCCGGCTGAGTGACACGATCAACCGCGGGGGAGAAAAATTCGGACCGGTCGAAGTCGAGGAGGCGTTGCGTTCGCATCCGGCGGTGAGCGACGTCGCGGTCGCCGGCGTGGCCGACGACGAGCTCGGCCAGCGGGTCGGGGCCGCCATAGTGGCCCGCGCCCCAGTGACACTCGAGCAGTTGCGATCGCACTGCCGCGAGCTGATCGCGTACTTCAAGCTGCCCGAGCGCCTGGCGGTCGTCGATCAGATCCCGTACAACGCGACCGGCAAGGTCAGCCGCGCCCAGATCGCCGCGCTCATCGCGGATAGCGCCTGAAGTCAGGGAGTGCCAGTGCTGTTTCTTCACGAGACCCACAAGGTGGTGGGCGCGCGGGAGGAGGAATTCGAGGCCGCCTACCGCGAAGGCTGGATGCCCACCCTGGCCAACGATGACAACGCGCGACTGCTCTGGTACACCAACCACGCCCACGGTTCCGGGGTGTCCTACAACGTCGTCACCATCACCGCGATCAGCGACGGCGCGGCGTGGGAAAGCCTGGTTCACCGCGCCCAGACCGGCGACCTTCGCCCATGGATGCGCGAGCTGGACAACCTGCGCCACGACGTGATCGGCAAGCTGCTGCTGCCCGTCTACTGGTCACCGCTGCAGACGGTCGACCTGGCGAGCGTGCCCATCAGCGGCGAGACCCACCCGCCGACCATGTTCATGGAGGACACCGGCTGGCCCCACGCGCCTCTGGACGACTACATCCGGTCCTGGGACGAGATCTATTACCGGCCGCTGTCCAAGGCGCCGGCCGGTATGCGCATCCTCGACATCCAGGCGTGCTTCCAGGTGGCCCATGGAAGCTACCGGCGGCGAGAAGCCATGCTGTGGCAGAAGATCGACGACGCCAACAACTACGCGGCCCTGGTTCACCTGCTGACCAAGGAGGTCCCGGCCGAGCACCGGAGGCCGGGCAGCTACATGGTGGAGGCCCTGCAGTTCCGCGACCAGTGGGAGAGCCGCCTGTTGCGCACGTCGGACTGGTCACCCCTGTACTGAGCCCGGCGACTGCGCCCGGTTCAGGATCCTGGCGGCCTCACCGACCATGCCGGCGACGACGTCGGCGGCGGGCTGGACTTGTCGAACGCGCCCGATCGCCTCGCCGATGATTATGGCGGCCGTGTCGAAATCCTCTTCCGCCGTTGCCGTTTCGAACGCTTGCACCGCCTCGGCGACCGAACCTGACAATTGGTCCTCGTTGCCATGCCAGGTGTCCAGGAAGGAGTTGCCCAGCGCCCGCACGGTGTATTCGGCGGGCCAATCAAGCTGCCGCACAACGTCATAGACCCGGGTGCGCACGGTTTCGTCCCCGTTTGCGCCGACGGCGCGCTGCTGGGCCCGCGGCGATACCAGCGCCTCCGGGGTCGCCCAGAACCTGGTGCCCACCAACGCGCCGTCGGCGCCGAGCGCCAGCGCCGCGGCCAGCCCCCGGCCGTCGGCGAC
This sequence comes from Mycobacterium sp. NGS34, assembly GCF_059812845.1. Lineage (NCBI taxonomy): Bacteria > Bacillati > Actinomycetota > Actinomycetes > Mycobacteriales > Mycobacteriaceae > Mycobacterium > Mycobacterium sp. NGS34. The sequence continues at coordinate 332,602 of NZ_JCALDM010000004.1, forward strand.
ACCGCCCGCGGCCACCACGAGCGTTCCGGGCGAGCGCTCGGCCACCAGGTCGACGACGTCGGGCACCAGCGTGAAGGTGGAGCGGACGGTCATTCCGTGCCCGCCCGCCTCGCCGCCCTGGGCCACGACGATCTCGGCGCCGGCGTCGATCGCCCGGCGCGCGTGGTCGAGGTTCTGCACCTGGGCGGTGAGCGGGACTCCGGCCGCGTGGATGCGGTCGGCGTAAGGCCCTAATTCACCGAACGACAACATGATCGTGGCCGGTTGCCGCGCCAGGACCTCGGTGAGCAGCTCGGGGGCGCGGGCCAGGCTCCACGTGATGAATCCGGTTCCGACCCGCGCCCCGCCGGCCTGGTCGAGTTCGCGCCGCAGCCACGCCGCGTCGCCGTAGCCGCCGCCGATGAGGCCCAGGCCGCCGGCCGAGGTCACCGCGGCCGCGAGCCGCCCGCCCGCGACTCCAGCCATCGGTGCGAGCAGGATCGGGTGTCGGATCCCGAAGTATTCGGTCAGGCGGGTGCCGAGGCTCATTGCAGTTCTCCGGTGAGGAACTGGGCCCGGCCATGTCCGAAAGACCAGTCCTCGTCGCCGTTTTCGGTGATCGAAACGATCAGGTCGGCCGGATCGATCCCGCACCGCTCGGACAGCGCGGTCGCCAGCAGTTCATAGAACTTCTCCTTCATCGCCCGCGTGCGCCGCCGGCTCACTACGTGCACGATCACCTGACGGTCCGAACGGGTGATGCCCAGGCCGGTGTCCCACGCGACGATCTCGTGGGCGGGGTGGGTGCGCACCACCTGGTAGCGGTCGCGCGGCGGCACCCCGAACGCGTCGACCACGGCCTCGTGGACGGCGTCCAGCAGCGCCCGAACCTCCGACGGCGTGCGGCCCTCGATGAGGTCGATGTACAGCAACGGCATTTTGTCTCCTCGCGTCTGTGGCCTGCCTACGACGCTAGGTCCACCGACCTGCGCTGTGAAATGCCTGCTGTAATCGATCTATGCTTGGCAGACATGGGCGGTCTGGATAGCGGCCGGGTAGAGCTGCGCCACCTGAAGGTCTTCGAGGCGGTGGCGCGACTGAGGTCATTCACGCAGGCCGCCGCGGAGCTCAGCATCACCCAACCGGCCCTGAGCCGCACCATTCAACAGCTTGAAGACGCGCTGGGCGTGACGCTGCTGGACCGCAGTTCGCGGCACGTCGAGACGACGCCGGCCGGCCGGACGCTCCTCGACCACGTCGAACGGGTCCTCGCCGAGCTGGAACGCGGCCTCGCCGCCGTCCGCCGCCAGGCCAGCATCCGCCTCGGGTTCAGCTGGTTGCTGCCCGACCCGTGGGCGCAGGACACCGTCGCCCGCTTCGAACACGCCACCGGGACGACGGTCAGGCTGATCCGCACCGACGACGCGCTGAACGCGGTGCAGCAGGGGAAGGTCGACCTCGCCGTCGTGCGCGGGCAGGTGACCGCGACGGCCGTGCGGGTCGTGCACCTGTTCAACGAATCCCGGGTGGCGGTGTGTGCTGCGCACTCGGCGCTGGCGGGGCGATCGGAGCTGGATTGGGCCGAGGTCCCGCGCTGGCCGTTGGTCGTCAACACGGCCAGCGGCACCACCGGCCCGTGGTCATGGCCCGCGGGCGCCGGACCGGAAACGATCGTGGAGACAGCGAATTTCGACGAATGGATCGAGTCCGTCGCCGCCGACCGCGGCATCGGCGTGATCCCCGACGTCGCCGTGAGGCGCAACATCCACCCCGGGGTGCGGTTCATTCCGCTGCACGGAGCGCCGCAGAGCCCCGTCGCGCTGGTGTTTCTGCCGCGCGGCCGCAACGCCGTGCTGCGCCGCTTCGTCGAGGCGGCCGTCGAGAGCGCACAAGGATTATGAGGGGCCTTCTTCGCGAAACTTAAACGGGCGCGGCGTATCTCGGCGTGTCGTCGCCGCCATTGCAGTGTCGCGACACCACCACGTGACAATCACCGCCGCAGGCTGACCGATTCCAGGAACGGCTCGGCGACGGCCAGAAAGCCGGCGGGATCCGACGAGAACACCACGTGACCGGTGTCGAGGATCTCCAGCCGGGAACCGGCGATGGCGTCGTGCGTCGCGCGGCCGGCCCGCAGCGGTATGGCGATGTCCTTCTTGCCCCACACGATCAGGGTGGGCACGGACAGCTCGCCGGCGCGGTCGCGTAGGTCGTGCTCGGGCGTGGCAAAGCTTCGCCACAGCGCCGATCCGGTGCGGACGCCCTCGGGTGTTTTCGCTACCGCGGTCGCACGCTCGACGATCCGCCGGTCGTTGTCGGTCTTGGGCTTCATGTAGCCGCGGACGAAGAGGGGAGCGGCCCGTCGAAATATCCTCGGCGTGCCGAGCATTCGGCAAAAGCCCCGGACCGCTGGGGTCAACGGCACGAACCCGCCCGTGTTGACGAGCACCAGACCCGCGACGCAGCCGGGACGGGTGATCGCCAGCCGCGCGGCGGCAAACCCGCCGACCGAATTGCCGATCACCACCGCCCCGGACAGGTCCAGGGCGTCGACGACGTCCTCGAGCACGTCGGCGAACAGCGGCGCGCCGGCCTCCATGGGGGAGGCGACCGGATCGGATTCGCCGTGCCCGGGCCAGTCCACCGCGATGGTGCGGTAGTTCCGGGCGAGCGCGTCAACGATCGGGTCGAAGTCGTGTCGGTCATGCAGCGAGGCATGCAGCAACAAAAGCGTTGGGCCACTGCCGGATTCGTGATAGGCGACGCGTCCCGCCCGGGTTTGGATGGTCGGCATGTGAGTTCCTCTCTTATATGTTGACCGACTGGTCGGTCATCGCGTACGCTACAACGATAGGAACGCCTTGACAAGGAGGGAATCCAGATGGACCAAGCCCCGCCGCCCGAAGCACCGTTCGCGGAGAAGATGGCCTATTACCGAACGCAGCACACCTCGAAGGGGGTACGGGCGGTGCACCGCGTCGGCATCCCGATCATCGCGGCCGGACTGCCGCTGTTGTTCGCCAGGCCGAAGGTCGGTGCCACGATGTTCGTCGGCGGCTGGGCCATGAACATCCTCGGTCACCGGGTATTCGAGAACAACCGTCCGTCGACCCACAAAGGGTGGATCACCTACCAGCTCACCGGGGTAATCGACGTGTGCGAACAGTACGGCGACATGCTCGCCCAGCGAAGCCAACGCAAGGCCGGATTGGCGTGAGGCCCCCCGAGCCCGGACGCAATGCGCTGCTGGACGCGGGGCAGCGGCTGCTGGGATCGGCCGACCTGGCGCGGATCTCGGTCAACGCGATCGTCGCCGAGGCCGGCATGGCCAAAGGCAGCTTCTATCAGCATTGGCCCAGCCGCTCGGAATACGTGCGGGCACTGCATGCCCGGTTCCATGACGACCTGCAGGACTCGATCGCCGCCGCCGGCGGCGACCTGGCGCCCGGCCGCGAGCGGCTGGAGGCGGGGATGAACGCCTACCTCGACGGCTGCCTGGCCGAGCCGGCCACGAAGGCCCTGCTCGTCCAATCGCGCACCGAGGCCGGGCTGAGCGATTTGGTCGCCGCGCGCAACGAAAGCGCGGCCGCGCAGATCGTGCCCGATCTCGTCGCGCTGGGATGGGCGGCCCCGGAACCGGTCGCGGCGCTGCTCGTCGCGGCGGTCGCGGAGATCGCCCTGATCGAGCTCGACGCCGGCAAGCGCGACAAGCAGCTGCGCCGGGGTCTGCTTCGGCTCGCCACCCGGACACCCGCGGATTAGGAGGGTTTGCAGGCGGGTTCCAGGGGCAGCACCGGGCCGCCGGACTGCAGGGACACCAGGTACAGGTAGGTCGCGAGCGAATGTTCGCATGACACCGAGTATTTGACCAGCACCTTCGGCGGAAGCGGCAGCAGCCGAACCGGGTTGAACCAGTACGGGTTCAGCACGTGTTCGTAGTCGACGGGGGGAGGCAACGCGGTGACGATGTCGAGGCGGTTCGCGATGCGGGACGAGTCCTTCACCACCTGGTCGAAGGTGGCCGCGAACAGCGAATCCCCGGTTCGCGGGCTGCCGTACGTGTAGACGGCCGGCGTGGTGAACGCCGTGTTCGCCGCCACGTCGAGGGCCAGCAGCGTCGCCAGGGCCCCGCCCAGGCTGTGGCCACAGATCGTCAGTGCGCCAACGGCTTTCGGGAACGTAAGCTTTGCGAGCGCGTCGACCACCTTCGGCGAGCCCGGCGTGGCTCCTGTCCGCAGGGTCCCGTACATGTCGGTGAAGCCGTCCTCGGTGTTGCCGGCGCCGACCAGGAACGGGCATGGCACCAGGCCGAACTCGGCGTCGTGAATCCATTCCAGCCACCCCTCGGTGCCGCGGATCGCGATCGCCACGTCGCCGGTCTTGTTCTCCTGGCAGATCAGCCCGATGGAGACCTCGTCGTCGACCCGGGCCGGGTTCATGTCGGTCGCCAGGTCGTTGGCATAGATCGTCGTGACGATTGTGTAGTCGACGCCGCCGGCGCTCAGCGCCTGACCTGCCCGGTTCGTCAAATCGCCGGGCGGCGTCGCATACGTGGCGTTGACGAGCTGGCCGAATTGTATTGCCCGCGTTGCATCTAACGTCGGTTGTGCCGGCACGGCGCCCCCGCTCGGATCATCAGCCCTCGAAGGTTCCGGTGAACTGCGCCTGTCCGTGCCCGGTGGTGGCCTGCGTGATCGCCTGTGCCGCCTGCACACCGGCCAGCCCCGGGGGGAGCTGGTAGTTGGCGGGCAGCTGGTAGAGGGTGAACCGGTAGTGGTGCACCCCGGTGCCCGCGGGCGGGCAGGGGCCGCTGTAGCCGGCCTGACCCGCCGAGTTCGGCAGGCTGCTGCCGCCGGCGGGGGTCTGGCCGTCGCTGGTGCTTCCGGGGCCGGGTGGGATGCCGACGACAATCCAGTGGACGTAGAGCCCGCGCGGCGCGTCCGGGTCGTCGACGACGAGCGCGCCGCCCAACGGCGCCGACCACGTCAAGGGCGGCGCGACGTTGGCTCCCTTGCAGGTGTACTGCGCGGGGATCGGCGCACCGTCGGCGAACGCGGGACTGCTGAGCGTGACCGGCCCGGTGCCGGGCGCTTGGGCGACGGTCCGGGCCAGGGTCGTCACCTTCGGTGTCTCCGGGCCCGTCGTGCGGCTGCCACCCTGGCCGCCGCAGCCGGCCAGCGCGACAAGGAGCGCCAGCCCGGCGGCGGCCGGCGCGGTGCGGTGAAGAGATTCCATACCGGACAGTGTCGCTCGCCGACGGTTGGTCGGGAAGGACCCGTTTCGGAACCTACTTGCCGCCCTTGACTTCGAGCACGCGCTTGCGCAGGCCGTCGGTCGCGGTTTCCATCAGGCCCTTGGCGCCCCTTTTGACCAGGAAGCCGGGGACCGGGGCGGACAGGTCCACGGTGAGATCGAAACGCACCCGGGTGGAATCGCCGTCGGGCGTCAGGGTGTAGCGCCCCTCCTGCGCGCGCTGCTGCTTGGAGCTCTCCAGCGTCCAGCCCACGCCGTTGTCGTGAACCGAATAGTCGAGCACCTGCTCGTCGGCGACGCCCACGATCTTCACCGTCTGCCGCGATTTGCTCGGATGGCCGTCCGCGTCGCGTTCCAGGATTTCGACCTTCTTGTGAAACGAGGACCACTCGGTCAGGGACTCGAGGTCGAACAGCACGTCCATGATCTCGTCGGGCGTCGCGTCGATGACGACTTCGCGGGAATCGGTGATAGCCATGACGGATTAGATAGCCATTGTCGCGGCGCTAAAACTCACGGCACCAGGACGACCTTGCCGATGTTCTCCCGGGCCGCCAGGATCCGGTGCGCTTCCGGCGCCTCGGCGAACGGGACCGCCGCATGCACGATGGGCGCGATCGTGCCGTCCCCGAGCGCCTCCGCCAGGGGTGTGATCCATGGCTCGAGCGTGCCGCGGTCGTCCCACAGCCGCAGCATGTTGATTCCGATCACGGCCTTCGACTCCGAGAGCTGGTCGAGCAGGTTGAAACCGCGCAGCATCGCCAAGGCGTGCGGCGCGGCCGCGCGCAGCGAGCGCTTCTCACCGTGTTGCATGTTCGAAATGCCATAGCCCACAAGCCTTCCTCCCGGCCGGAGCAGGGCGTAGGACCGCCGCAGCGACGTGCCGCCCAGCGCGTCGAGCACCAGGTCGTACGGTCCCAGGCCCTTCCACCAGCCGTCGCGGCGGTAGTCGATGCACCGGTCGACGCCCAGCTCGGTCAGCTTCGCGTGCTTTGCGGGCGAGGCGGTGCCGTGCACCTCGGCCCCGGCGGCCTTCGCGAATTGGACGGCGGCGATGCCCACCCCGCCGGCCGCGGCGTGCACCAGCACCCGCTCGCCGGCGCGCAGCGACCCGTAACCGTGCAGCGCCGCCCAGGCGGTCGCGTAGTTCACCGGGACCGCGGCGCCCTGCTCGAAGCTCATCGCGTCGGGAAGCGCGACGGAATCGTTCGCCGCCACGTTGACCACCTCGGAGTAGCCGCCGAATCGCGTGCCCGCCAACACGCGTTCGCCGACGCGGCCGGGGTCGACACCGTCGCCGACGGCCACGACCGTCCCGGCGACCTCGTAGCCGACCACCGCCGGGAGCTTCGGCGCATCGGGATACAGGCCCACGCGGGCCAGGTGGTCGGCGAAGTTGACGCCGGCCGCCCGCACCGCGACCCGCAGCTGTCCGGGGCCCGGTGGCGGCGGATCCGGCCGGTCTTGGACTCGCAGCACCGACGGGTCGCCGTGCTTGGTGATGACGACTGCGCGCATCGTGTGATGGTCGCACACGCCGCGGGCTTCGCCGGGGCGGGAAGGACGCGATCGGAGGCCCTGCCGCCGCGAGGCGAACCGGGCTACCGTCCTTTTGTGCAATTGGCCTGGGAACGACTGACCGACACGGTACATCGCTGCCGGCTGGCGTTCTGCGACGTCACGGTCGGGCTGGTGCAGGGCGCCGGCGGAGCGCTGATCATCGACACCGGAAGCACCCTCGCCGAAGCGGCCGCTATCGACGCCGATGCGCGACGGCTCACCGGGCGCCACGTGACTCACGTTGTGCTGACGCACAAGCACTTCGACCACGTCTTGGGTTGCTCGGCGTTCGGCGGCGCCGAAATCCATTGCGCGCCCGAAGTAGTCGAATACCTCACGTCGGGCACCGGCCACCTTCGCGAACACGCGCTGAGCTACGGGGCGAACGCCGCCGAGGTTGATCGCGCGATCTCGGCGCTGCGGCCGCCCCGGTGCGGTCTATACGAAACCGCGATCGACCTCGGCGACCGCACCGTGACGGTGACTCACCCGGGGCGCGGTCACACGGCCGCGGACCTGGTCGTGGCGGTGCCCGCCCGCGACGGCGGCCCCGTCGTGGTCTTCACCGGTGATCTCGTCGAGGAGTCCGCCGACCCGTACATCGACGCCGATTCCGATCTGGCGGCCTGGCCGGCAACCCTTGATCGGGTGCTCGAGATCGGTGGTCCCCAGGCCGTCTACGTCCCGGGCCACGGGAAGACCGTCGACGCGGAATTCGTCCGCCGGCAGCGGGATTGGCTGAAGAAACGCGCGCGCCTGGCGCCCGGCTAGGCGCGCGCGGTGGTGCAGGCCGCGATGAGGGCGTCCGGGTCGGTCACGCTGACCCACAAGGATCGCAACGTCACCGACCTGATCCAGACTTTCGCCTGCACCGGGGGCTCGATCGTCAACGCCACCAGCCCCTTGCCCGACCCGTTGACCAACCAGCGACCCGCGGAGTAGTGCACGCCCCAGGCGAAGACGCGCTCGTCGGCCGCTTCGGCCTTGGTGATGGAGGCCAAGGGGATGTCGGCCTCGAAAGCCCAGCCCATCTTGACGTGTAGCACGTCCCCGTCCAACCGAATCTCGCTGTGGCTGGGGCCCAGTCCGACCGGAATCGCCAACGGAAGATACCAACGCTCAAAGCGCAAGCTCATCTGCACGATACGGAGACTACCGATCGCCGACCCGCTTTGCTGGACATTGCGCGGGGGGCGGCGCGGGGGCGCCGGCGGCGAAAGCGGCGCGGCCGGTGCGCCCGGTCCCGGTCGGCCGGAGTACGGCCCGGCAACAGTTCCGGCTCGGGACCATTGCCCCCTGATTGAATCGCCGTGTCCGGGGATAAACTCACGGTCATCCGATTCGCGCTGAAGAGGAGCGTCATCCCATGGCCATCATCGAAACGGACACCGACGTCCGCACGCCGTTCGAGCAGGACGTCGAGGCTACGCAGCGATACTTCGAGGGTTCGCGCTTTGCCAGGATCACCCGCCTGTACACGGCCCGCCAAGTCGCCGAGCAGCGCGGCACGATTCCGACCGACTACACCGTGGCGCGGGAAGCGGCGGCGGCGTTTTACGACCGGCTGCGCGAACTGTTCGCGGCGAAGAAGAGCATCACCACGTTCGGCCCGTACTCGCCGGGTCAGGCGGTCAGCATGAAGCGGATGGGGATCGAGGGCATCTACCTCGGCGGCTGGGCGACCTCGGCCAAGGGCTCCACCACCGAAGACCCCGGACCCGACCTCGCCAGCTACCCGCTGAGCCAGGTGCCCGAAGACGCCGCGGTCCTGGTGCGCGCGCTTCTCACCGCGGACCGCAATCAGCAGTACCAGCTGCAACAGATGAGCGAGCGGCAGCGCGCCACGGCCAGACAGTATGACTACCGGCCGTTCATCATTGCCGACGCCGACACCGGCCACGGCGGTGATCCGCACGTGCGCAACCTGATCCGCCGGTTCGTCGAGGTCGGCGTGCCGGGTTACCACATCGAGGACCAGCGTCCGGGCACCAAGAAGTGCGGTCATCAGGGCGGCAAGGTGTTGGTGCCGTCCGACGAACAGATCAAGCGCCTCAACGCCGCCCGCTTCCAGCTCGACGTCATGCGGGTGCCCGGCATCATCGTGGCGCGCACCGACGCCGAGGCGGCCAACCTCATCGACAGCAACTCCGACGAGCGCGACCAGGCGTTCCTACTCGGAGCCACCAACCTGGGCATTCCCTCCTACAAGGCCTGTTTCCTGGCGCTGATGCGCCGCTTCTACGAGCTGGGCGTCAAGGAGCTGAACGGTCACCTCTTGTACGCCCTCGCCGACAGCGAGTACGGCATCGCCAACGCGTGGCTGGAGCGGCAAGGGATCCTCGGCGTGGTCTCCGACGCCGTCAACGCCTGGCGGGAGAACGGGAAGGACTCGATCGACGACCTCTTCGATCAGGTCGAGTCGCGGTTCATCGCCGCCTGGGAGGACGACGCCGGGCTGATGACCTACAGCGACGCCGTTGCCGAAGTACTAGCCTTCGGCGAACGCGAAGACGAGCCGGCGACCATGACCCCCGACCAGTGGCGGGCGTTCGCCGCGCGGACATCCCACTACGCCGCCCGGGAGAAGGCGAGGGAGTTGGGCGCCGCGCCCGACTGGAGCCCAGAGCTTGCGAGGACTCCCGAGGGCTATTACCAGGTCCGGGGCGGCATTCCGTACGCGATCGCCAAGTCGCTCGCGGCCGCGCCGTTCGCCGACATCCTCTGGATGGAGACGAAGACCGCGGATCTGGCCGACGCCCGGGAGTTCGCCGAGGCGATCCACGCCGAGTTCCCGGACCAGATGCTGGCCTACAACCTCTCGCCATCGTTCAACTGGGACACCACCGGGATGACCGATGAGGAGATGAAGCAGTTTCCCGTCGAGCTCGGCAAGATGGGCTTCGTCTTCAACTTCATCACCTACGGCGGCCACCAGATCGACGGCGTCGCCGCCGAGGAGTTCGCCACCGCGCTGCGGCAGGACGGCATGCTGGCGCTGGCGCGCCTGCAGCGCAAGATGCGCCTGGTCGAGTCTCCTTACCGGACACCGCAGACCCTGGTGGGTGGCCCGCGCAGCGACGCGGCGCTGGCCGCCTCCTCGGGCCGCACCGCGACCACCAAGGCAATGGGGAAGGGCTCGACCCAGCATCAGCACCTGGTGCAGACCGAGGTGCCGAAGAAGCTGCTCGAGGAGTGGCTCACGTTGTGGAGCGACCACTACCAGCTGGGCGAGAGGCTCCGCGTGCAGTTGCGGCCGCGTCGCGCCGGCTCGGACGTGCTGGAACTCGGCATCTACGGCAACGGGGACGAGCAGTTGGCCAACGTCGTCGTCGACCCCATCAAGGATCGCCACGGCCGCAGCATCCTTCAGGTCCGCGACCAGAACACGTTCGCCGAGAAGCTGCGCCAGAAGCGGCTGATGACCCTGATCCACCTCTGGCTGGTACACCGCTTCAAGGCCGACGCGGTCATCTACGTCACCCCGACCGAGGACAACCTCTATCAGACCTCGAAGATGAAGTCCCACGGCATCTTCAGCGAGGTTTATCAGGAGGTCGGCGAGATCATCGTCGCCGAGGTGAACCGCCCACGCATTGCCGAGCTGCTGGCTCCCGACCGCGTGGCGCTGCGGAAGCTGATCACCAAGGAAGACTAGGGCGACTCGCGACCGGTGCCGTCGGGCATTTGCTGACGGCACCGTGGCGTCGCTGCGTGCACCGCGTGCCGGGGCCCCGCCCGCCGCGCCTTGGCGCACGCTCCTTCGATCCGCACCACGACTCGCTCGCGTGACGGGCCCGGCCCGCCTTCGTACGTGTCAACAATAATTACTTGCAGCAATAGTTGCACATGCGTATGATTAGCTGTATCCGAGCATCAACACGAGAGAGGACGGACCGATGAAGGCACCGGTCAAAAAGGCAATCGCGTTGTTCGGCGGCACCGCCGTCCTCGCTGCGACGATTGGATTGGGCGGCGTCGGCGTTAGCCCGGTGAGCAGCGCGTCGACGGCGACCACGCACCCGTCGTCCAGTGCAACGGTGGCACATCCCGACGCAACCGCACCCGCGCCCGGCGCCGGCGTGCACGCCGCCACCCTCGCCGCCTGCGTGTCCGGCCTCGACTGCTAAGCGGGCCAGTTTTCCCCACGTCCAGCACACCGACCCGTTTGCGACACCGAATGCCGGGGTACGGAGAGGTGGACCGCATCAGACGAGAGTGGGGATGGGCGATGAGATCCGGAGCTAGGAATGCCGTCGCGCTGTTCGGCGGCACGGCAATGCTCGTGTTGGCCGTCGGATGTGGCGGCGGCAGCAAGGGGCCGAGCAGCAGCACCACGACGCCATCGACCACCACCACTCCGTCGTCCAGCCTGGCGCCCGCGCCGTCCACGGCGCCGGGCGGACCGACCGGCGGCGGCGGTCCCGGCGGCGGGGGCGGCGGTGTCCCCGGCGGCCCGACCGGTGGCGGCGGCCCGGGCGGCGGCGGTGGCAGCATTCCCGGCGGCCCGACGGGCGGAGGCGGTCCCGGCGGCGGTAGCGGCAGCATCCCTGGCGTCGGTGGCGGCGGCGGTGGACCGGGCGGCGGCGGCGGTTGCGTCGGCAACGTCTGCGGCGGCTACTAACACGCCGGTTACGGCGAAGACTTTGCTCCCAAGCCGGTGGGGCCATGTGAATCTGGCCCCGCCGGCTGAGCAATTTCCGGGGTCCGCCCTTTTGACCTAACCGGTGGCGGCTTGGGTTATGGTTCGGTCAACTCGACCGCAAGGGGACGCCAATGGCCAAGCTCAGGTTCGGATATTTCATCGCCCCGTTCCACCGGGCCGGCACTAACCCGACGCTGGCCCTGCAGCGCGATCTCGAGTTCGTCGAGCACCTCGACGCGGTCGGCTTCGACGAGGCCTGGATCGGCGAGCACCACTCGGCGGGCAGCGAGATCATCAGCTCCCCGGAAGTCTTCATCGCCGCGGCCGCCGAACGCGCCAAGCGGATTCGCTTTGGCACCGGGGTCATTTCACTCGCGTACCACAACCCGCTCTGGGTAGCCGACCGGCTGATGTTGCTGGATCACCTCACGCACGGGCGCGTGATCGGCGGGATGGGACCCGGCTCACTACCGACGGATTCCGCGATGATCGGGCTGAATCCCACCGACACGCGCGAGCTGCTGGAGACCAACCTCGACATCGTCGTCCGGTTGCTGGCGGGGGAGACGGTGAGCGCGAAAACCGCCACGCACCAGCTCTATGACGCCAAGTTGCAGCTCGCCCCCTACTCGGACGGCGGGATCCCGCTGGCGGTCGCCGCGGTCGCCTCGCCGACCGGGGCGCGGCTGGCCGGCAAGCACGGCATCGGGCTGCTGTCCATCGGGGCGACGCTGATCGTCGAGGGCTTCGACGCGCTGTCCTACCACTGGGGAATCGTGGAGGAGCGGGCCGCGGCCTTCGGCACGCAGGTCGACCGCAAGGACTGGAGCCTGGTCGGGCCGATGCACATCGCCGAGACGGACGAGCAGGCCCGCGCCGACGTGAAATTCGGCATCGAATCGTGGTTCAACTACTTCCAGAAGGTTGCGGCCTTCCCCCAGATGACCATGCCGGGGGAGCAGCTCGACGAGATGATCGACATCATCAACGAGAGCGGGGCCGGCGTGATCGGCACGCCCGAGCGCGCGCGGGCCCAGGTGCAGCGGCTCTGGGACCAATCCGGTGGATTCGGCTGCTTCCTGCAGATGGGCCACGAGTGGGCCAACCCCGCCGCCACCAAGCGGTCCGCCGAGCTGTTCGCCGCCGAGGTGATTCCGCACTTCCAGGGTCAGGCGCAGCCGACGCTGGACGCCGCCGCGCGCGCCGGGCAGGTGCGCGAGGGCTTCGCGCAATCTCAGCTGCAGGCCGTCGAGCACATGGCCAAGAAATATGAGGACGAACTGAAAAGCAAGTAACCGGGAACGGCAAAGGATTAGGACGCTTGAGAAAGGGCCCGATCTTGAGGGCCAGCGTTGACGTGGACTGTGAGGCGAACTCGGTTGGGGTGACTTCTCCGTGGGCGGAGTGGGGTCTGTTGGCGTGATAGTCGCGGCGACATTCTTCGATGATCACGCGGGCTTCCAGGGATTCCTCCGCTTCCAGCTTTTGGTGGCGCGGTCGTACTCTAGAACTCCCAAAACGAGCACGGCTGCCGCTAGGACGCCGCCGCCCTCAATAAGACTCACGAGAAACCACCAGCCTATCGAGTTTGGGGTATAGGCGGTGTCGCCATAGACATGAACGTCCAGTGCTGTTTCGGCCTCGATATAGCTGGGCATTGGTGGCTCTATCGGGCCAATCTGCGACTGGCCGCCGACGTTCCACGTGCCCGTGCACTCGTACCCGCCATTCCCAGGGGAAACCGCAACAACGCGACTTACAACAACGCCACTTGCGCCACCATGACTTGCACCAGCGCCGTGGCATCCAACGACTTTCGCCGTCGTCGGTAAGCCCGCGAGATACCCGAAGGCATCGCATGCGCCCTGGCCGAGGAGCCACAGCCCGAAGCCCCCCAGGACGATTGCCCCCAACCATCTCCCCATTCCGATAGAACGGCGACCACGATCAGGTTCGTTGACGGCCATCACCGGGAGCTTATTCTCAAAGCGGGTTTTAGGCGCCTCCACTTCCTGGGGGCAGGGGCAGCCGACGCCGGACGCCACCGCGCGCGAGCCGGGCAGGTGCGCGACGGCTTCGAGCAGTCTCAACTGCAGGCCGTCGAGCGCATGACCAAGAAGTATGAAAGCGAGAAGCGGCCCTAAGGGTTTTCCGTGGTAACCGGGTTGGGGGTGGCCGGGTTCGTTACCCCGGGAAGCTGCCCCGGCCAGGGCGGCAGCGCGGTGTTCGGTTCAGACGTCGGCGCGACTTCTACCGGAACGCATTTTTTCGGGTGGAGCGCGTTTTTCCATGCGCCGGGCGGGTTCGGCGCGGCCGACAGCGAGCCGTCCGGGCAACGGAACGAGCACGAACCTTCCAGCGCCCCCAGCGGGGTGATGACCGAGGCGTTGAACATGAAGATGTTGATGCCGCCGACACCCTGCACGGCACCGCCGCCGTACTCGCAGTGCCAACGACTGCCGTTCTCCTCCACCGGGAAGTCACACCAGTAGTGATAGGCCCCCATCTCCATGCCCGATCCCCCCACGCCGGGGTAGTCGCACAATCCGGGGCCGGGCACGTTTCCACCGATGTCCGCCTGCGCCGTGGGAATGCTCAGGCCTAGCCAAGCGGTGGCCGCTATGCCCAAAACAACGAATTTCTTCATTCGTCCACCTCTTCACAGCGACCGAAGCGCACCGCAGCATCGTGGGCATAGTATTTGGCCTCCCGCGTCTCGTTTAAACCTTCAATTGTCGAAATGGATTTCATATGCGGGCGCCAGCGCGTTCTCAGCCTGCGGCTAGCAACGGGGCAGATAAATGACGGATGACAAGCACGGCCACCGATCGGCGAACGCGAACGGTGCGGCTGGTTTTGGCCGGGGCTGCGACCCTGACGATGATCGCATTGTTCGACGCCGCACGCCCCGACACGCACCCGGCGCCAGCATCCGTGCGCCTGACGGACGTGGCCCTGTCGGCCCCCGCGAGCGGCCCCTTCGGGGGCTTCGCCGCCGACGGCGACGACGACTGGGCTCAGCAGCAGGCCCAGCTGCAGGAACAGCTTGCGCAGCAGCAGATGCAACAGTCCATGCAGCAGGCCGAGCAACAAAACGAGGCGGCCCAGCAGCAGTTCCTACAGGACATGCAGCAGGCGCAGCTCACCGAGCAGCAGGCCAACAACCCCTAAGCGCATCGAAAGCCCGTGCGCGCCAAGGTAATCGCTACCCTCCGCCGTGCGATTCGCGCTCGGCCGCCTGCACCAGCCGGCCCGCGAAGAACCGGACCGCGCCGCCCATGGCCGCCCGCATCATCGGACCCGTCCCGGGAACTCCCTCGACGAACTCGCCGGTCCAGCGAATGTCGGTGCCGCCCGCAGGATTCGGGGTGAAGATGACCTCACCGGAGTAATCCTTGGCGGGGCTCGGCGGGCCGACCAGCTTGTAGGCGTGTCGGCGATCCTGCTCGTAGGCGACGGTTTCCTCCTGCACGAGCAAGGGCCACATGCCCACCTTGCGGATGGATCCGACGCCGCCCGGCGCGGGATCCCCCTCCCGCGCCCAACTCGACTGAAGGACGATCGGCTTGGCCCACTTTGACCAGTTGGCACCGTCGGCGACCAGCCGGAACAACGTCGCCGCGGGCGCGCTGCTGGTGCGGTTGATTTCGAACGAGAACCTACGACCCGACATCCCGACTCCCTGGTGAAGATCGCTGAGTGACCCGGATGGCACTGCCGCGTACCCTACCTCTACCGCCTCAAAGCGCCGTTTCTCTGCGGGGCTTCGCGCCGAGCGCAATCATTCACCGTATGGCTCGGCGGTGCGCGTTTCTCGCGGTGTTGCTGCTGGTCGGTGCGTGCGCCGGGGCCCGGGGGCCCGCGCCCACCACCACGTCGACGCCCGATCACGGCGACGCGGCTGCCCGCAGCCAGAGCGTGCTGGACGACGCGATCGAGGCCCGCGCGCCGGGGTGCTCGGCCGCGGTCGGCGTCAAGGGCAAGGTGGTGTGGACGGGCGTTCGCGGCGTCGCCGACATGTCGAACGGCGCGGCCATCACGGCGCACACGGTGTTCGACATCGCCTCGGTTTCCAAGCAGTTCACCGCGACCGGGCTCCTCTTGCTCGTCGCCGCGGGCAAACCGGCCCTCGGCGACCCCGTGTCCCGCTACATCCCCGAGCTACCGACGTGGTCCACCACCGTCACCGTCGGGCAACTGATGCACCAGACGAGCGGAATCCCCGAGTACGTCGGGCTGCTCGAGGCGCAGGGTTACCAGCTCGGCGACCGCACCACCGAGGACGAGGCCATGCGGGCGCTGGTCGGCATGCCGAAGCTGGAATTTCAGCCGGGATCCCAATTCGAGTACTCCAACTCGAACTACCTGCTGCTCGGCGAGATCGTCCGCCGGGTCGCGCGGGAACCGCTGCCGCAGTTCCTCGCCGAACAGATCTTCAGTCCGCTCGGCCTGGCCATGGTCCTAGACCCCACCGGTCCGATACCCGAGAAGGCCGTCCCGTACGAGAAGAGCGGCAACGGGTACCGGGAGACCGACCCGCGTTGGGAGCAGGTCGGTGACGGCGGAATTCAAACCACGCCAAGCCAATTGGTCGGGTGGGCCGACAACTACCGCACCGGCCGGGTGGGCGGTCCCGGACTTCTGGACGCGCAGCTCGCCGGCGCGGTGCCGACCGAACCGGGCGGCGCCGACCGGTACGGGGCCGGGATCTATTTGATGGGCAACGGCACGCTCGATCATGACGGCGCGTGGGCCGGGTTCGTGACGGCATTCCGCGTGAGCAAGGACCGGAACACGTCCCTGGCCATCAGCTGCAACACCGACAAGCAGGACCCCGAGACCCTGGCCGACTCGCTGGCCAAACTGTGGATGTAGCCGACGGTCAGCTCTTTTCGGCGAGACCGGTGACCGTGCGGCCGTCCTCGAGTTCGATCGCGGTCAACACCGCGGGTGCGGGAAGGTCGGCCACCAGGCGCCCGAGCCCGGCCTCGGACACCCGGAACACCTCGGCGCGCGCCGGCGCACCCCGTCCGGGCTTGGGGGTGGCGTGGCCGACGTGGCGGGCGCCGACCAGTTCGAGTCGCCGGCGCAGCGGCTCCAAACCGAATAGTGCTACCTCGCAACCTCTTTCGATCAGGAGCGGGGGCGGCGCTCCGCCGAAGCGGGCGGCGATGTCGACGGCGATTTGGTCATGGAACGCGGGCACGACGATCGTCACGCCGAACGGACCGCCCGTGGCCGTCGGCACGCCGGGAACCGACACCGCGGCCATGTCGAGCAGATTGCAGAAGTTGGTGTAGGTGCCCATGCGCCGGTTGATCGAGAACGGTTCGGCGGCAACGTCGGCCAGCGCGGGGTGTTCGGTGGTGGTCGGCAGCAGCAGCGCATCGAATCCGGCGAGCAGCTCCGCCGCGGCCACCCGTGCGCGGGCCAGCGCGTCGAGGTCCGCGGCGAATGCGGGGCCGGTGATCGCGCGGCCCGCGGTGATGATCGCCGCGACGTGGGGGTCCGCGCCCGCGGGCGCGGTGTCGAGGAATTCGCCGACCGCGGCGTATCGCTCGGCGACGAACGCGCCGTCATACAGCAGCAGGGCCGCTTCCAGCAGGATCGAGATGTCGACCGGCTCGATGCCCAATCCGGCCTCGGTGGCGCGAACCACGCTGCGCTCGAACGCGTCTCGGTAGGCATCGCTGAGCGCGGTGAGGTTCGCGGCTGCGGGGACCGCCACGCGAGGTGCGTCGGGCCCGGCCAGGCGAACGTCGGGCGGCCAGGCGCGGCTGCGGGGATCGCGGCGGTCGGGCCCGGCCATCACCGCGGCCGCGGCGGTCGCCACGTCGAGGTCCGCCGCGAGCACCGAGACCGCATCGAAGCTCGAGCACGCCGGGACGACGCCGTGGGTGGGGACGATGCCGAGCGTGGGTTTGATGCCGACGATCCCGTTGAGCGCGGCCGGGACCCGCACGGAGCCCGCGGTGTCGGTGCCGATGCCGACGTCGGCGATGCCCAACGCGACCGCCACGGCGGAACCCGAACTGGAGCCGCCGGCGACCAGGTGGGGGTGGCGCGAATTGCGCACGGCGCCATAGGGACTCCTGGTGCCGACCAGGCCGGTGCCGAATTGGTCGAGGTTCGTCTTGCCCAGCACCACGGCCCCGGCGCCGCGGAGCCGCTCCACGGCGGCCGCGGTGGCCGCGGGCAGGTAGGCGAATTCGGGGCACGCGGCCGTGGTCCGCAGGCCCGCCACGTCGATGTTGTCCTTGACGGCGACCACCAGTCCCGCCAGGGGCGGGCTCTCGCCCGCGGCGAGCCGTTGCTCGACCGCGCGGGCGTCGGCGAGGACGTCGTCCTGTGCGCGCAGCGTGATCCAGATTTCGGGGCGGTCGGCTTCGGCGATGCGCCGGTACGCGGCACGCACGCGCGCCGTGGGGGATCCGGCGGGCGCGTCAGATGACATACGGCGCGATGAGGACCATGGCGCTGGCGACCGCGAAGCCGATCAGGAAGGCGATCACCGTAAAGCCCATCACCTGACGGACATTCAGCTTGGCGATGGCGAGCACCGGCAGCAGCCAGAACGGCTGGATCATGTTCGCGACGCCCTCGCCGACCGCGACCGACATCGAGGTCAGCCCGAGGTAGGCCGGCGAATGCTGACCGATGGCCAACGCCGAGTCAACGGCGATCGGTCCCTGCACCGCCCAGTGCCCGCCGCCGGAAGGCACGAACAACGAGATGATGACCGACCCCACGAATGTCAGGAACGGCAGGGTGTACTGATCGGCGCCGCGCACCAGCGCCTCGGCCAGCACCGTCTGCAGCGCTTTGCCCGATCCGGTGGGCAGATAGCCCAACAGCCCGACGATCCCGCCATAGAGCGGATACTGCAGCAGCAGCGGGCCGGACACCTTCGCCGCGCCGGAAAACGCGCGGATGAAGCGAATCGGCGTTCGGTGCAGCAGGGCGCTGGTGATGGTGAACAGCATGATCATCGACGAGATGTTCAGCGCGAAGCCGCTCAGCACGAAGTACGCGACGCCCGCCACGAAGACGATGACGTTGAGAATCCACAGGTTTTCCAACCACTCGGCGAACGTCCGCTTGCCGCTGGGCGCGGGCGGCTCCGGCTCCTCGTCGAAGACCGCCGGATCGGGCGCGAGACCGTGCCTGGGCTCCATGCGCCAGATCGCGATTGCGAGCAGGCCGACCACCGCGATCACGGCGATCCAGTTGTAGGGCTGGAAAACCGTCTGCGTCAACGGCACGGTCATGCCGGTGATTTTGTGGATCACATTGATCGG
Organism: Mycobacterium sp. NGS34; assembly: GCF_059812845.1. Taxonomy (NCBI): domain Bacteria; kingdom Bacillati; phylum Actinomycetota; class Actinomycetes; order Mycobacteriales; family Mycobacteriaceae; genus Mycobacterium; species Mycobacterium sp. NGS34. The sequence continues at coordinate 351,334 of NZ_JCALDM010000004.1, forward strand.
GCTCGTCGTGTCGGTGTTGGCGAGCGCGATCGACGACGACAGCCCCTGCGTCCAGACGATGTAGCCCATGAACCCGGTCGCGATCAGGTAGCCGAAATGCGCGCCCCGCAGGCGCTTTGCCACCTGGCGCGCCACCAGAGCGCCCGCCACCAGGCCGAGTCCCCAATTGAGCAGCGAGAACACGGTGCTGACCGCGAAGCACAACAGGGCCCCCTGGACCTGGTTGTTCGGCCTGCTCGCGAGACGGACGATGGCTCGCTTGAGGGCGGGCGCCTCGGCCAGCGTGTACCCCGTCACCAGGACGAGCACCATCTGGAACGCGAAGGTGAAGATGTTCTGCGGTCCCCACACCCCGCCGTACCACGCCTTGAGAATGCCGGAGGCCGTCGCTCCCCGGACGAGGACCGCGACGAGCGCGACGACGATGAGCGTGAGGATGACCGCGAACAGATAGGGGTCGGGCATCAGGCGTTCGACGTAGCGGACGCACAGTTCGGTCAGGCCCCGAACCAAGCCGCGTCGTTGCGCCGATCGCCGCTGTGTTGTTGTCATCTGAATCCTCTATCTCCCCGTTTCCGAAACCCCGCCCAAGGCAACCCCAATTTTGTTGCCGCGGGGTGAATTAATCGAACCCCGTCGGCGATGACAACCCCGGTTGCCAGAAGTCGCCGCCCGCCGGGTGCCCGGCGCGAAAACTGGAGTCCGACATTGCGATGAGTTTCGGCGATGGAACCTGTCTATATCTGTAGTTCGATCGGACTCGATCGGTTCACCATCGACGCCCCCGCGCCCCGTGCGGGGGCTTTTCACTTGAGAGGGGCTCGTCATGGGTTTGACAGTGGACACGACAGTGGACACGACCGAAGACACCGTCGCACACAAATCGGTCTTGGTCACGGGCGCCAACCGCGGCATCGGCCGGGCCCTGGTGGAGGAGGCCCTGAGCCGGGGCGCCACGCGGGTGTACGCGGGCACGCGAGACGGTTCCTCCTTTCCCGACGAGCGGGTGGTCCCGGTCGCCCTCGACGTGACCTCCGCGGAACAGATCCGCGCGGCCGCCGCGACGGTGGAATCGCTCGACGTGCTGATCAACAACGCCGGCATCGCGCTCTACGACGACCTGACCGATCCCGCGATTCTCGAACGGCACCTCGCCGTGAACCTGTTCGGCACCCACGCGGTGACCCGGGCGTTCCTGCCGGCGCTGATTCGTTCCGGGGGAGCGGTGATCAACAACCTGTCGGTCAACGCGCTGGCGCCACTGCCGATCATTCCGGCCTACTCGGTGTCCAAAGCGGCCGCGTTCAACCTCACCCAGTCGCTGCGGGCCGTCCTGGCTCCGCAGGGTGTGCGGGTTTTCGCGGTCTTCACCGGCCCGGTGGACACCGACATGAGTCGCGAACTCGACATACCGAAGGCCAGCACGCGCTCGGTCGCGGCGGCCGTCTTCGACGCGCTGCACCGCGGCGAACTGGACGTCTTCCCCGATCCGATCTCGCAATCCCTCGCCCAGGGCTGGGACAGCACCCCGGCCAAGGAGCTGGAACGCCAGTACGCCCAGCTGCTTGCCACGGCAACCCCCGCATAACACCATCACCAGGAGGACAAGATGAACAACCTATCCGGCCAGACCGCACTCATCGTGGGCGCAAGCCGGGGCCTGGGCCGCGGCATCGCGACGGCCACGGCCGAAGCCGGCGCCTCGGTCGTTGCCGTGTCCCGCACCGCAACGACGTATCCCAGCCCGGGCGGCGCCGGCAGCATCGAAGCGATCGTCGCCGATGCCACCGACCCGTCGGCGCCGGGCACCCTGCTGGATCGATACGACCCACACATTTTGGTGCTGGTGGCCGGGGCGAGCCCGTTACCCCGCCCGCTTCAGCACCACACCTGGGAGACGTTCTCGGCCAACTGGAACACCGACGTGCGCATCGCGTTTCATTGGCTGCGCGAGGCCCTGCTCAGGCCGCTGCGCCCCGGCGGCCGGGTGGTGGTTTTCAGCAGCGGCGCGGCCCTGGCCGGATCACCGCTCAGCGGCGGGTACGCCGGCGCCAAAGCGACGCAACGCTTTATCACCGGATACGCCCAGGACGAGGCGAACCGCGCCGATCTGGGCATCACCTTCACCGCGCTGATGCCCCGCATCACCCCGCTGACCGAACTCGGCCGCCCCGCCGTCCGGGCGTACGCGGCCCGCGAGGGCCAAACCGAGGAGGAATACGTCAAGCAGCTCGGCGAACCGCTCAGCCCGGAGGTGGCCGGCGCGGCCGTCGTGGAGCTGGTGCAGTCCGACACCGACGCCGTCGCCGCGGGCTACCTCCTGACCGGCGCGGGCCTGCAGAAGATCGCCTGAAAACCGTTAAACGACAACCGAAAGGCCGGACATGAAGATGCAGACACCGCCGATCGTATCGGCGCAGGACTGGGAGGCCGCGCGCCAGCGGCTGCTCGTCAAAGAGAAAGAGGTGATCCGGGCGCGCGACGCGCTGGCCGCCCAGCGCCGGCGGATGCCCTGGCTTGAGGTGGACAAGCCCTACCGGTTCGACGGCCCCGACGGCCGGGTCAGCCTGCTGGACCTGTTCGCCGGCCGGCGGCAGCTGGTCGTCTACCGCGCGTTCCTGGAGCCGGGGGTGGACGGCTGGCCCGAGCACGCCTGCCGCGGCTGCTCGATGATCGCCGATCACATCGGCAACCTGGCGCATCTCAACGCCCGCAGCACCACCCTCGTGTTCGCTTCCCGCGCCGGCCAGCCCGACATCGAGCGGGTGAAGGACCGGATGGGGTGGCGGATGCCGTGGTACACGCTCACCGACGACTTCGACCGCGACTTCGGCGTCGACGAGTGGCACGGCACCAACGCGTTCATCCGCGACGGCGAGCGGGTGTTCCGCACGTATTTCATCAACAACCGCGGCGACGAGGCGCTTGGTACCACGTGGAGCTACCTGGACATGACCGCCCTTGGGCGCCAAGAGGATTGGGAGGACTCCCCGGAAGGCTACCCGCAGGGCCCCGCGTACGCGTGGTGGAACTGGCACGACGCGTACGGCGACCAGCCGGCGCAATGGTGGGAAGACCCCGAGCCGGGCGAGCACGATCCCAGCGATCCCCGGCCGTCGCGCCGGGAGTCGTGAAAGGCCTTCAGCCATGCCGGACGCCAGCGTCGACGATTTCGCGCAAGTCGCCGAGCAGTATCGGCCCGAGTTGCGGGCGTACTGCTATCGCATGATCGGATCCGTCGACGAGTGCGAGGATCTGGTGCAGGACACCTACCTTCGCGCGTGGCAGGCCTACGAGAGGTTCGAGGGCCGCTCGTCGGTGCGGTTGTGGCTCTACAAGATTGCGACGAACACCTACCTGAACGCGTTGCAGACGCGCCAGCGGCGTCCGCTGCCGTCGGGGCTCGGCGGCCCGGCCGACAGCGCGACGGCCGCGCTGGCCCCGGCGAAATCCGACATCCCCTGGTTGCAGCCCGCGCCCGACAGCCTGCTGTACGGCGCCACCGACGATCCCGCCGCGGTCGTGTCGTTGCGGAGCAGCGTCCGGTTGGCGTTCGTCGCCGCGCTCCAGCATCTGTCGTCGTTGCAGCGCGCGGTTCTGGTGTTGCGCGACGTATTGGGTTGGCAGGCCAGCGAAGTCGCCGAGATCTTGGAGACGTCCACGGCGGCGGTCAACAGTGCCTTGCAGCGCGCCCGCGCGCGCCTGGCCGAGGCCGGCCCGACGCTGGACGAGCTCGGCGAACCCGCCGAACCCGAGCTGCGCGGCGTGCTCGACCGCTACATGGCCGCCTTCGAGCACGCCGACGTCGACGGGCTCGCGGAACTGCTTCGCGCCGACGTCGAGCTCGAAATGCCGCCCATTCCAACGTGGTTCACCGGGCGGGACGTGGTGTGCGACTTCCTGGCCCGGGTGGTGCTGCACACGCCGGATCAGTGGCGGCTGACCTACACCCGCGCCAACGGCGCCCCGGCGTTCGCCATGTACCGGCGCGGGCCGGACGGCTCTTTCCAGGCTCACGGCCTGGACGTGCTGTCGTTGGTCGACGGTCACATCTCCCGCATCGTTGCCTTCAACGACGCAACGCTGGTCGCCAAGTTCGGGCTGCCCGAGACGCTCGCGGGGTGAGGGCCCGGACCGTGTCCGACTCCGATGAACTGCCCGTCCTGGCCGAGGCGACCCGATATCTGTTCGGCAACCTCCTCTTGGTTCGCGGGGCAGGCCTGTCGTCGCCGACGCCCTGCGCGGACTGGGACCTGCGCCGCCTGCTTTGGCACGTGCGCACCTCGCTGGCGGACCTCGCCGACGTGCTGGCGGCGCGCGACCCCGACCGGGGGTCCGAGCGGGCGCCGGCCGACGCGGACGCCTCCGATCCCGTCGCCGCGCTGCGGGCCGGCATCGTCGACCTTCTGCTCGCGTCGACCACGACACCGGCCGCCGGCCGGCGGTGCGAGATCCGCGGCCGCGCGGTTCCCGCCAAAGTCGTTGTCTACGTGGGGGCGATCGAGATGGTGCTGCACGCCTGGGATATCGCCCAGGCGTGCCGAGTCGATCGGCCCATCCCCCCGGAAGTCGCCTCGGCGCTGCTGTGGGTTTCGCCACCCCTCGCCGAGGCGGGGCTGGCCGGGCACGTGTTCGCCCCGCCACTGGCGTCGCCCCCGAACGCCACCCCAAGTGACCAGCTACTCGCCCTGTTCGGCCGCCGAGCCGGCCGCGGTTAGGCGGGGACGGGGTTCGCCCTGCCGCCGCGCGGCGCCCCACCCGTGGCCGACCGACCCCCTGGAGCCGCCCGGCCGGGCCCCTACACTGCGCTTATGGATTGCGGTCCCCGCCACGACGCCGCGGCTCCAGAAGGCCTGCTCCTGATCGAGGACTGCCTGGACGCCGACGGCGGCGTCGCGTTGCCGCCGGGCACCACCCTGATATCTCTCATCAATCGCAACATCGCCAATGTCGGTGATGCCGTGGCATATCGCTACCTGGACTACGCCCGCTCCGAGGGCCAGACCTTCGAAGTGACCTGGACTCAGCTGGGGGTCCGGTTGCGGGCCATCGCCGCGCGGGTGCAGCGATTCGCCGCCGAGGGCGATCGGGTGGCGATCCTGGCGCCGCAGGGCATCGACTACGTCGCCGGCTTCTACGCCGCGATCAAAGCCGGCGCCATCGCGGTGCCGCTGTTCGCACCCGAGCTGCCCGGTCACGCCGAACGGCTGCAGACCGCGCTTCGCGACTCCCAACCCACCGCGGTCCTCACGACGGCGGCGGCGAAAGAGGCGGTCGAGAAGTTCCTGGAAAGTTTGCCGGACCTGCGCACGCCGCAACTCGTCGTCATCGACGAGGTCCCCGACTCGGCCGGGGAGCTGTTCGTCCCCGTCGAGCTGGACATCGACGGCGTGTCGCACCTGCAGTACACCTCGGGTTCGACGCGGCCACCGGTCGGCGTGGAGATCACCCACCGCGCGGTCGGCACCAACCTCGTGCAGATGATCCTCTCGATCGACCTGCTGGACCGAAACACCCACGGCGTGAGCTGGTTACCGCTCTACCACGACATGGGTCTGTCGATGATCGGCTTTCCCGCGGTGTACGGCGGGCACTCGACCCTGATGGCGCCCACCGCATTCGTCCGCAGGCCGCTGCGCTGGATCCACGCCCTGTCGGCGGGGTCGAAGCAGGGCCGGGTGGTGACCGCCGCGCCGAACTTCGCCTACGAGTGGACCGCGCAGCGTGGCCTGCCCGCGCCCGGCGACGACGTCGACCTGCGCAACGTGGTGATGATCATCGGCTCCGAACCGGTCAGCATCGACGCGATCCGCACGTTCAACAAGGCCTTCGCCCCGTACGGCTTGCCGCGCACGGCATTCAAGCCCTCCTACGGCATCGCGGAGGCGACGCTGCTGATCGCCACCATCGACGCCGCCGCCGAGGCATCCGTCGCCTATCTCGACCGCGAACAATTGAGCGCCGGTCACGCGGTGCGCGTCGCCGCGGACGCCCCGAACGCGGTGGCGCAGGTGTCCTGCGGCCGGGTCGCCCGCAGCCTGTGGGCGGTCATCGTCGACCCCGACAGCGGATCCGAGCTGCCCGACGGTGAGGTCGGCGAGGTTTGGCTGCAGGGCGACAACGTCGGTCGCGGCTACTGGGGGCTGCCCGAGGAAACCCAGCTGGCCTTCGGCGCCAAGCTGCAGTCGCGGCTGGCCGAGGGCAGCCACGCGGAGGGGTCGTCGGCCGGGCGGACCTGGTTGCGGACGGGGGATCTGGCTGTCTACCTCGGCGGCGAGGTCTACGTGACCGGCCGCATCGCGGACCTGATCACCATCGCGGGGCGCAACCACTATCCGCAAGACATCGAGGCCACCGCCGCGGAAGCCGCGCCGATGGTGCGCCGCGGGTACGTCGCCGCGTTCGCCGTCCCGGCGGACGGCGATGAACGCCTCGTCGTGATCGCCGAACGCGCCGCCGGCACCAGTCGCGACGATCCGCAGCCGGCCATCAAGGCGATTGGGGACGCGGTGTCGCGGCGGCACGGGGTGGCGGTCTCCGACGTGCGTTTCCTGCCGGCCGGCGCCATCCCGCGCACCACCAGCGGAAAACTGGCCCGGCGGGCCTGCCGCGCCGAATATCTCGGCGGCACAATGGGCGTGCGTTAGCGAGCGAGTCACCCATAAGGACCCGATTCAGGAGGCACGATGGTCGATCTGCCGCGCGGGGATCAACGGTTCGACGGGGTGATCAACCCGTCGGCGGCCGATTCCACCCGGGTCACACCATCGATCGCCTACCCTCCCGCCGGCGCCCCCAACGTCGTCGTGGTCCTCCTCGACGACGTCGGCTTCGGCGCGGCATCAACGTTCGGTGGGCCGGTCCCAACCCCCGCATTGGACGGTGTTTCCCGAGCCGGGTTGCGCTACAACCAGTTTCACACGACCGCGTTGTGCTCGCCTACGCGCGCCGCGCTCCTGACCGGACGCAACCACCACAGTGCGCACATGGGCACCATCTGCGAGATCGCCTACGGTTTCCCCGGTTACGACAGCGTGATACCGCAGAGCACGGCCACCGTCGCACAGATCCTGCGCATGAACGGCTACAGCACCGCGCTGTTCGGGAAGGCGCACCTCACCCCGACGTGGGAGATCGGGCCCGCGGGTCCATTCGACCGGTGGCCCACCGGACTTGGATTCGAACGCTTCTACGGTTTCCTGGGCGGCGACACCTCCCAGTACGAGCCGGCGCTCTACGACCAGACCACGCCCGTGGAGCCCTACGTCGGGCGCGACGATTACCACCTCACCGAGGATCTCGCCGACAAGGCGATCGACTGGATCCGGCTGCAGAAGACGTCCGCGCCCGACAAACCGTTCTTCGTTTACCTCGCGCCCGGCGCGACACACAGCCCCCACCAGGTGTGGCCGGAGTGGTCGGACCGGTTCGCCGGGCAATTCGACGACGGCTGGGATGCGCTGCGGGAACGGATATATGCCCGCCAGGTCGAAATGGGCATCATTCCCCCGGACGCCCGGCTGACCCCGCGACCCGAGCAGATACCGGCGTGGGCCGACTACGAGGACCGCTACAAACCCGTTGCTCGGCGTCTGATGGAGGTGTACGCCGGATTCCTGGCCCATACGGACGCCCAGATCGGCCGGGTGATCGACGCGATTGCCGAGCTCGGGCAATGGGATGACACGTTGTTCATCTACGTGTGCGGTGACAACGGCGCGTCGGCGGAGGGAACGATACACGGCGCCTGGAGCTCGCCCGCGTTTCAGAACGGGCTGCCCGAGGACCCCGAATGGCTCCTGGAACACCTGGCCGATTTCGGCACGGTCCGATGCGAAAACCACTACAACGTCGGCTGGGCGTGGGCGCTCGACGCACCGTTTCAGTGGATGAAGCAGGTCGCGTCGCACTTCGGCGGGACGCGCAACGGGCTCGCCGTTTCGTGGCCGCGCGGGATCGGCGCGGCGGGGGAGCAGCGCAGCCAGTTCCACCATGTCATCGACATCGCTCCGACGATCCTTGACGCCGCCGGGATCGAGGCGCCCCGACGCGTCAACGGCGTCGACCAGAAACCAATCGAGGGCGTCAGCATGCGCTACACATTCGACGATGCCGTCGCGGCCGGTCGTCGAACTACCCAATACTTCGAGATCTTCGGGAATCGCGCTGTCTACCACGAGGGTTGGATCGCGTCGTGCTTTCATGGGCGGTTGCCGTGGATGCGTACCCAGCGCAGTTCGCCGTTCGGCGACACCGAGCGCTGGGAGCTGTATCACCTCGCCGACGATTTCAGTCAGGGCGTCGACCTCGCCTCGCGATACCCGGAGAAGCTGGCCGAGATGAAGGCCGTATTCGACGCCGAAGCCCGCAAATACGACGTCTACCCGCTCAGCGACGCGACCCTGGCCCGCGCGCTGCCGGCCAACCGGCCCAGCCTGCTGGGCGATCGCACCTCGGTCACCTACTTTCCCGGCCACGTGCGCATCCCCGAACCGACGACCCTGGGCTACACGAGCACGTCGTTTGAGCTTCGGGCGGCGGTGCGGATACCGGCGGGCGGTGCTCAGGGGGTGGTGATCTGCATAGGCGGGGCGATGGCCGGATGGACGCTGTACCTGCAGGACGGCATTCCACGCTTCGCCTATAACTATCTCGGTCATGAGCTGACGACGATTGCGGCGCCCGAGCCTTCACCCGAAGGCCTTGTGGTCCTTGGTGTTTCGTTCGATTACGACGGCGGCGGACTCGGCAAGGGTGCGTCGGTATCGCTGCTTGTCGACGACACCACGGTCGCGCGTGGCCGCCTCGAGCGGACGGTTCCCTTCCGGTTCTCGATGAGCGGGGAAACCCTGGACGTGGGCGTCGACACCGGTTCACCGGTGGCGCCGTACGGCCACAATTTCCGGTTCACGGGCCGCATCGACCGGATCGACGTCACCGTCCACCCGCAACCCGCCGATCTCGCCGCGGCGATCGCGGAGGCCGAGATGCGCGCGGCGCTGGGCGCGCAATAGCGAATCGGCACGACGGGCTTGCTAACCTCCTGCGGTGCTCGCGGTGTGGAGCGGTCTTATCCCACTGATTCTCGGTAGCGCGCTCGAACCGATCGAAATCGGGATCACGATCGTGCTGCTGAGCACCCCCTCCCGCCTGCGGGCGGCCGGCGCGTGGATCGCGGGCCATGCGGGCACGCGCCTGCTGCAGGGCCTCATTTTCGGGACGATTCTGCACTGGGGAACCCGGAGCGCTGAGCCGGATCATCCGCACCACTGGATCGTGTCGACCATCCTGCTGGTGGTGGCCGCGCTATTTCTGGTCACCGCGGCGCGTGAGCTGTTCAGCGGCGACGATCCCAATGCGCCTCCGCCGAAATGGATGACCATGGTGACGTCGGCGACGCCCCTCAAAGCCTTCTTCATCGGCGCGGGCGTCATGGCCGTCTCGGTGAAGGCGTGGGTCTTCACGCTGGCCGCGATCGGCGTGATCGGTAGCGCCGGGTTGGGGCGGGCCACCAACGTGGCCATTTATGTCGCATTTGTCGCGCTTGCCGCGAGCGGAAATTTGCTCACCGTCGCCGTGGCCGCGTTCCTGCCGCAACGGTCGCGGTCGCTGCTGGACCGAATCCTGCGCTGGCTGCAGGACAACGACCGGGTCCTCATGATCGTTGTGGGGCTGGTTTTCGGGACCTGGTTCGGGATCAAAGCCCTGCGCGGCTTCGGGATTCTCTAAACGGGCCCCGCGCGGCCGTCGAAGCGATGGCATCCTGGCGGGGTGGGCTTGCTGATCCGGTTGGCGGAGCTACTGATCGTGATCCTGCCGCTGACGGGCATGGTCATCGCGGCGGTCAGGGCATTCGGCGCCAACAGGCGCCGCACCGAACGGCGCCACGAACTCGATCGACCGGCCGAAGCCGCCAGCCAGCCGACCGAGCGCGGCGTCAATAACCAAGCGGCGCAATGGCGTTCGCTGCGACGAGTCATCGAGGAGCACGGCCGCACCGACGCCCGATGGCTCGAGTACGAACTCGACGTCGCCAAACTTCTCGACTTCCCGCTGATGACCGACATGCGGGACCCGCTCACGGTCGGCTTCCACAAAGCCAAGCTGCGGGCCGACTTCCTACGCCCCGTGAAAGCCGAAGACCTGCTCGACGACCGGGAAGCTGCGGGGCTGTATCAAAGCGCGGTCGAGGACTACGTGACCGCGTTCAACGTCGCCGAGGCCGAGGCGATGCGCAAGCGCCGCGGCGACTTCTCCCGGGAAGCCCAGCAGCGGATCGCGCGCGCCCAGAGCCTGTTGCGGGTGGCGTCCGATCAGGCCGCCGCGCCCCAGGAACGCCAGCAGGCCTTCGACCTGGCCCGCAAAGAGCTCGACGGCCTCCTCGTGTTGCCGTCGACGACCCAGGCCAGCATCGAGCGCGGCATCTCCGGTCAGTTGGAGGGATGACTTTCTGCTCTTATCGATGCGCGCGGCCGGGGCGATCATGACTGCATGATCGATCACGAGTTGGACAGCGAGCACAACATCCTGCTGGTGCACCCGGAGTCCGCGCTCGACAAGGACGACTTCGTCGAGCTCGCCCAGGCCGTCGACCCCCAGATCGAGGCCAACGGCGAACTTTCCGGCCTGATCATCAGCGCGCCGTCGTTCCCGGGCTGGAACAGTTTCGGGGCGATGGTCACCCACTTCCGCTTCGTGCGGGATCACCAAAAGCACATCAAAAAGGTCGCGGTCGTCACCGACTCGCACGTCGCGGATGTCGCCGAGCACCTCGGCTCACACTTCGTCTCGGCCGAGATCCGGCATTTCCCGGCCGGGCAGGTCGAGCAGGCGCGGCAATGGATTATCGGCGGCCCGTAGGGGCGAACCCATGCAACGATGTGCGAATGGCCGCCATACCCGACCTGCCGGACGCGCAATCTGGTCTCGTCGGGTACCCGGTCACCCCGCCCCCGCTGCCCGGTCCCGTCACGTTCGAGCAGCGCTGGGACGACCTGACCTTCGTCCATTGGCCGGTGCGCCCCGAGAGCGTCCAACGCTTCTACCCGCCGGGCACCCGGCCAGACGTGTTCGCCGACGGGATGACCTACGTGGGGCTGATCCCGTTCATGTTGACCAGCACCAGGGTCGGCACCTCGATCCCGCTGCCGTATTTCGGTGGCTTCGCCGAAACCAACGTCCGGCTGTATTCGATCGACGACGCCGGCCGGCACGGCGTTTTGTTCCGTTCGCTGGAGACGTCGCGCCTGGCCGTCGTGCCGGTGATCCGGACGGCGCTCGGCGTGCCCTACGTCTGGTCGCGGATGCGGGTGACGCGGCGTGGCGAGCAGGTCACCTACGACAGCGTGCGCCGCTTGCCGCGCCGCGGCCTGCGCAGCCGGCTGACGGTCGCCGTCGGGGAGGCGGTCGAGCCGACGCCGCTGGAGGTGTGGCTCACGGCCCGTTGGGGCGCGCACACCCGCAAGGCCGGCCGGACGTGGTGGGTGCCGAACGAGCATGAGCCGTGGCCGTTTCGCCGCGCGGAGATCCTCGAGCTCGGCGACGACCTGCTCGGTGCGAGCGGGGTGCGCCCCGCCGGTGAGCGCCTGCGGCCGCTGTTTTCGCCCGGTGTGCGAACGCGGTTCGGTCGCCCGTTCGTGGTCGGCTGAGCCCGCGTCAGGGGCAGCAGTAGCCGCCGTCGATCACGAGGTCCGAACCGGTCATGTAGCTGGACGCCTCGCTGGCCAGGTACAGGTATAGGCCGGCGAGTTCTTCGGGCCGGCCCAGGCGGCCCATCGGTATTTTCGGTTCCCACTGCGCATGCAGCTCGGCGAAGGGCTGGACGAGCTCGGTGAGGATGTATCCCGGACTGACGGCGTTGACCCGGATGTTGTGCGGCGCGAACTCGACGGCCATGGCCTTGGTCAGGTGAATGACCGCCGCCTTGGAGGCGCAGTAGTGGCCCACCTGCTGCGGGATGTTGATGATGTGGCCCGACATCGACGCGGTGGTGATGATGGACCCGCCCCGCCCTTGGCGCACCATCGCCCGGGCCGCCGCCTGCGCGGTGAGGAAGACGCCGGTCACATTGGTGTCCTGGATGCGCTGAAACTCTTCCAGCGGCATCTCCAGCATCGGGGTGAGCGTGATGATCCCGGCGTTGCAGACCGCGATGTCGATGCCGCCCAACTCCGCGGTCACCCGGTCGACCATGGCGTCCACCTGGTCGGGCCGGGTCACATCGCAACTGACGGCCAAGGCCCGCCCGCCCGCGGCGGTGAGCTCTTCGGCGACTTCCGCCAAGGCGTCGGAATGCCTTGCCGCGATGGCCACTTCTGCGCCGGCTTGGACGTAGGCCAGCGCCACCTCCCTGCCGATGCCGCTCGACGCGCCGGTCACCAGGGCCCTCTTGCCGTGCAAATCAAACTGGTCCAGCACACTCATCGCATAATCCCCATTCGCCAACCGTCGCCTTCAACAAAAACACGTTCTAGTGTGTGCGGCATGGGCAAATTCAGCAGGGATGAAATCGAGCGAGCCGTCGACCATTACACGAAAGTCGCCGAGGGTTGCAGCGCCTCGGGCGACTGGCGGCCTTTCGCCGATCTCTTCACCGAGGACGTCGTCTACACCGAACATCACTACGGCGTCTTTCACGGCCGCGAGGCCGTGCGCGACTGGATCGTCGCGGTGATGGCCCCGTTCCCGCACATGCGTTTCCCCAGCGACTGGATCGCCTACGACGACGACAACGACGCCGTCGTCATCATGATCAAGAACCTGCTCGACCACCCGACCGACCCGAACGGCGAGCCGTTCTGGTTCCCCAACTGGACTCGGCTCGTCTACGCCGGCGACGGCCTGTTCTCCAGCGAGGAGGACATCTACAACCCGGACCGGGACGCGCCCGGGGTGGTGGGGGCGTGGCTGCAGGCGGGCGGTCAGCTCGCGACTACCGACATCCTGCAGCCCAACGCCTGACTAGGCCGACCGCCAACCGCCGAGTGTGCGAACTGCGACGCTTCAACGGCGTGTCGCGGCGTGAATTGCACGCTCGGCGTTGGAACGCCGCCGCGACCGCACCGCGGCCAGCGCCTGCTCCCACGCCAGCATCGTGGTGGCCTTGAGGTTGGCCGGCTTGGCGCTGTCCTTCGAAAGCAGCGCGGTGGCGGCGGCTTTCGTGGTCGCCGACGCCTTGGACATGTGACCCGAATCGAACGGGGGTTGCGGGTCGTATTCGATCGCGAGCTGGATCGCCTTCGCGCGGCCCTCGCCGCCGATCTGGCCGGCCAGCCAGAACGCCAGGTCAAGGCCGGCGGACACGCCCGCGCTGGTGACGATGTCGCCCTCGTGCACCACCCGCTCGTCGGTGACCGGGATGGCGCCGAATCCCTTCAGCAGCGGAATGGCAAGCCAGTGCGACGTCGCGCGCCGACCCTGGAGCAGGCCGGCGGCCGCGAGGATCACCGAGCCCGAACACACCGACGTCGTCCAGCTCGCGGTCCGATGCGCGCGGCGCAGCCACTCGAGCAGCGCCTCGTCGCGCGCGTGCACCGGGGTCGACGGGCCGCCCGGCACCAGAATGATGTCGGGGGAGGGCGTTTCGGCCAGCGAGTGGGTGGCGCCGATGACCAGCGCACCGGAGTCGGCGGTGATCGGTCCGGAGTCGTGCCACACGAATCGCACCTCGGCGTCGGGCAGGTTGCGCAGCACCTCGTACGGGCCGATCATGTCCAGCGCGGTGAAGCCGGGATAGGCCACGAATGCGATCTGGGTCTGGGACATCGGGTTTGTTCCTCTCTTTGCTAGGCGAAAGCCTTGCGGTACTGGTCCGGCGAGATGCCGACGCGCCGAATGAAGTTGCGGCGCATGGTTTCCGCGGTGCCGAAGCCGCATCGGCCGGCGATGGCGACGACGGTGTCGTCGGTCTCCTCCAACTGGCGGCGCGCGGCCTCGGTCCGAACGCGCTCGACGTACTGGCCCGGCGCCTCGCCGACCTCGTCGGTGAACACCCGGGTGAAGTGGCGCGGGCTCATCGCCGCACGGCGGGCCAGCTCGCCGATGCTGTGCTGGCCGCCCGGTTCGGCCTCGATGGCCTCCTGCACCTGGCGGACCGAGGTGCGCTTGGCGCGCGGCATCCAAACCGGGGCCGCGAATTGCGTCTGCCCACCGGGGCGGCGCAAGTACAGGACGAGCCAGCGGGCGACCGTCTGGGCGACCTCGGTGCCGTGGTCATCCTCGACCAGCGAGAGCGCGAGGTCGATGCCGGCGGTGACGCCCGCGGCCGTCCACACCGTGTCCGAGCTGCGGACGAAGATCGGGTCGGGATCGACGTCGACGGCGGGGAACTCGCGGGCCAGCCGCCCGGCGAACGCCCAGTGCGTGGTCGCCCGCCGGCCGTCCAGCAGTCCCGCCTCGGCGGCCAGGAACGCGCCGGTGCAGACGGTGACCACGCGGCGGGCGTTGCCGGTGACCCGCTTGATCCATCCCACCAGCTCGGAATCGGATCGCGCCGCTTCGACCCCGCCGCCGCCCGGCAGCACCACGGTGTCGATCGGTTCGCTCGGGTCGGGCAGCCGCGTGGTGAGGAAGGCCAGGCCGGTGGCGGTGGTGACGGGCTGGCCGTCCACCGACGCCATGTCCACGTCGTACCCGCCGGCGGTCAGCGCCGACGCGCCTGTGAAGACGTCGTGGGGTCCCACGACGTCGAGCGCCTGAACGCCCGGAAAGCCGACGATCACCACCCTGCGAGCCATGGATTCAGTCTCGGCCAGACCGAGCCATGGCGTCTACGCCAGGTATCCCACGAATTAGGACATGCCGACCTGACCCGAGGCGGCCGCACCGGCCTTGGCAGACTGTGCCCATGGCACAGATAACCTTGCGTGGAAACCCCATCAACACCGTGGGCGAGCTCCCGGCCGTCGGATCTTCGGCCCCGGCCTTCAACCTGACCGGCACGGACTTGGGCGCGATCAGCAATGACCAGTACAGCGGTAAGCCCGTGGTGCTGAACATCTTTCCGTCCATCGACACCCCGGTGTGCGCGACCAGCGTGAGGACCTTCAACGAGCGCGCCGCCGCGACCGGCGCGTCGGTGCTGTGCGTGTCCAACGACCTGCCGTTCGCGCAGGCGCGATTCTGCGGCGCGGAGGGCATCGAGAACGTCAAGACGGGCTCGGCGTTCCGGGACAACTTCGGCAAGGACTACGGCGTCAGCATCGTGGACGGCCCCATGGCCGGGCTGCTCGCGCGCGCGGTGGTCGTGATCGGCGCCGACGGCAACGTCGCGTACACCGAGCTGGTGCCGGAGATCGCGCAGGAGCCCGACTACGACGCGGCGCTGGCCGCGGTCGGCTGACTTTCTAGAGTCCCAGCAATCGCACCGACTCCGTCCGCATGTCCACCTTGCGGACCTTTCCGGTGGCCGTCATCGGGAATTCGTCAACGATGTGGACATAGCGCGGGATCTTGTGGTGCGCGAGCTTTCCGGCGCTGAACGCCCGCACCGCGCGCGCGTCCAGCGGCGGACGGTCCGGCCGCATCTTGATCCACGCGCAAAGCTCCTCGCCGAACGTGGCGTCGGGAACGCCGATCACCTGCACGTCGTCGACGTCGGGGCGGGTGTGCAGGAAGTCCTCGATTTCCCGGGGGTACAGGTTCTCCCCGCCGCGGATGACCATGTCCTTGATGCGCCCGACGATCACGCAGTACCCGTCGTCCTGCATCACCGCGAGATCGCCGGTGTGCATCCAGCCGTCGTCGTCGATGACCTCGCGCGTCCTCTCGTCGTCGCCCCAATAACCCAGCATCACCGAATAGCCGCGGGTGCACAGCTCGCCCGGCCGGCCGCGGCGCACGAGTCTGCCGGTGTCGGGGTCGGCGATCTTCACCTCGACGTGCGGGTGCGCGCGGCCGATCGTGGTGGTTCGCCGCCGCAGGTCGTCGTCGATCAGCGTCTGGCAGGACACCGGCGAGGTCTCGGTCATGCCGTAGGCGATCGACACCTCGGCCATGTTCAGCTCGTCGACGCAACGTTTCATGACCTCGGCCGGGCAGGAAGCACCCGCCATGATCCCGGTCCGTAGCGACGACACGTCGCGCCGAGCGATGTCGGGGTCCCCGAGGATCGCGATGAACATCGTCGGCACGCCGTAGAGCGCGGTGCAGCGCTCCGTCTCGATCGCCGCCAGCGTCGCGGTGGGGTCGAATCCGGGGGCGGGTATCACCATCGTCGCGCCGTGGGACGTACAGCCCAGGTTGCCCATCACCATGCCAAAGCAGTGGTAGAACGGCACCGGGATGCACAAACGGTCCCCGGGCCCGAGCCCGATGAGCTCGGTGGTGAAAAAGCCGTTGTTGAGGATGTTGCGGTGCGAGAGCGTCGCGGCCTTGGGCGAACCCGTTGTGCCCGAGGTGTACTGGATGTTGATCGGGTCCACCGGACTCAGCGCGCCCATCCGGCGACGCAATCCGTCACCCGTCACCTGATCGGCGCGCTCCCGCAATCGCTCCCAGTCGCCCGTGCCCAGAAACACGGCGTCGACCAATTCGGGTACCTCGCAACGGACCTCGTCGACCATGTGGCGATAGTCCGAGCTCCTGAAGGTAGTCGCGGACACCAACATCCGGGCACCCGAATCGCGCAGCACATGCGACAACTCGCGGGTTCGATACGCGGGATTGACCGTGACCAGGATCGCGCCGACCTTGGCGGTGGCGTACTGCAGGATCGTCCACTCCGGGCAATTGGGGGACCAGATACCGACCCTGTCCCCGCGCCGGATGCCGGATGCCATCAATGCCCGCGCCAGACAATCGATCTCGTCGTTGAGTTCGGCATAGGTCCAGCGCCGCCCGCCGATCACGTCGACCAGCGCGTCGAGATCGGGGTACGTCAGCGCGGTGCGCTCGAAGTTGGCCCCGACCGTCTCGTCAAGCAGGGGAGTGTCGACGGGCCCCGCGTCGTAGGAGTTCACGGCGCGTATTCGCGGCGCAGATCGGTCTTGAGCACCTTGCCACTGCCGTTGCGCGGCAACGCATCCACGACGACGACGCGGCGGGGTCGCTTGTACGGGGCGAGACGCCCCCGGCAGTGGGTCTCGATCTCGTCGTCGGTCGGCGGATCGGCGGGATCGCGCGGCACGATCACCGCCATCGGCGTCTCGCCCCATTGTGGATCGGGGACACCGATGACCGACACCTCGGCGACCTTGGCGTGCGCGGCCACGACGTTTTCCACCTCGGCGCTGTAGATGTTCTCGCCGCCCGAAATGATCATGTCTTTCTTGCGGTCCACGACATAGACGTAGCCGTCGGCGTCCCGCCGGACCAGGTCGCCAGAATGAAACCAGCCGCCGCGGAACGCCTCCGCGGTCTCGGCGGGCCTGTTCCAGTACTCCTTCATCACCAGCGGTCCGAGATAGACGATCTCGCCGATTTCGCCCGGCGGGACGTCATTCATCTCGTCGTCGACGATGCGCACTTCGACGTTGAGCATCGGGGTGCCCACGGATCCGATCTTGCGAAGGGCGTCCTCGCCGCGCAGCAGGCAGGTGATGGGGCTGCACTCGGTCTGCCCGAAAGCCGCGACGACCTCGGCGCCCGGGAATACGTCGAACATTTTGCGCAGCAACGTGGTTGACGCGGGCGCCGCGCCCCACCAAACCCGTCGCAGGCGGCTGAGGTCCAACGAGCCGAGGCCCGGCCATGCGCAGACCAGCTGCCACTGCGCCGGCGTCATCCAGCAGGACGTGACGCCCTCGTCGACGACCGCTCGCATGGCGGCCTCCGGGTCGAAGCCGCCCGACGGCGGGACAACGACCGTGCCGCCGGTCAAAAACGTGGGGAACATCCCCGACACGCCGGCGACGTGGAACAGCGGCGCGTGCGCCAGCCAGCAGTTGTCGTCCCCGCGCAGCCCGAGCGTGGCGATCACGCTGACGGCGTGCACGAACAGGTTGCGGTGGGTGATGACCGCGCCCTTCGGAAAGCCAGTGGTGCCCGAGGTGTACATGATGAAGGCGGGCGCCTCGTCCCCGATCGCGACTCCGGCGGTGGGGTCGGTGGGACCGCCCGCCGCGGCGATTTCGTCCTCGAGATCCCCTCCGATCGTGAGGACGGCGCGGACCGATGGTGCGTTGGTGCGGGCCCGCGCGACGGCCGGTGCGCACGCCGGGTCGACGACCACCGCGACCGAACCGCTGTCGGCGAGTACGTAGGCGATCTCGTCCGCGGCGAGCCGGAAGTTGACGGGAACCGCGATCGCACCCAGACGCAGTGCGGCAAACCAGGCTTCGATCAGCTCGAGGCGATTCAGGCCGACCACGGCGACCCGATCGCCGTGCCGAACGCCCTTCGCCGACAGCACGTTTGCCAGGCGGTCGACCCGCTCGTCGAGTTCGGCGAAGGTGCATCGCCGGCGCGGGTCGACGAACGCGAGCCTGCCGGGCCGCACGCGCGCGTGCCGGGCCAAGACGTCGCTCAGGGTGATGCCGCCGCCGAACACGGGACCCATAGCGGTTCCTATAGGCCCGCGCGGTCGGCGAGCAGCGCCCGGTGCCGCGCGCTGCTGCCGAAGAGCGCTTCGGTGGTCTTGGCGCGGCGGTAGTACAGGTGCAGATCGTGCTCCCAGGTAAAGGCGATGCCGCCGTGGATCTGGATGGCGGTGCCGGCGCAGAGCACGTAGGTGTCCGCGGCCTGCGCCTTGACCAGCGGAGCCGCGACGTGCAGCTCGTCACCGTCCGTGGCGGTCATCGCGGCGAACATCGTTGCCGCGCGAGTCGCATCGATTTCGATCAGCATGTCGGCGCAGGCGTGTTTGATCGCCTGGAATGATCCGATCGTGCGGTCGAATTGCTTTCGGCTGCAGGCATATTCGACCGAGAGCTCGAGACAGGCCTCGGCACCACCGAGCATCTCGGCGGCCAGCAGCATCCGTGCCACGTCCAGGACCCGTTGGACGTCGTCGGGGGATCCCGCCACCAGGGCTTCCGCCGGGGACTGCGCCAGCCGCAGCCTGGCGACGGGACGGGTGATGTCGAACGAGGGCAGCGGCAAAACCGTGACCCCGGGGGAGTCGGCGGTCACCACGTGCAGTACGACGGCACCGTCGGCGACCGCCGGAACCACGAACACGCTGGCCGCCTGCCCGTGCAGC
This sequence comes from Mycobacterium sp. NGS34, assembly GCF_059812845.1. Taxonomy (NCBI): domain Bacteria; kingdom Bacillati; phylum Actinomycetota; class Actinomycetes; order Mycobacteriales; family Mycobacteriaceae; genus Mycobacterium; species Mycobacterium sp. NGS34. Next base: position 370,472 of record NZ_JCALDM010000004.1, read on the forward strand.
ACCGGGGCGCACTCCCCGCTGAGCACCGTACGACCGTCGAGTCGATGGGCCCGTACCGTCGCCTCCGCCGGCTCGAGGATGTTGTGGCCACCGGCCGCGAGCGTCCCGATCTTTTCGCCGGTGAGCAGACCGCTGAGCAGGCTCTTACGCTGCTGCTCGTCGCCCAACGTCAGGATCGCGTCGATCGCAAACGTCGTGGCCGCGAAGGGCACGGGCGCGAGGGTCCTACCGAGCTCGCCGAACGCGATCGCGGTTTCGACCAGGGTGGCGCCGAGCCCGCCGTACTCCGGGGGCGTGTGCAGCGCGGGCAGCTCCATCTCGCCGCACAGCCGTCGCCAGAGCCTTCCGTCGTGACCGTCAGCGGCGGCCACGTCACGCAGCTGCGGCGCCGCATCGCGAAGCAATCCGCGCAGCGATGCCCGGAAGTCGTCCTGTTCGGTGCTGTAACGGAAATCCACGTCAGCGCACCGCCTCCCGGCGCGGTTCCCTGGGCAGCCCGAGGAGCCGCTCGCCGATCACGTTGCGCTGGATTTGCGAACTGCCGGCGTAGATGGTCGCGGCGCGGGCGTAGAGCAGCTCGTCCATCCAGCAGGAGGGCGAGTTGGGCGTGCCCGCTTCCGGCACCAGGCGCGCGCCGCCGTTTCCGGGACCCTCGGGACCGACCGCGTCCAGCCCTAGGATTTCGGCGGCAAGGTCGGTATAGCGCCGGAAGTACTCGCTCCAGATGACTTTGGTGATCGCCGCCTCGGCACCGGGCAGCCGCCCGTTCAGCGACAGCGTCAAGCCGCGGTAGCCGCGGTACCGCATGATCTGTATCCGGGAAAAGCACCACGCCAACCCATCTCGGATGAGCGGATCGGAGTCCAGTCCGCGTTCGCGGGCGAGTTCACACAGCCGCTGCAGGTCGCGACCGAATTCGATGGCCGCGGTGGTGATTTGGGAGCCGCGTTCGAACCCCAGCGCCGTCATCGCGGCCGCCCATCCGTTTCCGGCCCCGCCCACGACGTTGTCGGATGCGCACCGGGCGTCGGTGAAGAAGACCTCGCTGAACGAGGAGTGTCGGGCCGCGTTGACAATCGGGCGCACCTCGACGCCGGGTTGTTCGATCGGCACCAGCAACAAGGACAGGCCCTGGTGCCTGGGCGCATCGGGATTCGTGCGCGCCAACACGAAGATCCAGTTGGCGGTGTGACCGGCCGACGTCCAGATCTTCTGCCCGTTGATCACCCACTCTTGAGCACCAGGGCCGTCGAGCGCGGCCGTGGTTCGCACCGAGGCCAGATCCGAGCCGGCCTCGGGCTCGGAGAAGCCCTGGCACCAACGATCCTCACCGGTGAGGATGCGTGGCAAGAAATGTTGCTTTTGCGCCTCCGACCCGAGCGCGATCAGCGTATTGCCGAGCAAATCGATTCCCAGGAGGTCGTTTTCGGCCCGCTCGGGAGCGCCGGCCCGGGCGAACTCCTCCGCGAGCACCACCTGTTCGAGGGGGGACAGACCGCCTCCACCGTATTCTTTGGGCCAGGACACGGCGACCAGGCCGCAGGAGGCCAGCGCCTCGCGCCACCGCAACCCGAATGCGTGCCGCTCCTCCGGCGGCAATGCTCCGACCCCCGACCAGCCGGCCGGCAGGTGTTGCACGAGGAAGGCGCGGATCCGGGCGCGGAACGCTTCCGCTTCGAGCGGGTAGGTGATATCCACTGCGGGGCGCCCAGATTTACGGGAGGTGCTTGGTAGCGGGCAGGATCGCCGGCGCGGCGCGCCAGTCGTCGAGCCCGTATTCGACCGTCCCATAGGACAGTTTCCCGCCGGTGACCTCACCCCAGTGGGCGTGATTGAGCTGGTGGATCTTGAAGCAGCCGTCGAGCGCCGTGGTGAAACCCATGGCGTCGACGGTTTGGTTGACCGATTCCTTGATGAGCAACGCGGCCATAGTCGGAACCTTGGCGATCCGGCGGGCGAATTCGATTGTGCTGGTGCCGAGTTGATCGGCTGCGAATACCTTGCTCACCATCCCCAACGCGTGCGCTTCGTCCGCGCCGATGCAGTCGCCGGTGAGCAGAAGCTCCTTCGCTTTGCGCGGCCCGAACTCCCACGGATGCCCGAAGTACTCGACCCCGCACATGCCGAGCCGGGTGCCCACGACGTCGGCGAAGATGGTGTCCTCGCTCGCGACGATCAGGTCGCAGCACCATGCCAGCATCAAGCCCGCCGACAGGACGGTGCCGTGCACCTGGGCGATGGTGATCTTGCGCAGATTCCGCCACCTCTTCGTATTTTCGAAGTAGTAATGCCACTCCTGGCGATTGCGCGATTCGACGCCGCCGTAGCTTCCCCCGTTGCACTGGTACGTGGGGTGCTGATCCGGTCCCGGCGAGCGCTCACGGACGTCGTCCGCGGACCCCAGGTCGTGCCCAGCGGAGAAGGCTGGTCCCGCCGCCCGCAGGATGACGACCCGGACCGCGTCGTCGGCTTCGGCAAGTTCGAAGGCGGCACCCAGCTCCACCAGCATTCCGCGTGTCTGCGCATTGCGTTGTTTCGGGCGATTCAGGGTGATTGCCGCGATCCGGCCGTCATCGATCGTCTCGTACTCGATGAAGTCGAAATGCCGCGCGGAACTCTCCCGGCCATCGACCGGATGGAGTCCGGTGACGTTCATGGCGCCTCCTTTTACTGCTCACCGCGCGCTTGAGCGGGTGACCTGTGCGAGGTTACGCGGCGCGACGCCCGGATGTCCATAGCCAATACGCGCTACCGAGAAAGTGATCGCGACAAAGTACCAAGCAAAATGGCTCTTGTGCGCAGCGAAGTATCTTGCTAGTACTGTGGTATACCTACTTAAGGCAGGCCCGCAGCCAATGCGAAGACCGGAAGGGTTGACCATGGAGATCGGAATATTCCTGATGCCGGCCCATCCACCGGAGCGCACGCTCTACGACGCCACGCAATGGGACCTCGACATCATCGAGCTGGCCGACCAACTCGGCTACGTCGAAGCCTGGGTCGGCGAGCACTTCACCGTGCCGTGGGAGCCGATCTGCGCGCCCGACCTGCTGCTGGCGCAGGCGCTGCTGCGCACGAAGTCCATCAAGCTCGCGCCCGGGGCGCATCTGCTGCCGTATCACCATCCGGTCGAATTGGCGCATCGCGTGGCTTACTTCGATCACCTCGCGCAGGGCCGATTCATGCTGGGCGTCGGCGCCAGCGGGATCCCGGGCGACTGGGCCCTGTACGACGTGGATGGGAAGAACGGCGAGCACCGCGAGATGACCCGCGAGGCGCTCGAGATCATGTTGCGCATCTGGACCGAGGACGAGCCCTGGGAACATCGCGGAAAGTACTGGAACGCCAACGGAATCGCGCCGATGTTCGAGGGCCTGATGAAGCGCCACATCAAGCCGTTTCAGAAGCCGCATCCGCCGATCGGGGTAACCGGGTTCAGCGCGGGCTCCGAAACCCTCAAGCTCGCGGGTGAGCGGGGTTACCTGCCGATGAGTCTCGACCTCAACACCGAATACGTTGCGACCCACTGGGATGCGGTGCTCGAGGGCGCCGAGCGCAGCGGTCGGACCCCGGATCGCCGCGATTGGCGTTTGGTCCGTGAGGTTTTCGTCGCCGAGACCGACGAGCAGGCGTTCCGTTACGCCGTCGACGGCACGATGGGACGCGCCATGCGCGAATACGTGCTGCCGACGTTCCGCATGTTCGGCATGACCAAGTTCTACAAGCACAACCCGTCGGTGCCCGACGACGACGTGACGCCGGAGTACCTCGCCGAAAACACCTTCGTGGTCGGCTCGGTGGAGACGGTGGTCGACAAGCTCGAGGCCACCTACGACCAGGTGGGCGGATTCGGCCATCTGCTGGTGCTGGGATTCGACTACATCGACAACCCGGGGCCCTGGAAGGAGTCGCTGCGCCTGCTGGCCGAGGAAGTCATGCCCAGACTCAACGCACGCATCGCCAAGAAGCCCGTCACAGCGGTCGTCTGACGATGGCGGATTGTCAGGTCACCATCGACTATTCGGACGGAACGCGAAAGGCGATGCCGGTCCGGCCGGACCAGACGGTCCTGGATGCCGCCGAAGAACACGGTGTGGCCATCGTCAGCGAATGCCAAAGCGGAATCTGCGGCACGTGCGTCGCCACCTGCACCGCCGGCGACTACGAGATGGGACGCACCGAGGGCCTGTCCGACGTGGAGCGCGAGGCGCGCAAGATCCTCACCTGCCAGACGTTCCCCACTTCGGATTGCCGCATCGAACTGCAGTATCCGGCCGACGACAACGCGGCGCTGCTCGTCACTTGTGACGGCGTGGTGACCGGCGTCGAGCTGGTCTCGCCGAGCACCGCCGTGCTGCGAGTGGATGTCGCTACGCACTTCTCGCCGACGGCCGCGCCGTTGACGTACAAGGCCGGGCAGTTCGCCCAGTTGCAGGTTCCGGGCACCACCACCTGGCGCAACTACTCCTACGCGCATCCCGCCGACGGCGGCGGCGAATTGGAGTTCATCATCCGGCTGCTGCCCGACGGGATGATGTCGAATTACCTGCGCGACCGCGCGAAGCCGGGCGACCATATCGCGCTGCGGTGCGGCAAGGGCAGCTTCTACCTGCGCCCGGTGGTCAGGCCGGTGATCCTGGTGGCCGGCGGCACGGGCCTGTCCGCCATCCTCGCGATGGCCCAGAGCCTGGCCGCCGACACCGCTCAGCCCGTCCGCCTGCTCTACGGCGTCACCTCCACCGAGGACCTGTGCAAGCTCGATGAACTCCAGGAGCTCGGGCGCCGTGTCGCCGGCCTCGAGGTGGAGATCGTCGTCGCGCGCCCGGACGCCGGATGGGACGGTCGGACGGGCCTGGTCACCGACCTGCTGGCCGGGGCGATGCCGGCCGGCGGTGACGCCGACGTGTATCTGTGCGGTCCGGCGCCGATGGTCGAGGCCGCCCGAACCTGGCTGGACGCCAACGGGTTTCATCGTGTCGGGTTGTACTACGAGAAGTTCGTCCCGAGCGGGGCGGCGCGGCGGCGCAATCCGGTTCTGCTCGACACCGCGGCCCTCGACATCGCCGAGGTGCGCGGCCGCGGTCGCGGTACGGCGGTGGTGATCGGCGGGAGCATCGCGGGCATCGCCGCGGCCAAGGTGCTCACCGAGACCTTCGATCGGGTCATCGTTCTCGAAAAGGACGACCCGCATCGCCGGCGCGAAGGCAGGCCGGGTGCGGCGCAGGGCTGGCATCTGCACCATCTGCTGACCGCCGGGCAGATCGAGCTGGAGCGTTTCTTTCCCGGCATCGTCGACGACATGGTGCACGAGGGCGCGTTCAAGGTCGACATGGCGGCCCAATACCGAATCCGGGTGGGCGGAAGCTGGAAGAAGCCCGGCACCAGCGACATCGAGATCGTCTGTGCCGGTAGACCGCTGCTGGAGTGGTGCGTACGGCGGCGCCTCGACGACGAGCCACGGGTTGACTTCCGCTACGAGGCGGAGGTCGTCGACCTGGTCTTCGATCGCGCGAACAACGCCATCGTCGGGGTCGCCGTCAGCAAGGGCGCGGCGGGGGACGACGACCTGGAAGTGGTGCCGGCCGAGTTCGTCATCGACGCATCGGGCAAGAACACCCGGATACCAGAGATCTTGGACCGCATCGGGATCGGGGCTCCCGAGGTCGAGCAGGACATCATCAACTGCTTCTACTCGACGATGCAGCACCGGGTTCCGCCCGACCGGCAGTGGCGGGACAAGGTCATGGTGATCTGCTATGCGTACCGTCCATTCGAGGACACGTACGCGGCGCAGTACTACACGGACAGCTCACGCACCATCCTGTCCACATCGCTGGTGGCGTACAACTGCTACTCGCCGCCCCGCACCGCGCGGGAGTTCCGCGAATTCGCCGACCTGATGCCGTCACCGGTCATCGGGGAGAATATCGACGGGCTGGAGCCGGCCTCGCCGATCTACAACTTCCGCTATCCGAACATGCTCCGCCTGCACTACGAGAAGAAGCGCAACCTGCCGCGGGCGTTGCTGGCGGTGGGCGATTCCTACACCAGCGCCGACCCGGTATCCGGTCTGGGTATGAGCCTGGCGCTCAAGGAAGTTCGCGAGATGCAGGTGTTATTGGCAAAGTACGGGCCGGGCCACCCCGAGCTGCCGCGCCGCTACTACCGAGTGATCGCCAAGATGGCAAACACGGCCTGGTTCGTGATCCGGGAACAGAATCTGCGATTCGACTGGATGAAGGATGTGGACAAGAAGCGGCCGTTCTATTTCCGGGCGCTTACCTGGTATATGGACCGGCTGGTCGAGCTGGTCCACGACGACCTGGACGCCTATCGCGAGTTCCTCGCCGTCGTCCACCTCGTCAAGCCGCCGTCGGCGCTCATGAAGCCCGGGATCGCGGGCCGGGTGATCGGCAAGTGGGCGCGCACCAGATTGTCGGGGCAGAAGACGCTCATCGCCCGCAACTACGAAAATCACACGGTGCCGGTCGCCGATCCCGCGGAACGGCTGATGGCCGTTGCCGGTTCGGCGCCGAGCCAAACACTCTAGGCCTCGACCAGAAAGGCGAAGACGATGTCGCAGGTCCACCGATTCTTGGATTGTCGGGGCACTCGCATTCATGCCGTCGAAGACGGCCCCGAAAGCCCGGGAGGCCCGCTGGTCGTGCTGCTGCACGGGTTCCCGGAGTCCTGGTATTCCTGGCGCCATCAGATTCCCGCGTTGGCGGCCGCGGGCTACCGGGTGGTGGCGATCGACCAGCGCGGCTACGGCCGCTCGTCGAAGTACCGGGTCCAATCGGCCTACCGCATCAAGGAATTGGTCGGCGACGTCCTCGGCGTTGTCGATGCTTACGGTGCCGACAGGGCGATCGTGGTGGGTCACGACTGGGGCGCGCCGGTCGCGTGGACCTTCGCCTGGTTGCACCCGGACAGGTGCGCCGGTGTGGTCGGCATCAGCGTTCCGTTCGCCGGTCGCGGCGTGATCGGCCTGCCGGGCAGCCCCTTCGGCGAGCATCGCCCGAACGACTATCACCTCGAGCTCGCCGGCGAGGGCCGGGTTTGGTACCAGGACTACTTCTCGGCGCAGGACGGCATCATCGCCGAGATCGAGGAAGACGTGCGGGGGTGGCTGCTCGGCCTGACCTATACGGTCTCCGGCGAGGGAATGATCGCGGCCACCAAGGCCGCGGTCGACGCGGGCGTCGATCTGGAATCCATGGACCCGATCGACGTGATCCGCGCCGGCCCGCTCTGCATGGCCGAAGGCGCGAGGCTCAAGGACGCCTTCGTCTATCCGGAGACGATGCCGGCGTGGTTGTCCGACACCGACCTCGATTTCTACGCAGGCGAATTCGAGCGTTCCGGCTTCGCGGGTCCGTTGAGCTTCTATCACAACATCGACAACGACTGGCACGACCTGGCCGACCAGGAAGGCAAGCCGCTCACGCCACCGGCGATGTTCATCGGCGGGCAATACGACGTCGGGACCACGTGGGGCGCCGAGGCCATCGAGCGCGCCCCCGCGGTCATGCCGAACTACCGTGGTACTCACATGGTTGCCGACGTGGGGCACTGGATCCAACAGGAAGCGCCGGAGGAGACCAACCGGCTGCTGCTGGACTTCCTCGGCGGGCTGGGTCGGTGAGCGCGCGCCGATGAAGACCACCGACGTGCGGGTGCTGCGCGTGATCACCGCGACGGCGGCGGGTAGACCCGTTGTCGTCACCGGTGATTCGGACGGTGACGGCTATCTGGTCTTCGCCGCCGACGCCGCGACCTCGGCGCTGACGGCTTTCATGGTTCGCCATACCTCCGGATACGTGCGAGTCGCCCTGCCGGGGGACGAGTGCGACCGGCTGAACCTCCCACCGATGTGCCACCGCGACAACGCGCTTCGCGTGTCGGTCGACGTCCGCGGGACCGGGACGGGGATCTCGGCAAGTGACCGCGCCCGCACCATCGCGGCGCTGGGATCCGCGAAAGCCGAGGCGTCGGACTTCCTCCGTCCGGGACATGTGGTTCCGCTGCGGGCCGCAGCGGACGGAGTGCTCGGCCGGCGCGGGGCCGCCGAAGCCGCGGTCGACCTCGCCGCCCTCGCGGGACGTCGCCGCGCCGCCGCGCTGTGCGAGATCGTCTCGCGGCGCAACCCGACGCTGATGGCCCGCGGCGCCGAGCTGACCGAATTCGCGGTCGAGCACGGGCTGGCTGTCGTGTCGATCGGTGAGCTCGTGGCATATCGGCGCCGTACCGAGCCCCAGGTGGTCCGGCTGACGGAGACGGTGCTGCCGACGTGGGTGGGCGACTCGCGCGTCATCGGCTTCCGCGACACGCACGATGGTGGCGAGCATCTGGCGGTCATCGTCGGCTCGGCCGGCACCGGAGTGCCGGTGCCGCTTCACATTCACGTCGAGTGCCTCACCGGCGACGTGTTCGGTTCGAAGGCGTGCCGGTGCGGAGGGGAACTCAACAGCGCGCTGACCACGATGTCGTCTCGAGGCAGCGGTCTGGTTCTCTATCTGCGTCCTTCGGGACAACCACGGGCCTGCAGCCTCTTTGCCGGACACTTTGCCGGCCACCACGCCGCCGCCGACCCGATGGCGGAGACGGTGGCGTGGATTCTGCGCGACCTTGGGGTGTATGCGCTCAAACTTTCCGACGACGTTCCCGGATTGGGGCTTGTCCTTTTCGGTGCCATTCGCGAGCGCGGCATAGGCGCTGAATCGTTGGCGGCGGCGGGTTGAACCACCCAGACCTGGCCGGTAAGGCCGCGATCGTCACCGGGGCCGGCGCCGGGATCGGCCTGGCGGTCGCACAGCGGCTCGCCGTCGAGGGATGCCGCGTGCTGTGCGCGGACATCGACGGCGCCGCGGCCGGTGCGGCGGCACGCAAAATCGGTTGCGGCGCAATCGGTCACCGGGTCGACGTCAGCGACGAGCAACAGGTGATCGGCATGGTCGACGCCTGCGTCACGTCATTCGGAGGCGTGGACAAGCTCGTCGCCAACGCCGGCGTGGTTCACATGGCTTCGCTGATCGACACGGCCGTCGCGGACTTCGATCGTGTCATCGCGGTCAACCTCCGCGGCGCATGGCTGTGCACCAAGCATGCGGCGCCACGGATGATCGAGCGGGGCGGGGGAGCGATCGTCAACATGTCCTCGCTTGCCGGTCATGTCGGCGTGGGCGGCACGGGGGCGTATGGCATGTCCAAGGCCGGAGTCAGCCACCTCAGCCGCATCACCGCCGCGGAGCTGCGCGCGTCCAACATCCGCGCCAACGCGTTGTTGCCCGCATTCGTCGACACCCCAATGCAGCAGACCGCGATGACGATGTTCGACGAGGCCCTCGGACAAGGCGGCGCGGGTGCGATGATCGCCCGCCTGCAGGGCCGCATGGCCACACCGGCGGAGATGGCCGGCATCGTCGCCTTCCTGTTGTCCGACGACGCGTCGATGATCACCGGAACCACCCAGATCGCCGACGGGGGAACCATCGCCGCGCTGTGGTGAGCGGGCGCGGTGGTTCGTCGTAGGTTGGTGATCGTGATTGGTTGGAAAGAATTCACCGAAGCCGCCCCGCGAACCGCGGCCATCTTCGCGCGCCGCCACGCTGATGCGGGCAACCTGTGCATGCTCGGCACCCTGCGCTCGGACGGATTCCCGCGGTTAAGCCCCGTCGAGCCGAGGTTCTTCGAAGATCAGCTGTGGATTTCCGGCATGCCGGGTACCACGAAGTTCAGGGACCTCGCGCGCGATCCGCGCTTCTGTCTACACACCGCGACCGTCGACACCGAGGTCAAGGACGGCGACGCGAAGTTATGGGGCGTCGTCGACGACGTCCGAGACAAGGCCCTGCATCAACGTTTCGCCGAGGATCTGTTCCGCCAAACCGGCTTGGATATCAGGGGTGAAGACTTCGACCACTGCTATCGCGCCGATTTGATTGGCGGTTCTGCGGTGCAGGTCGCTGATGGGCACCTGGATATCACAATCTGGAAGCTCGGCGAGTCGGAGCGCGTCGTGCGGAAGCACTAGCTCGCAGCCATCGGGACACCGGATCTCTGTAATCCCTTGTGTCACTGCGGTTTCAGTGGCCACAAACCAGGGTTTCTTGTCGGTGGGTGTTCCTACGATTCGGGGTATGGGTTCGGGCAGTCGTGAGGAGATCGTCGAGGGGTTCGACGATCTCAAGGGGGTCCTGAAGCGGCTGCGGGATGTGTCCTTTGACGTGTTGACCACCCCGGAACGACTGCGGGCCCTCGCATGCCTGGAATCCGCGGCGCGCGGGCTGCGCGCCCCGCAGCACACGTTGATCAATCAGGTCGGCGCCCAAGCCAGTGCAGAAGAACTGGGCGGCACGCTGCGTGGTGCGTTGGCCGACCGGCTGCGCATCACCAAAGCCGAGGCCGCCCGGCGCATCGAAGACGCCGGGGACCTCGGGCAGCGCCAGGCGCTGACCGGTGAGTCATTGCCACCGCTTATGCCCGCGACCGCGGCCGCCCAACGTGACGGGTTGATCGGCGACGGGCACGTGCGGGTGATCCGCAGCTTTTTCGCCCACCTGCCCGCTGAGGTGGACCTACCCACCCGCGAGGCCGCCGAGGCCGACCTGGCCGGCAAGGCCCGCCACTACCGCCCCGACGAGCTCGCCAAATACGCCCAGCGGATCATGGACTGGCTGCACCCCGACGGGGAATTCAGCGACCAAGAGCGGGCCCGCAAGCGCGGGATCGTCCTAGGTAACCAGGAATTCGACGGCATGTCACGCATCAGCGGGCTGGTCACTCCCGAGCTGCGGGCCGCGATCGAGGCCATGTTGGCCAAGCTGGCCGCTCCAGGGGCGTGCAATCCCGAAGATGAGATCCCGGTCGTCGATGAGACACCCGACGAGCAGGCGGTGCGCCGCGACACCCGCACCAGCGCCCAACGCAACCACGACGCGTTCCTGGCCGCACTGCGCGCCCTGTTCGCCTCGGGAAAGCTGGGCAACCACAACGGGTTACCGGTGTCGATCGTGGTCACCACCACCCTGCCGGAGCTGGAGGCGGCCACCGGCAAAGCCCTGACCGCCGGCGGCACCCTGGTGCCCATGTCCGATGTGATCCGCTGGGCCGGCCACGCCCACCATTACTTAGCGATTTTCGATAAGGCCAAGCCGCTGGCGCTGTATCACACCAAACGCCTGGCCTCACCGGCCAGCGGATCATGCTCTACGCCCGCGATCGCGGCTGCACCAAACCCGGCTGCGACGCCCCGGCGTATCACAGCCAGGTCCACCACGTCACCGGCTGGAACACCACCCGCCGCACCGACATCGACGACCTCACCCTGGCCTGCGGGCCCGACAACCGCCTCGCCGAACACGGCTGGACCACCCGCACCAACGCCCGAGGCGAAACCGAATGGATCCCGCCCCCACACCTGGACCGCGGACAACCCCGCACCAACAACTTCCACCACCCCGAACGATTCCTCCGCGACACCGACGACGACAAACCCGTTTGACGTCAAGACTGCGGCGCGCGGCTGGTCAGGATTGACAGCGCGATGGCGGTGACCTCGTCGGCCACCCCGGTGTATCGCGTCAGATGCCAAGTGCGCGCGACATCTTCGATGAAACTGATCGCCGCCGCGACCAGCAGTCGGCCCTCGGCGGCGGTGGTCGCGGGCACCAACTTGGTGATCTGCTCGATCCACACCGCCTCGCGGTCGGACTGATTTCTCAGATACCCGTCGCGCACCTCGCCAGAGGCGTGGGAGAGCTCGGTAACGGAAACGGCGACGAGGTCCGGAGCGTCCAGGCTGATCCTGACGTGGCCCTGGACTAGACCGTGAAGGCGTTGTGCGGCCTCGGTATTCGCGCGCACCGCACGGATGCACTCGAGGCTCCACCACTCATCAATGCGCCGGACCAGGGCATCGAGAATCGCTTGCTTGGAGGAGAACGACCGATACAGGCCGGGACCCGCGATTCCGGCCCCCTTTCCGATCTCACTGGTGCTGACGGCCGGATAACCCCTCGCCCGGAACAGCCGCGCACCCGTGGCCAACAGGGTTTCGTAGCGGGAGAACAGCACATCTTCCTCGCGGCCGGCGGCGGATGGGAGGGGCGTCAGCTCGCAGACTGGAGGCGTCCTCGCCGCCGCGATGCAGGCCTGGAAGAGGCGCTCGTTGAGTTCGTCGGCCGGCAGCGTCAGGTTGTGCCTGCCCAAGCTGGTCAGCGTGCTGGACACCGCCCACGCGCGCAGCTCCGAGTGCTCCGGGCTGAGGCCGGGCACCTCCAGCAGGACGTTCTCGCGCATCCCGGCGACGATGGCGTTGATCCGGCGCCGGACCTCGACGCGGTCGTCGTCGTTGAGGTAACGGGCCTCGCGCTGCCACAACACCGTTAGGGACCGGGATGCCACGGCCGCCGCGATCAGATCGGGCAGATCGGCGCTCAGCGGTCGCGGCGCGGGTTCCGCCTCGCCATCGGTAAGACGACGCGCGCTCTGGTACTGGTCCTGGCCGGTTCGGATCGCTTCGGCCAGCAGTGCCTGCTTGTTGTCGTAGTGGCGATACAACGCGCGAGCCGTGACCCCCGCCGCCTCGGCGATGTCCTCCAGCTTGACCGAGTGGAAACCGCGGTCGATGAACAGGCGGACGGCCTGTTCCAGAATCTGCTGCTTGCGGTCTTTCGGCCGGCGTCGGACGGGTCGGGCGGGGGACTGCATGGTGTCCATTGACTCGACCCCCTATAGCTTCATCCCGCTCTGGCCCTCGAAGTCCGCAAGGTCAAAGTAGTCGCTGAAGCGCGTGATCTTGCCATTCTTCACCTCGAACACGCCGGTCACCGGCAGCACGACCTTTCGGCCGTCGTTCATGGTGAAGTAGTCGATGCGCTCCACGAGCACGCGGCCGGGCTCGGCGGCCAGCATGACGATGTCGAGCTTGGCATCGGAGAACGCGTCCAAAAACGCCTGGAATGTCGCGCGGATGCCGGCAATGCCCACGATCGGCTCGACCGGCACGTTGTGATAGACGGCGTCGTCGGCGAAGCCGCCGCAGATCTTTTCCAGGCTGCGCGCGGGCCACGATCCCAGAAAGTCGCGGACGAGCTTCTCGCTGGCTTCCTTGGTGTCAGTCATCCGCATAGCTCCTCATCAGCTGGAGGGCGCGGGCACCCTTCCGGTGTTCCACACGATACTAACAAGATACATCATCACACATAAGTGGCTATTTGCTTCGACATTTACGAAATATTCGTCCGCGCCAGTGCGTATTGACTATGGACATGATGGCCTCGTGCCGCGTACCCTCGCTGATGTCACTCGTCCATTTCGACCTGTCCGGGGGGCCGGCGTGAGCAACTCCAGGTGGTGCGCAGCGCGATGGTGATGGTGGTCGGTCAGGCGGCGAAGCCGGTCCGCGCGATGGGCGACTTCTTTGCGATGACGCTGGACACATTCGCGTCGATGTTCCGGCCGCCTTTCGCCTGGCGCGAGTACCTGCTGCAGTGCTGGTTCGTCGCGCGGGTGTCGACGCTGCCGGGGGTGTTGATGACCATCCCGTGGGCGGTGATTTCCGGATTCCTCTTCAATGTCCTGCTGACCGACATCGGCGCCGCCGATTTCTCCGGCACCGGCTGCGCGATCTTCACCGTCGACCAGAGCGCCCCGATCGTCACCGTCTTGGTGGTTGCGGGCGCGGGTTCCACCGCAATGTGCGCGGACCTGGGCGCCCGAACCATCCGCGAGGAGCTCGACGCGCTGCGGGTCATGGGCATCAATCCGATTCAAGCGCTGGCGGTTCCCCGGGTGCTGGCGGCCACGACGATCTCGCTCGCACTGAGTTCGGTGGTGACCGCGACGGGCCTTATCGGCGCTTTCTTTTGCTCCGTATTCCTGATGCACGTCTCGGCGGGCGCGTGGGTGACGGGCCTGACCACGCTGACCCACACGATCGACGTCATCATCTCGATGATCAAGGCGACGCTGTTCGGCATGATGGCGGGACTGATCGCCTGCTACAAGGGGATATCGGTGGGCGGTGGCCCCGCCGGTGTCGGCAGGGCGGTCAACGAAACCGTGGTCTTTGCCTTCATCGTCTTGTTCGTCATCAACATCATCGTCACCGCCGTCGGCATGCCGTTCATGGTGTCGTGAGGTGAACCGATGACGGTCAGCCTCCCGAGCGGCCCCACCCGAATCCACCGCCTGGCGAACGGCGTTGTGGGCGAATGGAACCGAATCGGGTCACAGGTGCGGTTCTACGCCAGTACCGTGGCGGGGATTCCCGACGCCATGATGCATTACCGCGGCGAACTGCTGCGGGTGATCGCCCAAATGGGTTTGGGGGTAGGGACTCTCGCTGTGATCGGCGGGACGGTCGTGATCGTCGGGTTCTTGGCGATGACCACCGGCGCCATCGTGGCGGTGCAGGGCTACAACCAGTTCGCCTCCGTCGGTGTCGAAGCCCTGACCGGCTTCGCGTCCGCTTTCTTCAACACCCGCGAAATTCAGCCGGGAACCGTGATGGTCGCGCTGGCGGCCACCGTCGGCGCCGGCGCCACGGCGCAACTGGGCGCGATGCGGATCAACGAGGAAATCGACGCCCTCGAGGTGATCGGCATCCGCAGCATCAGCTATCTGGCGAGCACCCGGGTGCTGGCGGGCGTGGTCGTGGCCGTCCCGCTGTTCTGCGTCGGGCTGATGACGGCTTATCTGGCCGCTCGCATCGGCACCACGGCCGTCTACGGGCAAGGGTCGGGTGTGTACGACCACTACTTCAACACGTTCCTCCGACCGACCGACGTGCTGTGGTCGTCGTTTGAAGTCGTCATCGTCGCCCTGATGATCATGCTGGTCTGTACGTACTACGGGTACAACGCGCGGGGCGGGCCGGCCGGGGTGGGCGAGGCCGTCGGCCGCGCCGTGCGCGCCTCGATGGTCGTCGCGTCGATCGCGATCGTCGTGATGACGCTGGCGATCTATGGCCAGTCCCCGAACTTTCACCTGGCGAGCTGATGGGCACGAGCCGAGGGCCCGGGAAGCAGCGTCTGCACGACGCGTGGTGGACGCTGGTCCTGGTGGCGGCGATCGGTGTGGTCGTCCTCGTGACGGCGGTGTCGTTCAACGGCGCCCTCCGGTCCTACGTGCCGGTCACGCTGGCCGCCGAACGCTCGGGGCTCGTGATGGACACGGGCGCGAAGGTGATGATGCGCGGGGTGCAGGTCGGCCGGGTCAGCCAGATCGCGGACGACCAGAACGGCACCCGCCTGAAACTGGAGATCGACCCCGACCAGATCCGTTATCTCCCAGCCAATGTCGAGGCGCAGATCAGTGCCACCACCGCGTTCGGCGCGAAGTTCGTCGAGCTGGTGATGCCGCAGGACCCGAGCCGTGGGCGCCTGGCCGCCGGGGCGGTATTGCATTCGAAGAACGTCAGCACCGAGATCAACACGGTCTTCGAAAACGTTGTCGACCTGCTCAACGTGATCGATCCGCTGAAGCTGAACGCGGTGCTGACCGCCGTGGCCGACGCCGTGCGCGGCCAAGGCGAGCGGATAGGCCAGGCCACCACCGACCTCAACCAGGTGCTGGCGGCCCTCAACGCGCGCAGCGATACCATCCGCCAGGACTGGCGATCGGTCAAGAACTTCGCCGACACCTATGGCGCTGCCGCGCAGGACATCCTGACCATCCTCAACGCCGCCAGCACGACCAGCGCGACCGTCGTGAATCACGCCAAGCAACTGGATGCATTGCTGCTCAACGTGATCGGGTTGTCCAACACCGGAACCAACCTGCTCGGCTACAGCCGGGACAACCTCGTCGCCTCCGTGAACACCCTCGAGCCGACGACGGACCTGCTACTCAAATACAACCCGGAGTACACCTGCTTCCTGCAGGGCGCCAAGTGGTATCTCGACAACGGGGGCTACTCGGCGTGGGGCGGCGCCGACGGCCGGACGCTGCAGCTCGATGTGGCGCTGTTGCTGGGCAACGACCCCTACGTGTATCCCGATAACTTGCCGCTTGTCGCGGCCAGGGGCGGTCCCGGCGGGAAGCCGGGGTGTGGCTCGCTGCCGGATGCCGCCAAGAACTTCCCGGTGCGCGAGCTCGTCACCAACACCGGATGGGGAACCGGACTCGACATCAGGCCCAACCCCGGCATCGGGCATCCGTGCTGGGCCGACTTCCTCCCGGTGACGCGCGCCGTGCCCAAGCCGCCCTCGATCCGCCAGTGCATTCCCGGGCCGGCGATCGGCCCGAACCCCGGGGGTCCGCCCTACGGCGCGGCGCTGTACGGGCCGGGCGGTGTGCCGCTGTGGCCAGGGGTACCGCCGGCCCCGGCGCCGGAAACCGCTGCGCCTCAACCGGGTCCGCCGCCGGGAGAACGGCCATGACGGAGAGCCTGAAGGGCGTCGTGGTGCGCCTGGGCTTCTTCCTGGCGGTGTGCCTGCTCACCGCGTCCTTGCTGGTAGCCGTGTTCGGGGAGGCGCGGTTCTCCGACGGCAAGACGTACTACGCCGAGTTCACCAACGTGTCCAACCTGAGGGAGGGCAAGCTGGTCCGCATCGCCGGCGTCGAAGTCGGCAAGGTGGAAAAGATCTCCATCAACCCCGACGCGACGGTGCGCGTTGCGTTCACCGCCGACAATTCCGTCACCCTCACCCAGGGGACCCAGGCGGTGATCCGCTACGACAACCTGTTCGGCGACCGCTACCTCGCGCTGGAGGAAGGGGCCGGCGGGCTGGCCGCCCTCAGCCCCGGCCAAACGATTCCCCTGGCCCGGACCAAGCCGGCGCTGGATCTGGATGCCCTGATCGGTGGATTCAAGCCACTGTTTCGCGCGCTGAACCCCGAACAGGTCAACGCGCTCAGCGAGCAGTTGCTGCAGGCGTTTCAGGGGCAGGGCGCGACCATCGGGTCATTCCTGGAGCAGGCGGCGGCCGTCACCAACACCCTGGCGGACCGAGACCAACTCATCGGGCAGGTCGTCACCAACCTCAACGTGGTGCTGGGTTCGCTTGGGGGTCAAAGCGATCGGTTGGACAAGGCGGTGACGTCGCTGTCGGAGTTGGTGCACGGGCTCGCGGAGCGCAAGACCGACATCTCCAACGCGGTGGCCTATACCAACGCCGCCGCCGGCTCGGTCGCCGACCTACTGTCGCAGGCGCGGGCGCCGTTTTCGAAGGCCGTTCACGAGGCCGACCGCGTCGCGGACATCGCGCTCGCCGACCACGAATACCTCGACAACCTGCTCAACACCCTGCCGGACAAATATCAGGCGCTGGTCCGCCAGGGCATGTACGGCGACTTCTTCGCCTTCTATCTCTGCGACATCGTGCTGAAGGTCAACGGCAAGGGCGGCCAGCCCGTCTACATAAAGGTCGCCGGGCAGGCCACCGGGCGGTGCGCGCCCAAATGAAATCATTCGCTGAACGCAACCCGATGATCATCGGCACGGTCGGCATTGTGGCGGTGACCGGCATGGTGGTGGGCGGGCTGGAATACCGGAAGCTGCCCTTTTTCGATCAGGGCAACAGCGTCTCCGCCTATTTCGCCGACGCCGGCGGCCTGCGGGCCGACAACACCGTCGAGGTCTCGGGTTACCCGGTGGGCAAAGTGTCCAGCATCGAACTCGACGGACCCGGGGTGCTGGTGAAGTTCAAGGTGGACAACGACGTTCGGCTCGGCGACCGCACCGAGGTGGCGATCAAGACCAAGGGGCTGCTGGGCAGCAAGTTCCTTGACGTCATGCCCCGGGGCGAGGGCCGGTTGCACGGTCCCATTCCGATCGAGCGGACGATGTCGCCCTATCAGCTGCCCGACGCGCTCGGCGACCTGGCCGGCACGATCAGCGGATTGAACACCGACCGGCTGTCCTCCTCGCTGGACACGCTGGCGCGAACCTTTGCCGATACTCCGGCCGATTTCCGGAACGCGATGAAGGGCGTGGCCCGGCTCGCGCAATCCCTCGATGACCGTGACACACAACTGCGCAGCCTGCTCGACAACGCGGCGAAAGCGACTGGGGTGCTGGCCAAGCGCACCGATCAGATCGTGAACCTGGTCCGCGACACCAATGCGCTGTTGGCGCAGCTGCGAACCCAGAGCGCCGCACTCGATCAGATCTGGTCGAACATCTCGGCGGCGTCGCGACAACTGCAGGGCTTCATCGCCGAGAACCGACAGCAGCTGCGCCCGGCGCTCGACAAGCTCAACGGGGTGCTGGCCATCGTCGAAAACCGCAAAGAGCGTGTGCAGCAGGCGATTCCGCTGATCAACAGCTACGTCATGTCGCTGGGCGAGTCGCTGTCCTCCGGCCCCTTCTTCAAGGCGTACGTGGTGAACCTGCTGCCGGGCCAGTTCGTCCAGCCCTTCATCGGTGCGGCGTTCTCCGACCTGGGGCTCGATCCCGCCACATTGCTCCCGTCGCAGCTGACCGACCCGCAGACGGGTCAGCCCGGCACCCCGCCGCTGCCGATGCCGTACCCGCGGACGGGCCAGAGCGGCCCACCGCGGACGACCTTGCCCGACGCGATCACCGGAAACCCCGGTGATCGTCCGTGCGGGTTCCCCGGCGTGCCGTTACCCGGCCCCGGTTGCTACCCCTACCGGGAGCCGCCGCCGGCCCAGCCGCCCGGAGGTCCCCCGCCCGGGCCGCCCGCGCAGCCACCGGGAGATCACTCGTGACCGCGAGACTTCGACGCGCCCGCTCGGTGTTGGCGACCGCGCTCGCCCTGGTGCTCGTCGCGGGCGTGATCGCCGAAATCCTAGCGATGCGAACCACCGGAGAGACCGCCCGAATGATCGTGGTCGCCTACTTCGACAACAGCAACGGCGTCTTCGCCGGCGACGACGTGCGCATCCGGGGAGTGCCGGTGGGCAAGGTCGTCAAAATCGAACCGCAACCGCTGCGCTCGAAGATTTCGTTCTCGATCGACCGCAAGTACAAGGTGCCCGCCGACGCAAAGGCCGCGATACTCTCGCCACAACTGGTGACGGGCCGGGCCATCCAGCTCACGCCGCCCTATGCCGGGGGTCCGGCCATGGCCGACGGCGCGGTCATTCCGCAGGACCGCACCGCGGTGCCGGTCGAGTGGGACGACTTGCGGGCGCAACTCCAGCGGCTGACCGATCTGTTGAAACCCACTCAGCCGGGCGGCGTCAGCACGCTGGGCGCGCTCATCAACACCGCCGCCGACAACCTGCGCGGGCAGGGCGCCACCATCCGCGACACCGTCATCAAGCTGTCGCAGGCGGTGTCCGCGCTCGGCGACCACAGCCAGGACATCTTCTCCACGTTGAAGAACCTGTCGACATTGGTGACGGCGCTGCACGACAGCGCGGATCTGCTCGAGCAGTTGAATCGCAACCTGGCCGCGGTGTCGTCGGTGCTGGCCGACGACCCCAGCAAGGTCGCCCAGGCGGCCGAGGACCTCAACGCGGTCGTGGCCGACGTGCAGGGCTTCGCCGCGGAGAACCGCGAGGCGGTCGGCACGGCGACGGACAAGCTCACGTCCATCAGCAAGGTGCTCGTCGCGAGCCTCGACGACATCAAGCAGACCCTGCACATCAGCCCCACGGTGTTGCAGAACTTCAGCAACATTTTCGAACCGGCCAACGGTGCGCTGACCGGGGCCCTGGCGGGCACCAACATGGCCAACCCGATCGCCTTCCTGTGCGGGGCGATCCAGGCCGCCTCGCGGTTGGGCGGCGAGCAGGCGGCGAAACTCTGCGCGCAGTACATGGCGCCGATCGTGAAGAACCGTCAGTACAACTTCCCCCCGATAGGGGAGAACCTGTTCGTCGGGGCACAGGCCAGGCCCAACGAGGTCACCTACAGCGAGGACTGGATGCGGCCCGACTTTGTTCCGCCGCCCGACGGGCCACCCCCGCCGCCCCCTTCGGCGGTCAGCGCCGACCCCGCGGCCGGCCTGCGCGGCCTCATGATGCCGGGAGGTGGCTGATGGTGGGCGGCCGCCGGCGCCGAAGGGCGGCGAGCCTGGCGATGATCGTGGTCGTCGCGGCCCTGTCCGGCTGCGGCTGGCACGGGCTGAATTCGCTGCCGCTGCCCGGCACGCAGGGCAACGGGCCGGGGTCCTATGTGATCCTGGCGCAGATGCCGGATGTCAACAACATTCAGCAGAATTCGCGGGTGCGCGTCGCCGACGTGACGGTCGGCCATGTCACGAAAATCGAGCGCCAGGGCTGGCACGCGTTGGTGAGCATGCGCCTCGACGGCAACGTCGACTTGCCCGCCAACGCGACGGCCAAGATCGGCACGACCAGCTTGCTGGGCTCTTACCACATCGAGCTTGGCATGCCGAAAGGCGAAGTGCCGCAAGGCAAGCTGCGCGACGGATCGGTCATCCCGCTGTCGCACGGGGGCGCCTACCCGAGCACCGAGCAGACGTTGGCGGCGCTGTCGCTGGTTCTCAACGGCGGCGGGCTGGGTCAGGTACAGGACATCACCGAAGCGTTGAGCACCGCGTTTCGGGGCCGCGAGCAAGACCTGCGCGGCCTGATCGGGCAGCTGGACAAATTCACCGCATTCCTCAACGACCAGTCCGGCGACATCATCGCGGCGACCGAGAGCCTCAACGGGCTGGTCGGTAGGTTCGCCGCCCAGCAACCGGTCCTGGATCGGGCGCTGGCGACCATCCCCGACGCGCTCGCGGTGCTCAACGACGAGCGAGGCAATCTCGTCGAGGCGGCCGATCAGCTGAGTAAGTTCAGCGCCCTGACCGTCGACTCGGTCGACAAGACAAAAACGAACCTGGTCAAGGAATTACAACAGGTCGGACCCGTCCTGGAGTCGCTGGCCAACGCCGGTCCCAGCCTCACGCGGTCGCTCAGCCTGCTGGCCACCTTCCCCTTCCCGAACGAGACATTCGAGAATTTTCAGCGCGGCGACTACGCCAACCTGACAGCGATCGTCGACCTCACGCTCAGCCGAATAGACCAGGGGCTGTTCACCGGCACTCGGTGGGAGTGCCATCTGACCCAGCTCGAGTTGCAGTGGGGCCGAACCATCGGCCAGTACCCCAGCCCGTGCACCGCGGGCTACCGGGGTACCCCGGGCAACCCGCTGGTCGTCCCCTATCGGCAGGACCAGGGGCCCTAGATGCATCTGCAACGACGATTCGTCATTCAGCTGGCTGTCTTCACCGTAATCGCGGTGGGGGTGCTGGCGATTACGTTCCTGCACTTCGTGAAACTGCCGGCCATGCTGTTCGGCGTTGGCCGCTACACCGTGCGGATGGAGCTGCCGCAAGCCGCCGGACTGTATGACACCGGCAACGTCACCTACCGCGGCTTCGAGGTGGGCCGGGTGGAATCGGTGCGCCTGACCGACGCCGGCGTCGAAGCGACGCTGTCCCTGAAATCGGGCATCGACATCCCGTCGGACCTGAAAGCCGAGGTGCACAGCCACACGGCGATCGGCGAAACGTACGTCGAGTTGTTGCCCCGCAACGGCACATCGCGTCCGCTGCGGGACGGCGACGTCATTCCGCTCGCCGATACCTCGGTGCCCCCCGACATCAACGCCCTGCTCGGTGCCGCGAACACCGCGCTGGGGGCGATCCCGCGCGACAACCTGCGCACCGTGATCGACGAGTCTTACACCGCGGTGGGCGGGCTCGGGCCGGAACTCTCCCGGCTCATCACGGGTTCGTCCAACCTCGCGATCGACGCGCGCAAGAACCTCGACCCGCTGGTCGCGCTGATCGACCAGGCGCAGCCGGTGCTCGATTCGCAGACTCACACATCGGACGCGATCGCGGGGTGGGCGGCCCACTTGGCCACAGTCACAACGGAATTGCAGACGCACGACGCGGCCGTCGGCGGCGTCATCGACCGGGGCGGTCCGGCTTTGGGGGAGGCGCGTCAACTGATCGAGCGCGTGCAACCCACGTTGCCGATCCTGCTGGCGAACCTGGTCAGCGTCGGTCAGGTCGCGCTGACCTACCAGAACGACATCGAACAACTGCTGGTGGTGTTCCCGATGGCCGTCGCCGCCGACCAGGCCGGCATCGTCGCCAACCTGAACACCAAGCAGGCATACCGCGGCCAGTACCTGAGCTTCAACCTCAACCTCAACCTGCCGCCGCCGTGCACCACGGGATTCCTGCCGGCCCAGCAGCAGCGCATCCCCACGTTCGAGGACTACCCGGGCCGCCCGGCGGGCGACCTGTATTGCCGGGTGCCACAGGACTCGTGGCTCAACGTGCGCGGCGCCCGCAACACCCCCTGTGAAACCGTGCCCGGCAAGCGGGCACCCACCGTGAAGATGTGCGAGAGCAACGAACAGTACGTTCCGCTCAACGACGGCAACAACTGGAAAGGCGACCCCAACGGGACCCTCTCCGGTCAGGACATCCCGCAGCTGCCGCCCGCCTCGCCGCCACCCATCGCGGCCGCCCAGTACGACCCGGCGACCGGAACCTATACCGGACCCGACGGTCATCAGTACACCCGATCCGATCTGGCGCAAAACGCACCGAAAGACAAGACGTGGCAAGCGATGTTGCTGCCGCCGGGCAGCGGACAGTAACCGCGAACCACACGATCGCGATGGAATGGAGGACGGTATGCCGACAGCCGCGGGTTGCGAAGTGGCGGAGGCCGCGCCGCCGAGCGGGCTTGAACCCCGGCCCGCACAACGGCGTGCGGCGACATTCGGCCTGGCGGTCGTGGTCGCACTGGCCGCGATGGTGGGATGGTTCGGCGTTCGCGTCCACCATTCACAGCAGGTACAGGCTCAGCGGAGTCAATTTCTCCAGGTGGCCAGACAGGGCGCACTCAACCTGACGACGATCGATTGGCAGCGCGCCGACGCCGACGTTCACCGCATCCTGGACGGGGCGACCGGTGACTTCTACAACGACTTCGCCAAGCGCGCACAGCCTTTCATCGAAGTGCTCAAGCAAGCGAAAGCGACCACGGTGGGCACGATCACCGACGCGGCCCTGGAGTCGCACGCGAAGGATACGGCCCAGGCGCTGGTGGCGGTGTCCGTTCGGACGTCGACCGCGGGCGAACCGGACCAGGCCCCGCGCGCGTGGCGAATGCGAATCTCCGTACAAAGGGCCGGGGATCAAGTCAAAGTCTCCAACGTGGGGTTCGTGTCGTGAGCGCGATCACGGCGCCGCGCCGGATCCGGTGGTCGCGCGCGGTGGCGGCCGGGCTGCTGCCCGGGCTGGCACTGCTACTGGCCTGCGCGGCGGGCTATTTGAAATGGCAGGACGGCTCGGTCGGCGACTCCGGCACCGCCGGCACAGAATCGGTGCGAGCCGCCACCGATGGCACCGTCGCGCTGCTGTCCTACCGGCCTGACACCGTGCAGAAGGACCTCGAGGCCGCGCGTGCCAGGCTGACGGGATCGTTCCTGGACGCCTACACGAAACTCACCCACGACGTGGTCATCCCGGGTGCCAAGCAGAAGCAGATCTCCGCCGTGGCCACCGTGCCGGCCGCCGCCTCGAAGTCGGCGACCTCCAGCCACGCCGTCGTGCTGCTTTTCGTAAACCAGACGATCATCGTCGGCCAGGACGCACCGACCAGCACCGCATCCAGCCTTCGGGTGACTCTCGACAAGATCGACGGGCGTTGGCTGATCTCGCAATTCGACCCGGTCTAGACAGGGAGAGACGACATGCCGCATCGACTGCAAACCGTGTCCGCGCTGGCCGCGGTGGCCGCTGGAGCAGTGCTGCCCGCGCCCCCCGCGCACGCCGACAACAAGCGGCTCAACGACGGCGTCGTCGCCAACGTGTACACCGTTCAACATCAGGCGGGCTGCACGAACGACGTGAAGATCAACCCGCAACTGCAACTGGCCGCCCAGTGGCACGCTCTCGACGTGCTGAACAACCGCAACCTGGACGGCGACGTCGGTTCCGATGGGTCCATGCCGCAGGATCGCGCGAACGCCGCGGGCTTCCACGGCAAGGTCGCCGAAACCGTGGCCATCAACCCGGCCATCGCGATCAGCGGCATCGAGCTGATCAACCAGTGGTACGACAACTCCGCCGATTTCGCGATCATGTCCAATTGCGCCAACACCCAGATCGGGGTGTGGTCGGAAAACAGCCGGGATCGCACCGTCGTGGTGGCCGCCTACGGGCAGCCCGACCAACCGAACCCGGCACCGAAGGCGCAAGCGGGACCTCCACCGGTGGTGGCAATGCAGCAGAACATTCCCATCGACCCCAGTCCCGACTACGACGCCAGCGACGAGATCGAATACGGCATCAACTGGCTCCCATGGGTTTTGCGCGGCGTCTACCCACCGCCCGCGATGCCGCCGCAGTAGGCGGCTGCCGGCCATGAAGGGTCACGCCTGGCCCGCCGCCTTGATCGTCGTCGCCGCCGTCGGCGGCATCACACTGGCGCGGGCGCCGTGGGCGCATGCCGCACCGGCGCCCGAGGTGGAGTATCTGTACGACGTGACGGTGCGGCGCCACTACACCTTTCCGAACAACGACGCGCTCGGCTACGGCCAAGGGATCTGCGCCAAGGTCACCGCGGGCGGCAGCTACGCGCAAGTGATGGGGGACGTCAAGAGCGCCGTGACGCCCAACGACGAGAACGCGGCCAACTACCTGATCTCGTACGCGGTTAATCTGCTGTGCCCCGCGCAGATCTGGCAACTGCGGAACTCGGCCGCGCATTACCAGCCCCCGGCGGGGTAACGACCGCGGACCGTGTCTGCAACGCGCGTGTTAGCCTGACGATCCCATCACGATCGTCAACCGTTGAAACGGCGGGTGAGCAATGACGAAACTTGTCGCGCGGGCGGCGGCGGGAATGTTCGCAACGGCGGTCCTGCTGACCGCGTGTCACGCGAAGTCGACGGTCAAGCCCGACGGCGCGGCGCAGTCCGTCGTCGACGTCGTGTCCAGCCAGACGGGCTTTCACCCGACCGACGTGCACTGTCCGTCGGGCGTGGAGGCCAAGGCCGGCCAGGAGTTCGACTGTCACTTCACCGGCCCGGAGGGCAAGCCGTACACCGCGCACATGCGCATCACCAAGGTCGACGGCGAGCGGGTCGAGTTCGACGTCAGAAGCCGTCCGTCGTAGCCGGTCCCAGTCGATCGGCGGTGGCGGCCAACGCCCGGCGGCACCCGGCCCACATCTGCTTGATAATGTCGGCGGCCGGCGCGATGTCGTCGATCCGGCCGGCCACCTGACCGGTGTTGGCGACGCTGGCGTCCATGTCGCCGTCGAAGTAGAGCCGCTGCACGCGTTGCAGCGCCGCGCCGCCCTCCCCGAAAGACGTTGAGGAATCGATCTTTTCGGCGGCCGGGGTGCGGATAACCCGCATCATCCGTTTGCCGTCGAGGGGCAGCAGCACGGTCGCGGTGTCGTCGGCGCCCACGACCGCCCGCTTGAGGTTGGCGTGCACCGGCGACTCCGCCGAGGCCATCAGCCGCGTGCCCATCTGCACGCCGTCGGCGCCGAGAACCATTGCGGCGGCCATGGATCGTGCGTCGCAGATCCCGCCCGCGGCCACGATGGGCACGTCGACGTGGGCCGCGACCAAGGGCAGCAGCACCATGGTCGAGGCGCCGAATCGATTCTTGAACCCGCCTCCTTCGACGCCCTCGACCACCAGCCCGTCCACGCCGGCATCGACGGCCTTCCTGGCGGCGGCCAGCGTGCCCACCACGTGGAAGACGGTGATGCCCGCGTCGTGGAGGCGATCGGTGAACAGCGCCGGGTCGCCCGCCGAGGTCGTGACGAAGCGGATGTCGTTGGCGACCAGGAGATCCACGACGGCCGGATCGCGGTTGAACAGCAGCGCGATGTTGGCGCCCACCGCCCGGTCGGTGAGCCCGCGCACGCGTTGGATGTCGGCCCGGCCTTGGTCGGAGGTGGTCTCGATGATGCCCAGCGCGCCGGCGTTGGATACCGCCGCGGCCAGCTGGGCGCCGGCGATGTAGGTCATCGGCGCCTGGATGATCGGGACGTCGATCCCCGCGAGTTCGCAGACGCGGTTCATCAGCCGCGCGGGTCGATCAGGTCACGGAAGCCCGCCGCCGGGTAGACCGAGGCGCCCAGGGCCGCGATGCGCAGGGTCAGCCCCTTGTCGGAGGTCACCACCCGAATTTCCTGTGGCCTGGCGTCGGCCTGCACCAGGCGGACGATCTGATCGTCGGCCGAGTTCGCCGCCGCCTTCGGGGCATGGGCGACCTCGATCACCGTTGAAGTGATGGCGGTTGCCGGTGGTCGCTCGAACACCACGGTCACGTCCTCTCCTTGGACCGATGCCCATCGGTCGAGCCGTTCCACCAGCGCGGCCATCGCCGCGCCGCGGTCCTTCCACCAACCGTCGGGGCGACTCCCGATCACGTTCATGCCGTCGACGATCCACCGCACAGACACACCGTAGGGCACCGCGTTGAGTGTGAGTCCACACCGACGCGAGAACCGTCAGCACCGACTAATTCCTGACTGCCCGCCCGGAAAGGCACAGCAATGGTATTAACTACGGTCACTGATATCAGTTTTCTGCCGACCGATGATGGGAAACGACAATGACGTCGATAGCCGACACGGACGATCGGGTGGCCTCGCTGGCCCGTGGCATGCGCGACCTCGTGCGGGCCGAAGCCGCCGAGTCCGAGCGGGCGCGCACGCTCACCCCGGCGATCGTCGACGAGATGTGGGCCAGCGGGCTGATGTCCTCGTTCAACCCCGTCGAGGCCGGCGGCGTCGAACCCTCGTTCGCCGCGATGATCGAAACCTGGATCGAAATGGGTTGGCAGGACGGGTCGTTCGGGTGGATCGGCATCGCCAACCTGCCCTCGTCGTTCGCCGCCGCGGCGTACCTGCCCGCCGAGGGTTTCGCCGAGGTGTTCACGGCCCACGACAACCGCGTCACCCTGGGCGGCCAGTTCTTTCCCAACGGGCAGGGGACCGTGGTCGACGGCGGCTACACCGTGAGCGGGTCGTGGAACTTCGGCTCGGGCATCGGCCACTCGCAATACGTCGCCGCCGGGTTTTTTCCGATGGACAACGGCGAGATGCGTTGGATCAGCGAGGGCTTCCCGGAGATGCGCGTCGCCGTCATCCCACGCGACCAGATCAGCTTCAACGACGGCTGGTTCGTGCAGGGGCTCAAGGGAACTGGCTCCTATGACTACAGCGCCGAGAACGTGTTCGTGCCCGACAGCCGCACCTTCGAGCTGTTCGTCCGCCAGCCGTACCGGGGCACGTCGCCGGCCACCCGGATGGGGCTGATGCCCGTGACGGCCGCCGGTCACGCCTCGTGGGCGCTGGGGGTCTCCAAGAGCATGCTCGACGACGTCCAGGAGCTGGCCGCCACGAAGTTCCGGATGAGCGACATGGCGGCGCTGGCCAGCCGCCCGACGTTCCAGAAGGGGCTGGCGCACCACCGGGCCGCCTGGCGCGCCGCCCGCCTGCTGGTGCTCGACGCGTTCACCACCGCCGAGACCGCCGTCGCCGCGGGCGACGAGCTGACGCCGGCGCTGCGGGCCGACATGCGGGTGGCCGCCGTCTACGCGACCGACACGGCCCGGGCCTGCGCCGAGTGGGCGCACCTGGTGGCGGGCACCAGCTCGATCCGCGAGGGCAGTCGCCTGGAGCGCGCCTTCCGCGACATCTACACCGGCACCCAGCACGCCTTCATCAGCGAGAAGGTGGCCATCGATGTGGCGCAGATCTGGCTGGGCATCATCGAAGATCAGCCGGGGCTGTAGCCCCCGCCCTGACCCCTTAACGGCCCGCGCGCCTTGCTGAGCACAATGCGCAAAAGCACGTAATCGTCGCTTATTTCGACTATCGCCCACAACAGCGACAGGGCCTCTGCCGCGCCGTAAGTTCGGTTTCAGCAAACAACCGAATACGCCGCACAAATGCCTCGTCGAAACCCAATTCGCACTAGCGCGAAGGGAATTCGTCGGAAATCCGCGGCATAAAAAGGGGACGGGAAAATGGTCACACTCGGCAGCATCAATGGATGGCAGCCCGGCGACGGCTCGGTTATCACGTGGACGGCTTCGGCCGCGGCGCGGGCGGCGGCCCGGGATGCGCGGCGCAGCGATCTGGCACCGACCTACCAGCGCGGCCGCCATCTTCGTGCGGCCTACGAGGCAAAAGCGAAGGGCGTTCGGCTGCCCCGGTTGATGGTGGTGGCCTGGGACATGCCGGGCGTCTGCGACATCCGGGCGATGACCGAAACGATCAATGCGCACGTCCGCCGCCACGACGCCTACCACGACTGGTTCGAATTTCGCGACGGCGTCCCGGTCCGCCGGATGATCGACGACCCCGCCGTCATCGACCTGGTGCCGACCGACTTCGGGCGGATGGGCACCGAGCAAATACGGGCGCACGCGCTGACGACCACGCCGGAAACGCTTGAGTGGGACTGCTTCACGTTCGGCGTCATCCAGCACGCCGACTACTTCACGTTCTACGCCAGCATCGACCACCTGCACATCGACGGCATGTCCGCCGGCCTGATCTTCTTCGACATCAACCTGATGTACGAGCAGCTGTCCCAAGGCGACGAGGCCGCGGAGGCCCCCGTCCTCCCGGGCATCGCGAGCTACCGCAGCTACGCCGCGCGGCAGCGCGAGCAGGTGGCGAGCCTGACCGCCTCCTCCCCGGGGATCCGGGGCTGGATCGAGTTCGCGCAAGACACCCGTGGCGACTGGCCGAGCTTCCCGCTTCCGGTCGGCGACACCGAGGCCGGCAACAAGGGTGTCTTCCTGACGGTCGACCTGCTGGACGCCACCGCAACCGAGTCCTTCGAATTCGCCTGCGACGCCGCCGGCGCCCGGTTCAGCGGGGGAGTGCTGGCGTGCGCGGCCCTGGCCGAGCACGAGTTCACCGGCACCGAGACCTACCACGGTTTCACGGCGTACGACACGCGGACGCCGGGAGTCGACTCGATGACCGTGGGTTGGTTCGCCAACCTGGTTCCGGTCACCGTGCCGATCGGCGCCACCACGTTCGCCGAGGCGGCGCGGGCGGCCCAGAAGTCATACGACGGCGCCAAGCACCTCGCGGGGGTGCCGGTGGAACGAGCGCTCGAGCTGGCGACCCCGCTGGGGATCGCGCCGCCCACCGCGCGGGCAATGATGGTGTCCTTCATGGACTTTCGCAAGATCCCCGCCGCCACCCTGTTCGAGCAGACCAACTTCGGAACCTACGCCGACAGCCTGTCGCACGGCGGAATCAACCTGTGGATCAACCGGCAGACCGACAAGACCACCGCGACGATTTCCTTCCCGGACAACGCGACGGCCCGCAAGTCGGTGCATCGCTACCTCGCGGCGCTGACCCAGGCGTTCGCGTACGCCGTCAACACCACCTCGGATTGGGTGGATGCCGTTGCGGAGCACGCGAATTCGAATCACGGCATCCCGGTCATCAGCCTCTGAACACAGAAAGGACCAACCGAAATGAGCAATGTACTCGATCTGTTCGACCAAACCGTCTTCCGATTCGAGGAGGCGACCAACGTCACCAGCGTGGGGCAGTGCGTCTGGGTGTACAACCGCGCCGTCGACATCGACGGCCTGCGCCGGTTCCACCGCCACCTCCAGCGGGGGCGGCTGTCGCGCCGCATCGAACGCTCGGCCCTGCCGTTCGGCCGTCACCGCTGGGTGTCGCCCAGCGACGAGTCCGAGCTCGAGATCGTCGCGACGCCGCGGCCGCGCGAGGAATTCGACTCCTGGCTGCGCGAGCAGGCCGCCACGCCGCTGGACGCCCAGCGCGGTCCCGGCTGGCGTCTCGCGGTGCTCCCGTTCACCGACGGCGGCGCCGGCGTCAGCCTGGTCGCCCTGCACAGCCTGGCCGACGGCATGGCGGGCTGCCTGGCGGTGGTGGAAGCGGCCTGCGGTTACGACAGCGCCATCGACTGGCCCGCCGCGGGGTCGCGCCGGTGGTGGCGGGCCCTGCGCGAGGACGCCCGCCAAGCCGCCCGCGACGTCCCGAGCGTCGGGCGTGCGATGGTCGCGGCGGCCGCCGCGGCGCGACTCGCGCGGCGTAACCGCTCGGGCGCCGCACCCGCCGGCCCGCCGCCCGTGACCGTGGCCGTGGACGGCCCCATCACCATCCCGACGGCGACGATCTTCATCGACGCCGACGAATGGGACGCCCGCGCGGACGCCCTCGGCGGGACCAGCAACGCGCTGCTCGCGGGCGTCGCCGCCCGCCTCGCCGAGCGGGTGGGACGGATCGGCGCGGACGGTTCGGTCACCCTGTCGATCCCCGTCAGCGAGCGCACCGCGGACGACACCCGCGCCAACGCCGTCGCCAACGTCGACGTCACGGTCGACCCGGGGCCCGCCGCGACCGACCTGCGCGAGATCCGCGCGGCCATCAAGAGCGCGCTCATCCAGCGTCAGGAGGTGCCCGACGAGCGCGAGGCGCTGCTGCCGCTGGTTCCGCTGCTGCCCAAGCGGATCGCCAGGCGATGCGTCGGGGTCGCCACCGGCACCGCGACCGGCGTCGTCTCGTCCAACATCGGCGCCGCCCCGGCGGCGGTGAACCGGCTGGACGGCACCGACGCCGACTTCGTCTGGGTGACGTCCCTTTACCCGGGCATGACCAAGGCGACGCTGCATCGCATCGGCGGGGTGCTGGCCTTGCTGTCGGCGCGGGTGAATGGACAGGTGTTCATCTCGGTGCAGGCGTATCAGCCCGGCCGCAACAACTCGACGGCGATTCTGCGCCAAGCCATTTCGAGCGTCTTGGACGAATTCTCGCTCAACCTCATCGATGACCGGTCGCGCCCCTTTGCGGCCCAGGCGATCTGACCGACACGGAGTGAAGACAATGAACAACACACTCGACCTGTTCGACCAGACCTTCTCCAGCCTGGACCGGGCGACCGGCGTCCTCGGCCAGCTGCAGTGCGTCTGGGTGTACGACCGGGAGATCGACGTCGACGGCCTGCGGCGATTTCACCGAAACCTGTTGCGGGGCCGGCTGTCGCGGCGCATCGAACGATCGGCCCTGCCGTTCGGCCGCGACCGCTGGGTGTCGACCAGCGGCCGCTCCCGGCTGGAGATCGTCGCCACGCCGAGGCCGCGCGCCGAGTTCGACGCCTGGCTGCGCGAGCAGGCGGCGACCCCGCTGGACGCCGAGCGCGGACCCGAATGGCACCTCGCGATGCTGCCGTTCAGCGACGGCGGCGCGGGCGTCAGCCTGGTGATCCCGCACGCCCTCACCGACGGCATCGGGCTGTGCGACGCGCTGGCGGACGCGGCTTGCGGCCGACCCGATCGCATCGGCTGGCCCGCCGCGGCGTCGCGCGGGCGGTGGCAGGCGCTGCGCGAGGACGCCCGCCAAACCGCGCGGGACATCCCGGGCATCGCCCGGGCCCTGGCCGGCGTGGCGCGACAGGCGCGGGCCGGCGCCGCGCAGGCCGGGCAGCCGCGGGTGCTCCCCGCCGCCCCGGACCGACCCGTCACGCTCCCAACGGAAACCGTCTTTGTCGACGCCGCCGAGTGGGACGCCCGCGCGGCAGCGCTCGGCGGGACCAGCAACACCCTGCTCGCGGGGCTGGCCGCCGGGCTGGCCCGGCGCGCGGGACGCGTCACCGACGACGGCCGGGTCGCCCTGTCGATCCCTGTCAACGAGCGCACCGCGGGCGACACCCGCGCCAACGCCGTCGCCAACGCCGACGTCGCCGTCGACCCCGCGCCCGTGGCGACCGACCTGCGTGAGATCCGGGCCGCGACCAAGCGCGCGCTGACGCGGCTTCGGGACACGCCCGACCAGCGGCGCGAACTGCTGCCCCTGGTTCCCCTGATGCCGCGGCGGCTGATCCGGCGCATCGTCGGCGTGGCGGCCGGGAGCCCCACCGCCGTCGTCGCCTCCAACATCGGCGAACTCAACCCGGCCGTCTGCCGACCGGACGGCACGGACGCCGACCACTTCGCGATCAAGGCGCCCCATCCCGACGCGACCACGGCCGTCATGGACCGGTTCGGCGGAATGCTGTCCCTGGCGTCCGGACGGGCGAACGGGCAGGTCTTCGTCTCGGTCGTCGCGTATCAACCGGGCCGCCCCACCTCCAATGACGCTTTGCGCCGGGACCTTTCGGACGCGCTGAGCGACTTCTCGCTCGATGCCACGATCGGCTTTGCGTGCCCCGCGACGGCGAGCACAACGCGCAAAACCGTGGAATCGCGGGTAATTCCGAGTATCGCCGACAAGCGAGACGCGGCCGCCTTGGCGCCATAAATTCGGTTTAACCAGGCGAAAGTCATTCGCGGCCAGACTATGAGGGGTTTTCACCATGACCAACGAGTCCGCTACCTCCAAGGCAGGCGCCGGCGCGTTTTGGGCGCTGGGCCGCGTCGCCGTGCGCGCGCCCTGGCTCGTGATCGCCGCCTGGGCCGCGGTGGTGGCCGTGCTGGCCGTGGCCTTCCCCCCGCTGACGAAGGTGGTCGAAGGCCAGACGGTGCAACCGCTGCCGCCCAAGGCGATGGCCGCGGCCGAGCAGATGGCCAAGGACTTCGGGGAATCCGCCCAGAACGTCCTGATCGTCGTGCTGACCGACAATCGGGGCCTACAGCCGGCCGACGAGGACGCCTACCAACGGCTGGCCGCCACGTTGCGCGCCGACACCCGCGATGTGACCGGCGTGCAGGACGTGATGACCACGCCCGCGCTGCGCCCGCTGATGGTCAGCGCGGACAACAAGGCGTTCTATCTCGCGGCGATGCTTCGCGCGCCCGCCGGGTCTCCCGAGTCTTCGCAGGCGTACCAACGGATCACGGGCACCGTCAAGCACTCCACCGCGGGCACCTCGCTGACGGCGAACGTGACCGGCCAGGCCGCCATGGTCGGCGACATGTCGCTGATCACCGCCCGCGACTTGCACGTCACCGAGATCGTCACCGCGTTGTTCGTGCTGATCATCCTGCTGGTGATCTATCGGCGGCCGGCGACCGTCCTGCTGCCGTTGATCACCATCGGGGTCTCGGTGGCGTCGGCCCAGGGCGTGGTGTCCGCGCTGGCGCAGGTCGGGCTCGGCATCTCCGCTCTGACGATCGGGTTGATGACGGCCATGATCTTCGGTGCCGGCACCGACTACGCCGTCTTCCTGATCAGCCGCTACCACGAGTACATCCGGTCCGGCGCCGCCTCCGACCTGGCGGTGCGAAAGGCGCTGAGTTCCATCGGGGAGGTGATCGCCGGATCCGCGGCCACCGTGGCCGTCACCTTCCTCGGCATGGTCTTCACCCGTCTGCCCGCGTTCACGAGTATCGGCCCGGCGCTTGCCATTTCGATCGCGATCGCGTTTCTCGCCGCCGTGACGCTGTTACCCGCCATCCTGGTGCTGGCCGGCCGGCGCGGCTGGGTGGCGCCGCGGCCGCCGCTGACCGGCCGCCTATGGCAGCGTTCCGCGGTCCACCTGGTTCGCCGCCCCAAAACGCATCTGGTGGTGAGCCTTTCGGTGTTGGTCGCACTGGCCGGCTGCGCGGCCTTCCTTCGCCCCACCTTCAACGACCGCCTGCAGTTGCCGCAGTCGGCGCCGAGCAACGTCGGCTTCACCGCGATGGAGAACCACTTTGCAACCAGCGCCCTGCTGCCGCAATACATCTACATCCGCTCGCCGCGTGACCTGCGGACGTCGCGCTCCCTCGCCGACCTGGACCAGATGGCGCAGCGCGTGTCCCAGTTGCCCGACATCGCCGCGGTGCGCGGCATCACGCGGCCCGACGGCCAGCCGCTCGATCAGGCCAAGCTCAGCTCCCAGGCCGGGGCGGTGGGTTCCAAGCTCGAAGACGCCTCGACGCAGATCAGCGACCGGAGCGGCGACCTCGACGCGCTGACCCGCGGCGCCGACCAGCTTGCGGCAAGCCTGGCTCAGGTTCGCGACCAAATCCGCGGCGCCAGCGGGCCCATGACCCAGCTCAGCGCGACCCTGAACCAGGCCCAGCAGCAGCTCGGCGCGGCGGCCAACCTCATGGACAACGTGCGCGGGCTCGCGAACGGCTCCGCGTCTACGCTCGCCAACGCCGTCGCCGCAACGGGTTTCGCCGCACCACCCGCGACCCAGGGCGTGCAGGCGGCCGTGCAGGGCATGACCGCGTTGTTGGCGACGGCATCCAAC
Source organism: Mycobacterium sp. NGS34 (assembly GCF_059812845.1). Lineage (NCBI taxonomy): Bacteria > Bacillati > Actinomycetota > Actinomycetes > Mycobacteriales > Mycobacteriaceae > Mycobacterium > Mycobacterium sp. NGS34. The sequence continues at coordinate 404,565 of NZ_JCALDM010000004.1, forward strand.
AGCCTGCGGGCCGCTGGCGGCAACACCGCCGGCATGTCGCAGAAGATCGCCGGCCTGCAGGCGGTCGCCGACCAGCTGGCCGACGGCAGCCGGCAGCTGGCCGACGGCGTGCGGACACTTGTCGACCAGACCAAGCGGATGGGCAGCGGGATGAACCAGGCGGCCGACCTGCTGCTGTCGATGAAGCGCGACGCGACGCAGCAGTCCATGGCGGGCATGTACATCCCGCCCCAGGTGCTCACCTCGAACGACTTCAAGAACGCCGCCAAGCTGTTCATCTCGCCCGACGGGCATTCGGCGCGCTACCTCGTCGAAACGAAATTCGACCCGTTCAGCACCGCCGCGATGGATCAGGTCGCGTCGATCCTCGACACGGCGCGCGGCGCGCAGCCCAACACCTCGTTGGCCCACGCGTCGATATCGATGGTCGGGACGACCGCGATGTACAGCGCGATCCGGGGCTACTACGACCACGACGTTCGCCTGATCGTGATCATGACGCTGCTCATCGTCCTCGTCATCCTCATCCTGCTGCTGCGCGCGATCGTGGCGCCGCTGTATCTCATTGCCTCCGTGGTGATCTCGTTCCTGTCGGCGGTGGGGGTCGGGGTGATCTTCTTCCAGTTCGTGCTGCATCAGCCGATCTATTGGAACGTGCAGGCGACCGCGTTCATCGTGCTCGTCGCCGTCGGGGCGGACTACAACCTGCTGCTGATCACGCGCATCCGCGAGGAGTCGCGCACGGGCGTGCGCTCCGGCATCATCCGCGCGGTCCGCTCGACGGGTGGCGTCATCACCTCGGCCGGCATCATCTTCGCGGCGTCGATGTCGGGCCTGCTGTTCGGGAGCCTCTCGACCATGGTGCAGACCGGATTCATCATCGGCATGGGCATTTTGATCGACACATTCGTGGTCCGCACCGTCACGGTGCCGGCCCTGGCGGCGATGGTCGGAAAGGCGAACTGGTGGCCCGCCAAGAACCGCCGCGAGCAGACGCAGACTCGCATGAATTCGGCCACGACAGCGCGAGTTTGCGTCTGCTCGGCCCGGGATTAGCGGCGAATAGGCCGCTTGTCCTTTGCCGCGAACTCCTGCTCGGGCCGTCCCGTCGTGCCGTAGCGCAACCCGACGGAGACGTCGCCGGTGGTGGCCAGGCCAGCCAGATACCGTTGGGCGGTCGCCCGCGATATGCCGATCGCGGCGGACACCTCGGCGGCCGACATGGGTTTCTCGGAGGCCAGCAGGGCTTGTAGCACAAGCTGTTTGGTGGAGGACGCCGCGATGGTGGGCGGTGCCGCGGGAGCGATCCGCGGGCGCAGCGCATCCAGAGCCGCGTCCACGTCGCTGGAGCTCAGGTTGGGGCTCGCCAGAATCTTGCGGTAGCGCGCGTAGCCGGCCAGCCGCGCGGCCAGCTCGGTCGTCGCGAAAGGCTTGACGAGGTAGCTCAGCGCGCCCGCCGACATGGCCGCGCGGATGGTGGCCGCCTCCGTCGCGGCCGTCAACACCATGCTGTCCCCGGGCAATTCGCGGACGAAGTCGATTCCGGAACCGTCGGGCAGGTACACGTCGACCAGCGCGAGGTCGACGGCGGGGGCGCCCCGCGCGGCCTCGAGCGTGTTCACGGTGGCGGCCACCGTGAACCCGGGCAGCGTGTTGACGACCTCGGCGTGCAGATTGGCAACGCGGAAATCGTCGTCGACCACGAGCACCGTCAGGTCTGCTTCGCCCATTGCGCCTCCTCAACCATCACGCCCGGGAGCCGGGCGATGAATTCCGCGCCGCGCAGCGCCAGCTCCGGGTTGCCGGGGCTGGCCAGCCACAGGTCACCACCGAGGGCGCGGCTGATCTGGCGCGACAATGCCAGCCCGATGCCGCGCCCGCCCGGTATGCCGGAGTCCGGCTTGGTCGACGTGCCCTCGGTGAAAAGGTGCTCGACGAACTCGGGCGCGACGCCGTCGCCGCTGTCGGCGACCGTGATGTGCAGCGTCGTACCCTCTTGCAGCAGTTCGACTTCCACCTGCTTGGTGGTGTTGTCGCTCGTACGGGCCGCGTCGATGGCGTTGTCGAGCAGGTTGCCGACGACGGTGGTGACGTCGACCGGCAGCACGAGCCGACCGGACACCCAGGTGTTTTCACCGATCGTCAGCGTCACGCCGGCTTCGCGGGCGGCGGCGCCCTTCGCCGCCAGGAACGCCTGCAGGTAGGCGTCGCGGATGGCGTCGATGCCGGGCAGCGCGGAGCCCAGCGGGCCCGACCCGAGGAGCTCTTCGAGGTATTGCAGGCCCTCCTCGACGTGGCCGCCGTGCAACAGGCCGGTCAGCAGGTGCAGGCGGTTGGCGAACTCGTGGCGCTGCGCGCGCAGCACCGTGCTCATCACCTGCACCGCATCGAGCTGGCGGGTCAGCGACTCGACGTCGGTTCGGTCCCGCACCACCAAAACGGTTCCCAGCGGGCGTCCTTCGCGCGACACCGGCCGCGCCGAGACCACGACGATGCGCTCGCCGACCGTCGCCAACGTGGGGGTCGCATCGGAGGCGTTGAACACGTCGAGCACCCGCGGGGTCAACCCGATCTGGTCGACGGGCCGGCCCGTTTCGTTGCCGATCTCGAGTAGCCGGCACGCCTCGTCGTTGACGAAGGTCGTCTTGCCGGCCGTGTCGGTCGCGAGCACGCCCTCGCCGATGCCCTGCAACACCGCCGCCTGACTGCGCACCAGCTCGGTGATCTCGGCCGGGCGCAAACCCAGTGTCAGCCCTCGCCACCGGCGGGCCAGCAGCACAGAGCCGGCGACCGAGATCAGCAGGAGGGCACCAGCCATCGCGCCCAGCACGACCAGGTTCTTCGAGAACTGCTCGTCGAACGCCTTGGTGGACAGGCCCACGATGACCACCCCCAGCACGCGATCGGAACCCGGCTCGAACACCGGGACTTTCGCCACGATCGCGCGCCCGAGAACCGTGTCGTCATGCGAGGTCATCTCGTGTCCGGCCAGCGACGGGGCGATGTCGGCCTGGACGGGAAGGCCCAACCTGTCGCGTTGGGGATCCGCGACCCTGATGCCGCGCGCGTTGGCGATGACGACGAACGCCACATGGGTGCGTTGTTGCACCCGGGTCGCAACGCCCTGGATCGGACCCGTGGCAAGCTCGCCGACAGTTTCCGGGCTTGGGGTCAGTGGCCCGTCGTCGTACCGAGCGATGTTGGTGACCACCGTGGGGGATGAGGCCACCACGCGGGCGATATCCGTGGCGTGGACGTGGTATTGGCTATCGAGGCGCGCGCGGTTGAAAACGGCGAACAACACGAAGGCGATGATCAGCGTCAGCGTCACGACGACGAGCTGCAGCACCAACACCTGCGTGGCGAGTCGCAAGTCGATGCGACCCCGGGCGGCCATGGAAGGGACCCTACCGCGCAGGTGAGCACAATGCGCGAAAGTCAGTGATCATGTCGAGCGGGTACCCCGTGGGGTAGCGGCGCGGGGCCCTTTCTACTATCAGCGCATGCGCGGATCCAAGATCCTGATCACCGGCCCGACCGGTCAACTGGCCACCCCCATCGCCCTGGCGCTGGCGCCCGACAACGAGGTGTGGGGCGTCGCCCGGTTCACCAGTCCCGCGGCGCGCGAAGGCCTGGAGAAGGCCGGTGTCCGGTGCGAGACGGTCGACCTGGCGGCCGGGGACTTCACCGGTCTCCCAGACGATTTCGACTACGTCCTCAACCTGGCGGTGGCCAAGAGCGGGGACTGGGACACCGACCTCGGCGCCAACGCGGAGTCGGTCAGCCTGCTGATGGCCCACTGCCGCGGCGCGAAGGCCTTCCTGCACTGCTCCTCGGCCGCCGTGTACGACCCGCCCGGCGACGAGCCGCGCACCGAGCGAGCCGCCCTGGGCGACAACCACAAGTTCCTGTTCCCCACGTACTCGATCTCCAAGGTCGCGGGGGAAGTGGTCGCCCGGTCGATGGCGCGAATCCTCGACGTGCCCACCGTCATCGCCCGCCTCAACGTCCCGTATGGGAACAACGGCGGGTGGCCGTTCTACCACATGGAGATGATGCTGGCCGGCATCCCGATCCCGGTGCCGCCCGGCGGGCCGGCCCAATACAACCCGATCCACGAGGACGACATCATCGCGACGCTGCCGAAGCTGCTCGACGCGGCGTCGGTGCCGGCGACCACGGTCAACTGGTGCGGCGACCAAACCGTCAGCCTCCAGGAGTGGTGTGGCTACCTCGGCTCGCTGGTGGGCAAGGAGCCCGTCTTCACCGAGGACGCGCACGCGCTGCGCGGCAATCCCACCGACCTGACCCGCATGCACGAGCTCATCGGCGGCACGACGGTCGACTGGCAGGACGGGATGCGCCGCCTGGCCGCGAAGTTCCACCCCGAGCTGGTCAGCGCTTAGAGCCGAATCACAGGTGGGCCAAGAGCCGATCGGCGAAGGCCCCGGGATGCTCGCGGTGCATGAAATGCCCGCCGGGGACCTCCTCGACGACGTACTCGTTCTCGAACATGCGCGCGGCGCCCCGGTAGTCGGACGGCTCGGCGATCGGGTCATCGAGCCCCGCGAAGACAACCGTCGGCACCGTGATCTTCTCCTTCAGAGACGCGCTGGGGATGGGGGAGAGCTTGCGGTAGTAGCCGAACGCCGCGTTCAGGCTCGCGGGGTTCGCGAAGCTGGCGCGGACGGCGTCGAACTCGCCCGGATCCGGGTTCCAGGTCGGCGACCAGCGCCGGCAAATGGCCGGCAGCGCGGCAAAGTCGTTGCGCGCGAACCGTTTCGGCGCGCCCGGCAGCTTGTACGCCGCGAAGTGGCGGACGCCCCACAGCTTCTTCAGCGTCGGCTTGAGCGCAGCCGGATGCGGAATGCCAACGACGAACAGCTTTTTGACGCGATCCGGCCCGAGCGCGGCCGCGCCGTAGGCCGCCGAGGCTCCCCAGTCGTGCCCGATGACGATGGCCTCGCGGGCGCCGAGCGCCTCGATCAGCGCGAGCGGATCGCGCGCCAGCGTCTCTTGATCGGGGTCCCGGTCGGGGATCGCGCTGGGGTGGTATCCGCGCATGTACGGACTGACCGCGCGATAGCCCTGCGCGGCCAGCCGCGGGCGCAGATCGTCCCACGTATGCGGGGTGTCCGGGAACCCATGCAGCAGAAGGACGAGCGGCCCGGAGCCGTCCTCCAGATAGGCGAATCTCAGGCCGTTGGCTTCGACGAAGTGGATCTCATCGCCCATGGATCGGACACTACGCGCCTGCCCGGGCCGGCCGAGCATGCAAATCACGACGCGACACGCCGAGAATGCGTCGCAAAATGCACTTTCGGCGGTTAGGGGCCGGCGGCCTCGACGCGCGTGACGAGGCGGGACGCCGCCTCGACGGCGGCGGCGCGGCGGCCGGCGATCACCGCCGGGTCAGTGGTGGCCGCCGCGGGATCGGGCCAGTGCGCCCACGCCAGCGCGATCGCGAAGAGAAGAACCAGCAGCTGCTGCGGATCCCACGCCGGGTCGACGTGGCCGTCGGCCTGCGCCTGCACCAGGGCGGCGATGGCCCGCTCGGGCGGGTGCTCCTCGTCGAATTCCGGAATGTCCAGCGGGAAGCCTTCCAGCCGGGCCCAGGTGATCATCCGATCGTGCTCGGGGCGGTTCTGCGTCAGGTCGAAGATGCCGCCGACGAACTCGGGCACCGCGTCGGGGCGCAGCTCCACCGCGCGGAAGAATTCGGCGCCGTCGGCGGCGACCACGTCGCGAAACAGGGTCTCCTTGTCGCCGAAATGCGCGTACAGCCGCTCCTTGCTCGCGCTCGCGGCGCGCGCGATGCGGTCGATGCGCGCCCCGGCCAGGCCGTACTGAGCGAACTCCGCGCGGGCGGCGGCCAGGATCTCGCCGCGAAGCTCTGTCTTCGATCTCACAGGAATATCATAAGCAGACGAACTGGTTCGTTTGTTATGGTGGTTTCGACAACGCACGGCGACACGAGAAGGAGAGGCCGCGATGGCTGCGACCCACACCCTGGACCAGGCGATTGCGACGATGCCGCGGGGTGGCCGCGGCGCGTCATGGCTGGATCGTCGATTCGAGACCGACGCGCTGGAATACCTGGACCGCGACGACGTGGCCGACGAGGTCAAGCAGAAGGTCATCGGCATGCTCGACCGGATGGGCACGCTGACCAATCAGCACGAGAACTACGCGCGGGCGGCGCTCGGCGTCGTCGCCGACATCCCCAACCCGCGCATCCTCGAACTCGGCGCGGGCCACGGAAAGCTCTCGGCGCAGATCCTCGAACTCCATCCGACCGCGACCGTCACCGTCAGCGACCTCGATCCGACCTCGGTCGCCAACATCGCCGCCGGGGAACTGGGCCGGCACCCGCGGGCGCGCACCCAGGTGGTTGACGCGACGGCGATCGACGCGGCCGACGGCAGCTACGACCTGGTCGTGTTCGCGCTGGCGTTTCACCACCTCCCGCCGGCGGTCGCGGCCCGCGCCGTCGCCGAGGCCACCCGCGTGGCCAAGCGATTCCTCGTCATCGACCTCAAACGGCGAAACCCGTTGGCCATGATGCTGTTTCCGGCGCTGACGCTGCCGCTCCTCCTGGTACCGCGGCTACAACCGTGGCTGCACGACGGGTTCATCAGCGCACTGCGTTCCTACAGCCCGTCGGCGATGGAGGCGCTGGGCCGCGCCGCCGACCCGCGGATGAACGTCGAGATGCTGCCCAGCCCAACGCGGTTCGGCCCGCCGACGCTCACCGTCGTGTTCTCCCGGCCCGGAGCGGACGACCGTGGCTGACGACACGGACCTGGTCGCGATCGTCGAGCCAAGCGCGCGGGTGCAGACTTTGCGTCGGGCCCTCGACGGGCTGAGCGACCGGCTGCGCCCCGTGGTCGATCTTTCCCGCCCATACGTCGACGGCGTCGAACACCTGCCCGCGGACGGGCGATTCCTGTTGGTGGGCAACCACACTCAGTTCGGTTCGGAGATCTTCATGATCTCCGATACCGTGCGGCGCACGATCGGGACCCGCGTGCGACCACTGGCCGAACGGGCTTTCGGGCGCATGCGTGGGCTGCGCGGCGACCTGATCGCGGCGTACGGCGCCGTGGTCGGCGCACCGGAGACCGCGCGCGAACTCATGCGCAACGACGAGACCATCCTGGTGTTCCCGGGCGGCGGCCGCGAGATCGCCAAGTTCAGGGGCGAGGAGTACCGGCTGCGCTGGCAGGGACGCGCGGGGTTCGCGCGGCTGTCGGTGGAGAACGGCTACCCGATCGTGCCGGCCGGCCTCGTCGGCGGCGACGACGTCTATCGCAGCCTGACCACCCGCGACAGCGCCTACGGGAGGCTCAGTGCGGCGTTGGCCCGCAGGCTCAATGGGCGCCCGGACATGGCGATGCCGTTGCTGCGCGGCATCGGGCCCACGCTGATTCCCCGGCCGCAGCGCATGTATCTCCGGTTCGGTTCGCCGATCGACACGAGCAGGCCGCTGGGAGTAGGCGAGCAGGAGTGGGTCGAGATCGTCAAAGGCCAAACGCAACGGGCGCTGGAAATCATCCTGGGTGACCTGCTGCGGCTGCGCGACGGCGATCCGTACCGCGGCCTCAACCCGCTGGCGCGGCACCGGGCGACGACGCCGTAGGCGCCTCGCCGATCGTGGCAGTATCGGCTGGGTGACCGGTAGCTCCGATGGGCAGCGGCTGCGCGACCTCACGCTGCTGCGTCGCGTCCGCGACCGCATCGACCGGGACTACGCGCAGCCGCTGGACGTCGAGGCGCTCGCCCGCGCGGTGCACATGTCCGCCGGGCACCTGAGCCGCGAATTCCGGCGCGCCTACGGCGAATCGCCGTACTCGTATCTGATGACGCGGCGCATCGAGCGCGCGATGGCGCTGCTGCGTCGCGGCGACATGAGCGTCACCGAGGTCTGCTTCGCGGTCGGCTGCTCATCCCTTGGCACCTTCAGCACCCGGTTCACCGAGCTGGTCGGCATGCCGCCCAGCGTGTTTCGGCGCCAGGCGGCCGACGCGACGGCGGGGATACCACCGTGCGTCGCAAAGCAAGTCACCAGACCGATCAGGAATCGAGAAGCGTCCGCCGCCGGGCCGCACCTAGCCTGACGACATGGACATCACGATTCATTCGAGCATCCTTCCGCACGACGACCCGGAAGCCTCCCTGGCCTTCTACCGCGACGCCCTGGGCTTCGAGGTTCGCCTCGACGTCGGGAAGGGCAAGATGCGCTGGATCACGGTCGGGCCGCCGAGCCAGCCCGACACGTCCGTCGTGCTGAGCCCGCCGGCCGCCAATCCGGGCGTCACCGACGACGAGCGACGCACCATCGCCGAGATGATGGCCAAGGGGACCTACGCCATGCTCATGCTGGCCACCAAGGACCTCGACGGCGCGTTCGAGCGGCTGCAGGCCGCCGACGCCGAAATCGTCCAGGAGCCAACCGAGCAGCCGTACGGGCTGCGCGACTGCGCGGTCCGCGACCCCGCGGGCAACCTGATCCGCATCCAGCAGGTGCGCTGAGCGCCGACAACGGGAAAAGTCCCGAACCTCAAGCGGGTTCGGGACTTTTCGACCGCAGCGTGCGCGAGTCAAGACTCCCTGAAGTAGCGGGTCAGGAACCCGAAGGCGACGACCCCCGCGATGACGCCGATCACGCCCCAGAGCAGCACCTGAGGAATCATCGCCCCGGTGACCCAATTGAACGTCATCGCGAGGTAGAGGCCCCAGAACACGCGGTACAGGCACCAGAGGGCAACCAACGCGTTGCCGATCCCGATGTACAGGCTGCGCTGACGGTCGACGCGGTTGATCTGCTGTTCGAGGGCGGCGGGAACAAGCTTCATTTCTGACTTCCTTTCATGTGGCGCCGCCGGGTTGGCGTCGTCGTTGTGACAAGTACAAAGGCGGGGATTCGCTACCGATCCCAACAACGGCGGACGTCAGCCGACGGGTTTGTTCATCTCGGCCTGGAACCGCCGATCCGTCTCGGCGCGGCCCGGCCGGCGCCGCACGATCAGCCAGCCGGCGGCGAGCACCAGCAACCAGAGCGGAAACCACGCCAGGGCGATCGCGGTCTCACGTTCGGTGCACAGCGTCCAGATCACGAACGCGAAAAAGCCCAGGATGGCCCAGCACATCGCCACGCCGGCGGGCATCCGGTAGGCCGAATCGGCATGCCGCTGCGGGTGGCGGCGCCGGTAGACGAGGTAGCTGAAGACGATCACCGCCCACACGACCATGAACAGCAGCGAGGCGACGGTGGTCACCAACGTGAACGCGCCCATAACCGAACCGCCGACGTAGAGCAGCGGGATGGAGGTCAGCAGCAGCGCCGCGGTGAGAAAGAGCGCGACCGAGGGCACGCCGCCGCGGTTGAGCCGGCGGAAGGGCGACGGGGCGCTTCCGTTGTCGGCCAGGCCGAACAGCATGCGGCCGGTGGAGAAGACCCCGGAGTTGGCCGAGGAGGCGGCCGCCGTAGTGACCACGAAGTTGACGATCGACGCCGCGGCGCCGAGTCCGGCCAACGCGAACATCGTCACGAACGGGGACTGGCCGCCGGCGAAGTGTCGCCACGGGACGACGGTGAGGATCGCCAGCAGCGCACCGATGTAGAAGATCGCCACCCGGATGGGGACCGCGTTGATCGCGCGGGGGAGGGTGCGGCGCGGGTCCGCCGTTTCGGCCGCCGCGGCGCCGACGAGTTCGACCCCCACGAACGCGAAGAACGCGATCTGGAACCCGCCGACCACGCCCATGAATCCCGTCGGGAAGAACCCGCCGTCGTTCCACAGGTTCTCGACCGTCGCCCGATTGCCTTGCGGCGAAACGAAATCCGTCGCCACGAGCACGACACCAACGACGATGAGGCATGCGATTGCCGCGACCTTGATCAGGGCGAACCAGAACTCCATCTCCCCGAAATTGCGGACGCTGGACAGGTTGAACACGAGGATCACGCAGCCGGTCACCAGCGGCGGCAGCCACAGGGGCACGTCGGGCCACCAGAATTTCGAGTAGCCGGCGATCGCGACGATCTCGGCGATGCCCGTGACGATCCAGGCGAACCAGTACGACCAGCCGACGAAAAAGCCCGCCGCGGGGCCCAACAGGTCGGTGGCGAAGTCGACGAACGACTTGTAGTTCAGGTTCGACAACAGCAGTTCGCCCATCGCGCGCAGCACGAAGAACACGAAAAAGCCGATGATCGCGTACACCAGCAGTACGGCCGGGCCGGCGAGCGAGATCGTCTTTCCGCTCCCCATGAAGAGCCCGGTGCCGATGGCGCCGCCGATCGCGATCAGCTGGATGTGACGGTTGGCCAGACCCCGGCGCAGTTGCGGGGCGGCGGATGTCATGGCGAAGACATTAGAGGCGAGGGCGGCGGCCCGCGACAGTTGTGATTTGTCGAGGCTTAGGCCAAAAAGGCGCCCGAGGAGGTGATCACGTCACCCGTCGCGACATCGTTCTTGTCCAGCGTCCTGAAGAGCAGTCCGACGTTGTCACCGACCGTCGCGGTGTCGGTTTTCTTGCGCATGGCCTCGATGGCGTCCACCCGGACGGCCGGCCCGTCGTTGATCTGCACCTGGTCGCCGACGCGCAGCTCCCCATACTCCACGCGGCCGGTGGCCACCGCCCCGCGCCCGCGGATCACGAACACGTCCTGAACCGTCATGCGAAACATGTTGCTAATTGGACAGTTTCACGACGAGTTTCCCGACGTTCTTGCCGTCGAAGAGCATGTTGATCGCCGTCGGCAGCTGCTCGAAGCCCTCGACCACCGTCTCGAGCGGGGTGAGCTTGCCCGCGCCGATCAACTCGGCGATCTCAGTGGCTGCCTCCGGCGCGCGCCCCAGGTGATCGAGGACGATGAAGCCCTGCAGCGTCACACGCTGGATGAGCAGGTTGCCGAACGCGCGCGGTCCCGGCGGCGGATCTTGCGCGTTGTAGCCGGAGATCATGCCGCACAGCGCGACGCGGGCACCGATGTTCAGGCGTGCGAAGACCCCGTCCATGATGTCGCCGCCGACGTTTTCGAAGTCGACGTCGATGCCGTTGGGGGTCGCCGCGGCGAGTTGGGCGGCCCAGTCGTCGGCGCGGTAGTCGACCGCCGCGTCGAAGCCGAGCTGGTCGGTGAGCAGGGCACACTTCTCGGGTCCGCCCGCGATGCCCACGACCCGCGCCCCCTCGACCTTGGCGAGCTGCCCGGCGATCGACCCGACCGCGCCCGCCGCGGCCGAGACCACCACCGTCTCGCCTGGCTTTGGCTTGCCGATGTCGCGGATGCCGACCCACGCGGTCAGCCCGGTCGTGCCGAGCGCACCGAGGTAGGCGCTCGGCGAAATGCCCTCGGCGAGCTCGACCGGCATCACGAGCGCCGAATCCGTGAGGACCGCATACTCCTGCCAGCCGAGGAGCCCCTGCACCTTCTGCCCGACCGCGAAGCGCAGACTCTTCGACGCGATGACCTCGCCCAGGCCGCCCGCGCGCATCACCTCGCCGATGCCGACCGGCGGCAGGTAGGTCGGGGTGTCGTTGATCCACATGCGGTTTGTGGGGTCGAGCGATATCCAGTCGACGCGCACCAGCGCCTCGCCGTCGGCGAGCTCCGGCACGGCCTCCTCGCTCAGCTCGAAGGTGTCGGGGCCGATACGGCCGGTGGGGCGTTCGCGGAGCAGAAAACGGCGGTTTCGATCGGGCATAAGCGCACCGTACTGGACCGGCGCCGCGACAACTACGCTCCAACAAAGGGGGCCCGCCCGGACGGAGGTTTTTGCGCGGTGAAAACGGTGTCGCGAATTGCCCTGATTCCCATCGCCATGTTGCTGGCGGGTTTGTCGCCGTCCGTGACCGCCAACGCCGATCCGCCGCCCACGCAGCAGATCACCGTCATGGCCATCGGCCCCAGCGGCGAACCGATCAACGGCTATACGGAGACGCCTGCGGAGGGCAACGTCGTCACCGTCGAGTGCTCGGAACCCTCACGGTCGGCCGTGGCCGACAACGTCTACTCTTGCTCGCCCAGCGCGGCCGGCGCCGGCACCTGCTGGCCGTCGACCCCCGGGTCGCTGTTGTGCGTGGACAACCCGTGGGACAGGCGCCTGCATCGGGTGAGATACGCGGGTTCGCTGCCGCCGGTACAGCCGACCGCGACCCCGGAGCCGTTCGCGCTGACGCTCGGCGACGGCACCCATTGCGTGCTTCGCAACGGGGGCGCTTGGGGCGTGCGCGCCGACGGCTACGAGGGCGCCTACAGCTGCAGCGGCACCACTGCGCATCTCGCGGTGCTATGGCTTCCCAGCCCGGGCGGAAGCCCGATCGACCGCTCGTCGGCGGCGTGGACGGTCAAGGTCGGTCAGCTCGGCACACCCGACGCCGCCCTTCCGCCGCCCCAGACCCGCACGGTGACCGAGGCCTGGTTTGCGGGAGGCAGGGCCGGTCAGTAGCACGGCGGCGCGGTTGCTGTCCGTCCAGATCCCGGCGCTCTACCCTTCAACGAGGGGGTGCTGGACGGAAGGTTGTGCGCGGTGAACATGGTGACGCGAGGTGCCCTGATCGCAGTCCTGACGGCGGCGGGCCTGTCGCTGCCCGTGCCGGCGGCTGCCGCCCCGGCGCCCACCCAACAGATCACCGTCGTGGCCGTCGGGCCCGGCGGACAGCCGATCAACGGCTACCGGGAGGCGCCCGGGGAGAGCAACGTCTTCACCGTCACCGACTGCACGACGCCGTCGCCGTCGGCGGTGGCCGCCGACGTCTACTACTGTTCGCCGACCGCGGCCGGTGCCGGCACCTGCTGGCCCTCGACACCCGGAACGATGCTGTGCGTTGACGATCCGTGGGACAAGCGCCTGCATCGAGTGAGCTATGACGGACCGCTCCCGCCCGTGCAGCCCAACGCCACCCCGGACCCGCTCGCGCTGACCCTCGACGACGGCACGCGCTGCCTGCTCCGCAACGGCGGCGCCTGGGGTGGCCGCGCCGACGGGTACGTCGGCGTCTATGGCTGTGGCATCGGCGGCGCCGACAATTCAGCGGTGTTGTGGCAGCCCAGCCAGGGCGCCGGGGCGTGCATCGACCGCTCCTCGGCGGTGTGGAAGGTCAAGGTCGGTGAAGTCGGAGAACCGGACAGTGTCTTTCCGCCGCCGCAGACCCACGCGGTCAGTGCCGTCTGGCTGGCCGGAGGCAAGGCCGGTCAGTAGCGCGGCGAGGCGGCTGCTATAACGCACGTATGTCAGGCCCCACGCACTCGATCACGCACGTCTCGGACACCGCCCGCTGGACGGCGCTGCATCGCGCGACCGAATCCGCCCGTCCCGACGCGCTTTTCAGCGACCCGCTCGCGGCGCGCCTCGCCGGCGAACACGGCCGCGCGATCGTCGCCAACGTCCCGCGGTCGAGCCGCAGCGGGTGGTGGCTCGTTGCGCGCACCAAGATCATCGACGACGCCATCGCCGAAGCGATCGCCGCCGGCTGCGATCGGGTGCTGAACCTGGCCGCCGGCCTGGACACCCGGCCATATCGGCTGGAGCTCCCGCCGGAGTTCACGTGGGTGGAGGCGGACCTGCCGAAGTTGCTCGGGGAAAAGACGCAGCTGCTCGCCGACCAGACGCCGCGCTGCCGGTTGACCCGGGTCGCCGTCGACCTGGCCGACCCGCAGACCCGCGACGCCTTCCTCGACGACGCCCTCGACGGCGCGACCAAGGCGCTGGTGCTGACCGAAGGCCTGCTGATGTATCTCGCCGACAGCGATGTCGACGCGCTTTCGGCGGCGATCAAGCGTCCCGAGGTGTCCTGGTGGATGCTCGACTTCGCCTTTCCGGGCCTGCGGAACATGATGAACAGAAAGATGGCCGGGATGCTGGAAAACGCGCCGTTCAAGTTCGCCCCCGAGAATGGGTTGGCCTACTTCGAAGACCTCGGCTGGCGCACCGTCGAAGCGGAATCAAACCTCGAGGCCGCCCACCGGTTTCATCGCTTGCCGCTGTTCATGCGTCCGGCCACGTGGCTCCGCCCGACGGATCCGCGTCATCCGGGCCGCAGGCCCTGGGGAGCAGTCGCCCTGCTCACCCACTGAGCTACCAGACGCGGATCCAGTCGACGAGCATGTCGGCCGGATAGCTTCCGGGCCCGGGATCGCCGCCGCCCGAACCGGCGACGGCCAGGTTGAACACCGGGTACACGACGTAGCCGGGGTTGTTGAACGGCCAATCCGGAAGCGAGCTGGCGGGCACATCGAAGTAGGGCTGGGCCCCGTCGGAGTAGTCCCTCCAGAAGCGGATGCCGTTCGCGTCCCACTGAGTGCGCCAGGTGTGCCAGGCGCTGTCCATCGCGATGTTGTGGGTCTTCCATTCACCGCCGTTCGCCTTGGCGTGCACGGTGGTGGCCGAGGGCCAGTTGCCGTTGCCGTACCACTCCATGACGTCGATCTCGCCCTGGTCGTCGTTGCCCAGCCAGTAGGCGGGCCAGGCGCCGGCGGTAAGGCAATTGAGCTTGATCCGGGCCTCCCACGTGTGTCCAACGCCGCCGCGCCACAGGCTTTGGACCTTGCCGCTGAAGTACGTGGGACCGTCCTTGGCGGCGCGCAGGACGAGGTTGGAGTTGCCGTCGACGAACACGTTCTTGCGGTCGTCGCGGTACTGCCCGATGTGCTCGGGCAACTCCCAATACGTCGGGTCCTTGATCGTCTCGCGGGCTTTCGCGATCGCCCACTTCGACGGGTCGGGGGCCGAACCGGCCGGACCGTCGAATTCGTCCTGGAAGATGTAGTTCGCGGCTTGGCCGCTGGGTGCGTCTGGTCGGCTCGGAAAGGCGCAGGCCTGGGGGAGCGGCAGCGCGGCTGCCAGCACGCCGATCCCGGCCGTCAGCATCATCCGGCGACGGTCCATCTCTGGCATAAGCAAGGCACGATAGCAGCCGGTCCCGCCCTAGGTCGAAACGGGAATTTCTGTCGGTGGCCGTCGCTACCGTGTGGATCGCCGCTGGCCGCAAAACGGACGACGGCCGGGCAGTGGATGTGGAGGACGCCGAAATTCATGGCCAATTCTCATCTTGGGGCGTGGTTTGGTCACAGGATCGGCAGGGCATCCTGAATTACGAACCGATAAACACTGTTCGTGCTTTTGCGGATTGCACGGGAGGAGTTGGAATCGTGGCGGACGCAGCCGGAGCGACGGTCATTTTCCTTCAGTCCCATCCCGCATGGGCCGCGGCTCGGCGGCGGGACCGGGAGCGCCGCGACGCGATGCGCCGCCATCCTTCTTTTGTCGCGCGTCGGCGCGCCGCCGCAGCGGGTGGCCAGGTCACCCGCGACTTCAAGGTGTACTCGAGCACCGACACCCCGGCCTGAAACTCGGCGCCGTTAAAACCGCGAAATGCGCGGCAATTGCGCTTTCGCGGGTTCGGCCATTATCCGAATTCCGTTGTAATGCAATCAATTAGCACCGGGTGCGCGACGGCCCGCCTCGCGGCATAATTCTTCGCGTGGCAGAGACACGCAGGACGAAAGCACTCGCGAACCCCGCCCAGCCGCATGGCGCACTTCTGCACGAGTTGGAGCGCTACATTGAGGCCCACAATCCAGGCGTGACTGACGTCAACGTCGTGAGCGCGACGGACACGGGCCAGGCGGACAAGGGCCACAGGCCGGTACGCCACTGGTATCACGTCACGTACGAAGCCTGAAATCGCGAGGTCAGAGCCTGCCCGCGACGAAATCGGCGGCCTGATTCGGCATGCCCGCGTCGATGTACGCGCTGGCGAGGTGCTGCGGCCAGTTCTCTTTCCAGGTGTTCGGGTCGGCCGGGTTGCAGATGGGGTCGGCGCCGTGGCACAACTCGATGGTTCGGTCGTTGTAGATCGGATTGAAGTTCGTGATCGGACCCACCCACTGGCTCCCGTTGCCGAACAGCGCGACGGCGGCGATGTGCTGGTCGATGCCCGACGGCAGGGGGCTGTCGAAACCGAACGCGGAGATGGGCGCCGCGAGCACCACATCGGTGACGGCCGCGCCGAGCGAGTAGCCGCCCAGCACCAGCCGGGTGTTGGGGCAGTTGTTGACCATGTCCTGGATGTGATGGCTCATGTCGTTGGCGCCGATGTCGATCTGCGTGTCGGCGGGGTAGTTGACGGCGTAGACGCCGATGTTCTTGGACACCTTGGATCGCAGCGCGCTGATGAACGCGCTGCCGAGCGCGCCGGTGCCGGGCGACTCGTAGCGGCCGCGAGCGAAGACGACCTGCACCGCGGGACAGCTCGCGGCGGCGGCCTCGGGCGTCGCGGACGGCACCACCGCGGCCGCAAAAGTCAGCGCGGCCGCGCCGACGGCCGCGGCCATCCCGATATCAAGCAACTTGCGGAAAGGCAAAGCACGCACAGCACGATCGTAGAGCGACCGCGCCGCCTGGGCACCGTGAATGGCGGTCGGATAGGTTCGCCTCATGAGCCACGCCGAAGCCAGTCCCGCCGAGCGCCTGTTTGCGCTGGCCGAGCAGGTACAGGGCTTCATGCCGCCCGACGAGGGCCGCGCGCTCTACGACGCCGCGGTTCGGTACCTCGACGGCGGCGTCGGCGTCGAGGTCGGCACCTACTGCGGCAAGTCCACCCTGCTGCTCGGCGCGGCGGCGCAACAGACCGGCAGCGTGCTCTACACCGTCGACCATCACCACGGCTCCGAGGAGCACCAAGCCGGCTGGGAGTACCACGACGCGTCGTTGGTCGACGACGTGACCGGGCTGTTCGACACGCTGCCGACGTTCCGTCACACGCTGGACGCCGCCGGGCTCGACGACCACGTCGTCGCCGTCGTGGGGAAGTCGCCGGTCGTGGCCCGGGGGTGGCGCACCCCGCTGCGATTGTTGTTCATCGACGGCGGCCACTCCGAGAAGGCCGCGAACGAGGACTTCGACGGCTGGGCGAAGTGGGTGGACGTCGGCGGGGCGCTGCTCATCCACGACGTGTTCCCCGACCCGCGCGACGGCGGCCGCCCGCCGTATCACATCTATTGCCGAGCCATGGATTCCGGTCAGTTCCGGGAGGTTTCGGCCACCGGGTCGCTGCGGGTGCTCGAACGCACCGGCGGACGGCCGGGTGACGCCTCGGGCGGGGTCAGGTAACCACGCACTCGCAGTCGAAGTCGGTCTGCAGCCCCATGGGCAGCCCGTCGCCGCGGAAGATCCCGGCGCCCGCGGTGGTGTCCGACAGCGCGTCGGCCGCCAGGATCATGGCCGCGCCGGTCCAGGTGGTGCGCTCCTCGGGCCACCGCTTCCCGTCGGCGAAAACCAGGCCCGTCCAATAGGAACCGTCCTCTTCGCGCAGGTGCTGCATCGCGGCGAACTGCCGGTGCGCGTCGGAGCGGTGGCCGATGGCGTCCAGGGCCATCACCAGTTCGCAGGTTTCGGCGCCGGTCACCCAGGGCCGATCCCCGACGCAGCGGATGCCCAAACCGTCGACCACAAAGTCGTCCCAGCGCTGCCTGATTCGCGCGGCGGCGGCCGGCCCCCGCAGGGCGCCACCCAGAATCGGGTAGTACCAGTCCATCGAGTAGCGGTCCTTTTCGGTGAACGCCTCCGGATGCACCGCGATCGCGTGGCCCAGGCGGCCCAGCGCGAGCTCCCATTCCGGCTGCGGGTCCCCGACCAGAACGGCCAGCGCCAGCCCGCAGCGGATGCTGTGGAACACGCTGGCGCACCCGGTCAGCAGCGCTTCCGGGAGCGGTCCGGCTTCGCTTCGGGCCCAGGCGATCTCGCCGTAGCCGAACTGCAGATCGATGACGAAGTCGATCGCCTTGTGGACCACCGGCCACATTTCGGCGGCGAACGACCGGTCGCCGGTGATCAGCACGTGATGCCAGACGCCCGTCGCGATGTATGCGCAGAAGTTGCTGTCGCTGTTGGCGTCTTCGACGACCCCCGCGCGGGTTTGGATGGGCCAGGAGCCGTCGGGCCGCTGCGTGCGACGGCTCCATTCGAACGCCGCCCGCGCCGGCTCCAGCAGCCCGGCCACGGTGAGCGCCATCGCGCACTCCACGTGGTCCCACGGGTCGGTGTGGCCACCCGCGAACCAGGGGATGGCACCCGACGGTTCCTGGTCGGCGGCTATCGACCGCGCGGTCTGCCGGCACTGCTCCGGGGTGAGGACACCCGGAATCGCCGGGGCGCTAGCTCGACGCAACTGAATATCCCGGGGCTGCTTCGCTTTCCGCGGCCGGCCGCGCGTTGTAGTACTTGGCGAAATACAGGACCACGCTCTTGCCGACGAGCGGGTTGAGCAGCGACTCGGCCAGCTGCGTCACCTTGGGCCGCTGCATCAGGTCCCACACCAGGAGCTTGTGGTAGGCGGCCACGGCCGGGTGTTCGGAATTCGACACGCCCACCGCGCATTTCAGCCACCAGAACGGCGAGTGCAAAGCGTGCGCATGATGGGCGTGGATCAATTCCATTCCGCCGCCGGAGATTTTGCCGCGCAACTCGCTTGCCCGGTAGATGCGGACATGGCCGCCCTCGTTGGCGTGGTATTCGTCGGAGAGCAGCCAGCAGACCAGCTCCGGAAGCCAGCGCGGGACGCTGACCGCCAGCGTCCCACCGACTTTGAGGACCCTGACCAGCTCGGCGATGGCGGTGTCGTCCTGGGGGACGTGTTCGAGGATTTCCGAGGCGATGACGCAGTCGAATGTCTCGTCGGCGTACGGCAGGCTCAGCGCATCGCCGTGCACGACCTTCGCCGACGCCGCCTCGGGCGCCTCGCCGGTCTCGGCCATCGCCTGCAGGATGGCCTCCACGGAACGCAGTTCGTCGGCGTCGCGGTCGAACGCGACGACGTCGGCGCCGCGCCGATACGCCTCGAAGGCGTGCCGGCCCGCCCCGCATCCCACGTCGATCACCTTGGTGGACGGCCCGATACCGAGCCGGTCGAAATCTATCGTCAGCATCGCGCGATCGCCCGCTCGTAGACCTGCACGGTTTGAGCGGCCACGGCCTCCCAACTGAAAACGTTGATCGCGCGGTCCCGGCCGGCCTTGCCCATGGTGCGGCGCTTCTCCGGCGAGTCGAGCAGCTCGCCGAGCGCGCCGGTCAGGGCGTCGACGTCGGCCGGCGGCACCAGCTCGGCGCAGGCGCCGTCGGTCCCCAGGACCTCGGGCAGCGCGCCCACCCGGCTGGCCACGATCGGTGTTCCGCTCGCCATCGCTTCCACGGCCGGCAGCGAAAACCCTTCGTAGAGAGAGGGAATGCAGGCGACCTCGGCCGACGCGAACAGGGCGGCGAGCGCCTCGTCGGAAAGTCCGCTGGTGATGTGGACGATGTCCGAGATCCCCAGCTCCGCAATGAGTTTGTGGGTGGGGCCGTTGGGTTCCACCTTGGCGACCAGCCGCAACTCGACGTCGCGGCGTGTGCGCAGCCGGGCGACCGCGTGCAGCAGCGTGCGCACACCCTTCAGCGGGGTGTCGGCGCTGGCGATCGCGATGATGCGGCCGGATTGCCGGGGGGCCGATGCCGGCCGGAACAGCTCGGTGTTCACCCCCAACGGCACGACGTGCAGTTGCTCGGGGGAGACGCCGAAGTCGGCGACGATGTCGGCGGCCGACGACGACGAGACCGTCAGCAGGTCGGGGATCCGGCGGGCCACCTGCTCCTGCATTTTGGAGAACCCGTACCAGCGGTGCACCAGCGGTTTGCGCCACCAGCGCGCGGCGGCGACGTCGAGCACGCGGTCGCGGGTGATGGGGTGGTGCACGGTCGCGACGACGGGCAACCCCGCGCCGGCGATCGCCAGCAGGCCGGTGCCCAGGCTCTGGTTGTCGTGCACGAGGTCGAAATCGTTCGCGCGCTCGGCCAGCAGCCGGGCCACGCGCATGGTGAACGTCCGCGGTTCGGGGAAGCCCGCCGTCCACACGGTCAGCAGCTCCAGCAGGTCGATCGAGTCGCGGATCTCGCTGGGGCGGGGCACCCGGAACGGGTCGGGCTCCCGATAGAGGTCCAGGCTGGGCACCTTGGTCAGGCGCACCCGCGGATCGAGCAGCTCGGGATAGGGCTGGCCGGAGAACACCTCGACGTCGTGGCCGAGCTCGACCAGGCCGCGGCTGAGATGGCGCACGTAGACGCCCTGTCCGCCGCAATGGTCCTTACTGCGATAGGACAGCAGGGCAATTCGCATACTCAACTCTTATCCGCCGGAGAAAAATAGCGGGCGGTCGGCCCCCAATCCATCGCGATCAACGGGCTCCCGAGCTCCGTGACAGCAAACTGGACATGTGTCCAGACTATAGTTCGCCGACCTAATTGATGCAATCGCGGGCGACCTTCGGCCCGACGGAGTAACTCACCGGCCTATCTCACCGCGAGTGTCCCGCATCGGCTCGTCATCAATCCGCCATGGCCCCGTAGGCATCAGCTCGTCCCGCCCGATCGCCGGATGCGACTTTGTTACCATCGCGCCGTGCGATCGGTCTCACGACGCGAGGTCTTCAAGTACGCGTTCGCGCCGGCCCTGCTGGGCCTGGCCGCGCCGCTCGCGCAGCAGCGGGCGTCGGCGGCCAACGTGCAACTGATCGATTTCGCCGAGAAGAGGATCGCGCCCGACGAGATCAAGGCGGCGGGCTACGCCGGGGTGGTGAACTACGTGTCCGCGTCGCGGCCGGGCGCGAACTTCGAGGCCAAGCCGATCACCCGCGAGTACGCGGACGCCCTGCGCACCGCGGGCCTGCAGATCGTCAGCAACTTCCAGTACGGCAAACCCGGCTGGCCCGACCCATCGGATTACACCCGTGGGTACGACGGCGGGGTGGCCGACGCGCACACCGCCCTGCAACTGCACAACGCGGCGGGGGGAACGGCCTCGGCCCCGATCTTCTTCAGCGTCGACGACAACATCGACGAGAGCACCTGGAACGGCCCTGCGGTGCAATGGTTTCGGGGCCTCAACTCGGTATTGGGCGTGGGCCGCACCGGCATCTACGGGCACGCCCGGGCGTGCGGCTGGGCGATCCGCGACGGCGTCATCGGGAACTCGACCACCCCGGGCCACCGGTGGGCGTGGCAGACGAGGTCGTGGTCCAACGGGGAGCGCGAGCCGGCGGCGGTGCTTTATCAGACCGTGGTGAACAGCCCGTCGAACCCGAGTCCGCTGCTGGGCGGGATCAACGTGGACATCGACGACGTCCTCGCCGCCGACTACGGCCAATGGGATTTGTCGCGCTGATCCTGCTCTACATCCCCAGGTGTACCGGACGATCACCGTTCCGCTGGGGCGCGCTCGACGGGGTCGTCGACGCGATGAAGTCCTCCAGGATGTCCGCCACGGCCGACGGAGCTTCCACATGAGGGAAGTGTCCGATGCCCTCGAGCACCTCGAGGCGACTGCCCTCCAGCGCATCATGGGCGGCGTAGGCGTGGGCAACGGGAATGATCCGGTCCTGGTCGCCCCAAATCAGCACGACGGGCATCCCGGCCGCGACGTGGATCTTGTTCAAAGCGCTGACCGCCTGACCGCGGTAGTCCACCACTGAGCGCAACGTCCGCAAAAAGGCTTGGCGGGTCCGCGCATCGGACAGTGAGCAGTAGGCGTGCCACATCTCACCCGCTCGCGGCGCCTGAATCCCGGCCGAGGTCAGCCACGAACCCAGCTTGTTCCCGATGTTCAGCACCGGTTGCGGCGCGACGACGGGCAACACGAACTCCGCGCCCGGCGCGGACAGGATCCGTAGCAGTGGGCTCAGGTCGGGGCCGAGGCCACCGCTGCCGATGAGGGCCAACCGCTCGCAATGGTCCCGGTGCTGGTGGGCGAACTGCATCGCGATACCGCCGCCGAGGGACTGCCCAATCACCGTTGCCCGGTCCACCCCGAGTTCGTCGAGCAGGTCGCGCAGAAAGACGGCGAAGGCTCCCAGCGAGTAATCGCCACGCGGTTTCGCGGACATGCCGTGGCCGAGCAGGTCCGGCGCGATGACGCGGTATTTCTTCGACAGCTGCGGAATGATCGCGTGCCACGTCGCGGAGCTGCCGGCCATCCCGTGTATCAGCAGCAGGGCAGGCCCGTCGCCGGCATCCCGGTAGGCGATCCGGTCCCCGTGAAGTTCCAGATATTGCAAATCGCTCATGTCAACCGTTTACCCAGCTTTGGTAGTCGGACGCATCGGCCACTTAGCCACGATACGCAACTTACGCCTTCGTAGGTTACCCGTGGGTAATAGTGTGGCTGGCCTCACTGCGCGCACGAAATACCCGACGCCCCGCGAGTCGGTAGCTCGCGGGGCGCCGGGTGTTATCGGATTCCGGGCGTTATTTGAGGTCGAACCGGTCGGCGTTCATGACCTTCACCCAGGCCGCGACGAAGTCCTCGACGAACTTCCCCTGGTAGTCGTCCTGGGCGTAGACCTCCGACAGCCCACGCAGCACCGAGTTCGACCCGAACACCAGGTCGTTGGCGGTGGCCGTCCACTTCTTTTGTCCCGACTTGCGGTCGACGACCTCGTAGACGTTCTCCGCCGAGTCGGACGCCTTCCACGCGTTGTCCATGTCGAGCAGGTTGACGAAGAAGTCGTTGGTCAGCGTGCCGGGCCGGTCGGTGAACACGCCGTGCTTGCTGCCGCCGTGGTTCGCGCCGAGGGCACGCAGCCCGCCGACGAGCACCGTCATCTCGGGCCCGGTCACACCCAGCAGGTAGGCCCGCTCCACCAGCAGCTGCTCCAGTGGCGCCTTCTCGCCGGCGCGGATGTAGTTGCGGAACCCGTCGGCCCGCGGTTCGAGCACCGCGAACGACTCCACGTCGGTGCTCTCCTGCGAGGCGTCGGTGCGACCGGGCGCGAAGTGCACCGTGATCTCGTAGCCGGCGTCCTTCGCCGCCTTCTCCACCGCCGCCGAGCCGGCCAGCACGATCAGGTCCGCCAACGAGATCTTCTTGCCGCCGGACGCCGACGCGTTGAAGTCCTGCTGGATCTTCTCCAGCACGGGCAGCACCTTGTCCAGCTCGGAGGGCTCGTTGACCTCCCAGTTGCGCTGCGGCTCCAGGCGCAGCCGCGCCCCGTTGGCGCCGCCGCGCTTGTCGGTGTTGCGGTAGCTCGACGCCGCCGACCACGCCGTCTTGACCAGTTGCGGCACCGACAGGCCGGAGTCGAGCACCTTGCCCTTCAGCGCGGCGACGTCCTTGTCGTCGACCAGCTCGTGGTCGACGGCGGGAACCGGGTCCTGCCAGAGCTGCGGCTCGGCGACCCACGGCCCGAGGTAGCGGCTGATCGGGCCCATGTCGCGATGCAGCAGCTTGTACCAGGCCTTGGCGAACGCCTCGGTCAGCTCCTCGGGATGATCCAGCCAGCGACGGGTGATGTCGCGGTAGATCGGGGACTCCCGCATCGAGATGTCGGTCACCAGCATCGTCGGGGCGCGGCCCGGCCCGCCGAACGGGTCGGGGATGGTGCCCGCACCGGCGCCGTCCTTGGCGACGAACTGCCAGGCGTCGCCGGGGCTCTTGGTCAGCTCCCACTCGTAGCCGTACAGGGTCTCCAGGAAGGTGTTGTCCCACTTGGTCGGGGTGGGCGTCCAGACGACCTCCAGGCCGCTGGTGATGGCGTCCTTGCCCACGCCGCTGCCGTACGAGCTCTTCCAGCCCAGCCCTTGCTGCTCGATCGGGGCGGCCTCCGGCTCGGGACCCACCAGATCGCCGCCACCGGCGCCGTGGGTCTTGCCGAAGCTGTGCCCACCCACGATGAGCGCGGCGGTCTCCTCGTCGTTCATCGCCATCCGGCCGAACGTCTCGCGGATGTCGATCGCCGCGGCGATCGGGTCCGGCTTGCCCTCGGGCCCTTCGGGATTCACGTAGATCAGACCCATGGTGGTGGCGCCGTACGGCTGGGCGAGATCCCGCTCACCGGAGTAGCGCTTGTTGGTGCCCAGCCATTCATCCTCCTCGCCCCAGAGGATCTCTTCGGGCTCCCACACGTCCTCG
This sequence comes from Mycobacterium sp. NGS34, assembly GCF_059812845.1. Classification (NCBI taxonomy): domain Bacteria; kingdom Bacillati; phylum Actinomycetota; class Actinomycetes; order Mycobacteriales; family Mycobacteriaceae; genus Mycobacterium; species Mycobacterium sp. NGS34. The sequence goes on from NZ_JCALDM010000004.1 coordinate 428,508, forward strand.
CGGCCGAAGGCGAAGCCGAAGGTCTTGAAGCCCATCGACTCCAGGGCGCAGTTGCCGGCGAAGATGATCAGGTCCGCCCAGGAGATCTTGTTGCCGTACTTCTTCTTGACCGGCCACAGCAGCCGCCGGGCCTTGTCCAGGCTGACGTTGTCCGGCCAGCTGTTGAGCGGGGCGAAGCGCTGCATGCCCTGCCCGCCGCCGCCGCGGCCGTCGAAGATGCGGTAGGTGCCGGCGGCGTGCCAGCTCATCCGGATGAACAGGCCGCCGTAGTGGCCGTAGTCGGCGGGCCACCAGTCCTGCGAGGTGGTCATCACCGAGATGACGTCCGCCTTGAGCGCGTCGACGTCGAGCTTGGCGAATTCCGCGGCGTAGTCGAAGTCGTCGCCCAACGGGTTGGATTGGGGGTTGTGCGGGTGCAGCGTCGACACGTCGATCTGGTCGGGCCACCAGTCCCGGTTCGTCAGCGGTCCGTGCGACTTGGGCTCGGGCGCCGGGATTGCCGGGTTTTCACTCTCAGACACAACATTCCTTTCGGTGTTAGGTGAATCGGGCTGTGATCACGGGAGTGATCAGGACTCTGCCGTCGAGCAGTCGGGGCACATGCCCCAGTAGATGACTTCGGCCTCGTCGAGGACGAAGCCATCCAGAACGTTGTTGTCGTCCAACGGGGTCAGGCACGGTGCCTCGCCCACCGCGCAGTCGACGTCGGTGATGACCCCGCAGGCGCGGCACACGACGTGGTGGTGGTTGTCGCCGACGCGGGATTCGTAGCGGGCGACCAGACCCAACGGCTGGATCCGGCGCACCAGGCCCGCGGCGGTCAGCGCGCTGAGCACGTCGTACACGGCCTGGCGCGAAACCTCGGGCAACTCCCCGCGCACCGCGTTGAAGATCGTGTCGGTGTCGGCGTGGGGGTTGGCGTGCACGGCCTCGAGGACGGCGACCCGGGGGCGGGTCACCCGCAGGTCGGCCATGCGCAGCCGCTCCGCGGAACTCGCCGATGAGGACATGTGGTCCATATCACTCCCTTATTTGGAATCAGTCAAGACTTTCCTGGGGGAGAGCTCGGGAATATCTGGTGAACCGGGCCCCTTCAATGGGGGCGGCGGACCCCGAATGCCGTTGCGGCAGTGGGTCTTACGGGGCCTTCAAGGCGCTGCCGCCGCGCCACTGGTCCCAGCTCAGCGTCCAGTCACCGTTCTGGGCCAGCGTCAACGGCGGTCCGCCGCTGTTGCGGACCTCGACGACGTCTCCGGGCACGGAGAAGTCGTAGAACCACTTCGCGTTGTCGGCGTTGAGGTTGAGGCACCCGTGCGAGGTGTCGCGGTGGCCCTGGGCCCACACCGTCGCGTCCAGCTCGTGCAGGTAGATGCCGTCGGTGCTGATCTTGGTCGCGTAGTTGATGGTCTCGCGATAGCCGAGGCGCGAGTTCTTGGGCAGTCCGAACGTCGAGGAATCCATCACGACGGGGTTGCCCTTGTCGATGACGGTGTAGACGCCCGGTGGGGTCCACAGCGAGATGCTGCGGCTGCCGACGTCCTCGGTGCCCCCCATGCCCATGCTGGTCGGCATCGTGCGGACCAGCCTGCCGCCGTCGAAGACGCTTACCTGATGGGTGGCGTCGTCGGCGATGGAGATGTGCGCGTCGCCGATCCGGAACGACACCCGCGTGTCGTCCTGGCCGAATAGCCCGTCGCCCAAGGCGATTCCATAGATCTTCGCCTCGGCGGTGACCGTCGTGCCCGGGGCGTAGTAATGCTCGGGCCGCCAGTGGGCGTTTTGGCTGTCGACCCAGTACCACGAACCCTGCACCGGGGGATCGGTGGTCACGTTCAGCTGTCGCTCGGCGGCGGCGCGGTCGGCGATCTGCTCGTCGAAGTGGGCGACGACCACCATTCCGACGCCGTAGGTGCCGCCGTCGTGCAACGCGGCCTCCGAGGTGGTGGTGAACGAAACCTTGGTCTGGTTGGACGGCTTTAGCGTCGAGAACGACGAAACCTGCGTGTTGTCAACGCCGTTCGAGCCCCGGCTGGTGACCGTCAGCGTGTAGGTGCGCCCGTAGCCCAGCGGTACGGTGGGCTTCCAGACCGTGTTGTCCGGGGTCGTCACGCCGTCGATCACCTTGCCGCTCTCGTTGACCATGCGCACGCCCACCAGCGTCCCGCCGTTGGCCTTGACCAGCACGGGCGCGACAGGGTCGACGTCGTGTGCGCCCGAGGTGGGGATGATGTTGATCCGTGCCGGCTCAGGCGGTTTCGACGCGGCGCCGTGCTTCGCGCAGCCGGCGACAAGCGCGATGACAAGCAACACGGCCGGAAGGAAGAGGCGCAGCCATCGATTTGCCGAGCGGAGCGCGATCATGTGCATCAAATAGCCCAGGGCGTTCTCCCTGAAACGTCGGGGGATCATGGGGTCATGGCCGACGAACTCGACACTCTCTATTGGGTGGAGCCGGAGGCTTTCACCGCGCAACGCACCAAGCTGGCCGCCGAGGCGAAGAAGCGCGGCGACGAGGCGGCCGCCAAACGGATCTCCGCGGCGCGCAAGCCCACGACGGCGGCCTGGATCGTGAACCGGGTCGCGCTCGGGCAGAGGGACACGAAGAAACGCCTGGCCGACCTCGGTGACCGCCTGCGCGCGGCGCATTCCGAGATGGACGGCGAACGCATCCGGGCGTTGTCCGCCGAACAACACAAGCTGATCGAGGCGCTCGCCCGCGCCGCGTTCGACGCGGCCGACGTCGCGCGGCCGTCGGCGTCGGTGCGCGAGGACGTGACCGGCACCCTGCAAGCCGCGATCGCCGACCCCGAGGTCACCGAACGGCTCGGCCGATTGGCCAAGCCCGAGCGATGGTCGGGCTTCGGCGGATTCGGCGACGCGGCGCCGGCGCGGCCCGCGAAGCCGACGGCGGCGGAGCGGCGCCTCGAAAAGTTGAAGGCAGCCGTCACCGACGCCGAGCGGGCCCAGGCCGCCGCCGACGACGCCCTGGCCCGGCGGCAAGCCGAACGCGACGAGGCGCGAGAGGCCCTGCGCAAGGCCGAGCGCGAATGCAACAGGGCCGAGGCCGCCTACGACAAGGCGAAGCGGGCCAGCCGCGCGGCCGCCGAATCGGTCAAAGACGCGAAAGCGCAGCTCAACAGGGCGTGACAGCGATCCCGTTGGCGGCGAGCAGTTTCCGTCGCCGCTGCGCGGGTATCAGCCCAGCCGTGACTTCTTTATGGCTGACCGACCGGGCCGAACCGCCTTGGACCGCAAGCCGGCTTGATGACGGCCCAAGTTCCGCCGACGTCATCGTCGTCGGCGCCGGGATCACCGGACTGATGACCGCCGTTCTGCTGGCCCGCGCCGGCAAGGACGTGTTGGTGGTCGAGGCCCGCACCGTCGGTTCCTGCGCGACGGGAAACACGACCGCGAAGATCAGTCTGCTGCAGGGCAGCCAGCTGTCGAAGCTGCTGCCCAGGCACGGCCTGGACGTTGGCCGCGCCTACGTGTGCGGCAACCGCGAGGGCCAGGAGTGGGTGCTGGCGCACTGCGAGGCGAACGGCGTCGCCGTGCAGCGCGAGGACGCCTACACCTACGCCCAGTCCGCGAGGGGCGTGCCGTCCGCGCGCGCCGAATTGGCGGCCTGCCAGGCGGTGGGCCTGGGCGCGGTGTGGGACGACGACGCGGGCGTGCCGTTTCCGTACCACGGCGGCGTGCGACTGCCCGACCAGGCCCAGTTCGACCCCATGCCGTTCCTCGACTCGCTGGCCATCGAGTTGCTCGGCCGCGGGGGGCGACTGGTCGAGCACACCCGGGTCCGGCGCGTGTCCTGGCGCGGCAAGGGGGTGCGCGTGCACGTCGACGACGCCGCGGGACGAGACCTCGAGCTGCAGGCCGGACAGCTGGTGCTCGCCACCGGAATTCCGATCCTGGACCGCGGCGGGTATTTCGCGCGGGTGAAGCCGAGCCGGTCCTACTGCCTGGCGTTCAAGGTCCCCGGCAACATCACCCGGCCGATGATGATCTCCACCGATTCGCCGACGCGTTCGGTGCGCTACGCCCCCGTCGCGGACGGGGAGCGGCTCATCGTGGGCGGGGCCGGCCACACGGTGGGCCGCAAGAAGAGCCCGTCGAAATCCTTGGCCGAACTGTCGTCGTGGGCGCAAAAGCACTACCCCGGGTCCGTGCAGACCCACTTCTGGTCGGCGCAGGACTACACGCCCATCGACTACCTGCCGTATGTGGGCCCCATCCTGCCGAACACCGAAACCATCTTCGTCGCAACGGGATTCAACAAGTGGGGCATGACCAACGGCGCCGCGGCGGCGTTGGCCCTGTCCAGCCGCATCCTGGGCGGGCGGATGGACTGGTCCCGCGCGTTCGCCAGCTGGAGTCCGCACGAGCTGTCGGGTCTGCTGACGGCCCTGCAGGCCAACCTCGAGGTGGGCTTCGACCTGGCGAAGGGCTGGATCACCCCGGCGATCCGCACCGGCCGCCGCAGCCCGGTCAACGGCGAGGGCGGCGTGGTGAGCGGCCCGCCGTGGCACCTGGAGGCCCGCTGCCGCGTCGACGGAACCGAGCACCGCGTGTCGCCGGTGTGCCCGCACCTGGGTGGAATCGTCAACTGGAACGACGCCGACGAGGCGTGGGAATGCCCGCTGCACGGGTCGCGATTCGCCCCCGACGGCACCCTGCTGGAAGGCCCGGCCACCCGGGACCTGACGGCCTAGCGCCCGACCTCAGGCAGTCTTCCGGTAGACGAGCCAGCGCAACTCGATCGGGGACTCTTCGCGCGGGACGTCGAACACGTCCAGGCCGCTGGCCCAGCTCTCGAACCAGCCCGTCGGGGGCCAGGCTCCCTCGGGCAGGTGCGCCTTCTCGTAGTCGTAGGCCGAATCGTCGCCGATCAACTCGAACGGCAGCCCCGCCGCGGCGTTCGTCAGCTCGTCGCGGGTGAAGATCATGGTGTTGCACTGCTGCCCGAGCTCGAGAGCGGCGTGGTCGGGGGTATAGCCGGGCTTCGGCAGGAACGCGTTGAACACCAGGAGTCCGCCGGGCGCCACCACATCGGCCGCGAGTTCGAACACGCCGCGCAACTCGTGGGGGGTCCGGAAGTCGGGCACCACCTCGGAGAGCACCATCAGCTGGTACTCGTCGTGCACGCCCTCCATCGCGGTGAAGACATCGCTCTGCATGACGCGCACGCCGAGCGACTCGCCCTCCACCTCCGCGCGCATGAGCTCGGCGAACTTCGGCGCCATCTCGACCGCGTCCACCGGATGGCCGCGCCGGGCCAGGGCGATGGCATTGCGCCCCGTTCCGGCGCCGACGTCCAGCACCCGGCAGCTCGCCGGGTCAGCCGCCTCGCAGGCCAGCGCCAGCACGCGCGCGTCGGGCTCGTGGCCGAACAGCGGCGGCTGCCGGGTGGCGACCCAGTTGTCGTAGTCGGCCTCGACCGTGCGCCACTCAGCCTTGACGCGGTAGTTCAGGCCCGTCCCGAAGGGCACCTGAAACGAGATGACGATCTCCGAACGCTGGGACGCCTTGAAGGCCTTCGCCAGCTCGGCCTCCAGCACCTGGTTGAGCTGACGAGCTTGTTCGGGCGTGTACGGCACACCCAGGGTCGCGCACAGATTCGCGCAGAGCTGCGAGTACTCGTCGATCATGCCGGGCACGGCCGGCACCGAAATCTGGCCCTCGGCCATCGATCGGCGATACAGCCGGCTGACCATGGCTTCGCGCAGCCTCGGCGTGTCGAACGGTTTGGGCTGCGGCGCGTCCACGAGACTCTTCTACACGACCCGATCCGGGGTCGCACAGGGCCCGCCGTCCTACACCACCCGTTAACACTGCCGTTTGGCGGGGTAATAGCCACGTTCATGTGCTGGACATGTACTACTGAGGGAAGTCCGCGCCGCAACTAGTCGGGAAGCCGTCAGTGCCCTGGCGGCGCTTGACTCGATCGGAGGGAACGACATGGACTTCGCAGCGCTGCCGCCCGAGATCAATTCCATGCGGATGTACACCGGCCCCGGCTCGGGCCCGTTGCTGGCCGCCGCAACCGCCTGGGACGGGCTGGCCGCCGCCCTGCACGCGGCGGCAAGTTCCTACCAATCGGAGGTCGCGGCGCTGACCGCCGGCCCCTGGCTGGGGCCGACCTCGGGGTTGATGGCCGCCGCCGCCGCGCCCTACCTCGCGTGGACGAGAACCTCCGCCACGCAGGCCGAGCAGACCGCCAACCAGGCCAAAGCCGCGGCCGGCGCCTACGAGACGGCCTTTGCCGAGACGATTCCGCCGCCGGTGGTCGCGGCGAACCGCAGCCTGCTGATGGCGCTGGTGGCGACGAACATCTTCGGCCAGAACACGCCCGCCATCGCGACGACCGAGGCGCAGTACGCCGAGATGTGGGCCCAGGACGCCGCCGCAATGTACGGCTATGCGGCCGCGTCGGCGCTGGCGACGGCGCTGACGCCGTTCTCGCCGCCGCCGCGAAACACCAGTGCAGCCGGGCCGGCCGCGCAGGCGGCGGCGGTGGCGCAAGCCACCGGCACCTCCGCGGGAAACGCGCAGGGCGCCGTGTCCAGCGCGCAGGCGATCGCCGGGGTGCCCGCCGCGCTGACCAGCCTGGCCGCGACCCCCGCCCAGTTCGGGCCGCTCGACCTGCTGGCGGTGCTGGCCAACCTGAGCGGGGTTTTCATCGACCCCGAATTGAGCGCGGCGAGCCTCGGTGTCGACACCGGAGTGGCGCTACCGGCTCTGCCGTTCGACGTTGCCGGCGCGTTGACCGGTTTCCACACCGACAACATCGTCAGCGGTTGGGCGGGGATCGAGGCGTGGCCGGGGACGGCGCCGGTGCCGCCCACGCCGTTTCCGGTGATCACCAACCTGGCCGGCGGGTCGGCGGCCACGGCCGGCCTCGCCGAGGCGAAAACCATTGGGGCGCTGTCGGTTCCGCCGGCCTGGGCGGCCGAGACAACGATGATACGGCCGCTGGCGGTCGCGTTGCCGGCCACCAGCCTGGGCGCCGCCGCCGAGGCCTCCACCGGCAGCATGGGCAGCCTGTTCAGCCAGATGGCCCTGGCGGGCATGGCCGGGCGCGCCATGGCCGGCACCGGCGGCGGGGGCGGCGGGCCGGCCCGCCGGGAGCGAATCGGGGCGCCGACGACCACCGACAAGAAGGCGCCCCCGGAAGCCCCGACCGGCGGACCGATCACGAGCGTGGCCGCCGAGCTCCGGGAACTGGCGTCGCTGCGTGACTCGGGAATCCTGACCGACGAGGAATTCATGGAGCAGAAAAAGAAACTCCTCGCTCAGATCCCCTAGCAAATTGTCGATCAGGGCAACAGTTGCCATTTGAAGGCTGCTGAAGCTATGCACCGGTTGGTTACGCGGCGTATTCGCCGGCGTTGCATTCCTGCCAACTCGCGATGCGCTTGTTGCCGATTCCCGGCGCGCCGGCGATCGGGACGCGGCCTGGGCTCGATCGCCGTCACCTCGTAATTGGCTGCTCTCAAGTTTCGAAATCTTTAGTGATCGATTAGCGTGAACAGCCATATACTGACGACACCTTGGACGCCGACAAGAAAAGGGGAACGAAATGTTCGCACCTCGATGGCTGGCCAAACTGACTATCCCGGTGATGGTCGGCGCCGCCCTGACAGCAAGCACCGCGATTGCATCGGCCGACTCCACGGACGACGCATACCTCGCAAAACTGAAAACGCTCGGATTCAGCTGGCCCTCGTCGGCCGACTCCGACATGATCGCGATGGGACACGCGGTCTGCGCCGACCGGATGGCCGGCAAGACGCCCGATGCGATCGCCACCGACCTGCACTCCAGCATGAGCGCGAAGGGCTTCTCGTTCGCCGACATGACCGGCTGGGTCAGCGCGGCGGAATCCACCTACTGCCCGGGCTAGCCGCCGCCGCGCAGCCCACTACTGTCTTCCCTGACGGTGAATGACGTGTCTCATGCGGGGGATGGGCAGTGGAGGATCTCGCTGCGGTGCACATGCGCGTTGAGGGTTTGCGCCGCTACCCGGTGAAGTCGATGCTCGGCGAAGCGGTGGACTCCCTGTTCGTCGACGAAGGCGGCGCCGAGGACGATCGGCGGCTGGCGCTCATCGATGCCGATACCGGCCATGTGGCCAGCGCCAAGCAGGCGCGGCTCTGGCGTGGGTTGCTGAAATGCACCGCGCACGCCGACACCGGCCGGGTCAGCATCCGGCTGCCCGACGGGACCGACGTCGCGGCCGACGACCCCACAGTCGACGACGTGCTGTCGCTGCTGTTGGGCCGGACCGTGCGACTGGTCAGGCAGCGGCCGCAGGGCGCGACGCTGGAACGCCCGGATCCCGAGCAGCTGCTCGAGCTCGGGTTGGACGCCGAGGTCGGCGGCCGCATCCTCGAGATCGCCCAGGCGACCCCGGGCGACTCGTTCACCGACGAGGCCCCGCTGCACGCGATCACCACGGCCACCCTCGAGCACATCGGCGTGGAGGCGCTGCGCTACCGGCCGAACCTGGTGATCGCGACCCCGCCGGGCTACCCCCCGTATACCGAAAATGACTGGGCGGGAAGGGAAATCGTGGTGGGCGAGGCGCGGCTGCGCGCCCTGACGGCCACCTCGCGGTGCGTGGTGCCGACGCTAGAGCACGGTCCGTTGCCGCGTGCCCCGCACGCGCTTCGCACTCCCGCCGCCGAGAACCGTTGGGACACGGGCGGTCACGGGCCGCAGCCGTGCGCGGGGGCGTACCTGGAGGTGGTGGGGCAGGGCGTCATCCGGGTCGGCGACGGCGTCACCATCGGTCCGTAGTCAGCCCGTCAGCCCAAGTATCTTCATGACGAGCAGCACCGCCACCGCGGCGAACGCCACGACGAAGACGCAGACGCCGAGGATCGTGATGGCGGACGCGGGGGTCGATCGCCCGCGATTGGGTGGTTGGGCCTCGGCCACACCGGAGGTCTGCGGCGCGGCCGGCGGGGTGGCGCCCGGCGTGACGCCTCCGCCCGGCTCGAGGTCGGGGGTTTCTGCGGGGTCGGGATCGGGGGGTTGCGCGGTCATAACTGTTGTTGCGATACCCGCCCGCGCGGCGGCCAAACGCGCGAATCAGGCTGAACGCCACTTGATGCCGCACCCGATCGACGGGCGCTGATCGGCGTCAACCGGCCGGCCGGCGAGCACCGCGTCGACCGCGGCGCGGACGTCGGCGGCCGTCACCGGCTTGTCGTTTCCCGGCCGGGAGTCGTCGAGCTGTCCGCGGTAGACCAGCCGGCGCTCGCCGTCGAAGACGAACGTGTCGGGCGTGCAGGCCGCGGAGAAGGCGCGCGCGACGTCCTGGCTCTCGTCGTAGAGGTAGGGGAACGTCCAGCCGTGGGCGCGGGCCTCGGCGGCCATCTGCTCGGGGTCGTCCTGCGGGTAGGTGACGACGTCGTTGCTCGAGATGCCGACCATCGCGACGCCCTGGTCCGCGAGGTCGCGGCCCAGCGCGGCGAGCCCGGCGGCGACGTGCTTGACGTACGGGCAGTGGTTGCAGATGAAGGTGACGACGAGCGCGGGCCCGGTGAGGTCGTCGAGGCTGACCGTGTTGCCGGTGGCCGGGTCGGGCAGCGAGAACGGCGGCGCGGGGGTGCCGAGGGCGAGCATGGTGGACTCGATGGCCATGCCAGCCAGATTAACCCGGCGTCACAGTTTGGAACCCAGCCCGGCGATCAAATTGATGGTGACCGCAAGGACAACGGCGCCAAGCAGATACGACAGCAGCGCCTGGCGCAACACCGTCGCCCGGATGGAGGTCAGCCCGATCTCGGTGTCGGACACCTGATAGGTCATGCCGACGGTGAAGGCGACATACGCGAAGTCGCTGAACCGCGGCGGCTCCGGGTCGTGGAAGTTGATCCCGCCCGGTTTGTCGGAGTAGTAGAGCCGGGCGTAGTGCACGGTGAACAACGTGTGCACCGCGAACCAGGAGGCCGTGACGGTCAGGATTCCCAGCAGGGCGGCGACGACCGCCGCGGCGCCGGAGCGCGACCCCGCGGCGACCACATAGGCCACCCCGACCAGGCTCGCGAGGCTCGCCGACACGACGACGGTGTCGGCGATCCAGCGGGTCGGGTCCTCGCGGGTCACGTATTCGCGGGTTTGGTCGGCGTCCATCCCGCCCAGCAGGAGCCACGTCCACACCACGTACACGCCTGCGGTGACGACCCAGCCAACAAGGGCGAATCGCCAGCCGATGGTGTTGCCCACCGACAATGCGACGGCGGTGCCGATCACCACGGCGATCAGGATCCGAACCGCGACGAGGGATCTCACGGCCTAGCCTCCAGGCGACGGATGCGGGCGGCTAGCCGTTCTGTGCCCGCGCGGGCGCCTGACCGATCCTGCCGGCCGCGAACGTCGCGGCCTGGTTGACCAGCCCGGCGTCGATGTACGACATGTGCGACAAGATGTTGCCGCCCGGGGAGCAGATCGGGTCGTCCGGGGCACACAGGCTGATGGTCCGGCCGACCAGCACCGGGCTGATCGTCGGAAGCGGCTGACCGCCCCACAACATGCTGGAGAACCCACTGGTGGGCTCGCCGAACAGGGCGACGGCGGCGACGTGATCGGCCACCGGGCCCGGCAAGGTCTGGCTGGCGAGGTCAATCACGGTCGAGCCCTGGGAGTACCCGCCGAGCACCATCTTCGTGTTGGGGCAGCTGGCGGCGACGTCTTGGATATGCGCGCTGGCGTCATTGGAGCCGGCCGTCGCGCTGTTGTGGTAGTCGTCGTTCGCCGGGTAATTGACGGCGTAGACGCTGACCGACCGCCCCCCGAGCTGTGACGTGAGCGAGTCGACGAACGCCTGCCCCATGTTGCCGAGGCCGGGCTCCTGGTGGGTGCCGCGGGCGAAGACCACCGCGACGTCGGTGCAGGGATCGGCGGACGCGGCCGGAATGACGACGGGCGCGCTGAGCGCGGCCCACGCCGTCACGGCCGAAACTCCAACGATGCGGGCAAGCCTGCGTGAATTCATTTCCAAATGCTGACACACCGCCGCCGGTGGCGGCGCATGCGGTGCCTCAAAGCCCGTCGCCGCGCGCGATCCGATCGGCGCGCCAGCAGCGCGACTGCATCGGGACGTCGACCGCGTCGGCGCCGGGGAACCGCGCCTGTAGGGCCGCCCGCGCCGCGGCCAGCCGCCGGGCGCGTTCGTCGGGGGACGCGACGATGACCCGGCTGTAGGTGCCCAGCATCGCGACGGCGTCGTCGACCGTCATGGTTCGGGTGAACCGGAACGTCTCGCGGGCGAAGTTGCGGAACATCGCCGGCAACGGGAGGACGACGTCCAGGCGCCGGCGCGCGCGGTCGGCCTTCTCGGCCTCGGAGGTCTCGTCGCCGGGCAGCCGGTCCAGGTCCCGCACCCAGCCGACCTCGCGGTCCCGGCTCGTCCAGATCAGGCCGAGTCGGCCGCCGTCGCGCAGCACCCGCGCGATCTCCGGCACGGCGCGCTCGTGGTCCATCCAGTGCCACGCCGACGAGACGAACACCGCGTCCGCGGAGGCGTCGGGAAGCGGTATCGCCTCGCCGCGGCCCTCGACGACGCGCACGCCGGGGGATCGGGCCGCCAAGACCTCGCGCATGCGCGCGTCGGGTTCGACGGCGATGATTTGCGTCACTCTGCCCACCAGCGCGCGGGTGAACAGTCCGGTGCCCGCGCCGACGTCGACGGCCACCGCGCAACCGGGTGGGACCAGCCAGTTCACCGCCTGCTGCGGGGGTTGCGGCCGCAGCCCGTCGTAGTTTTCGGCGATCGATCCGAAGGACATCGCGCGTTGCTGACGGTCGCTCACAGCGCCACGGTAGTCGCGGTTCGTACCGACGACCGTTGGCGCGGGAAACGTTTGGTTAATCCCGAGAATTTTGGGCCGCCTTTCCCTAGAGTCTTGGCGTATCGGCTGGTGGCGTGAGGTGCCCGTCCCCGGTGGAAACGTGGTCGCGGGGCAGAGCGGAAGGACACCCGGGGGATGAGTTTTCTGACGTCACCGCCAGAGATCATTTCGTCTCTACTCCATACGGGCGCCGGCCCGGGGCCGATGCTGGCCGCGTCCGCGGCGTGGGACGGGCTTGCGGCCGAACTGGGTACCGCGGCGCAGTCGTTCTCGTCGATCACCTCCGGGCTGGCCGCCGACGCCTGGCAGGGGCCCGCCTCGGCGGCCATGCTGTCGACGGCGGCGCAGTACTCGGCGTCGCTGAGTGCGGCAGCGGCGCAGGCGCAGACGGCCGCGTTGCAAGCCCAGGTGGTGGCCGGTGAATTCGAATCCGCCCTGGCCGCCACCGTGCATCCCCTGGTGGTCGATGCGAACCGGAACCAGCTCGTGCAGCTGGTGTTCTCGAACCTGTTCGGGCAGAACGCGCCCGCGATCGCCGCCACCGAAGCCTCGTACGAGGAAATGTGGGCCCAGGACGTGTCCGCGATGGTCGGCTACCACGGCGGGGTTTCGGCCGCCGCGGCCCAGCTCTCGACCTGGGCGTCCGCGGTGCAGGCGCTGCCGGCGCAGGCGTCCGCTGCGATTGCCAACCCGGCGGCCGCCGCCCCGGCGGCCATCGGTTCGCTGACCTCCGCGGCCAGCAACCCACTCGGGAACCCTGTTCAGGCGTTGGAAACCTACGCCGCCGACATCATCAATTTCCCCACCGACATCCTGTTCGGGCGCCAGCTGATTCCCACGGGGCCGCAATCGCTCGGCACCAGCGCGACGGTAAGCGGCGGCACAGCGACCGCCCCGCTGTCGGTCTTCGCCGGGACCGAGCCGTTGGTGAACGCCTCCGTCGGCACCGGATCGGCCGTGCCGTTGCTGGTCGACACCGGCTCTGAGGGCCTCGTCATCCCGTTCACCAAGGTCGGCGGGCTGTTGGGCGTGCTCCAGCTCGGCATCCCCATCGGGGGCGGCATCGGGGGTTACAGCGGCGGGCTGGATTACCTCTACCTGACCTACAACGCGCCGGTGAATTTCGGCGGCGGGCTGACGACCGCGTCGACCCCCGTCAATGTCGAGTTCCTGGCGTTCCCGGTGTCCATCCAGTCCGCGATGACCAACGGGCTGACGTTCCAGTCCTTCTTCGCGTCCGACGGTGCCTCCGGCGTCCTGGGTGTCGGGCCCAACGCGGGCGGCCCGGGTCCCAGCATTCCGCTGCACGCGCTGCCGGCGCCCTACAACCAGGGTCTGCTGATCAATCAAACCGCCGCCAATCCTTATCTGCAGTTCGGTGACCACTCAACGATTGCAAATCCGGTGTTGGCGAATCTTCCCCAGATGCCGATCACAGGCTTGGACGTGACCGTCACTCACGGCGCCACTACAACTTCGTTTTCAAATGTCCAATCGATTGTTGACTCCGGCGGGGTGGAGGGAACCCTTCCGACCAGCCTTGGCGCGTCACCCGGGGACACGATTAAGGTCTTCGACGCCGGCGGTACGCACCTGCTGTACCAGTACATCTATAACGGGAACTATTCCCCGACGCCGATCTCGAGCGGGTTGATGAACACCGGAAACCTGATTTTCCAGGACCACCCGATCTACATCGACTACACCACGGGCGGCGCCACCGTTTACCAGTGATCTGAGATCCACCGCTTAGCGATCACTCCTACGTCTACACGGCACGTATTTCCCGACGCCCTCGCCGTACGTCATGAACACCGGGGCGCTGCCCTTCCTCGAACACCCGGTGTACATCTCGTATAGCCCCGGCGGCGTCGGGACGACGATCTTCTATCGGTGAGTCGCGCCCCCTCGACGGCCGAGGTTCACGTCGCTTGAATGCCGGGTATGCACCCGGCCATGGGGTGGGTGGCGTCGCACGCGGTGGCGATCGCGTCGGCGTTGCTCGCGGCATTTTGGGCCGCGGTGGGGATCGTCGTTCGGCAACGAGTCGCCCAAGGCGTTCCCGACGACAAGGCCATGTCGCCGACCATGGCCACCACCCTGGTCCGCGAACCGTTGTGGTGGGCGGGCACGCTGGCCGCGGTCGCCGGCTACGTCTTTCAGGCCCTGGCACTGGCCAACGGATCCCTGCTCCTGGTGCAGCCGCTGCTGGTGTCGTCGCTGCTGTTCGCGCTGCCGATGAGCGCCAGGCTGTGCCACCAGCGGATCAGCTGGGCCGACTGGGGCTGGGCGACGCTGCTGACCGCCGCCCTGGCCGTGTTCGTGCTCGTCGGCCAGCCCCGCGAGGGCCACAACCGGGCGCCGCTGCCGGGGTGGACGCTCGCGCTGCTGATGACCGTGCCGCTGGTGATCGTGTGCATCGTCGCGGCCCGCGGCACCGCCGGTCGTCCCCGCGCCATGCTGCTGGCGGTCCCGGTGGCCGTCCTGCTGGGCATAATCGCGGTCCTGACCAAGATCTGCACGCATCGCTTCGCCGTGGGCGGCTGGCACGGGCTGCTGACCGTGCCCGCCCCCTACGTGCTGGTCGCGCTGGCCGCGTCGCTCACCGTGGTACAGCAGGCGGCGTTTCACGCCGGCGCGCTGCAGGCGTCGGTGCCGATCATGTTGGTGGGTGAACCGGTCGTCGCGGTCGTGCTCGGCGTCGTCGTGCTCGGGGAGCACCTGGCGGTGCGGGGTTCGGCGGCGCTGGTCCTCACCGTCGCGGTCGCGGCGATGGCGGCCGCCGCGATCGCGCTGGGCCGCGACGAGGGCTCGGGGGCCAGCTCACAAAACCGGCGGGCAACGTCGGAGCCGACCCCGATGACGGCCGCCGGCGTGACGAATCAGGGATAGCGCATAGCGCGCGCCGCGGGTATCGCTACCGTTGACCTACCCGAGTCGGAACGGACGGGAGGGACGCTGTGAGCGCTAAACCGCGCGCCACGCTGCTTGTCCTCGGCGCGATCGTGGTCGCCCTGGCCGGCGCGCCGGCTCCACCGGCATCCGCGTCGATCATGACGCGGCCCGACGCGCCCAGCATCCCCGCCGGCGCGCAGCCCCAGCTGGCGTCGGACCCCGCGCAGGTGGCCGACGACCTCGTCGCCGACGAGCACGCCCTGCGAGACGCGTCGACGGGGGAGGCGGCGCTGGTGGCGGCGGCGCATCGCCAGCAGGCGGCCTACCGCGCCATCGGGCGCCACCCCGAATGGGACGCGACCATACGACCACGGATCCCGGCGCCGCTGCTCGACGTGTACGACCGCAACGTCGACGCCCGCCGGCAGCTCACCGCGATGACGGCCGTCCGGGACACGCTGCCCGCGTGGAGCATCGAGCCGCCGGCTCCGGCCGACGAGCTGCTGGGCTACTACCACCAGGCGGAGTCGGAATCGGGCGTCGGCTGGAACTACCTGGCCGCGATCAACCTCGTCGAAACCCGCCTCGGCAGCATCCATGGCGTGAGCACCGCGGGCGCGCAGGGGCCGATGCAGTTCCTGCCCGGGACGTTTGCCACCTACGGGCAGGGCGGCGACGTCAACTCGCCCCACGACAGCATCATGGCGGCGGGCCGCTACCTGGCCGCCAACGGCTTTGCCAACGACCGGGATCACGCCATCTACCGGTACAACCACGCGAACGAATACGTGCGGGCGGTCGATCAGTACGCGGCGCTCATCGGGTCCGATCCCGCCGCGTTCACGGGCTACTACCGCTGGGACGTCTACTGCAACACCACGGCGGGCGACGTGTTGCTGCCGATCGGCTACGCCGCGTCGTCGCCGATCCCGGCCACGGACTACGTGGCGAGCCACCCGCAATGATAGGGATCCCGGCCCGGGTTTCGTAGCCGAAAACTTGTCGTACCCGGCTGCGAGGATGAGGTTATGTCTTCAACCGCATCTGTTGGCGCTTGGGTGGTGAATACTCCGACGCGTCTTGACGTGCTGTTTGAGGAGTTGGCGGAGTTGTGCGGTCAACGCAATGCGATTGACGGGCGCATTGTTGAGATCGTCGCCGAGATCGATCGCGACGGATTGTGGGGTAATACCGGGGCGCGGTCGATTCCGGCGTTGGTGGCCTGGAAGACCGGCTGTTCGCCGGCCAACGCGCACACGATCGCGACGGTGGCGGGCCGGATGCAGGAGTTTCCGCGGTGCACCCGGGCCTTGCGCCAGGGGCGGTTGTCGCTGGATCAGGTCGGGGTGATCGCCGCCCGCGCGGGTGAGGGTTCGGATGAGCATTACGCGCAGTTGGCCGCGGTGGCCACGGTCACTCAGCTGCGCACCGCGATCAAGCTCGAACCGCGCCCACAGCCCGATCCTCGCCCCGAGGCGGGGCGCTCGATCACCAAGACTTCAAGCGAGGAGGGCAGCTGTTGGCGGATCAACCTGCCCGGCGACGAGGCGGCGACGTTCGATGCGGCGTTGGCGTCGCATCGCGAGGCGCTGATTGCCCAGTGGAAGCGCGACCGCGGCGACGGCAAGGCCCCATCGGATGCGGCGCCGCCGTTGCCCGACACTGTTGATGCGTTTATGCGGCTGGTGGAGGCTGGCTGGGACGCCGAGGCCACCCGCCGCCCACATGGGCAGCACACCACGGTGGTGGTGCACCTCGATGTCGAGCGGCGCGCCGCCGCGCTGCATCTGGGTCCGCTGCTGTCCGATGCCGAGCGCCAGTACCTGACCTGTGATGCCACCTGTGAGGTGTGGTTCGAACGCGACGGCGTGCCCATCGGCGCCGGGCGCACCACGCGCACGGTCAATCGGAGGCTGCGCCGCGCGCTCGAGCGCCGCCATCCCACCTGCGCGGTGCCCGGCTGCGGTGCCACCCGCGGGTTGCACGCCCACCACCTGCGGCACTGGGAAGACGGCGGGCCGACCGAGTTGGCGAACCTGGTGCTGTTATGCCCGTATCACCACCGGGCACACCACCGCGGGCTGATCACCATCACCGGACCCGCCACCGACCTAAGCGTCACCGACGACACCGGCCGACCACTGAGCGCGGGATCACTCGCGCGCCCACCGAACCGTCCACCGCCCGCCGTGCCACCCTGCCGCGGACCCCTCGGCGAACGCGCCGACTGGTGGTGGTACGACCCCTTCGAGCCGCAGCCACCGCCGACAAACAACTAGGCCGGTTCCGTATCTGAGCTGAAATAGATTGGGGCATAGAGAATTCCACATGCCCCGGCGGGATACCAAGTCGGGTTTAGAGCGCGTGGCGCAGATCGGGATCCCGGCGCTGCGGAGACCTGTTCTGCTTGGCGGCGTACAGGCTCGCGTCGGCGACCGCCCACAGCACGGCGACGTTGGCGCTCGCCCCGCCGGCCGATGCGGTGCCGACGCTCGTGCCCGGGGTCTGTAGCCGCACCGAGGCGACGAACCGCTCGGCCGCGCTCGGAACCGGACCCGCGCGCTCGGCGATGCACACGGCGAACTCGTCGCCGCCGAGCCGGGCCACAACGGCGTTGGCGGGGGCGACTTTTCGCCAGGCGATCGCGCGGCTGATCAGGTGGTGATCGCCGGCGACGTGCCCGTCGGTGTCGTTGATGCGTTTGAAGTTGTCGATGTCCAGCGCGACCACGGTGATGACGGTGGACGTCGAACGCGATCGCGCCAGCAGGTCGGCGGTCGCGATTTCCCAGCCGGCGCGATTGAGTAGACCCGTGAGGGGATCCGTGCACGCCGCCGCGACCAGTGTTCGCGTCACCAACCCGAACGACTCGGCGGCCCCCACGATCGCGATCACGAAGATGAGGTAGTCGAGGTAGAACTTGGCCGTGTGCGAGAACGCGAGGCCGGCAACGCACGCCAGGGCGAGCACGCCGACCAGGACCATGCCGCGGCGCGGAGAGTAGAACGCGCGCAGGTACATCGCCAGGAACATCGGCGCGATCAGGCAGGCGAATTCGGCGGTGATCGCGATGTGGAAAGCCATCACGATCGGCGTGGCCGCGATGGCCGCGGCCGTCGCCGGCCCGGTTTTGTCGGGCTGGACCGCCAGCCAGGCCAGCGCCGCGATACCGAAGACGATCGCCACGATGCCCCCGACCGGATTGCCCCGCGGGCGGTCGGGGTGAAGCAAAATCACAGTCGTGAACACCACGCCATAGGCGTAGAGGAAGGTCGTGGTGCCCAAGTAGATCCGCAGCAGCCGGACCTGGTGTTTACCGTAAAATCCGCTTCCGGAGTCGGCGCGCAGCCGCAGCTTGTATCGGCGGGTGTGGCCGACGGGGCCTGCAAGGCGTAGACCCATCCCGTCACTCTCTGGTCAGATGCGCTGGCGCGGACGCGCGGCCAATTATTTCATCGCCATTTCGGAGCGCGCACCCGCCATTTGTTTGAACGGTAGTTCAGACCTCAGCAGACCGTTGACGTTTATCGGAAAACCCACATCGGATGCAAAAAGAAGGGGCGGCTTTTAATCCGTCCCACTTCAACATATTACGCACCCGGGGGCTTGCGGCAAGACCGGGGTCATGCCGCAAAATCGCTGGTCGACGGCGAAACGGACTGATGTTGGGGGTGGCGAGATGCATGCCGTGGTGATAGCCGGGGGAGGCCCGACCGGGCTGATGCTGGCGGGCGAGCTGGCGTTGGCGGGCGTCGACGTGGCCATTGTGGAGCGGCGCGCCGGCCGGGAGCTGATCGGGGCGCGGGCGGGCGGATTGCATTCGCGCACGATCGAGGTCCTCGATCAGCGCGGGATCGCCGACCGTTTCCTTGCCGAAGGCCAGGTGGCTCAGGTCGCCGGGTTCGCACAGATTCGGTTGGACATCAGCGACTTTCCCACCCGGCACCCGTACGGGCTCGCGCAGTGGCAGGTCCACATCGAGCGCATCCTGGCCGGCTGGGTCGACGAGCTGAAGGTGCCGATCTATCGCGGGCGTGAGGTGACGGGCGTCGCGCAAGACGACACCGGCGTCGACGTCGCGCTGTCCGACGGCCAGTTCCTGCGCGCGGAATACGTCGTCGGCTGCGATGGGGGACGCAGCTCGGTGCGCAAATCGGCCGGCATCGACTTCCCGGGTTGGGACCCGACGATGAGCTACCTCCTCGCCGAGGTCGACATCGACTTCGAAGGCAGGGAGGCGCCGCCATGGGGTATCCGCCACGACGCCCTCGGTGTCCATTCGCTCAGCATGATGGAGGACGGGGGCCCGATGCGCGTGATGGTGACCGAGCGGCAGGTCACGCCCGGCGGAGAACCCACCCTGCGCGACCTGAGCGAGGCGCTCATCGCGGTCTACGGGACGGACTACGGGATCCACAGTCCTGCATGGATTTCCAGGTTCACCGATGCCGCGCGGCAGGCGGCGACCTATCGCGACGGACGGGTCCTGCTGGCCGGCGACGCGGCGCACGTGCACCACCCGATCGGCGGGCAGGGCCTCAACACCGGTGTGCAGGACGCGGTGAACCTGGGCTGGAAGCTGGCGCAGGTGGCCAAGGGAACGGCCCCGGACAGCCTGCTGGACACCTACCACGCCGAACGCCACCCGGTCGGCGCGCGCGTGCTGCGCAACGCCATGGCCCAAATGGCGCTGCTTCGCCCCGACGACCGCGCAAAGGCCTTGCGGGAGGTCACTTCCGATCTCCTCGGCATGGGCGAGCCCCGGCGGCGATTCGCCGCGATGATGTCGGGTCTCGACATCCACTACGACCTCGGCGAGGGGCACCCGCTGCTCGGGCGTCGGATGCCCGATCTCGACCTGGTCACGGCCGACGGCGCGGTGCGGGTATTCGCCCTGCTGCACGACGCGCGGCCCGTGCTGCTCAACCTCGGCGAGCCCGGCGCCTTGGACGTATCCCCCTGGGCGGATCGGGTCACGTTGGTCGACGCGAAATACGTTGGTGCATGGGAACTTCCGGATCTCGGCACCGTCGCCGCTGTCGACGCGGTGCTGATTCGGCCCGACGGACACGTCGCGTGGGTGGGGGAGCGACCCCTCGCGGACGCCCTGACGGCCTGGGTCGGGCCGCCCGGGACGGCCTAGGGCGTCAGTCCGGCGGCTCGTCCTTCGGGCCGTCGCCGGCAGCGTCACGTTCGCGGTCGCTGGGCTTGCCGGGGACGCCTTCGGCCTCCCGCTCGTTGGCAACCTTCTCGTCGAGCTCGTCGACGATGTTCTCCAGCTCCTCGGCGTGGCTCAGCTGGTCTCGGTCGGGTCCGGTCATATCGCTTTCCATACCCCGCCGGGCGATCGGTAACCGCGCAGATCGACCCAACATGGGGCTGCAATGACGGCGCGGCGATGGAAGGATCGCAAGAGTGGCCGACAAGAAACCGCAAACGATCTCTTACCCGGCGCCGGAGAAACGGCCGCGCCGCCACGACACGGAACGCCTCGATCCCCACGTCATCGTCCTGTTCGGCGCGACCGGGGATCTCGCCAAGCGCAAGCTGATCCCGGGCCTGGCCTACTTGGACCAGTCCGAGCTTGCCCCCGACATCCAGATCGTCGCGACGTCGCTGGAAGACCTCAGCGACGACGAGTTCCGCGAGCTCGCCAAGAACGCGATCGACTCGTTCGGCACGCACAAGCTCAACTCCGAACAGTGGGACAACTTCGCGAAGATCATCCGCTACGTCCCGCAGAGCGCCGGGCCGCAAGCCCTCGCCGAAGCGGTCGCCGAGGCCGAGAACAGCTTGGGGCCGAACGTGCGCCGACTGCATTACCTGTCGGTCCCCCCGAAGGCGGCGCGCAGTGTCATCACGATGCTGAGTGACGCCAAGCTCGTCGAGCGCTCCCGGGTGGTCATGGAGAAGCCGTTCGGAACCGACCTGGCCAGCGCGGTCGCGCTGAACGACTTCGTGCACGAAACGTTCGAGGAAGCACAGATTTTCCGCATCGACCACTTCCTGGGCAAAGAGGCCGCCCAGAACATCCTGGCGTTCCGCTTCGCCAACGGCCTCTTCGAGCCGATCTGGAACCGCAACTTCATCGACCACATCCAGATCGACATACCCGAGGCGCTGGGGCTGGACCAGCGGGCCAACTTCTACGAGGACACCGGCGCCTACAAGGACATGGTGGTGACCCACCTGTTCCAGGTCATGGCGTTCGTGGTGATGGAGCCGCCGACGGCGCTCGAGCCGTTCGCCATCAGCGAGGAAAAGAACAAGGTGTTCCGGTCGATGCTGCCGATCAAGCCGTCCAACGTGGTGCGCGGCCAGTACAGCGGGTATCACGACGAGGACGGGGTGGCCAAGGATTCCGACACCGAAACCTTCATCGCCCTCAAGGTCGGCATCGACAACTGGCGCTGGGCCGGCGTGCCGATCTACCTGCGCACCGGCAAGAAGATGGCCGAGGGCATCCGCATCATCTCGATCGCGTTCAAAGAGGCTCCGCGAACGATGTTCCCGCCCGGATCGGGGGTGGGGACCCAGGGTCCCGACCACCTCACGTTCGACCTCGCCGACAACTCGAAGGTCTCCCTGTCCTTCTACGGCAAGCGGCCCGGCCCCGGGATGAAGCTGGACAAGCTGTCGATGCAGTTTTCCTCGCAGGAGATCGACACCGTCGTCGACGTGCTGGAGGCCTACGAACGGCTGATCCTCGACGCGATGCGCGGCGATCACACGCTGTTCAACACCGCCGAGGGCATCGAATCGCTGTGGGAGCGTTCGGAGGAACTGCTCACCGACCCGCCGCCGGCCAAGCTGTACCAACCGGGCACCTGGGGCCCCAACGCCATTCACCAGTTGATCGCCCCGAACGCCTGGCGGTTGCCCTTCGAGCGGGAGTGGCGCGAATCCAAGGGCTAACTGAGCCAGGCGTGCAACTTCGCGTAGATGTCGGCGTGGTTGAGCAGATCGAAGTGGTGCAGGCCGGTGAACGTCAGCCCGTGGTCCGGGTCGAACGGAATCTGCCGGGACTTGCCCGCGCCGGACGCGCTGTGCGGGCGCACCAGGCGGTCGCCGAGCACCGCGCCTAACGCGCCCGGGCCCGCGCTGGTCGCCACGAAGTGGTAGGTGGTGTGGGGGAGGAAGGGCACTTCGTTGCACCGGTCGCGCAGGAACTCGTCGGGGTCGCACTCGCTCCAGTCCTCGTCGAGCAGCGCGCCGTAGCGCAGGTCCTTCGTTCCCGAGCTGCGGGCGTTGAGAAACGAAGACAGGGCCCGGGTTTCGGGCAGCCGGGCCAGCGCCCAGGACGCGGCGTTGACGCCCTTCTCCAGGTCGGCGCCCAGGTGCGGGGAGCCGAGGCAGACGACGTGACCGACGGCGTCGGGCCAGCCGTGCTCGTGCCGGGTTCCGTAATGGCAGGCGCTGCGGATCACCAGGCCGCCCATCGAATGACCGACCAGCGCGATCTCCTCGACCGGGACCGGCCACAGCTCCCGCAGCCGATCCAGCTGGGAAGCGAGCGACTTTCCGTTGTCGGAGATGTGCAGGCCGGTGTTGTAGCGCAGATAGACGGGGGTGAAGCCCAGGTCGTCGCGCAGCCGCGCGCCGTAGGACTTCACCTCCTCGCCCTCGCGCGGGCGGCGCCACCACGACATCTCGGTCATGCACCAGCCGTGGACGAACACCGCGATCCGGCCGGTCGCCCGGGGGAACGCCGCGGCGAGGTCGGGGCCGTTCATCGCGACCGGCTTGCCGCGGTGGCGCACCTGCATGGTCAGGGCGAAGCCGTTTCCACGGTCGGTCAGCTCGTCGCCGTAGATGCCGTTGAGCGCGGCGATGACGCCGGCGACCCTGGGGTTGGACTCGACCGTTTCGTCCTCGTCGCTGCCGCTCGTCTCGGCGGCCAGCTCACCGGCGCCGCGCAAGGCGGCCCGAAGCGCGCGGTCGACGGCGTGATACGTAGCCGCGGCGGCCGTGTTGTGGACGACCTCCACGGGTTTCGACACCGGCCCGACGGCGCCGAAGACGCGCCGAGCGATGCCGCTGTGCGTGTCGCGCACGAGCGTGGTGAGCACGCGAGTGCCCTCACCCGCCAGGTCCGCGAGTGACCGGATTTCGTGACGCTGCATGAGCTGCTCCTCCCTTTTCCCACCCCGGGGATTTCCCACTGTGGGCGAGGCTTATCCCAAAGGCCCTACTGTCGTGTCATGCCACCGACGCTGCGCCCGCGCAGATCCGCCCTCTACCTGCCCGGCAACAACGCCAGAGCCCTGGAGAAGGGGAAGACGCTGCCGGCCGACGTCCTCATTTTTGACCTCGAGGACGCCGTGGGCCCCGATGCCAAGGCCGACTCGCGGGCGCGGGTGTGCGACGCCGTCTCGTCCAGGACCTACGGACCCCGCGAGATCGTGGCGCGCATCAACGGCTTGGGCACCGACTGGCACGACGACGATTTGGCGGCCGTGGCAGGTTCGCCCGCCGACGGCGTGCTGGTGCCGAAGGTCGAGACCGGCGAAGAGGTCCGGGCGCTGACCGCGGCGCTCGACGAGCTTGGCGCGCTCGACTCGTTGCGGCTGTGGGTGATGATCGAAACGCCGCGCGCCATCCTGCGGGCGGAGGAGATCGCCTCGGCCAGCGACCGCTTGGCGGCGTTGGTAGTGGGCACCAACG
The DNA here is from genome assembly GCF_059812845.1 of Mycobacterium sp. NGS34. NCBI lineage: Bacteria > Bacillati > Actinomycetota > Actinomycetes > Mycobacteriales > Mycobacteriaceae > Mycobacterium > Mycobacterium sp. NGS34. The sequence continues at coordinate 451,925 of NZ_JCALDM010000004.1, forward strand.
ACCTGGTGAACGATCTGCACGGATTGCACCTGCCCGGTCGGGCGCCGGTGTTGACCGCCTTGTCGCTGGCCGTGCTGGGGGCGCGGGCCGCCGGAAAGGTCGTGCTGGACGGCGTCTTCAACGACATCACCGACGAGGCCGGCTTCCGCGCCGAGGCCCGGCAAGGCCGGGAGATGGGTTTCGACGGCAAGACCCTCATTCATCCCTCCCAGATCGGACCGGCGAACGACGTGTTCGGCCCGTCAGACAGCGAGCTGACCGATGCCCGCAAGATCGTCTCGGCCTATGAACAGGCCCAGGCAGCGGGGAACAGCGTCATAACGGTCGACGGCAGGATGATCGAGAGCCTGCACGTGCGCGACGCCCAGCGGATCCTCGCCCTCGGCGAGCTGATCGCGAAAATGGAATCGGCATAACCCGATCCAGCTTTTAAACGCGCGTCGAACTGGAATTGCCGGTAGGGTGCCTGCAGCAAATGGATTGTCGGGCAAAGGAGAGTCTGGTGCGGGTAAACCCAACTGCACTCGCAGGAATGGTCGCCGTCGCGGTCATCACGGCGGGCTGCTCGAACGGCAATTCTTCGTCGGCTTCGACGTCGAGTGAGACGTCGACGGCGGCCCCGTCGCAACCGACGACGCCCGCCACCTCCTCGGCGCCGGCCGCGCCGCTCGACCAATCGACCTGCCTGGACATCTCGTTTGCCAAGGACAATTTGATGGTTGCGGCGAAACCGGAAAGCGCGCGCAAAGCCGCCGACACGCTCGAGAAGTACAGCCCGCCGGATCCGGTGAAGACGGCGATCGAGCACTTCGTCACCACCGTCGGCGCGCAACCAAACGACCCCGACCTGAACTCCAACAGGGACCTGATCACCGGTTGGATCAAGCAGATCTGCCCGAATGTGAATCCGTAGCGGCTAGGCGATGCCGTTTCGCTGGATCCACTGGGTGAGCGCGTCCTCGAGCGCGGCCGAGACACGGACGCCCGCACCCTCCGCGGCCTGCTCGAACCGCTCGACCAACTCCGTCGGGACCAAAGCGTCCACCCTGCGATGCGTGGGCTTCGGCTTCGGCGTCTGCTCGGGGGCGGCGACGGGCGCGTGTCGCGCCACGGTCGCGTCCATGGTTTCGCGTAGTGCCGGAATCTCGTCGAGCAAGCGGGCCAGGTCGTCGCGCTCGATGCGCAGTACCTCGGACGGCCCGGTCGTCGTGACCGTCGCGGAGCGCAGTTTCCCACGGCGAAGCGCAGATTCGCCGATCACTTCGCCCGGCCCTACCAGGGCAACGCGGTCCTGGCCGACGTAGACGCCGGCCTCGCCGGTGAGCAGGATGTAACAGGCGTCCGAGGGGGTCTGCTCATGAATGAGCGGCAGAGGTGCGGACGTGGAGGTGTGATGTGCCGCCGAGACAATGCGCTGCAAATCATTATCCGAGAGCTTGTCGAATGTGGCGAATTCGCGTAGCCGGCGGATGTCTTTTTCCTCGTGTCCCTGCGCGTCCTCTTTCATGGCGGGCTCCTCACATGTATGTGACCCGGACATCGAGGAGCCTAACTCGATTTTGCAGCAACGACGGAAATAAATTTTCCCCTGTCGCGCCAGCCCGGCCGCCGTCACGGCCGCACCCTCCGTCCCCGCGAACCGGTAGGTTGAAGCCGGATTCCGAACGAACCGGGAAGGAGAGACCGTGCGCCAAACCGCGGCCATGGCGGAGGCCGACCGCGCGTGGATGATCGACACGCTGCTCGCACTGCTGCAGACCCCGAGTCCGGCGGGGCGCACGGACGCCGTGATGCAGCTGATCGGCGACATCTTCGACGACTTCGGAGTGCCGTTCACCCTGACGCGCCGCGGCGCGCTGACCGCCGAACTGCCGGGGGAGTCCGCGACGATCGACCGGGCGCTGGCTGTTCACGCGGACACCATCGGCTGCATGGTGCGCGACCTCAAGGACAACGGCCGCCTCGAGCTGATTCCGGTCGGCACCTTCTCGGCCCGGTTCGCCACGGGCGCCCGCGTGCGGATTTTCAGCGACGACCCCGACGAGTTCATCACCGGCACGGTCTTGCCGCTCAAGGCAAGTGGGCACAGGTTCGGCGACGAGATCGACACCCAACCCACCGACTGGGAGAGCGTCGAGGTCCGCGTCGACCGCAGGGTGTCCTCGCGGGAGGACCTGGTCAAGCTGGGGGTGAACGTCGGCGACTTCGTCGCGTTGATCGCCAGCCCTGAACTCACCGCCGACGGCTTCATCGTCTCCCGTCACCTCGACGGCAAAGCCGGCGTCGCGATCGCGCTCGCACTGGCCAAACACGTTTCGGAGAACAAGGTGGTGCTGCCGCACCGCACCACGATCATGGTCACCATCACCGAAGAGGTCGGCCACGGGGCCAGCCACGGACTGCCCGCGGACGTCGCGGAGCTGATCTCGGTGGACAACGCGGTGTGCGCGCCCGGGCAGCACTCCATCGAGGACGGCGTCACCATCCCCATGGCCGACATGCACGGCCCGTTCGACTACCACCTGACCCGGAAGCTGTGCCGGCTCGCCGAGGAGCAAGGGATTCCCTTCGTGCGGGACGTGTTTCGCTACTACCGCTCGGACGCAGCCGCGGCGATCGAAGCGGGCGCGGGCACCAGGGCGGCGCTGGTCGGCTTCGGGTTGGACGGCAGTCACGGGTGGGAGCGCACCCACATCGACTCGCTGCAGGCGGCCTACAACCTGCTGCAGTGCTGGTTGCGAACCCCGCTGACCTTCGCCAAGTGGGACGCCAAGCCGTCGGGGCCGCTGCGCGACTTCCCGTCTTCGAAGCAGCCCGCACCGACCGAGCAATGGGTGCCGCTGGCCCGCGGCGAGCACGCCGAGCCCGGAGACGCGTCGCCGGGCTCGCACTGGCCGCCGTCGGAGGGCCCCCAGGCCTGACGCGGCCGTCACTGGCCGCGTCGGGTCTTTACCCAACCGGATCGAGGGATTAGCGTGGTGGGCCTGAAGTTAAATCAACCAGTTTATTTAGGCCGTGAGGTCGTCCCGAGTTAAGGAAACGACATGCCCGAAGCCGCTGCAAAAAACGCGAACGAAAAGCTGGTCCTCGACTTCATCCATGCGGCCTACGGCGAGCGCATGGACGTCGATGCGATGACCGCGTTGATGGCAGAGGACTTTGTCTGGCAGCTCCATGTGCCGCTCTCGCCGGTGGTCGTGGGGCGCGAGGCTGCACGCGCCGAGCTCGAGAAGCACAGCAACCTCTCGACGGGGATGATCGAGGGGAGCGAAATCCGCACCGTCGTATCGAATGCCGACACGGTGGTCGTCGAACGGGTCGACGTGAATGCGATGAACGGGACCGCGGTCACGTTCAACGTCACCGCCCTCTTCGAGGTCCGCGACGGCGCGATCACGCACTGGCGCGAGTACTGGGACACCAGCCACGTCGCTCAGCAACTTGGCATTGACCCGGCCCACATGTTCGACCCGCTCGCCGGCTCCTAGGAAGCGTGTGCGTCCGGGGTGCGCACGTGCTCGGGGCGGAAGCCGCGTCCGACGATGATCGGCGGGATGAACTGGAAGGGACCGCGGCCGATGAAGCTGGGAATCTTGATCGGGGAAAGGTCGCCGGTCAAATTGGGTTCGACGGCTCGGTTCTGGATGAAGACCTGACCGGCCTGGATGATTCGGGTGGGTAGCTCGCGGCGGCGCTGAACCTTGGCGAGATCCGCATCGGCCAACCGGTTTTCGCGAAGTGGGGCGCACAGAATATTCGCCGCGGCGACCGCATCGGCGACGGCGAGGTTGATGCCGACCCCTCCCGCCGGCGACATGGCGTGCGCGGCGTCGCCGATGCACAACAGGCCTGTGCGCCACCATTTCTCGAGCCGGTCCACCCGCACGTCGAGGTGGCTGGTGTCGTCCCAGGAGTGCAGGTCGTTGACGTGTTCGCGCAGCTGCGGTCGCGCGGCGACCAGGCGCTCCTTGAACGCCTCCAGCGAACCGTCGCGCGGGTCGGTGCCTTTCGGCATGAGATGGGCGACCTGCCAGTAGTCGCCCCGGTAGATCATGGCCATCAGCAGGCCCCTACGGGCGACCCCGAAGAGCTCGCGGGGATCGCCGGGACGCCATTTCAGCCGGAACCACAAGACGTCCATCGGCGAGTGCGCGGCAGCGAGGTTCAGGCCGGCCGCCTCCCGCACGGCCGACTTGCGCCCGTCCGCGCCGACCACCAAATCGGCACGCACCTCCAGCTCCGGCGTGCGCGCCCCGGCGACCCGGTCGCCGTCGAAGATGAGGTCGGTGACCTCGGCGTTGCGGATCAAGGTGAATTCCGTGTACGCGCTTGCCTTTTCGGCCAGGAAATCGAGGAAGTCCCACTGCGGCATCAGCGCGATGTACGGCTGGTTGAAACCCAGCCGTTTGAGCGCGCTGAAGTTACCGAAGGTGCGAAGTGTCCCGTCGGCGTCGAAGGCGACGCGCGTGACCTTGGTGTGCGGCAGGCGCAGGAACTCGTCGATTAGTCCCAGCTCGTCCATGATCCGCAGGGTGGTGGGGTGCACGGTGTCGCCGCGGAAGTCGCGCAAGAAATCATTGTGTTTCTCGAGGACGACGACCTGGACGCCGGCACGGGCGAGCAGAAGAGCGTGAACGAGTCCGGCGGGACCGCCGCCGGCTACACAGACCTGGGTTCGCAGAGCGGTCATGCGCTGACCCTACCCGGGGACGCTTGTGGCCTTACCGAAGCTAATGATCAGGTTCGCGGCCCGCCCAGTCCCCACGTTTGGCTTGGCGCTCGAAAATCCTGCCCCTGCCACCAGCCGACGGCGGCGCTGATCCGTTCCGGGGGAGCGTCGGCGTCGGCGCAGGTTTCGGCGACGACTTCGGCCGACGCGGCGGCAAACACGCCGAACGCGTAGTCGTCCGAGGGGACGGCCACTGCCATGAGCAATCGGACCTGTCCGCCGCGGGCCGAAATTGCCGCGGCGCGGTCGTTGAGGCGTTGAGCGGTTTCGCCGATCCAGTGCGCGGGCGCGCGCGGCCCATACCACTCGACAAGAAACGAGTGTGCTCCCGCCTCGATGCTCGCCATCTGGGCCACGCTATAGATGGGGGCGGCGGCTTACATCAGGGATTTACCTACTCATATCCGATTCTGATTTCTCGACTCGGAGGGCGTGGTAGAGCTCCGCGCGGGAGCGAATGCCGAGTTTGCGGTAGATGCGGCTGAGGTTGACCTCCACCGTTTTGGTGCTGATGAACAGTGCGGCGGCGATGTCGCGGTTGATCATGCCGGAGGCGGCCAGCTCGGCGACGCGCTGTTCGGTCGCGGTCAGCCCCTGCTCGCCCCGCCTGCCCGAGGTACCGCGCGCCAGTTCCGCTTCGGCGCGCCCGGCCCATGCCGCGGTGCCGAGGAGCTCAAAAGTCCGCAGGGCCTCGCGCACGGTCGCGGCGCCGGCCTCGCGGCGGCGCTGGCGACGTTGCAACTGACCCAGCAACAACTGGGTGCGGGCGCGCTCGAACGGCATCGCCAGGCGTTGGTGCTCGTCCATCGCCCGCTCGGCGGTTGTCAGCGCGGCCGCAACGTCACCCCGTGCCGCCTGCAACATCGCGCGACAACGCATACCGACGGCCAGCGCCCACGCGCGATCAAGCCGGCGGCCGTTGCGCTCCAGGACGTCAACTAACGACTCCGCCTCATCGAAGCGGTTCAGGGCGATCATCGCCTCGACGGCCTCCGGGACGAACGACGACGAGATGATTTCACTCGCGTCCGGGAACATCCGCACCATCGGCAGCAGTGGCTCGAGAGCGCTGAGCGCCGCTTGATAATCTCCGGCGGAGACCTCGACAAACCCGGCCAGTGTCGAGGGCCACTCGGCCAAACGCGTTGAGCCGCAGCGCTGGCCGGCCGCGATCGCCTCGCCCAGATCACGCCGGGCGTCGTCGAGGCGGCCGGCATAGGCGGCGACCGCGGCCCGAAGGGTCAGCGCAATGAACAGGGGGAAGTCGCCGCCGAGCTGTGCTGCCAATTCCATCGTCGCGTCGGCGGTAGCGGCCGCGCTGTCCAGCCTGCCGAGCCAGATCTCCACAAGAACAAGATGAAATCCGACGAAGGTCAGCTCGCCTTCCTCGCCCAAAACGAAGCACTGCTGACCCAGCTCCACCAACTCCTCGCGCGCCTGCTCGAGTTCACCCGTCCAAGCGCGCAAGAGCGTCCGCTGCGTGCGAGGCCGAAATGGCAACGGAATGCGGAAACTGGGCTCCGCCAGCTCGACTGCGCGACGCAACGCGGACTCGTCAAAGCCCTGACCCGCCATGAAATCCATCACGGCCCGCATTCCGAGGGCGGGGCTCAGCAAAGCCCCGGCGCCCACACGCTCGGCGTCGGCCACGGCCTGCTGAACCCGCGCATAGGCGTGCTCGGCTCGTCCGGCGTTGAGGAGGGCGAACGACAAGCTGATCGAGATGCGCACCCGTAAGTCGGCGTCAGCACCGCTTTCGCGCAGCGCGGCCTCGAGTAGCTCCGCCGCCTCGGGGAAGCTGTCGTCATAGAGGCGCACCAACCCCAGCTGATGCAAAGCCTCGGCACGGGTCGGCCCAGCCGGAAGCGCGGCTACGACTGCGTCGAGGATCTGCCGCGCGCGTCCCGGATCTCCCGCATCGAAATAGTGTGTCGCACAACGAATCTTGCGTCGCGGATCGTCGGCCCCGAGACCTAGGGCAAGTTCGAGCAGTTCGGCGGCGGCGGCCGGTGCCCCTCTGTTGCGCGCGATGTCGGCGGCCAAATCGAGGGCAGCCACCGTCTCCGCCTCTCCAGACGGGTCGGACAGGGCGAGGTGGCGGGCGCGCAACTCGGGCTCGGTGACGAGTTCGGCCAGGCGCCGGTGCATGTCGCGGCGGCGCGCAGGCCGCGCGGCGCTATAGACGCCATGCGCCAGGATCGGGTGAGTGAAGCGAAGCTGGTGTCCCTCGATGACCACCACGGCCTGCACCTCGGCCTCGCCGAGCGAGGCCACCACCTGATCCGGCGTCGAGCCGGTAGCTCGGGCCACCATCGGCACCGTGGGATCGGGCAGACTGGCCATGGCGAGCAGCACGTCCCCGGCGCCGGCCCGGCCAATCCTCGACTCGACCAGGTCGTTGAGGCTGCCCGGCATGCTCAATTCGGACATGCGCCCATCGGAGCCGAGTTCCCGGGCCAGTTCCAACGCGAAAAAGGGATTCCCACCGGCGATCTCGTGGATACGCAGCAACGCAGGACGAGCGACCGAGCGGCCCAGCCGCAGCGACAAGACCTGATGCAGCTCACCAACCGACAAGGGCCGCAGCCGGATTCGACGCACCCCATCCGGGCTGGGCAGCTGCAAACGCGAAGCGGCCTGCTCGGTCCGCGTCGTACACATAAACGCCGCCCCAGCCGGAAGCCGCCGCGCCGCATACGACACCACATTCGCGCTCGAGGTATCCACCCATTGCAGGTCGTCGATCGCAATCACCACCGGACTTTCGGTAGCGAGCCGACCGACCACGGTCACAAACGCCGCCGCGACCGCTCGGGGATCAATGTTGTGAACCTCGACCCGATGGCGCAACAGGGCGCCGTCCAACGCTTGCTGTTGCGGCAGCGGCAAATCCGCCCAAATCGAGTCATCGACATCGCCGAGCAGATCGGCCAACACCGTATAGGCCAACACCGACTCCGCCGCGGCAGGGCGCGAGCTCAACACCCGAAACCCACGCGCGCCGGCACGGCCCACCGCGTCCAACCACAGCGTCGTCTTCCCGATCCCGGGCTCACCCTCGATAACCAACGCGCACGCCTCACGCCCCACGCCATCGAGAAAATCGGCAACGACTCGTTCCTCAGTTCGCCGACCGACGACCTGCTCTGCCATATCGAATCCCCGTGCCAGGGCGCGCCCCACGTCGCGGGCACAACTGTCCCTTGGACAGGCTAAGACAGCGTGCGCCTTTTGGCGCAGCATCGAGATCGCGCTGCGGTGGGCGACGCTGCGGTCAGGACATCGCCGCCGGGGTGGGGGCGCGGTGGTGGCGGGCCTGGTTTCCGCCGCATCGCTTGGCTTCGTACATTGCGGTGTCGGCATCGGCGACCAGTTGGCGCAGTGCCTGTTCCACGTCGTCGCAACCCACGCTGCGCAACGCCAGGGTGGCGGTGCCCACGCTGGCCGTTACCGAAGCGGGGATTTCCGCGACCGCATTGCAGAACTTATGACCCCATCCCTGCGGCCGTTGTGTCGTGACGACGTCCGCGATCAGGAATTCCTCCCCGCCGACGCGCCCGACGACCGCGCTGTCATGGCACACGGCGGTCAGCGCACGGGCCGCCGCGACGAGCGCCTCGTCGCCCGCGGCGTGACCCCTGGTGTCGTTGACCGCTTTGAAGTGGTCGAGGTCGACCATGGCCACGGCCAGGAACATGTGGTCATGACCGGCCAGCATCCGGCCGATGATGGTGCGGTCGCAGGCGCGCCGATTCAGCAGGCCGGTGAGCGGGTCGCGGTCGGCGCGCAGCAGGTCCACGCCCAACGTTCTGATGACGATATGGATAGCGAAGGGGACGACCACGTTGAGTTCGAGCACGAGAAAGTAGCCGGTGAAGGCCAGCGTCGCCTCCCCGGCGGCGACCAGGCGGGCCACCTCGAGAGCACCCGCCGCGCCGGCCAGCAAGAAATTCACGACCATGTACCGGGCGGTATGGAAAAACGCAAGGTACCCGCCCGACACGGCCAGGGCCGAGCACGCCATGAGCGCGACCATCGGTTGGGTTTGCGTCACGCACCCGATCACGATGCTCGCGCTGCCGGTCATCGCGAAAAAGATCGATTGGCGGCGGGTGGGCCAGCGGGTCAGCCACAGCACCGCCATGACCAACCCGATCGATCCGGCCACCACCGAGGCCGCGAGCGAAAGGACCGGGAAAAACGGCGTCGTTCCCCACAGGACGTTTGCCGGCCACAATGCCAGCGAGGCCGAAACGCCCGCCATGATCCGGCGGGTGGGGGTGCTCAGTCCGTGGGCTTGTAGGTAGCCGGTCAGCCAGTCGAAGTGGTCAGGCCGTCGCCACGACGCCGCCAACCAACTCATTGCGTGCCTTCCCGACTGATGTATTCACCGACTCAAACCCCGCTGAAGCGTGGCGTGGATTTGTACCAAAGTAGACCGGATGGCTCGAATTAAGAAGCGAATTCCGACGGCCGGTTATCGGGCAAAACGCGCACCCAAAACACGTGTTCTAGGCGAAAACCGCGGAATTCGATCCCCTCGTCTTTATTTGGTGGCAGCACAGGAAATCAGGTTTGTTCCAGTCGCTTTGGCGTACCCGAGGGCTGCGGTCATTCGTCAGCCCGCGACGGCCCGCTCCAGCGTCGCCAGCGACGCGGCGAGGTAGTCCTCGCCGAAGATGGGCAACTCGCCGACCTGCTCGCGGAATTGTTGCGACGTACCGCTCCAGTCGTAGGTGAGGGTGACGTCGGTGCCGTCGCCGTTCGGCGCGAGGTCGTAGCGCCAGAACCAGCCGCCGGGATTGTGTTTGCCCGCGTCGTCGAGCTGACCCGGCATCCACCCGATCGCGCGGTCCTTATCGAACACGTTCACCAGGTTGTGGACCACGTAGTGACCGCCGGCCTGGGTGAGGAACATGTTCATCGCGAACATCTGGCCTTCGGCGGTGATCGGCCCGGCGTCCACCGCATCGCGGACCCAGTCGGTGGGCTCGGTGGTGCAGTGGCGGGCGGGGTCGGCGAGGACGGCGAAAATCTCCTCGGGCCTCGCGGCGATGGTGCGGGTGGCGACGTAGCGTTCGGCGGTCGTGGTCATGCGTCGTCCTTGCTTCCGTAGGCCCGGGCGATATCGGGGGAGTCGAGCCACCCCGAGTATGTCGGGCGGGACGGCCAGCCCTCAGGCGAATCGAGCCATTCCTCCTGCCGGCCCCACGGCAAGATGTCGATCAGCCCGAACGAGTGGCTGAGCTGCTCGGTGCCCCGCCCGTTCGTGTGCCAGGTGCGGTAGACGGTGTCGCCGTCACGCAGGAACACGTTGACCCCGAAGCCCCCGCCGGGCGGTGCGTCCATGTCGGCGCCGAACGAGCTCTCCGCCGAGGAATACCACTCCATCCGGTTGCCGACCTTGCGCTTGTAGACGAGCGCCTCGTCGATGGGTCCGTTGGTGACGACGACGAAGCGGGCGTCGTAGTTGTCGAGAAACTCCAGCCGGGTGAACTGGGAGGTGAAGCCCGTGCACCCGCCGCACTGCCACTCCGCGCCGTCGGACCACATGTGGTGGTAGACGATGAGCTGCGACCGGCCGCCGAACACATCCACCAGACGGACGGGTCCATCGGCCCCGATCAGGGTGTAGTCGGGCAGTTGGACCATGGGCAGCCGGCGCCGCTGGGCGGCGATCGCATCCAGCTCGCGGGTGGCGGCCTTCTCGCGCTTGCGCAGGTCGTCGAGCGCGGCGCGCCAGGTCTGCTGATCGACGATTCGCGGTAGAGCATCAGGCATCGGGTCCATCCTCTTTCGTTAGCGCTGTCAGGTACTCCGTTCTCTTAGGTATGACTGGTGGCGCGCCCGGAACTCATCGCCGACGCTGGCGAGTTAGTCGCCGCCTGCTAGGCCCGCACCGCAGCGATTGCGGCGATCGCGTCGATCACCACGTCGGGTTGATCGAGGGAGACAAAGGTTTTCGCATTGGGAACCTCGATCAGCTCGGCGTTGCTGAACAACGCCGCGAGGCGCCGGCCCAGGCCCGGGGTAAAGCAGCGGTCCCGTTGGCCCCACACCAGGGTGACGGGCTTGGTGAATCGGGGGAGGCGGGTGGCCACGTCGGTGAGATCGAAGCGGGCCACACTCCGCAGCAACGCCGCGAGGTCGCGGCGGATGCACACGTCCTTCAGCCCGGGTTCCAGCCAGGCGGCGGTGACGTCCGGATCGGGCTTGCTGATGAGCAGGCCGAAGCCGAGCGGCGACTGGCGCAACGCCCGCAGTTTCATCTGTCCGAATAGCGCCTTGATCGAGGCGGGGCCACGAAGCAATCCGAATGCGAGGTCAAACGGGAACGGCGGGCACTTGTCGAAGGCGTCGCAGTTGGTGAGAACCAGACGACCGATTCGGTCCGGATGGGCATCAACGACCAGTTGGCATATTCCGCCTCCGGTATCGCTGCCGACCAGGGTCACGTCGGAAAGGTCGAGGGCGACGAGGGCGTCGTAGACCAGCTCGGCGACGCCGGGCAGCGAGAGCACGGTGGCGTCGTTGACCGGGGTGCGGTGCGAGCCCAGGGGCCACGTTGGCACGATGCAACGGAACCCCCGGCGCGCCAGGCCGTCGGCGACCTCGCGCCAGAGCCGCCCGTCGACGAGGATGCCGTGGACGAACAGGACCGGCGCGTGCGGTGAATCCTGCGGTCCGAATTCCTGGTATTCGATGGTGGCCTGCCGAAGTGCGAGCTGTGGCATGTCGTCGTTCCTCCTTGCGCGTGTTCGTTCCGACCTTTATCTGTCATCGCACTTCACGGCCGCTGCCAGGGCTACGCAATGGACTGCCAAGCACTGCCAATCTCAGGGCCGCAGGTTCAGCAGCCCGGCGCCGGTCGGCAAATCCAGGGGTACCGACACGTGGTCGTGCGCGATGAACCACTGGCCATCGAGCTTGCGGAAGCAAGTCGTCGCTCTGACCCAGAAGCCGGCGGTCGTCGTGCCGCACTTCAGCGTGCCGCTGAGGCGATTCAGGCTGTGCGCAAACGCCACGTCGCCGCCGACGGTGACGGTGAGGTCGCGAATCTCGTAGCCGAGTGGGTGCTCGTATGCCGCGAACACACGCTCCCAGTTTCGCCGTTTCGCTTCCGCCGCCAGGTGTTGCAGGGGCGGTTCCAGGTCGAAGGACACGACGTCCGGCGTGTAAATCGACATCACGGCTTCGAGATCCGCGGCGCGGATCGCGCCGGCCAACTGGTCCGTTCGCCGGCGAATGCCGGCCTCGTCATCCGAGCGTTGAGTAGCAACCGTCACAGGATTCACGCTAGCCGCGCGCGACGGGCCTTGACCTCTGTGCGCGGGCTCGGTTCGATGATGTGTATCGCCGAAAGGGGGAGGGCCCGCAAATGAAGATGTTCGTTCGCGACGCGCTGGTCGTCGTGACGGGGGCGTTGGCGTCGATGGCCGCCGTGACGATCGTGACGCCGGCGGTGAGTTCGGCCCAATGCGCCGACGGCGAGTGGTGGGACGCGAAGGCCAACACGTGTCGGCCAGCCGGGGCGCCGCTACCCCTTGGATGCGACCCCGGACAGTGGTGGGACCCGACGGCCAACGTGTGCAGGCCGCTCGGCGTCGGGCCACAACCCTTGGCGTGCGATCCGGGCCAGTGGTGGGACCCGACGGCCAACGTGTGCAGGCCGCTCGGTGTCGGCCCGCAGCCGCTGGCATGCGACAACGGCTGGTGGTGGGATCCGACGTCCAACGCGTGCCGTCCGCCGCTGGTGCCGCCCGGGTAATCGGCGGCGGCATGGGATCGCCGAAAGTGAAGCAGTGGCGGGATTTTCGCCGTTTTCTCGCCGTAGCTTCACGCTCGGCGCACGGCCGTCGACCTCAGCTACGAGCATGAGCGACTGCGTCGTCGTCAAGGTCAAGCCCGGCAGCCGAAAGGGACCGCTCGTCGAAGTCGGCCCCGATGGCGAGCTGACAATCTACGTCCGGGAGCGGGCGGTGGAGGGCAAGGCCAACGAGGCGGTCGCCCGGTTACTGGCCGAGCACCTTCAATTGCCAAGAAGCCGAGTCGAGTTGGTGTCCGGAACGACGTCACGGATCAAGCGTTTCCGGGTGAGCCGTTGACTGGATGAAACAAAGCGGGCTGGTGCGAATTACCGCACCAGCCCACTGTCAGGTATGTGAGTTCCCTAGACCGCTGTGACTCCTACTGCCTGGGGCCCTTTGGCTCCTTGCCCAACCTCGAACTGAACCCGCTGGTTCTCCTCGAGTGAGCGGTAGCCGCTGCCCTGGATCTCGGAGTAGTGGACGAAGAGATCCTTGTCGCCCTCGTCAGGGGTGATGAAGCCGAAGCCCTTCTCACCGTTGAACCATTTCACAGTTCCCTGTGCCATTTACTTACTTCTCTCATTTCAAATTGGATGTACCAAAAACATCCAAGCGGATAGGGTAGCACGCGCCGACCCCGTTGTTGAAAATCGTTCAGGCGCTGCGAAATCAGCTCGAGGCGCTGAGGATCTTGATCGCGAAGACGAGTGAGTCGCCCGGGCGGATTCCGGCGCTGGGCTGACCGCTCGGGTAGCCATCCGCGGAGGTCATCGCGACCGCAACGGTGGACCCGACTTTCTGTCCGGCAATGGCCTTTTGGAAGCCCGGCACGACGCCGGTCAGGGGGAAGTCGACCGGGGCGCCGCGTTCGTAGCTGCTGTCGAACACCGAGCCGTCACGCCCGTTGACGCCCATGTAGCAGACGGAGACCTTCGCCGTGCCCGGGACCACCGGCCCGTCGCCGGCGTGCAGCGTCTGCACCTGGGTCTGGGTGACGCTGAACGGCGCCGTCACGCTGATCCGCGGAGCGGTCGTATCGGTGGATCCGGTGACCGCGACGCTGCCAGTGGTGCCGGTCAGCGTCCATTCGGGCGTGCCGGCGTTCTGCGGTGCCGCGGTCGGGCACGAGCCGGCCGCGATTGCCGTCCCGGGTGCGGCCAGAGGTAGAACGAGCGCCGCGACGCAAGCCGCAAGCGTGATGGAGGATGACTTCACGGCCGTCACGCTACAGCCACTCATTTTCTGGAGTCGTGTCAGGACGCGGGAGAGGAAACGCACTCGTCGGGTTGAGATTCGCAGAATGGTGTGACGCCGCGGAATCGGTACCGGTGTGCGGCCACCCACCGATAGACCGCCTCCTGCAGTGAACGGATTCCCGGCAGGCGGTAGATGCGCAGCGGCAATTGCGTTCCCAGAGCGGTCGATAGCGCCGCGTTCATCGCCTCCGCCCCGGCGAACACCGCGCCAGATGAATCCAGCCACCAGCTAGTTTCCGGCAAGCGTTCGGTCGCGACGCCCAGCCGCTCGGAGATTCCCGGCTTCTGCATCGGCTCCGTTCGCAGCCGCCCAGACTTGTCGAGCCGGAGGAGGACGTTGCGCGCACGCGTGCACACCCCGCACTTTCCATCGAAAATCAGAACGCCGTCCATACCCTCAATTGTGCCCCGTTCCGCATGGAGCATTAGTAGACGCTAGCGTTTCTTATCTACACATAGCAGGCTCATAGCGATTAGCGAACGTTACCGTCTACAATCTGCAGATCGAAGGCGCCCTGTACACCGCACCATCGCCTTTCGACGACCCAACCGCGCCGATCGACGTTCAGGCCCTGCGCGCGTGGTGGGACCGCCAACGACAGGAGAGACAGGTCGTCGACCGACGGAGGCCGACGCGGGCCGCGTTCACTCGTCAGAGATAGCCGCGGGCTGCGGGACGCCGGCCAGTTCGTCGGCCACGGCATCGAAAGCGTGCAGCGTGTCCAGCATGTGCGGCTCGTGCGAGTGCTGCTGGGTGGATAGCTTTGCGGCGACCACCTCGGCGGCGCGGTTGACGTAGATCATCTGACCGCACATGCCCAGGCACAACGCGACGTTGCTGCCGGGGTAGGGGAGCCACACTTGGTTGCGGTACATCCCGCCGGGCAAATCTGTGTCGTGGTCGGGGCTGGCGGCGAATGCCTGGCGCGAATCGGGCCCGCCGTTGAGGGTGTCGGCGATCCACGCCGCGGGCACCACCTGCTGGCCGGTCAACGAGACACCGTCGCGCAGCAGCAGCGACCCGAACCGGATCATGTCGGTAAGGCAGGCGTTGATGCCGCCGTCGAAGAATCCAGTGCCCGCCGCGTCGACGGCGATGGTGGCGTCGTGTTGGGCGCCGATGCGGCTCCACAACAGTTCGGACATCAGTTCGGGCATTCGCCGGCCGCCGGCGACTTCGCAGATCCAGCCGAGCACGTCGGTTTCGCACGAGCGGTATTCGAAGGGGCCGCCGTGAGCGGACTTCCGTCGCAAGGTCAGCAGGAATTCCTGCAGTGTGGACGGGGCGTCCGGACGACTTCTGGGCGCCCAACCCATCGCCTGGTCGAGCAGGTGTATTTCGGCGGCCGGGTCATCGTAGTTTTCGGAGAAGGCGATACCCGATCGCATGTCCAACAGATGACGCACCGTCGCGCCGGCATATCCGCAATTCGCCAGTGCGGGAACGAAAGTGGTGACCGGCGCGTCAAGGTCGATGGCGCCGGCCTCGTGCAGCGCGCCGACGACGGCCGCCACCAGCGACTTGCTCACCGAGAACAGAAGGTGGCGGGTGTCGGCCCCCATGCCGTCGAGATACTCCTCGGCCACCAGCGACCCGCGCCAGGCGACCGCCCACCCGTCGGTGGCGGTGGCGGCCATCACCGCGCCGACGGTGGTGGCCGCTCCGCTGGTACTGGTCACCGGGATGTCGCGCAGGGGAGCGGGGGCCGACGGCAACTCCACGGCCGGCGCCGTCCCACGCGGGATCAGCGCGGTCGGCACGAAGTCTTCGACGTGCTGGAACGACCAATGCGAATAGGGCGCCGACAGCCAGTTGTCCAGTGAAATACCGGCCGGGGCGCTCACGCCCGTGCGACTAGCCGCGACACGATCGGCGCCGCCGGGGTCAGGGGTGTGGAGACGAATTTCGCCTTCATGCCTTTGACCCAGCGTTGGCAACGGTCGCTCAGCTGATAGTCATCCGTCTGCAGGTGCGAGCGGGTGACGAGCACGCCGAGTTGGGCGCCCTCGGAACGTAAGTCACCGGGAGCCGCGACCCGCATGTAAAAGGCCTCGGACCCGTCGAGCAGTGTGGCCCAGTCGTTGGCGGTCCGCGAAAAGGAGACCCGACCCTCGTCGTCGATGCGCCATACCCCGGTGCGTGGCGTCGCGGTGAAGATCTCGATATCGGGGGAGGTCTCGGTGAGTATCACCTGGCCCCAGACCTCGTCCTCGCCATAGCCGCGCTCCCAGCGCGAGTTGATCTCGTCGATGTCGAGCTCGTAGTCCACGCCCATGTACTCGAGCAGGTGAAAAAGAAACAGCGGCATGTCGGCGTAGGCCTCGGTGGTCAGGTTCGTCATCGGGCTCGCGCCACTGAGGCGCGGGTTCACCTCGCCGAGGTAGAGCTCGTCGGAGTCGAGGTCGTGCAGAAGGTCCACCTCGAAGTAGCCGAGATAACCCTCGCGGCGCATCACGTCGCCCAGCTTTGTCACCATTTCCCGTGCGGCGTGTGTCTGTGCGGGCGGCAGCACCTCGTGCCAGATGTCATTGCCGCACCAGCTGCCCCGGCTCGGCGTCAGCTCGGAATAACCGACGAGGCTGGTCATCGCGGGCCCTACCACGGTGCCGTGGCGGGTCACGGCGCCCTCGAGGCACACCTCCACATTGCGGATCCGCTTCATGACCTTGAGGTCCTGACCGACCAGGTCACCGGCGCTCTTGTCCCAGTCCTGCTGGCCGTGGACGAAGAACGTCCCGCTGCCGGCATTGCCATACGCGATCGAGATGACGAGGTCATCTCCCAGGCCGGCGCCTTCTGCGAGCGCCAGCAATTCGTCGTAGGAGCCGGCCCGACCGATCGTGTTGGGCACGCTCGGCACGCCCGCCCCGTCGGCGAGGCGCGTCATGACGATCTTGGAGCCCAGGCGATTGCGCAACTCGATCGGCGGATGCATGACCTCGAGGCCCGCGGACCGTGCGAGCGCCTGGATTTCCTCGTTCATCATCACGAAGCAGCACTTGCCGCCGGGGCCTTTGCCCGCGATGAATTCGAGCGTCTCGGGATCGGACAGGAGGTGGCTGCACACCTCGTCCATGGAGTCGAAATCACGGCGGTCGCGTCGGCGCGGCACGAAGACGCGCGAGTGCGTGCCCTCGAACGAGTCAAAGTAGGTCAGGTAGAAGAAGTTTCGTATCCAGCGGTCGACGCCCAAGAGGTTGAACGGCGTCGGGGAGATGAAGAACAGTGGCGTCTTGTTGGTGTGAAAGAACGCGCGAATATCCGACAGGCCATGCAACTTGCGGGGCGGCGTCGCGTCGGTTTGCATGTTCACACCACCCGCGCTGACGTCGGCTCAAGGGTCCCGCGCAGCGATAGCCGGTCAGCAGAGGACGCCGCGATCGGCGCGAGGGCAAGGAAAAGACGTACATCCATTGCACAAGTGTGCGCCACGTCCACAGCCGATGTCCCGCCGATCTGCGGGGTGACGGCTAATGGCGGCAAGCCGGTCTCCGATACAGTCCGCCGCTACGGCCGCTCGGAGAGCATAAATCGGTGTCCTTCAGGCGATCGCAGGCCCATCTCACGCAGACCCCACGGCTCGGTCGTCGGCGGCTTCAGGATCTCGGCGCCTTCCGCGACCGCGCGCCTGTAGTACTCATCGAGGCCCACCACGGTCAAATAAGCGACGTAGCTGTGGTCACCGAGATCCGATGCCGGCAGCGCCTCAGGACAGCGGCCAAGCCTGAACGTCACCGACCCGGCCGAGCAAAATGCCCAATTACCGGGGTCAGGCTCCGTCACCGTGCAATCCAATATTCGGGTGAACCACTCCGTCGCACGGTCGAGGTCATGCACAGCGAGGACGGGGTCGGCGCCGAGGAGCGTCATGTGGCCAAGTATGCCGCCATGGCAAGCCAAGATTTCGTGACGGTTTCAGTTGAGCAAAGGTATTGCAGCGCAACCGCGGTGCGACGACCCATATCGCCCGATTGGCCCTAGGTTGGCTGCTATGGCGGGACTGGACAGGGGCGTGAAGCGCTGGCGCGCAGCGCTTCACGTGAGCCTGTTGGCATTGCTGGTTGCCTTCGGACTCGGTGTCGCTCCCGTGGCTCATGCGGCCGCGGCCGCGGCGACGTTGTCGGTGGAACATACGTGGCAGACAGGATTCATCGCCAACTTCACCGTCACGAACGCGAGCCTGGCGCCGCTGAGCGATTGGAAGATTGAATTCGATATGCCGGTGGGGCAGTCCGTCTCGCATGCGTGGAATAGCACCGTTACGCAATCCGGCACCCACTTTGTCGTCACACCCGCGAATTGGAATCGCGTCATTGCACCCGGTGGTTCAGCCACAGGTGGTTTCAGGGGAGTGCTGATCGGTACCTACTCGCCGCCGTCGAATTGCGTGCTCAACGGGCAATATCGTTGCACCTAAAATAGGCGGGGCTTACCGGCAACCTGCCGGATCGGGTCCCACGTTGAATCTCGCCCACGTCCGGTGCGAGGTCGTTATCGTAAACCTCGCAAACTCACACACCGCTGGGATCGGGGTGCATGTGGAGAGCCTGGTTCAGGCGCTGGCCGCGTCGATGGATCCAGTGTCTTTGTTGGGACGCATTGCCGAGCAGGCGTGCGCGTTTATGCACAACGCCGACGGAGCGGCCGTCACCCTGCTGCGCGCCTCCGATAACGCGTACGTGACCGTTTCCGGGTACGGCGTGCTAGCCACTACGCCGGGTTTCGTGGTGCCCAAAAAGAGCAGCATCCAGGGTCTCGCGGCGCGGGAAAAGCACCCGATGCTGATAGACGATGCCCGCGTAGACCGACGACTGCCGGCACGGGTCCGCGCGATGAACAAGCACTGGGGGACTCGGTCGTGGGCCGCGATTCCCCTGATGTACAACGACCACGCCATCGGTTCACTGCTGCTGGCCGCGAGGGCACCCGGTGCGTTCACCGACGCGGACGTCGACGCGATGCTCGCTGTCAGTGAATTCGTTTCGGCCGTGATCGGCGCCCAGTCACAACTGTCGACGCTGCTGACCCACGTGATGAGCGACAGCGAGGAGCGCGGACAACGAGCCCTCACGGCCCGATTCATCGCCTCGGTGATGGTGCCCGAGGCAGTAGAGACCGAGGCGCTGCACGATCGGGTGGACGCAGTGCTGGCGCAGCCGGACGCTCTCAGCGCGGTCTTTCAACCCATCGTCCATCTGGCCAGCGGCAAGACAATTGCCTACGAAGGCTTGATACGCGTCCCCGCATCGCCGGAGCTGACCCCCACGCAGTGGTTCAGCGCTGCCCGGCGGGTTGGCCGCGGCCTCGACTTGGAACATGCCGCACTGTGCACCGTCCTGAGTGGCGCTCGCGGCATCCCTAAGGATTGTCCGGTCGCCGTAAACCTGAGCCCGAGCGCCGCGCTGGAGCCGGCGATTCAAGACGTGCTTACCGCCCAGGACCGGCCGTTGATCGTGGAAATCACTGAGCACGAACCGTTTCCGGATGACCTCGGCGCGGGCCTGAGGCATCTGCGTGATCGCGGAATCCGCGTGGCGGTCGACGATGCCGGCGCCGGATATGCCAGCTTCACCCAGTTGCTGCGGCTGCGTCCGGACGTCATCAAGATCGACGGGGAGTTGATCGCCGGCATCGACGACGATCCCGTCAAACGCGCGTTGGCGACCGCGCTGAACTCGCTGGCCTCCGAGCTGCCCGCGAAATTGGTGGCCGAAGCCGTGGAGACACCCAGCCAGCTCCAGACGCTGATTCGTCTCGGCATCGAATACGGCCAAGGCATTCATCTTGGGGCACCGCAACCAGGCGCTGATACTCCGGAATAACCGGCGGGCATCGCCTGTAATATCGGTCGCTGATCTTCGTGCAGTATTGCGATTGATTAGCGGCAATATTCTCAGGGCGGGCGAGGAGGCGTCTCTAGAGATGGCTTCGCTCGCCGAGTCCAGAAGTTTCGCGGTGTTTCGCGGTCTGGTCGGTGAATGGTGGAACGCGCCGGTCGACTACGCCGCGCAGGTTCAGTACTTCGCCAAGCGGTCGATGGCAGAGGCGATCCGAGTGATGATCGGGGTGGGGAACGGGCTGACCGTCGTGACTGCCCTGGCGATTCTTCTTCCCTGGGCCGGCCCGGATCATCTCGTATCTCGGGTTGTCGTGGCCTCGTTCGCGATCGTGGTGATGTTTTGGGTGATCCGGTGGTGCTTTCGACCATGGCCGTCACTGCCAATGTCACGCGCGTTCGTCATCACCTGCGACATCGGGATCGCCACGCTGGCGTTGTACGAACCAACGTGGCTCGCGGGCCTGTATGGGTTCAATGCGTTTACGCAACTCTCGGTCTATCTGCTGTTCTTCGACGGACCGAGATTCCTTGCGCTGCACACTTTGTGGATCTTCGCGTCGACGGCCGTGTTTGCCGTGCGGGCGGCCGCGGACGCCCACTTTGACGCCGTCGTCTTCGCCGTTAGCATCCTGGTTGCGACGACGCCGGTCCTCGCCGCGCCCGTGGGGATCCAGTTCGGCATCCGGACGCTGCGCAACGACGCCAACGAGTCGGGCACCGATCCGCTGACCGGTCTGCTCAACCGGCGGGGCCTGCACCTTTACTTCGCCGACTTGTTGAGCGATCGTCACCCCTCGGGCGGGCGGCTGGCCGTGATGGTCGCCGACCTCGACCACTTCAAAGAAATCAACGACACCTTCGGCCATCCGATCGGCGATGACGTCTTGATCCGCACCGCTCGGCGTATCGAATCCGCAGTGCGGGGTAGGGCACTAGTGGCCCGCATCGGGGGAGAAGAATTTGTCGTCATCGATGTCACCGAACCCGGCCAGACACAACGAACTGCCGAACGAGTCAGGTGCGCGGTCGCCGAACCGGCCGATCACGCTCCAGTCACCGCCAGCATCGGCGTCACCCATGTCGAGCTCGGCGTCTTCACCGCGCCGGAGGCCGACGCGATGGCCCTCCTCGACGCCAGCATTAGTCGAGCCGACCAAGCGATGCTCGACGCGAAACGCAAGGGCGGCAACATCACGGTCCACACAACGCCCGTCGATCAAGACAATTGACCCGTCGGTAGCGCTGGTCGGCGACTCAGCTCCAGTACGCGGCGGTGGTGGTGTACAAGCGTCCGGTGAGCTCGTCGACGGGTAGGTCGCGCAGTTGCGCGCTGAGGACCTCGACGCTGACCGTACCGTCCCAGCCGCGGTCCAGCAGCGTTGCCGCGAAACGGTTTAACTCGAGAACCCCTTCGCCCGGCAGAGCGCGGCGGTGCAGGCTTTCACGGATCATCCGGTCCCGATGCTCGGGTTCCAGCGCGTCGGTGAACTGCACGTAGGCGATGTCGTCCAGCGGCACCGCCGCCAGGTCCTCCCACGTGTTGGAGCTGAAGCAAAAGTGCCACGAGTCAATCGTCAGCCCGGCCCGCGCCGTCTCGCCTGCCGCCCGCACGTACGCCATGCCGTCGCCGATCGTCGGAATTGCCCCCAGCGGTGTGTATTCCACCGCAATACCCGCGCCGGCATCGTCGAAGAGCCTGGCGCAGCGTCGAATTCGCTCGGCCGGCACCCTGTCGGTGAACACCGTCAGCACCCAGTCCGCGCCAATAGCCTGCGCACGGTCGGCCAACTGCTCGGCACTTGCCATGGTGGCGGATTCGTCGTCGCCGACGATGAAAGCGAGCAATTCATGGCAACGAACTCCGGCTGCGGCATACGCCTCGACGGCGGCCGCGTCGACCCGCTCGGCGTTGATCCCCACTGCGCCGAACCCCACCGCGCTCGCCGCGGACACCAGGTCAGGCGTCGCGATATCCCACTTGCCGTCGGGCGTCAGAGCAAGCTGCACAATCGCAGGACGGTACTCCGAGCCCAAATCCGCCGCCACGCCACACAATGTTCCGGTGGAGGGCGGCATGAATGGCGCGTGCGTGGTCGCCCCCGAGGCGCTCGGCAGCGGAGCCGTGGTTGGTCGCCAGGTAGTCGTCTTCGACTGAGAAGCGGCGTATTTACGGGTAATTCGCCTCGTAGCGCAACAGGACCGTGCCGCCCGGGAAGGTGCGGTTCTCCAACAGTCGCAGCGAGATCCACGACGGGAGCCTCGGCAAGAACGGGGTGCCGCCGCCAACGGCGGTGGGCGCAACCACGATCCGGTATTCGTCCACCAGGCCGGCCTGAACGATCGGCGCGGCCAGCGTCGCGCCCGCCACCTCCAGCCTCCCGTCGGTTTCGGCCTTCAGTTTCGTCACCGCCTCGACCGGATCGCCGCGTTCCAGGCGTGAGTTCCAGCCGACGGATTCCAGGGTGCGCGAGAACACCACCTTGGGCATGTCGCGCCAGATCTGGGCGAAGTCAACGACCAAAGGGGAGGCGTCCGGGGCCTTGTCGGCGGTCGGCCAGTACGCGGACATCAGTTCGTAGATCCGCCGGCCGTAGAACGCCAAGGCGGTCTCCCGCTCGAAGTCGTTCCAGTACTGGTGCAGTTCTTCGCTCGGATCGGTCCAGTCGATGTTGCCCCTGGCGTCGGCGATGTACCCGTCCACCGACACGTTGAAGCCATAGATGAGTTTGCCCATGAACATCAAGACTGCACCGGAGCGCAAAACTCATCTCAGGATGCGATGAACGCCAGCAGATCCGGGTTGAGGACGTCCGCGTGCGTGGTCAGCATGCCGTGCGGGTAGCCGGCGTAGGTCTTCAACGCTCCGTTCGGGAGTAGGTCGACCGCTCGGGGCACCGCGCTGGCGAACGGCACAATCTGATCGTCATCACCGTGCATCACCAGGACGGGCACGGTGATCGCCGTCAGCTCGTCGGAGTAGTCCTCGAGCCAGGACGCGACTGTCTCGTAGTGAGCCTGGGCGCTGCCGGACATGCCCTGTCGCCACCAGTTCGCGATGACCGGCTCGGACGGCTCCGCCCCTGATCGGTTGAATCCGTAGAACGGACCCTCCGGCACCGCGCGAAAGAACTCCGATCGATTTCCCAAGACACCCGCCCGCACCGCGTCGAACCACTCCTGGGGTTGACCGCCCGGATTGTTCTCGGTCTGGAGCATGCTCGGGGTCGGGGAGGACACCAGTATCGCCTTGGCGACCCGCTCCTGGTGGCGTGCCACATAGCAAGCCACCTCGGCGCCGCCGGTCGAGTGCCCGATATGGACGGCCTCGCGCAGGTCGAGCTGGTCGGTCAACGCGGCCAGGTCGGCCACCCAGTGCTCGATGTCATTGCCGGTGCCGACCTGCTCGGAGCGACCATGCCCGCGCCGGTCGTGAGCGATCACCCGATAGCCGTGGTGCAGTAGGAACATCGTCTGCGCGTCCCAGTCGTCGGCCGTCAGCGGCCAGCCGTGACTGAAAACGATCGGCTGGCCCGAGCCCCAGTCCTTGTAGAAGATCTCGACACCATCCGATGTGGTGATGGTAGGCATTGCGATTCCCCCTCGCGGTCGCATGTCGCGGGCGCTCGCCGCGATCGAATGACAGTCAACCGCAAATCGCCGGTTTTTTCCTGCGAGCTCCATAACCAAGTTGACAGATACGCGCCAGTATCAGCGTCAGCACGGAAATGCATTGCTAGGCAACATAATGGGAAATGCGGCGTCCTTTACCGGTAACCACCATATCCATTCCGCCGTATGGCCCCTGCGCGTCTTTTGCCGCTAGGCCGTCTCTCGGTTGAATGTCGGGTTTGGCTCGGTAAGCGATAACGGTCCAGCGGGCAACCTGTTCTGCAAGGATTGAACGTCAACGCCGCGGGTCGGAGGGGATGCGTTGCCGTTTCAGAATCGTCGCTTGCAATTGGGACTATCGGCCGTCGCCGTCGCCGCGGCAGTCTCGAATGCGCTCGCCCCGTGGGGAGTGGCGGTCGCGCAACGCGTGCAGTTCGTCCTCGAAGCAACGCTGTGTATGGGCGCATTACTCGTTGGGCTTGCCGTCGTGGTGCGGGTGACAGGCCCGGCACGGTGGTGGCGAGTAGCCCTTCTGACGGCGATAGCCACGTTTCTGACCGCCGAATCTCTCTCGCAGCTCGGCGGTGCCGCCCACCCCGGTGGGACAGCGCCGGAGCCTGCCGTCGTCGCCTACTTCGTCGCCGGACTCTCGTTCGTCGTCGCGACGCTCCTGCTGGTGCGCGCGGACCATGATCACGACGTCCGCACCCCGGTGCGCAATTGGCCGGGGGTCGTCACGACTGTTCTCGACGGACTAGTCAGCGCATTAGCGTTCTGCCACCTGGTGTACGTCGCCCGCCTGGGCGCCATGGACGGCGCCGCGCTGCCCCGGTCGACCAACACGGCGGTCGTTTGGGGCATCGCCGCCGTGGAGCTCATCACGGTGGTGGGCGCGGTCCTCATTGCGATGTGGTACCCGCCCTACCGGCAGGGCCGGCAGAACTACATGCTCCTTGCGGCCGCGGTGATCAGCCTCGTCTCGTCTGACAGGCTGCTCGCCTACCTGCGGAGCGTCGGTGTGACGACGCTGGATCTGTGGGTCGGCGTCGGATTCATCCTCGCTCCGCTGTTGATCGCATGGAGCCTGCTCGTCCTGCCTCCGCGGCCCCGCCCGCACGACGACGAACAGCCAACCAACTGGGCACGGCTGACCCTGCCCTATGCGGGGTTCATGGGCAGCACGGCCCTACTCACGTTTCAAGTGCTGATTGGACGAGGAATCGACCTGCTCTTCGCCAGCACCTACTTGGCGATGGCGTTGCTTGTCGCGACCCGCTACCTAGTGGCTATGCGCGTGCAGCGCATGCTGACCGCACAGCTTGTCGCCGCCAAGCGCCGGCTTGCCTATCAGGCCCACCACGATGCACTGACCGGCCTGCCCAATCGATTGCTGTTGGCCGAACGGCTGGACGAAGCCATCGGCGGCGGCCCATTCGTCTTGATCTTCGTCGACATCGATGACTTCAAAGAGGTCAATGACCGCTTCGGGCATGCGGCCGGCGACGAGTTGCTGTGCGCGATCAGTGTGCGTCTGCAAGATTGCCTCGGCCAGTCCGACATGCTGGCGCGGATCGGGGGAGACGAGTTCGCCATCCTCACTGCCGGTACTGTCGACGAACCCGAGTTGATTGCCGACCAGCTCCGCGTGGCTCTGCGAAGTCCGTTCTCGGTGCATGGGACATCGGTGCGGGTGCGTGCGAGCATGGGCCTGGTAAGTCCCGGCTACGACGAGCACCCGAAGACTTCGGACGATCTGCTCCGGCAGGCCGACATCTCGATGTACACCGGAAAGCGACTGGGCAAAGACACTGCCGTGGTGTACCGCCCGGCGTTTAGTGGTTCGGAAGACTTTGCGACGGCGCTGCGAAACGCGAATGGCACCTTCCCGCAGGGCTTTCAGCTCAAGTATCAGCCCGTGGTGGCCCTACCGGACGGCACGCCGGTCGCGGTCGAGGCGCTTGCGCGGTGGACGACGCCCAGCGGGGTACAGATTCCTCCCCAGACCTTCGTCTCGCTTGCCGAAGCCAACGGCATGGGGGCACAACTCGATGCCCTGGTGCTCGATCGGGCCTGCGCGCAGATCCAAGGCGCGGGCCTCGATCTGGACCTACATGTCAACATCGGCGCCGCGCGACTCGGCAGCGTTGATTTCGAACGTGCCGTCAGCCGCACGCTCGCACGGCATGGGTTGTCGCCGCATCGTCTCGTCCTCGAGATCACCGAAACGGTCCCGATCGTCGATCTCGCCGAGGGGGCGGCCGCCATCAGACGATTGAACGAACTGGGCGTCGGGGTGGCCTTGGACGATTTCGGCACGGGTTTCAACTCGCTGACCTACCTGCACGAACTACCGGTGCAAATCGTCAAGCTCGACCGTGGCCTGGCGGCGGGTGTGGAGCCGGGACGAAACCTCACGCTGTACCGGTCGGTCATCGGCCTATGCGAAGCGCTGGGTCTCAAGGTGATCGCGGAAGGGATCGAAACCGATGAACAGGCGGAGACCGTCTTCATGGCGGGCTGCGGATTGGCACAGGGTCATTTGTTCGGGGCGGCCTCCGGGCTAACCGACATCATCTCGTCTTCCATGGGGCTGTGAGCGTCGCAGCGGCTCGATCCGGCGGAACTCGCGTGCTTCTTGTCGACAACACTCCGTATTCAATCCGCATGTGCCGCAACCGATCTATGCGTTGACTCGCCGCTTCCACTCATCGGCAAGATCACGACGCGGCCTCCCACCGCTTTCAGCGCCTCCACAACTCTGTGCTGTGACCGTTAAGGATCGTTACCGCAATCGTGATTTGCGCACTCTTATCATTCGATTAACGAGAAGTGTGAAGCTTTCGACCTCAATCACGCCGATCGGCGTCCGCGAGCCTGGGGGGCTGATATGACGATCGCACTCGCCGCGCACGAGCCGGTCGAGAAAGACGCGGCCGACGCGCGCCACGACCTCACGTCGGCGGTCGCAAGACTCAACGCGATGGCGTGGCTAGGGGACACCGTTCCCGCCGAGTTGAAGCCGCGCTGGCGACCCACGGAAGATGAGGTCGTGCGCGTGGCGATCACGGTGATCTTGGTAGCCCTCGTGGCGGTGATGGCCGTCGCCGCGGGCGCGATCTTGACAATGGGCTAGCAGCTACGTCTGCCTGCACCGGGGACAGCCCCCGGCTTCAGGTGGCTCACCACGAGGCAGTCCAGCATCTCCTCGGAGAAGTAC
>NZ_JCALDM010000040.1:0-4316 GCF_059812845.1 Mycobacterium sp. NGS34
GGTGGGCATGCACAACGGAGTTGATATCCGGGCGCCGCCGCAGCAGCTCGGTGTGCAGAGGCAGCTCGTTGGGGACCGTGTAGCCGCTGTCGAGCTCGCCTTCGGCGGCGGGATTGCCGTCGAGGTCGACCAGCCGGATGTCGTTGGCTTCGGTGTGCGCGAGGCCACGCTCCTTGGGACCCCTGCAACGGACCAAGAGCTCGTTCTCCCCCGTTCGCGCACTGATGTGGCCGAGGATTCCGTCGGCGAGGCCGCGGCCGGCCAGGACCCGGCAGGCCATTGCGATGGCCTGCCGTTGCTCTTCGTGGACCACCGGCGGCTGACTTCCCCGCATCAGAGTGCCGCCGTCGGCCGGGGCTCGAGCAGGAGCTCGAGTTTGTCGCGCAGTTCCTGCACGCCGATCCCTGATCCCATGCCGCGGCGGCAGGCAAGCAGGGCCTTCGGCCAGTTCACGATCGCGGCACCGTACAGTTCCACTCCGTCGGTGGTGTAGAGCGCTGCGAACCGACCGTGCAGCTCAGGGTCTCCGATGAGGACATGGTCGGCGTTGCCTCCCACGCGACCGACGACCTGGATTTTCCAGTCGTGCTGGTCGCTCCAGACGTATTCAACCGGTGTGTACTCGCGGGGACTGTCCGGATGGGTGATGTTGTGGGCGACGCATGAGGCTTGCTCAACCGCGTTTGTCCAGTGCTCGATCCGGATGTCCGCACCGTGCTTCTGATGCCGCCAGCGCGCCACGTCGCCGACGCCATACACGTTCGGGGCGTCCACAGCCCTGCAGAACTCGTCCAGCACGACGCCGTTGTCCACCAGCAGTCCCGAGGAGGCCAGCCAGGCGTCGTTGGGAACCGCGCCGATCCCGATGAGAACGGTGGCGGCTTGTACTGTCTGGCCGTTGGTAAGCCTGACGCTGAAGGACCCGTGCTCGCCCTCAATGGCCTCGACTCCGGTGCCAAAGATCGTGGTGACGCCGTTGTTGCGGTGGAGTTCTCCAAACAGCTGTGCGATTTCGGCGTTGAAGATGCGGCTCATTGGTATGGGCATCGGGTCGATGACTGTCACTTCCAGACCGAGCGTACGTGCCGTCGCGGCTGCTTCGGCACCGATGAAACCGGCGCCGATCACTGCCAGTTCCCCGCCTTTGAGGAGGTCGGCGCGCAGTTTCCGGGCATCGTCCAGGGAACGGAGCACGTGGATCCCGGGCCGTTGGCCCCAGGGTGAGGGTCGGGCAGATGCGCCCGTGGCGATCACAAGGTTGTCGAAGTGTAGGGGTTCGTGGTCCTGGAGGTACAACAGGTTTCCGGCGACATCGATGCCTGTGGCGGCGTGCCCGAGCAGCAGCCGGATGCTGGCTTCCTCCGCCTGCTCGCGGGTAAGGAGGCGGATGGACGACTCCTCTGCTTTGCCGGAGAGGACGGATTTGGACAACGGCGGCTTGTCGTACGGGAGTTCCGTCTCAGCACCGACGAGGACGATGTCGCCTTCATACCCCTCCAGGCGCAGGGACTGGGCAGCACGCACGCCGCCGGTTGAGGAGCCGACGATAACTGTGGTCGTGTTCATCAGTCCTCCACTACTAGGGCGGACACCGGGCAGCTGCGGGCAGCCTCGGTGACACGGGAACGCTCGGCCTCGGGAACTTTGGTCCTGAGGAGAACAACGATTCCGTCGTCATCCAGATCAAAGTAGTCGGGTGCCCCAACGACGCAGTTGGCGTAGCCCTGGCAGGCTTGCAGATCTGCTTTTACGGTAGGCATTGTCAATCTCCTTGGCCTCTAGATGTTGTTTTTGTTCTGGGGCGGCTGCTCGTCCTCGGTGACAAGCGGCCCGAACGGATGCCCGATCATGGCCGAGAAGGTTGCCGGCGCCTGCCAGGTGAGGGCTTCCAGCTCCAGGGGGCACAGGGACACCCACTGGCCGGAGCGCGGGGACTTGATCATCAGCCGCGAGCCGTTCCGCGTCTCGACGCGGCTTACCTGGACTTCGGAGAATTCGTTGGCGATCACGATCGGAGCGCCGTTGACCCGTGCTTCCAGCCGGTCGCGCTCCTCCGCCGCTCGAATGGCGGCAAGGCGGTCCTCCTCTTCGCCTTCCCATTCGAGTTTCATAGGAATATGGCCAGATTCTGCATCCGGATGACCGCCTCGTCGACCATGATGGTGCGGCGGGCGAGCTGCCAGCCGGAGCCGGTGCGGCGCAGCAGATCCTCCCTGCCTGCCGACACGGTCGCGGCCTCGCGGACGTCGCCCCGGCTGCGGAACAGCAGGACCGCCGAATCCACGATGATCTCATCCGGGTTACCGGTACGGAACGTCCGGACGTTGGTGACGTAGTGGCGCAGCCGCGACGGAGGGTCTTCGGTCCAGGCGTGTTCCGTGGCGAAGCGCGCCGCCCTGCGGCTCAGCGAGTACTTGTTTTCATCCATGTGCGCCATCCCGGGAGACGTGCTGTAACCGGCCCCGAGGGCAGTGGTCACCCTCACCGGCATGAGATAGTGCACGTCGTCCGTGAGGCGGCTCAGCCACTCGTCGTACTCCTGTGCGTCGAGCAAATAGGATTCATCGACAAGCCACTTGTGGGCTTGCAGATGAAGTTCATCATTGAACGGCAGGGAGTCACCCGTCCTCTGAGTACGGGGGGCGTGCCCTCCCAGCACCGACTGCTCCGAGAGAGATTTGTTGCTGCGTTCGGTTACGGCTTCAATACCCACGGCTAGCCCTCCTTCGAAACGGTCATTGCCGGGGCGTGCCCGTTGTGCTCAGCGGGAGCCGGGAAAGAATCCGGGGTGTCAGACGGACAGTCCTGCACCGGATTGCTGCCGACGTGCACCTGGGCCGCTTTTTCCATCGGTCGTTCAAGATGGTTGGCCCATCGCAGGAGCAGTTCACGCTGGTTGTATTCGCTGTATCCGACGCGGGTCGAGCCGGGGCCGGAGTACTGCTCGGGGGTCAGGGGTTCGACGACGTTCTGTCCGTTTTCCAGCATGCCCATGCGGCTGTTCAGCAGCAGGCGCCGTGCCATCGGGCCGCCGGCGGTGCTGGTCAAGGAAACCCAGTTTTCCACGTCGTCCTGCTCGAACATGCCGCCGCTGCCAAAGCACATGAGATAGGCCTTGTAGGAAAGTGCCTTAAACTCTTCGGGCGCGTTCTTGTCGACGGCGAACCACGATACGATCTCGGTCTCGTCTTCACTGATTGGCTGCCACTGCCGGATGGAGATGAACGGGAGCACTTCATCGGAGTCTTCTTCGACCCGTGGCCAGTTGTGCACGAAGCTCATGTTCGGGAACACCGACGCCGCCGACACCATGAACCCGTCCTTGCCCACGACGTCGAGCTGCTCCTGGCTCCACTGCTCTTTCATGCGGGCGATCATCTCGTCCGGGTAGCCCACGTAGCGGAGGCGGTCCTCCAGGCTTCCTTCGGGAAGCTTGTAGGTAGTTCCGCCGCCGTTGCCGGCCCAATAGGTTGTCCCGTCCTTGCGCTTTTCCGCCTTTGGTTCGCGGAACAAACCAATTTCGACGACGGAGGTGTGGGTCTGGGGGGTGTGATACATGTCGCCGGCGAAGTTTTCGGCTCCGATTTTCCAGTTGGCCTTGACCCGCCACCGCTGCGGCCCGCGCAGTTCAATCCCGCCGGAGCTTTGCTTCGTGTAGTAGTCCATGTAGAACTTGAAGTCACCCAGGAAGTCCTCCAACGGCTCTGCGTCAGGATCCAGGCTGACGAAGATAAGGCCGTTGTAGATGCCCAGGGAAGGAGCAGGCAGCAACGTCTGCCCCTGCTTCTTGAAGCCCTCTTCGCCGCCGTATGCCTCTTTGTGGAAGGGCAGTCCGACTATGCGGCCGTCGTTACGGTAGGACCACCCGTGGTACGGGCAACGGAAGTGGGAAGCGTTTCCCATCTCCGTGCGGCAGACCTGCATGCCGCGGTGAAGGCACATGTTGAACAGTGCCCGGATTTCTCCATGTTCATCACGGGAAATGATGAATGAGTCTTCCAGGACGCGGCGCACCACGTAGTCGCCAGCTTCGGGCACCTCGGATTCGTGGGCGACGAAAAGCCAGCTGCGACCAAAGACCCGCTCCTTTTCAAGCTCGAAGATCTCTTTGTCGTTGTAAATGTGTGCAGGGATCATGCCCTGCCGTACATCCTGAATCACGCCGCTGTGGTCAGTCATTGATGGATCTCCTTGTCCGGGCCGGCAAGACGCCAGTCATCTCTGGTAATCAGAGATAGTTTCTTTTAGAAAGAGAATGACTTAAAGTGTGGCGTTCGTCAAGCCCCCGACGAGACTCATCTAAAGTGCTCGCGAAA